>NZ_JBIVHS010000027.1:0-34110 GCF_044749365.1 Kitasatospora sp. NPDC089509 | reverse complement strand
CACCACCCCCTGGGAGTTGCTGGGCGCCGGCCGCGGGGGGGGGGGGCGGCCCGCGTGGGGGCCCGGCCCGCCCCCCCCCTCGCCCCCCCGGGGGGCCCCGCCCCCCCGGGGGCGCCCCCGACTGCATAGGATCGCCCGATCACTCCGCCTGATCAGGGTGCGCCGAGGACGCCGCGCCTGCCCGCCCCCGGCCTCCTGGAGCACGTCATGACCACCGAGGACCCCCGCGACGCGGACTTCCGCGACGCCGCCCACGCCACCGCCGACCTGGTCGCCGACTACCTCGCCGCCCTGCCCGCCCGCCCGGTCTGGCAGCCGATGGACGAGGCCGCCCGGCAGGCCCTGCTCGACGCCCCGCTGCCCGCCGAGGGCCGCCCGCTCACCGAACTGCCGGCCGCCATCGCCCGGGACGTCCTCCCGTACCCCATGGGCAACGGCAACCCGCGCTTCTTCGGCTGGGTCAACTCCGCCCCCGCCCCCGCCGGGGTGCTCGCCACCCTCGCCGCCGCCGCGATGAACCCCAGCTCGGCCGGCGGCGACCACGCCGACGTCCACCTGGAGCGCGCCGTGGTCCGCTGGATCGCCGAACTGGTCGGCTTCCCGCACCCGGCCGGCGGCGGACTGCTCACCTCCGGCACCTCGATGGCGACCATCGTCTGCGTCGCCGCCGCCCGCAACCGGGCCGCCCGCCGGGCCGGGTGGGACGTCCGCGAGGACGGCCTCGCCGGCCTGCCGCCGCTGGTCGGCTACGTCACCGGGGAGACCCACTCCTGCGTCCGCAAGGCCGCCGAGCTCCTCGGCCTGGGCAGCCGGCACCTGCGCACCGTCCCGGCCGGCCCGGACGGACGCCTCGACCCGGCCGCGCTGCGAGCGGCCGTCGAACGGGACCGCGCCGACGGGCTGCTGCCCTTCCTGGTGGTCGCCTCGGCCGGCACCGTCGGCACCGGCGCGGTCGACGCCTTCGACCCGCTCGCCGACCTGTGCGGGGAACAGGGCCTGTGGCTGCACGTCGACGGCGCGTACGGCGCCTTCGGCCGCCTCGACCCGGCCATCGCCCACCGCTACGCCGGTCTGGAGCGCGCCGACTCGCTCGCCCTCGACCCGCACAAGTGGCTCGGCGTCCCGGTGGACTGCGGCTGCGCCCTGGTCCGCGACACCGACGAACTGCGCGGCACCTTCAGCCTGGTGCCCTCCTACCTGCGCGACGAGGCGGCCGGGGCGCTCGGCTGGTTCTCCGAGTACGGCACCGAGCAGACCCGCCCGTTCCGCGCCCTGAAGGTCTGGGCCACCATCGCCCACCGCGGCCGCACCGGCCTGGTCCAGGACATCGCCCGGTGCACCGCGCTCGCCCGTCGGCTCGGCGAACTCGTCGAGGCCGACGAGGAGTTGGAGCTGATGGCGGAGGTGCAGACCTCCATCGTCGCGTTCCGCCACCGGGCCGCCGGAGCGGACGAGGAGGCCCGCGACGCCGTCAACCGCGACCTGCCCCTCGCCGTCCAGCAGCGCGGACGGGTCTTCGTCACCGGCGCCCGGCTCGGCGGGCGGGAGGTGCTCCGCGCCTGCCTGCTCAACCCCGCCACCACCGAGGAGGACCTGCGGCTGCTGCTCGCCGAGGTCCGGGCGGCGGCCCGCACGCTGCTGCCGTAACACGCCCGGACGGACCTTAACCACCAGGTCACGGCCGCTTCGCGGCCAGGAAACACCGGTCGGGCACGGTGGGAGGCATGGAGCACTCGAAGCCCTCCCTCCCCCGGGCCCACCGGTGGCGCCGGGACACGGTCGAACTCGCCGCCGTCTTCCTCTCCGTCACCGCGGCCGACCTCGTCGCCAAACTCGTCGTCGACGGCCCGGACGGCCCGGTCGTGCTGGCCGGCTCCGCCGCCGCCCTGCTCGCCACCGCCCTGCTGCACGCCTGGTGGTCCCCGCACGCCCCTCCCCCGACCACCCTCTGGCGGGTCCGCACCACGGCCCTAGCCCACACCCACACCACCCTCGCCGATCACCGGATCACCCTCCTCTCCCTCCACCCCCACCCGACCACCGACGAACTCTTCCTCCGCACCCCCCGCTCGCTCGATCCCACCGCCCTCACCTCCCTCCTCACCACCACCGGCCACACCGTCGAGGACGTCCCGACCCGGATCGCCTGACCCCCGTCGCCGGTCAGCGGAGCGAGCAGGGAGGCGACGCCCAACAGCGAACGTCGGCAAGGATGTTGGAGTAGCCGACCCGGGCCCACCCCCGCCGAACGGCCCGGCACGCCTCGACGAGCTCCGCCCGACCGGCGCACGCCCACCGTTGCCCGCGCCGGAGCAGCGGAGCAAAGCAGGGAGCCGAGGCCCGGCGACGACCGCACCTGTCGCCAGCACCTGGCCTGCCGGTGCCCCCGTCAGCCCTCCGCGGGCACCGCCGTCACCGCCACCGCACCGGCCGCGACCACGCCGGCCGCCAGCAACAACGCCTGCTGGTAGCCGTGGTGGAGCAGCGGGGCGACCACCAGCGGGCCGAGGACCTGCCCGGCCGAGTGACCGGCGGTGAGCAGCGGGACGGCGCGCGGGGCACCGAGGCGGGTGCCGGCGGCGAGGGCCAGGGTGCTGATGCCCATGAAGGTGGCGCCGAAGAGCAGCGCGGACACCAGGGCGGCCGGGACGCCGCCGACCAGGGCCGGCAGGGCGATGCCCACCGCCTGGACGGCGTAGGCCGTCCGCAGCAGAACCGCACGGGGCCGGTGTCCGGCCAGGCGGGCCCAGAGTGCGGCGGAGGGCGCGGCCGCCAGGCCGACCAGGACCCAGGCGCCGCCGCCCGCCGGGCCGGGCGAGCCCTGGTCGATCGCAGCGACCAGGAAGGTGCCCGCCACGATGTAGCCGAGGCCCTCCAGGGTGTACGCGGCGAACAGCGCCGCGAACCCGCCACCGCGTCGGACGGCCTCCGCTCCGGGCGGCGCGGCGGCGGCCGTCCGGAGGTTCCACGCGGCCACGGCCGGCAGCGCCGCCAGGACGGCCGACGCCCACCAGGCCAGGCGCCAGTCGCCGATCGGCCGCACGGCGAGCACCAGCAGCCCGGACGCCGCGATCCCGGCCCCCACGCCGCCGAAGGCCCAGCCGGACAGCCGGGCCGACCGCCCGTCGGCCGCGCCGAGCAGCGAACTGGCCGCGATCACGAACACCAGCGCGCTGGCCGCTCCCGCCGCCAGCCGCAGCCCGCTCCAGGCCGCCACCCCGTGGACCGCCGGCATCGCGGCCAGGCTCGCCACCAGGACGGCCAGCGAGCCGCGCAGCACCGCCCGGGAGCGGACCAGCGCGGGGGCGAGGATGCCCGCGAGCGCCCCGGCGAAGTAGCCGGCGTAGTTGGCGGTGGCGAGGTCAGCGCCGCCGGCCGCCGACAGCCCCGCCTGACTGTGCATCAACGGCAGGACCGGGGTGTAGACGAACCGGCCGACCCCCATCCCGGCGGCCAGCGCCGCACCCGCCCGGGCGACCTGCGGCCACGGCGACCCGACGACAGCGGCGACGCCCGACCGGCCTCCGGCAACCGCTATTCGATCGACCGTCACGAACGCGCCCCCGCCCCCGGGTCGTTGGGGTGCGGCTCCAGCGCGGTGACCACGGCCGTCATCCAGGGCCACATCGGCAGGCTGCCCAGCACCTCGGCGCGCAGCTCCGGCTCGTCGGCCGCCCGCCAGACGCCGATGCTGCGCGGCTCGCCCACCGGCCGCCACAGCCGGGCCAGCCGGCCGGCGGCCGCCAGTTCCCGCGCGCGGACCGCCTCGGCCGCGCGGCGGCGGTCCACCTCCTCGGCGGGGGTGCCCTCGGGCACCCGGGTGGTGATCTCGACCAGGAACTCCTGCAACTCCCGCATGACCGAACTCCTCTTCTCCGCACGGCAGGGATCCGCGGCTCATCGGCCCCCCAATCACGGACTCCCGCAGCACGGACTCCCGCAGCACTGGCTCACGGACGGGGGCTCCGCCGCTGCCTTCATCGTCCGGCGCCGGCCCGCCCGGCGCCACGACCGGCGCTCTCCCTGCTGAGAGGCCCAGCCTCCTACCGGCCGTAGCATGTGCACCGTGGAACTGCGTCAACTGCGCTACTTCGTCGCGGTCGCGGAGGAGCTGAACTTCGGCCGGGCCGCCGCCCGCCTGCTGATCGCGGGCCCCTCCCTCTCCCAGCAGATCAAGGCGCTGGAGCGGGACCTCGGGGTGGTGCTGTTCGACCGGGACCGCCGTTCGGTGGCGCTGACCCCGGCCGGCGCCTCGCTGCTGCCGCACGCGCGGGCGCTGCTGGACCGGGCCGAGGACCTGCGGCGACGGGCCGGGAAGCTGTCGGGCTCGCAGCCGGTCCGGCTGGGGTACGTCAACTGGCTGCCGCCGGACTTCGCGGCGCGCACCGCGCGGGCGGCCACCGTGCACGTGGACGCCTGGGTGGCCCCCTCGCACACCCAGGCCGCCCGGGTGGCCGACGGGAGCCTGGACCTCGCGGTCTGCTGGGTGCGGGACGAGGAGTTGGAGCGGCTCGGCCTGACGGCCCGGCCGATCGGCGCGGACCGCCTCTACGCCGTCTCCCCCGGACCGGCCACCGACCCGGTGCGCACCCGGGACACGGTGGTGCTGCTGGACGAGGACGTGACCTCCTGGGCGTCCTGGAACGTCTACGCGGAGGAGCTGATCCGCGACACGGGCGCCCGCCCGGAGCGGATCTCCGACGGCGGGGTGACCGGCCCGGGCTTCTTCGACCACGTCCGCCGGCTCGGCCGACCGGTGCTCAACTGCCCCAAGGGCCAGACCACGGCGCTGCCCCCGGACCTGGTGCGCCGCCCACTGGTCGACCCCGAGGTGCACTGGCCGTGGTTCCTGGTCCGGCGGACGGACGAGCGGCGCCCGGCGGTGCTGGCGGTGCTGGACGCCCTGGCCGAGGGCGTCCACGGCCCCGACCCGCGGGCCTGGCTGCCCGCCACCGACCGGGACCGGTAGGGCCCGACGCCGCCGACCAGGGCTGGAAGGCCGGGCCTACCAGCAGGGAGGGAGCCGGTCCCGGCGCGGGGGTGGTTCGGCGTTGCCCGGCACGCGGCGCCCGCCTACCGTCGAGGCGTCGACCGGCGGAAGCCACCGTCCCTCAGGGGCGAGCCCGCCCACGCGATCCTTCATCCCCACCGAGCCCGCGCTCACGCCACACCCGGAGACCTGTCATGTCCACGAACACCCGGTCCACGAACGCCCAGCCCGTCGCCGTCATCACCGGAGCCTCCCAGGGCATCGGCGCCGCCCTGGTCGCCGCCTACCGCAAGCTCGGCCACGCCGTGGTCGCCACCTCCCGCGGCATCACCCCCTCCGACGACGCGGGCGTGCTGGCCGTCCCCGGCGACATCGCCGACCCGGCCACCGCCGAACGGGTGGTCTCCGCCGCCGTCGAACGCTTCGGCCGGGTCGACACCCTGGTCAACAACGCCGGGCTGTTCGTCGCCAAGCCCTTCACCGACTACACCCCGGCCGACTACGCGGCCGTGACCGGCGTCAACCTGACCGGCTTCTTCCACCTCACCCAGCTCGCCGTCGGCCAGATGCTCGGCCAGGGCGGCGGACACGTCGTCAACATCACCACCAGCCTGGTGGACAACGCCGACGCCCGGGTCCCCTCCGTGCTCGCCTCGCTGACCAAGGGCGGCCTGCAGTCCGCGACCAAGTCGCTGGCCGTCGAGTACGCGACCCGGGGCATCCGGGTCAACGCCGTCTCGCCCGGCACCATCCGGACCCCGATGCACGCCCCGGAGACCCACGAGTACCTGGCCGGACTGCACCCGGTCGGCCGGATGGGTGAGATCGGGGACATCGTGGACGCCGTGCTCTACCTGGAGAACGCCCCCTTCGTCACCGGCGAGATCCTCCATGTGGACGGCGGCATGAGCGCCGGCCACTGACCCCGCCCCGACTGCCGAAGGAGCCACCACCGTGAACCGCACCACCACCCGCGACGTGTCCGTCCTGCGCGAGGTCCTCGACGGCTGGAAGGCCGCCGTGGACGCCCACCAACCCGACCGGGTGGCCGCCCGGTTCACCGAGGACGCCGTCTTCCAGGGCCTGCACCCGTACAGCGTCGGCCGCGCCGGCGTCGCCGCCTACTACGCCTCCCAGCCGCTCGGGATGACGGCCGACTACCGGATCCTGGAGACCAGGCGGCCGGCCGACGACGTGCTCCTCGGCTATCTGGACGTCGACTTCGCGTTCACCGACCGACCGACCCTCGGCGTCAAGCTCGGCGTCCTGCTGCAACGCACCGACGAGGGCTGGGCGATCGCCCACTACCAGGTCTCCCGGCTGGACTGAACCGACCGGTCAGTCCTTGACCTCGACCTCCACGGCCGCGCGGACCTCCAGGGTCTGCTTGGCCAGGTCGTCGGGGCGGATCGAGCCCGTCCGGTCGATGACGGCGCCGACCGTCGTCCCGTCCGCCCAGATGCAGAGGGTCCGGGAGTCGGTCGGGCCGCCCAGGACCGCGCAGTCCAGTGCGCCGCCGAGCGGGCCGGCCGGGTAGTCCTGGCGGTCCCGGATGCTCTCGCTGCCCCCGGCGGAGTCGCTGGACACGTCGGATCCCCAGACCGCGCCGAACTCCCGGTCCAGCTCCGTCCGGGCGTCCGGGAAGCTCCCGGTCATCCCGTCCACCAGCAGGGTGCTGCGACTCGACCCGGCGGGGCCGTAGCCGGCCACCGAGACGTCCCGGAAGCGGCTCAGGGCGGTCAGGTTCTTCTGCAGTCGGCCGCGCTCGGTCGTGACCAGCTGGTCGTCCGGCTTCCGCTCCTGGTCGCCGATCCGGTCCGCCAGGGCGATCCGGTGCGCGGGCGGGGCTCCGGCGCCGGTCACGGCGGCCACCGTCAGCGCGGTGAGCAGGCCGACGACGACCACGCCGATCAGGACGGCCTTGCGGGAGACCCTGCGGTACCAGGGCAGCGGGGCCACCGGCTCCAGGGTGTTGGCCCAGATCGCCTGGAGGCCGGTCGGTCTCTCGGAGGGCTGCTCGGTTTCCATGCCCGCCATGTCACCTCATTCATGCAAACAACAGCTCAACGGACCGCCGGATGATACGTCAGCACGCTGACGGTCGGCACCCGGATTCCGGAGCGGCGGCTGCGGCGACTGCGGCGGCGGGCGCCCGATCGAACGCCCGCCGGTCCGGCTCCGGTCCGGTCAGCTCCCGTTGGCGGGCTGCACCACGCACACCGCGTTGCCCAGCATGGCGCCGAAGCCGCCGAGCAGGGCGCCGGTGACGCTCTTGCAGGCGGCGGCCTCCTGCGGGGTCTTGGGACCGTTGTTGCCGCTGCTGTCAGCGGCGGCCGACTGGGCCAGGGCGAGCGGCACGGCCAGCAAGAGGGCACAACAGGCCGTGGCCAGTGCGGAGTTCTTCGAGAGCATCGGGGGAGCCCCTTCGGATCGAGACGGGTTCGGCGGAAAGCCGAGCCATCCCTATCCGAAGGGGCTCCCCCGATCACGGATCCTGGGCCATCCGTGAGCGTGTCCGCGTCAGCGGCCGGACGTCACCCGGTCCGCCGCGCCACCGCCCTGATATCCGGGTGATCCGGCGGATCACCTCCTCGTCCAGACCGGGCAGCATCCGCCGCACGCAGGCGACGGAACCGGCCTCGTCCACCCACTCGACCAGGCAGCGCTCCAGCTCCGGCCGGTGAGCGCGGTGCCGACCGGGGCCCGGCGGACCTGCTCACCAGGAGCGCCGGGCACGGACTCCACCGTCGGCCGCCCGTCGTCCCGACCGCATGAGGCACCGGTCCGGACCTGTGCCGGCCCCGTCCCGCCGCGCCGTCCGCGCACCCCCGGGCATTCGTGCGTTCACGATCACGTAACCGGCCGGAAGCGCGCCGTCGGTAGCGTCGGCCCCATGACGGCATCCCGCACTCGCCTCGAACGGCTCTGGCACCGGCCCTTCCGCAGGTCCGACCGCAGGTGCGCGGCGCCCGAGGCCCAGACCGGGCACCCCGCCGCCGCACACCGCCACACCCGCCCCCACCCGACCTCGCGGCCGACCCCGCAGCACCTGGCCGCCCCGGGGCCGGTGTCCCGGCTGTCCCTGCCGGACGGGACCGAGCTGCTGCTACGCCCCGCCGACCCCGCCGACCGGGCCGCGGCCCTGGCGATGCACGGCCGCTGCTCCCCCGCCGCCCTGCGGCTGCGCTACCACGGGCCGGTCCGCGACGCCGACCGCTACCTGGACCACCTGCTGGACCCCCGGCACGGCCACAGCCTGGCCGTCACCGCCCCCGACGGGCGGATCGTCGCCCTCGGGCACCTGATGTGGGACGAGGACGAGGCGGAGCTGGCCGTGCTGGTCGAGGACGCCTGGCAGCGGAACGGACTGGGCCTGGCCCTGCTCCGCCGGCTGACCGCGGCGGCCCGGGCGGCCGGGGTCGGGACGGTGTACGCGGTGACCCAGGCCGGCAACGCCGGGCTGATCGCCGCGATGCGCCGGCTGGCGGCGCCGCTGGACTTCCGCTGCGAGGACGGCACCCTGGTGATCACCGCCACGCTGGCCGCCGGTGCCGCGCCGGCCCCCGCCCCCAGCCCGGGCCGCTGATCATTTCTTCACGACATCCTTACCGGCCGCCCCCGGGAACCCGCCGGCCGCGGCGGAGCGTCCTCCAACGGACACCGACCCGCTCCGGTTGACGGACGGTCAGCCGCCGCCCGCGCGGTGTCACAGCAGGCGGCATGGGGTCCGGTTCGTCCGGCCGGGCTACGGAGTCGGTAGGCTGGCCCCGTCCCCGCCGCCCGACGGCCCGTTATCCGGCCAGCGGGCGGTGCCGCAGCAAGGAGGAACCACTGAGCATGGCAGGCACCGAATCGGAGCCCACAGGCGCACGCGACGCCTCCCTGCCCGCCCGCGCCAAGATCGCGGTCACGGCCGGCAAGGTCGCCGCCGCCGTGTCCCGTAAGGCCGGACGCGGAAGCGGCTCGGTGATCGGCGGCAAGGTCGCCCTCAGGCTCGACCCCGACCTGCTCGCCACCCTCGCCGACCACCTGGACGTCGTCCTGGTCAGCGCCACCAACGGCAAGACCACCACCACCCGCCTGATCGCCGAGGCGCTGCGCGCCGCCGGCCCGGTGGTCTCCAACGCCCTGGGCGCCAACATGCCGGCCGGCATCACCTCCGCCCTGGCCGGCGGCAGCGACGCCCGCTTCGGCGTGATCGAGGTCGACGAGAAGTACCTGGCGACGGTCGCCCGCGACACCCGCCCCAAGGCGATCGCCCTGCTCAACCTCTCCCGCGACCAGCTGGACCGCGCCGCCGAGACCCGCATGATGGCGGAGAAGTGGCGCGAGGGCCTCCAGGACACCGAGGCCGTGGTCATCGCCAACGCCGACGACCCGCTGGTGACCTGGGCCGCCTCCTCCTGCAAGAAGGTGGTCTGGGTGGCCGCCGGACAGGCCTGGAAGGAGGACGCCTGGTCCTGCCCCGCCTGCGGCGGCGTGATGCAGCGCCCCGGCGACGACTGGTTCTGCCAGGACTGCGGCTTCCGGCGCCCCAACCCGCACTGGGCGCTCCAGGGCACCCACGTGATCGATCCCCAGCGCGGCGCCTGGCCGATCCAGCTCCAGCTGCCCGGCCGGGCCAACCTGGCCAACGCCACCAGCTCGGCCGCCGTCGCCGCCGTGTTCGGCGTCTCCCCGCAGGTCGCGCTGGAGCGGATGCGCTCGGTCAGCGCCGTGGCCGGCCGCTACGACGTGGTGCAGTACCAGGGCCGCGACATCCGCCTGCTGCTCGCCAAGAACCCGGCCGGCTGGCTGGAGACCTTCTCGCTGATCGACGGCCCGCCGGCCCCGGTGATCCTCTCGGTCAACGCCCTCGACGCCGACGGCACCGACACCTCCTGGCTGTGGGACGTCGACTACGAGCGCCTCGCCGGCCACCCGATCTTCGTGATGGGCCAGCGCAAGCTGGACCTGGCCGTCCGCCTGGAGGTCGCCGGGCTGCAGTTCCACGTCGTGGACACCCTGGAGCAGGCCGTCCGGATGGCCCCGCCCGGCCGGATCGAGGCCATCGCCAACTACACCGCCTTCCAGCAGCTGCGGAAGGTCGTGGCCGGCTGATGCCGCGCCCGCACACCAGTCTTTTCGTGACGGAAGGCCTTCGAGGATGAGTGAGAGCAGCCTGCGCGTGGTCTGGGTCTACCCGGACCTGCTCAGCACCTACGGCGACCGCGGCAACGCCCTGGTCGTGGAGCGCCGGGCCCGCCAGCGCCATCTCAACGTGACCCGGATCGACGTCCGCTCCGACCAGGCGATCCCCACCAGCGGGGACATCTACCTGATCGGCGGCGGCGAGGACCGCCCCCAGCGGCTGGCCGCCGAGCGGCTGCGCGCCGACAGCGGTCTGGTGCGGGCCGCCGAGAACGGCGCGATCATCTTCGGTGTCTGCGCCGGCTTCCAGATCATGGGCCACGAGTTCATCAACGACCTCGGAGAGCGCGAGCCGGGCCTCGGCCTGCTCGACGTCTGGACCACCCGCGGCGAGGGCGCCCGCTGCGTCGGCGACGTGCTCGCCGACGTGGACCCGCGGCTCGGCCTGCCGCAGCTGACCGGCTTCGAGAACCACCAGGGCGTCACCCACCTCGGCCAGGGCGTCCAGCCGTTCGCGACCGTCACGGTCGGCCGCGGCAACGGCACCGGCGACGGCACCGAGGGCGCCTGGCGGGACACCGTGCTCGGCACCTACCTGCACGGCCCGGTGCTGGCCCGCAACCCCGCCGTGGCCGACCTGCTGATCAAGCTGGCGCTGGACGTCAACGCCCTGCCGCCGGCCGACACCACCTGGTACGACGCGCTGCGCGCCGAGCGCATCGCGGCCACCTCCCGGCCCTCCTAGGGCCTCCGGTACCGCCGGTGGCGTCCGCCGGCGGCGGTGCCCCCCGCACCACCCCGTACCACCCGTAGTACCCCCGAACGCCCCACGGCGGACGGCCGAACGCCCCGCCCGGGTGCCCGCGATGCGGTCACCCGGCCCGCGGGCGGCCCCGGACGTACGACAATGGGGCTGCCGGCTGCACACCCTCCTCGGCAGCAGGCCGCAATTCCGCGCGGGGGCGCCGACGGCGCCGCTCCCGCGTCGGCTCCTGCCCGGCCGGACCAGGGGCCGTATGCTCGACTTCACGGCCGTTTTCGGGCGTTCTGTCCGGATCGGCCGGTCCATCACCCCGCGGCCACCTCCCCGCCACCCCGGCGTGGGAGCGCCTCGTCACGGTGACGGCTCGTCGTCCCCGCCTGTGGTCCGGCCGTTCCTCGGTTCTGCTCGGGAGTTGCAAAGCTAATGCGTATCGGAGTGCTGACCAGCGGCGGTGACTGCCCCGGACTGAACGCGGTGATCCGTTCCGTGGTCCACCGGGGGGTGGTCGACCACGGCGACGAGATCATCGGGTTCGAGGACGGCTGGCGCGGTTTCCTGGAAGGACACCACCGCCCCCTGACCCTGGACTCGGTGAGCGGCATCCTGGCCCAGGGCGGCACCATCCTCGGGTCCTCCCGGGTGCAGCCGAGCCACCTGCGGGACGGTGTCGAACGGGCCAAGAAGTACTGCGCCGACCTCGGCCTGGACGCGGTGATCCCGATCGGCGGCGAGGGCACCCTGAAGGCCGCCAAGCTGATGAGCGACGCCGGCCTGCCGATCGTCGGCGTACCGAAGACCATCGACAACGACATCGCCGCCACCGACGTGACCTTCGGCTTCGACACCGCCGTCTCGGTCGCCACCGAGGCCCTGGACCGACTGAAGACCACCGCCGAGTCGCACCAGCGGGTCATGGTCGTCGAGGTCATGGGCCGGCACACCGGCTGGATCGCGCTGAACGCGGGCATGGCCGCCGGCGCGCACGCCATCGTCGTCCCGGAGCGCCCGTTCCACATCGAGAAGCTCACCGACGTCGTGCGCGAGCGCTTCGACCGGCAGAAGAAGTTCGCCATCGTGGTCTGCGCCGAGGGCGCCAAGCCGGAGCCCGGCACCATGCACTGGGAGGAGGGCTCCAAGGACATCTACGGCCACGAGCGCTTCACCGGCATCGCCACCCAGCTCTCCCGCGAGCTGGAGCACCGCCTCGGCAAGGAGGCCCGCCCGGTGATCCTCGGCCACACCCAGCGCGGCGGCACCCCGACCGCCTACGACCGGGTGCTCGCCACCCGCTTCGGCTGGCACGCCGTGGAGGCCGTCCACAAGGGCGCCTTCGGGCACATCACCGCGCTGCAGGGCACCAACATCAACCTGGTGCCGCTGGCCGAGGCCGTCGCCGAGCTGAAGACCGTCCCGCAGGAGCGCTACCTGGAGGCCGAGACGGTCCTCTGACCGCTGCCGCCCCGTACGGAGCCCCCGGCCGCCCGCCGGGGGCTCCCGTGCACCCGGCGGGCGTTCCGGCCGCCGCCCGGCTAGCGTGGGCGGCGGGGGCCGACCGGAAGGACCGCACGTGGAGATCCTGGCGTACGGCGTGCAGGCCGACGAACGACCGCTGCTGGAACGGGCCTTCTCCGGCCGGCACGGACTGCGCTGCCTGGACCTGTTCCTCAACCACGACACCGCCCCGCTCGCCGCCGGCTACCCGGTCGTCAGCAGCAGCGTCAACGCCGTCCTGGACGCCGAGACCCTCGCCGTCCTCGCCGCCGGCGGCACCAAGCTGATCGCCCAGCGCTCCACCGGCTTCAACAACATCGACCTGGAAGCCGCCGCCGACCTCGGCCTCACCGTCGCCCGGGTCTCCCACTACAGCCCGTACGCGGTCGCCGAACACGCCTGGGCCCTGGCCCTGGCCGTCAACCGGCGGATCGTCCGGGCCGCCGGACGCACCCGCGAGTTCGACTTCCGCCTCGACGGCCTGCTCGGCCGGGACGTGCACGGGATGACCGTCGGCGTGATCGGCACCGGCAAGATCGGCGAGTGCTTCGCCCGGATCGCGGCCGGCTTCGGCACCACCCTGCTCGGCTGGGACATCGCCGAGAACCCGGCCTGCCGGGACCTCGGCATGCACTACACCGAACTGCCCGAACTCCTCACCCGCGCCGACCTGGTGAGCCTGCACGTCCCCCTCGTCCCGGCCACCCACCACCTCATCGACACCGCCGCCCTCGCCCGGATGAAGCCCGACGCCATCCTCGTCAACTCCAGCCGCGGCGGCCTCGTCGACAGCGCCGCCCTGGTCGAGGCCCTGCGGGCCGGCCGCCTCTCCGGCGTCGGCCTCGACGTCTACGAGGAGGAGACCGGCGTCTTCTTCACCGACCGCTCCATCGAGGGCATCACCGACGACACCCTCGCCCGCCTGGTCACCTTCCCCCAGGTCCTGGTCACCAGCCACCAGGCCTACTTCACCCACACCGCCGTCGGCCAGATCATCGACGCCACCGCCCGCAACATCGACGACTTCGCCACCGGCCGCAGCAACGAGAACACCCTCGTACCGAAGGGCTGACCGGCCCGTCGGCCGCCGGTCCGGGCCGGTCTGCTAGCGTCCCGCGCATGGTCACGATCGTGCCGTTCACCGGCGATGAGAAGGAAAGCCTGCACGCGGCCCTGGAGCGGCACCGCAACGTGGTGCTGTGGAAGGTCCAGGGCCTGGACGACGAGCAGCTGCGCCGACCGCTGACGCCCTCGGGGACCAACCTGCTGGGCCTGGTCAAGCACCTCGGCGGCGCCGAACTCGGTTGGTTCCGCCAGACGTTCGGCCGGGAGACCGGACCGCTGCCGTTCGACGTCGACGCCGACGACGAGTCCGACCTGCGGATCGAGCCGCACGAGTCGACGGCGGACGTGCTGGCCTTCTACGCCCGCGCCCGGGCCGCCGCCGACGAGGTGATCGCGGAACTCGACCTGGAGGACACCGGCACCTCCTGGTCGGGCCGGACCGTCTCGCTGCGCTGGGTGCTCATCCACATGACCACCGAGACCGCCCGGCACGCCGGACACCTCGACATCCTGCGCGAACTCACCGACGGCGCCACCGGGGACCACGACCGCAACTGACCCCGCCGCCCAGCGCCCGGCCCCACCGCCCGGCCCCACCGCCGGGCCTCCGGCGAGCACCCTCTGACCAGGGACGATGCAGTCGGTATCATGCGCCGGGGGGGTTTGTTTGCGGGTGGAGGGGACGACCGGTGGATGGGTTGCGGTTCGCGGTGCTGGGGCCGGTGCGGGGGTGGCGGGACGGCGGGGAGCTCGCGCTCGGGTCGCCGCAGCAGCGGAGCCTGCTGCTCTCGCTGCTGCTGAGGGCCAACCACCCGGTGTCGACCGATCAGCTCGTCGACGACCTGTGGGACGAGGAGCCGCCCCTCCGGGCGAGGGCGGTGATCCGGACGTACGTCCACCGCCTGCGCCGCGTCCTCGGGCCCGCCCCGCTCACCTCACTCGCCGGTGGCTACCTGCTGACCGTCGCCCCCGGCGGGCTGGACACCCGGCGCTGCGAGGAACTGGTCGGCGAGGCCCGGGAGCTGCGCGGCGCCGGGGAGCACCCCCGCGCCGCCGCGGCGCTCCGCTCGGCGCTGGCCCTCTGGCAGGGCGAGCCGATGCCCGGGCTTCCCGGGCCGTACGCCGAGCGGCAGCGCGGCGAGTGGGCCGAGCGCCGGGTGACCGTCCTGGAAGCGTGCCTGGAGGCCGAGGTCCAGGCCGGCCCGTCCGGCGGGGCCGTCGCCGAACTGACGGCGGCCACCGCCGAGTTCCCGCTCCGGGAACGGTTCGCCGAGCTGCTGATGCTGGCCCTGTACCAGGCCGGCCGGCAGGCCGACGCCCTGGGCGTGTACCGCGCGACGGACGCGCGGCTGCGGGCGGAGCTCGGCGTCGCCGCGGGGCCCGGGCTGCGCGAGCTGCAGCGCCGGATCCTGGCCGGCGACGGGGCCCTGCTGGCGCCCGCCCCGCCCCGGCCCGGCACCGCCGCGGTCCGCCCGCCGTACCGGGCGCCGGTCCGGCCGACCCAGGTGCCGGCGGCCCTCTCCGACTTCACCGGCCGCGCGGCACAGACCGAGGAGCTGCGGACCGCCCTGCTCGCCACCGGCACCGTGCCGGTGGCCACGGTGTCGGGCCTGGGCGGCGTGGGCAAGACGGCCCTGGCCGTGCACGTCGCGCACGGGCTGGCCGCGGACTTCCCGGACGGCCAGCTCCACGTCGACCTGCACGGGGCCGACGGCCGCCCGACCCGGCCCGAGGACGCGCTGGGCGCCCTCCTCCGTTCCCTCGGCGTACCCGCGGACGGGCTGGCCCCCGGACTCGCCGAGCGCTCCGCCCAGTTCCGCTCGCTGCTCTCCGGCCGACGCGTGCTGGTGGTCCTCGACAACGCCCGGGACGCCGAACAGATCAGGCCGCTGCTACCGGGCCGGCCCGGCTGCGCCGTGCTGGCCACCAGCCGGGCCAGGCTCGGCTCGCTGCCGAACGCCCACGTCGTCGAGCTGCCCGCGTTCGCCCCGGAGGAGGCCCTCGACCTGCTCGGCCGGGTGGTCGGCGAGCAGCGGCTGACGGCCGAGGCGGACACCGCCCGGGAACTCGTCCGGCTCTGCGGCCACCTCCCGCTGGCCGTACGCATCCTGGCCGCCCGGCTGGCCTGCCGGCCGGGCTGGACCCTGGCCCGGCTGCTCGACAAGCTCTCCGAGAACCGTCGCCGACTGGACGTGCTGCGCACCGGGGACCTCGCCGTCGAGTCGGCGTTCCGCTTCGGCTACGACCAGCTGGCCCCCGATCAGGCCCGCGCCTTCCGGCTGCTGGCGGTGCCGGAGGTGCCCGACCTGTCGCCGGGCGGGGTCGCGGCGGTGCTGGGCCTGCCCGAGGACACGGCCGAGGAGCTGGCCGAGTCACTGGTCGACTGCTCGATGCTGGAGACCGTGGCACCGGACCGCTACCGGTACCACGACCTGCTGCGCGCCTTCGCCCAACGGCTCGGCCCGGAAGCTGACTTGGGCACCGAACCGGACACCGAACCGGACACCGGGGCGAGCGCGGACGCGGAGGCCGACCGCCCCGCCGCCGTCCTCACCCGGCTGGCGGTCCACCTCCACGCCGAGACCGTCGCGGCCCTCGGCCCGGCCGCCACCCGCGCGGCCCTGCCCGGCACCGACGCGCCCCGCGCCCCCGACGCCCGGGCGGTGGCCCGGGGCCGCGCGGAGTTCCCCGGCATCGGCGCCCTGGTCGGCCAGTACGCCGCTCTCCCCGCGCCCACCCGGCTCGACCTGGTGGCCGAACTGCTGCTCGGCTGCAGCCTGTTGTGCGAGACCGGCCAGGCCACCCGGCCGCTGGGGCACGCGGCGAAGGTACTGCTCCAGACCGCCGTGCGGCAGGGCGACCGGACGGCCGAGGTCCGGGCCCGACTGGTGCTCGGACGGCTGCTGACCGAGGTCGGCTCCGAACCGGCGGCCCTCGGCGAGCTGATCCGGGCCCGCGACCTGTGCACCGCCCACGACCTGCCGGGGCCGCTGCTCGCCCTGGCCCACGCCTCGCTGGCCGCCCTGTTCGTCCAGATCGGCCGGCCGGGCGACGCGGTGGACGGCTTCAGCGCGGCGATCGCGGCCTGGGAGCGGCTCGGCGACCGGCGCTCGGCGGCCGCCGAACTGCTCGACCTGGCCGGGGCGTTCACCGAGCTCGGGCGGTTCGACGCGGCGGCCCGGGTCGTCGACCAGTCCCTGCTGATCTGCCACCAGCTCGCCGACCGCGAGCTCCAGGCGCTCGCGCTCGACTCGTTGGGCACGATCGCCCACGACCGCGGCGAGTTCGAGCAGGCCCTGCGCCACCACCGCGCCGCCCTCGCCCTGCTGCGGCCGGACGACCGGCGCCGGACCGGCCGTACCCTGCTGCGGCTCACCGAGTCACTGCGCGCCGTCGGCCGCGGCGACGAGGCGGTGGAGGCGGCCGACCGGGCGGTCGGGGTGCTGACCCTCGACGGCGACCGCCGCGGCCGCGGACTCGCCCTGGCGGCGCTCGGCGACACGCTCGCCGACCGCGACGCCACCGCGGAGGCGGCCCGGGCCTGCCGTTCGGAGGCCTACGACATCCTGGCCGCCATCGGCTCCCCCGAGGCCGACCGGCTGCAGGCACTGCTCGGACCCGGCCGGCCCGCCGACCGGCCCCGCCGGCAGTGGCCGTCCTGGCTGCCGGCCTGACGTCCCTTCGGGCCCCGGCCGCTCAGACGGCCGTTCGGGCCCGGCCGCTCAGGAGAACGTCCACACCTGCTTCGGCGTGTCCGAGCAGACCCCCACGCCGACCCAGTAGCCGACTCCGTAGGAGGTCAGGCACTCCTTGGTGGTCGCGTTGACGATCTGGTAGCCGCCCGGAACCGGCACGAGGGACCAGATCTGGTTCTCGGCGGCCGGCGGGTTCGTCCAGATCTGCACCTTCTTGCTGGTCACGTCCAGATCCAGCACCTTGGTGAAGTTGCTGGCGCCGTTGCGCAGGTAGTACCTCCCGTCGGAGATCTTGTCCAGCCGCCAGACCTGGGCCAGCGAGCCGTTGGGGATGTAGGTGTTGACCCCGTTGCCGTCCTTGTCCACGGAGCTGTAGTTGTCCAGCACGGCACCGTTGCCGGTGATCTGCGCCAGGTTGGGCAGCGGCGGTCTCGGCTGCTCGGTGGGCGGTGCGGGCTGCGTCGTGGTCGCGGAGGCCGTGGGCGTGGGCTGGTCGCGGCCCGCGGGCCGGTCCGGGGTGCCGGAGGCCGGCGGCGGCGTCGGCTGCGGTACGACGGGGGCCGGAGCGGGCCCGGTGGTGGGGGCCGGGGCCGGCCCGACGGGCGGCTGGGCGGGCGCGTCGGGTCGGCCGGGCCGAGCGGCCGGGGCGGGCTCGGCGACGACCGGGGCCGGGACGGGCACGGCAGCCGGTCCGGACCCGGCCGCGGGGCTCCCGCTCGCTCCCGGCCCGGGCGACCCCTCCGGAGCCGGCGGCTGGGCGGACGGCTGTCCGGCGGGCGAGCGGTCGTCCGCCACCGAGGCGACGACGGGCGGCCCTGCGGGGTCGGCCGACGGCTGGGCGACGGCCGCCCCCTCCGGCGCGCCGGCCCGGATCACCGTCGCCCCGGCGGCGCCTCCCACGCAGAGCACCGTCAGCGCGGTCACCGCGGCCAGCGCGCGCACCCGCGGCCCCGTCGGCCGCACGCGTCGGCGGGCCGACCGCGGCCGCTGCGGAGCCGTCTCCCCGACCGGCCGCGCCTCGTCCCCGGCCGTCGCCAGCGCGTCCCCACCCGTCGCGAGCGCGTCCCGCACCGCCGCGGCCATCGCCGCGGCGTCCGGCCAGCGCTCGCCGGGGTCCTTGGCCATCGCCCGCGCCACCAGCGCGCCCACCGGCGCGGGCACGCCCTCCGGCAGCGGCGGCACGGGCTCGGTCAGATGCTTGAGGATCACCTCCAGCGCGGTCTCCCCGTCGAACGGCAGCCGGCCCGCGAGGCACTCGTACAGGACGACGCCGAGCGCGTAGAGGTCCGCCGAGGCGGTGACCGTCCCGGTGGAGGCCTGTTCCGGCGCCTGGTAGGCGGCGGTGCCGAGCACCATCCCGGGGACGGTCAGCCGCGCGTCGCAGCCGGGCCGGGCGATGCCGAAGTCCGCGATCACCGTCCGGTCGCCCCGGACCATCAGGTTGGCCGGTTTGACGTCCCGGTGGACCACCCCGGACTCGTGCGCGGCCTCCAGCGCCTCCAGCACCTGGAGCGCCATCCGCAGCGCCTCGGCCACCGGCAGGGCGCCGCGGCGTTCCAGGACCGCGCTCAGCGGCTCGCCGTCGATCAGCTCCATGACCAGGTAGCCGACCGAGGCCCGCCCGTCCGCGGCGGTGTGCCCGTAGTCGTACACGCCGACGATGCCGGGGTGCCGCAGCTGCGCCATGACGCGGGCCTCGGCGTGGAAGCGCTCGGCGAAGCCGGGCTCGTCCAGCAGGGCGGGCTTGACCACCTTGACGGCCACTCGGCGGCCCAGGACCTCGTCCTCAGCGAGCCACACGTCGCCCATCGATCCCCCGCCCAGCCAGTCCAACAGCCGGTAGCGGTCGGCGAGCACGGTGTCCTGCATGGTTCTCCCTGAATCAAGCCCGAGGACCGGAGCGAATCCGGCGACCGGCCCGGTTCCACGGGCGCGCCCTGATCCCGGGTCACTGGTCCGGAGCGCCCTGGTCCGGGGCGCCCTCCGAAGATCCTGACACCGGCGAATAGTCAACGACTTGCCATCCTATGGAGCCCGCCCGGCCCGCCCCGCCCGGGGTGGCCGCATCCGACCGCATCCGGTCGCATCAGGTCGGACCCGGCCGGTCGGACCCGGCCCTCCGGCCCCGTGCTCAGTCGGCGGGGGCGAGCTCCGCGGCCAGCCGGCGCAGCTCGTGCCCGTACTCCGGGTTGGCGAGCGCCGCCGCGAACTGGGCGCGCAGGTAGGCGGCCGGATTGCCGGTGTCGTACCAG
Organism: Kitasatospora sp. NPDC089509; assembly: GCF_044749365.1. NCBI lineage: Bacteria > Bacillati > Actinomycetota > Actinomycetes > Kitasatosporales > Streptomycetaceae > Kitasatospora > Kitasatospora sp. NPDC089509. Next base: position 14,724 of record NZ_JBIVHS010000027.1, on the reverse strand, counting down.
GTGCCGGCGATGACCTGCCCGTAGACGGCGCGGCGGGCCGCGTAGGCGTTGATGGCGTCCGTCAGGTAGACCTCGTCCTCCGGCTTCTCGTGCCAGCGGCGGGTGAGTTCGCGCAGTTCGTCGACGATGCCGGGGGTGATCACGTACCCGCCGATGGCGGCGTACCCGGAGGGGGCGTCGGCCGGCTTGGGCTTCTCCACCAGGCCGGTGATCCGCAGCGAGCCACCGCCGAGGTCCTCCTTCACCACCGGCACGCCGTAGCGGTAGGAGTCCTCGGGCGCCATCGGCATCAGCGCCAGCACCGGCGCGTTGGTCTGCTCGAACGCCCGGATCAGCTGCTGGGCGCGCGGCACCTCGGCGACGAACACGTCGTCCGGCCACAGCACCAGGCAGGGCTCGTCCCCGAAGTGCCGGGCGGCGTTGAGCACCGGGGTGCCGTTGCCGTACGGGCCGTGCTGGTACAGGTAGCTGATGTGCCCCTTGCGGGACAGCTCCCCGACCTCCTCGACGGCGTCCGCGAACGCCGCCTTGCCGTCCCGGCGCAACTGCTCGACCAGCACCGGGTTGGGGCGGAAGTGCTCCTGGATCAGGCCCTTGTCGCCGTTGACGACGATGGTGATGTCGGTGATGCCGCTCTCGATCAGCTCGCGCACGGTGTGCTCGATCACCGGCTTGTCGCCGACCGGCAGCATCTCCTTCGGGGTGGCCTTGGTCAGCGGCAGCAGGCGGGAACCGAGTCCGGCGGCGGGGATGACGGCTCGGCGGATCGTCCTGGTGGCCATGTGATGCTCTCTCATGTCGACGGCGCTGCGCCGCAGTTGAGCGGCACCGCGCCCGACGCTACCAAGGATCGATCCATGATCATGACCGTGCCCGGGAGGGCGACACCCCCGTCGCCGCCCTCCCGTGCACCGGCCGTTCACTCAGGCCGTGTAGCCGCCGTCCACCGCAAGGGCGGTGCCGGTGACGTAGCGGCCGCCGGGGCCGGCCAGGAAGGCGACGGCGGAGGCGATGTCCTCGGCCGCGCCGAAGCGGTCCAGGGCGGTGAGCGAGCGCTGGAAGTCGGCGGAGTCACCGTCGGCGGGGTTCATGTCGGTGTCGATCGGGCCCGGGTCGACGATGGTGGCGGTGATCCCGCGCGGGCCGAGTTCCCGGGCCAGGCCCTTGGTCAGCCCGGTGAGCGCGGTCTTGGCCGTCGCCTGGAGGACGAAGTTCGCGCCGGGGACCCGCCCGTTGAAGCAGGAGCCGATGCTGATGATCCGCCCGCCCTCGCCCATGTGCCGGGCCGCGGCCCGGGAGGCCAGGAGCACCGACCGGACGTCGACGGCGAGCACCCGGTCGATCTCCTCGACCGACACCTCGGCGAGCGGACCGTAGGTGAGGAAGCCCGCATTGTTCACCAGGACGTCGATCCCGCCCAGCTGCCGGACCGTCTCCTCCACCGCCCGGGCGGCGGAGTCCGCTTCGACCAGGTCGGCGTGGATCGCCACCGCCCGGCCGCCCGCCTCCTCGATCTCCTTGACGACCGTACGGGCCTGGTCCTCCGCCCGGACGTAGGTCAGCGCCACCGCCGCCCCCTCGGCCGCCAGCCGCTTGGCCACCGCCGCGCCGATGCCCCGGCTGCCGCCGGTCACCAGGGCCACCTTGCCGGCCAGGTCACTGCTCATCGTTCTTCCCCCGTCCGTGGACGCCGAGTTCGGCGTAGCCCGACGATAGGACCTGACACTGATGTCAGGTTCAAGCGATTTCCCGCCCGAGCGCCGTCCTGGGCCCGTGTCCTAGAGCCCGAGCAGCGTCCGGTACCAGGGCGCCGCCGCGGCGAGGCGGGCCAGCGGGCCCGGGCCGGGCGGGCAGGCGGCGAGGCGCCAGACCTCGTCGCCGCGGTACCAGTGGTCCCGGGCGATCATGGCGAACTGCCGCTCGGAGACCCGCCCGGGCGTGGCCGCGAGCAGCCGGCGACACTCCTCCCAGGGCAGCGACGGGCCGTCCGGGGCGGGCAGCAGGCCGAGCCCGGCGAGGGCGTCGAGCAGGTCGCCGCCGCGGACCGGCTCCGGGTGGGCGGCGTGGTGGACTCCGGCCACCGGTCCGGGGGCGTCCAGCGCGAGCCCGGTGATCAGCCGGGCGAGGTCCGTCCGGTCCACCAGGGAGAGCCGGGCCTGGCCGCCCGCCCAGCGGCCCGGGACCCTGCGGGCCAGCTCGGCGAGGGCGGGCACCACCCAGCGGTCGCCGGTCCCGGTGACCAGCGCGGGGCGCAGCACCGCGGCGCCGGCCGCCAGGGCGTGGCCCTCGCCGAGCAGCCGGGTGCGGCTGGCCGCGGACAGCGGCGCGGCGGGCACCTCGTCGACGGCGATGCCGTCGTGCGGTCCCGCGCCGTACACCGCCGTGGTGGACAGGTGGACGATCCGCCGGATCCCGGCCCGGGTGGCCGCCGCCAGCACCGCCGCCGTGCCGCGGTCGTTCACGGCCGCGCACTCGTCGGCGTCGCCGGCGACCCGGGAGGCGAGGTGCAGCAGCACCCCGGCGCCCGCGCAGAGGCCGTCCAGCGCGTCCCGGTCGGCGAGGTCGCCGGGCACCCAGTCGGTGTGTCCGTCCGGTACGGGCTCGCCGCGCACCAGGGCCCGCACCGGGACGCCGCGGGCCGCGAGCTCCGCCCGGACGGCCGAACCGATGAAGCCGGTCGCCCCGGTGAGCGCGACCACGGGCCGCCCGTCGGGCCGCTGCGCCACCGCCATGGCTGCTTCCTCCCCGTTCCTCCCTGCCGACCGGCCGGTCAGTCTAGCCAGCCCGCCGCCCCACCCGGGACCACCCGGGACCACCCGTACGGAGGGGGCGGCGGTATGCGCCAGGTAAGGCCCGCCTAGGCTGTATGCCAAGCAAAACGGGCGAACCGGACCCCCACCGGGGACCACGAGGACGGAAGCAGGACCCGCCGATGGGCGACGGAATGTCAGGAATGCACCACCACGGCGGGATGACTCAGCTGGGCCCGTTCACCCTCTCCAATGTGTGGACGTGGTCCCCCGACTGGGTCTTCCTGCTCGGCGGCCTGGTCGCGCTGGCGCTGTACCTGACCGGCGTGGTCCGGCTGTACCGGCGCGGGGACCGCTGGCCGGTCGGCCGGGTGGTCGGCTGGGTCGCGGGCGTCGCCAGCCTGCTGCTGGTCACCTGCAGCGGGTTGAACGACTACGGCATGGTGCTGTTCAGCGCGCACATGATCCAGCACATGGTGCTCTCCATGCTGACCCCGATCCTGCTGCTGCTCGGCGCCCCGATCACGCTCGCGCTGCGCGCCCTGCGCCCGGCGGGCAAGGGCCGGCCGCGCGGGCCGCGCGAGCTGCTGGTGGCGCTGCTGCACAGCCGGTACGTCCGGGTGATCTCGCACCCGATGTTCACCATCCCGATGTTCATCGCGAGCCTGTACGGGGTCTACTTCACCCCGGCGTTCGACTTCCTGATGCAGTACCGCCTCGGGCACATCTTCATGATGGTCCACTTCCTCATGACCGGTCTGACCTTCTTCTGGCCGATCATGGGCGTGGACCCGGGCCCGCACCGTCCCGGCCACGTGATGCGGATCATCGAGCTGTTCATGGGGATGCCGTTCCACGCCTTCTTCGGCGTGGCGGTGATGATGGCCAGCCACCCGCTGGTGTCCACCTTCACCGTCCAGGGCTCACCGCCCGGGACGGACCTGCTGGAGGACCAGAAGCTGGCCGGCGGCATCACCTGGGCGTTCGGCGAGATCCCGACCGCGATCGTGCTGATCGCGCTGGTCTACCAGTGGATGGGTTCCGAGCAGCGGCAGGCCCGCCGCCGCGACCGCGCCGAGGAGCGCAGCGGCGACGCCGAGCTGGAGGCGTACAACGCCTACCTGGCCTCGCTGAACAAGAAGGGCCAGCGCCCGGCCGCCGCCCCCGCCGCCCCGGCGACCCCGGCCGCCGACGCCGGCTGAGTCCGCCGTCGGCCGGGCCCACCGCGGGCCCGGCCCACCGCTGACGATCCGACGGAGCCCACGCCCCCGCCCCGGGGACGTGGGCTCCGTCATGTTCCGGCCCGTCCGGAACGGTGTTCCCACCGGAGGCGTTCGAGGGGGTATGCACGCCCTGTTCCTCCTCGCCGTCCTGCTCGGCGGGTACGTCCTGCTCTGGCTGCTCGGCTTCCTCGGCTGCGCGCTGCGCCAGCGCCGCCGGCCGGTGCCCGCCGGGGCCGACTACCTGGTGGTGCTGGGCGCCGCGCTGGACGGCTGCGAGCCCGCCCCCACCCTCCGGGCCCGGCTGGACGCCGCGCTGGAACGTTTCGCCGCCGAGGAGGCCGCCGGGCACGCCCCGCTGCTCCTGGTGACCGGCGGCAAGGGCCCGCACGAGGACTGCACCGAGGCCGGCGCGATGGCCCGCTACCTGCTCGCCCACGGCGTCCCGGCCGAGCGGATCCGGCGCGAGGAGCGGGCCGTGAACACCGCCGAGAACCTGCGCTTCAGCGCCGCCCTGATGGCCGCCGAACGCCCCGGCTACCGCTGCACGGTGGTCACCAGCGGCTTCCACACCGTCCGCTCCGCCCTGGCCGCCCACCGGGCCGGCGCCCCCGCCCGGGTGCTCGGCGCGGACGGCCCGCTCGCGCACGGCCCGTACCAGCTGCTGCGCGAGGCGGTCGGCACGGCGCTCGCGCTGCCCCGCGCCAACGGGGCCGCCCTGCTGCTGCTCACCGGCACCGGGGTGGTGCTGGGGCTGGTCTGAACGGCCCGGCCCCGGCCCGACGGCCCGACACACGCGGGGAGGCCCCCGGGTCCGCGTTCACGGACCCGGGGGCCTCCCGGTGCTTGGACCCGCCGAGGATCAGCCGAGGTTGGCGAGCGCCTCGTTGAAGGTCTTCGACGGACGCATCACGGCCGCGGCCTTGGCCGGGTCGGGCTGGTAGTAGCCACCGAGGTCGACGGCCGAGCCCTGGACGGCGATCAGCTCGTCCACGATGGCCTTCTCCTGCTCGGTGAGCGCCTTGGCCAGGCCGTCGAAGGCCTGGGCCAGCTCGGCGTCGGCGGTCTGCTTGGCCAGCTCCTGGGCCCAGTACATGGCCAGGTAGAAGTGGCTGCCGCGGTTGTCGATGCCACCGAGGCGGCGGCTCGGCGACTTGTCCTCGTTGAGGAAGGTGCCGGTGGCGCGGTCCAGGGTGTCGGCCAGCACCTGGGCGCGGGCGTTGCCGGTGGTGCCGGCCAGGTGCTCGAAGCTGGCGGCCAGCGCGAAGAACTCGCCCAGGCTGTCCCAGCGCAGGTAGTTCTCCTTGACCAGCTGCTGGACGTGCTTCGGGGCGGAGCCGCCGGCGCCGGTCTCGAACAGGCCGCCGCCCGCCATCAGCGGGACGACCGACAGCATCTTGGCGCTGGTGCCCAGCTCCAGGATCGGGAACAGGTCGGTCAGGTAGTCGCGCAGCACGTTGCCGGTGACCGAGATGGTGTTCTCGCCGCGGCGGATGCGCTCCAGCGAGAACTTGGTGGCCTCGACCGGGGACTTGATCTCGATCTGCAGGCCGGTGGTGTCGTGCTGCGGCAGGTACGCCTTGACCTTCTCGATCAGCACGGCGTCGTGGGCGCGCTCGGCGTCCAGCCAGAACACGGCCGGGTCGCCGGTGGCGCGGGCGCGGGTGACGGCGAGCTTGACCCAGTCCTGGATCGGCAGGTCCTTGGTCTGGCAGGCGCGGAAGATGTCGCCCGGCTGGACGGCCTGCTCCAGCACCACGTTGCCCTCGGCGTCGACCAGGCGGACGGTGCCCGCCGCGGCGATCTCGAAGGTCTTGTCGTGGGAGCCGTACTCCTCGGCCTTCTGGGCCATCAGGCCGACGTTCGGGACCGAGCCGATGGTGGCCGGGTCCAGGGCGCCGTGGGCGCGGCAGTCGTCGATGACGGCCTGGTACACGCCGGAGTAGCTGCTGTCCGGCAGCACGGCGAGGGTGTCGGCCTCCTGGCCGTCCGGGCCCCACATGTGGCCGGAGGTGCGGATCATGGCCGGCATCGAGGCGTCGACGATGACGTCGCTCGGCACGTGCAGGTTGGTGATGCCCTTGTCCGAGTCGACCATGGCCAGGGCCGGGCCCTCGGCCAGCTCGGCCTCGAAGGAGGCCTTGATCTCGGCGCCGTTCTCCAGCGCGTCCAGGCCGGCCAGGATGCCGCCGAGGCCGTTGTTCGGGTTCAGACCGGCGGCGACCAGCGCCTCGGCGTACTGGGCGAAGGTCTTCGGGAAGAAGGCGCGGACCACGTGGCCGAAGACGATCGGGTCGGAGACCTTCATCATGGTGGCCTTGAGGTGCACCGAGAACAGCACGCCCTCGGCCTTGGCCCGGACGACCTGGGCGGCCAGGAAGTCGTTCAGGGCGGCGGCGCGCATGACCGAGGCGTCGACGACCTCGCCGGCCAGCACCGGGACCTTCTCGCGCAGCACGGTGGTGGTGCCGTCCTGGCCGACCAGCTCGATGCGCAGGGCACCGTCGGCGGCGATCACGGCGGACTTCTCGGTGGAGCGGAAGTCGTTCTCGCCCATGGTGGCGACGTTGGTCTTGGACTCGGCGGTCCAGGCACCCATCCGGTGCGGGTGGGTCTTGGCGTAGTTCTTGACCGACAGCGGGGCGCGGCGGTCCGAGTTGCCCTCGCGCAGGACCGGGTTGACGGCGCTGCCCTTGATCTTGTCGTAGCGGGCGCGGACGTCCTCGTCCTCGGCGGTCCGCGGGTCGTCCGGGTAGTCCGGCAGGGCGTAGCCCTGGGCCTGCAGCTCGGCGACGGCGGCCTTCAGCTGCGGCACCGAGGCCGAGACGTTCGGCAGCTTGATGATGTTGGCGCTCGGGGTCTTGGCCAGCTCACCCAGCTCGGCCAGGGCGTCACCGATCCGCTGGGCCTCGGTCAGACGCTCCGGGAAGCTGGCGATGATCCGCCCGGCCAGGGAGATGTCACGGGTCTCCACCCGCACACCCGCCGTCGAGGCATAGGCCTGGACCACCGGCAGGAACGAGTAGGTCGCCAGGGCCGGAGCCTCGTCGGTGTGCGTATAGATGATGGTCGAGTCAGTCATCGGTACTCCGCTTCACGTCTCCAACGTCTTGACGTCAAGATATCTCGTCCCGGGCCCCTCGCTCCACCTCCCCCCGCCCCGGAGCGCGCGCCGGTCCGTTCCGGAGGCCCGCGGAGCGCGCGCCGACGGACGGCTCCACCGTGGTCCGCGACGCGGCGCGCGGCAAGCGGAGCGCGCCCGGGCCGTACGGGACGGGCGGGGTTGGGCCGGTTGTACGACCCCGTTGGGGCCGAGTTCGGGCCCCCGCGTAACAGGCGTAGTCCAATCGAGTGAGTCGGGTGTCAGAAGTGCGTCAACGCACCACCCCATTCGGTCAACGCTGCGTCAGGACCGGCGACGCCCGGCACGACCCGACCTAGCGTCGACCCAAGCAGTTCCGGCAGCCACACCACCACCCCTACCCGGGAGCATCCGCATGGCCTGCGTCGTCTGGCACGTACCGGTGAACACCACCGGCACCGGAAGCACCACCGCCCTCCGCCTCTTCCGCATGCGCGACGGCCGCCGCTGCGCGATCGGGTTCTCCAGCCCCGAGGGCCTCGCCGCCCTGCTGGGGCCGGAGCAGGCCTACACCGAACTCGGCGAGGCCGCCCTGCGCACCCTCATCAGCCCGCTCGGCGTCGACACCCTGGTGTTCGACCCGCGTCTCGTCGCCCCGCCCGTCGGCACCCCCGGCGCGGCCGCCTCCCCGACCCCGACCGCCCGCCTCCAGCACCGGTGACGGCCCCGCTCCATCTCGTCCCGGACGGGTTCGACCCCGCTCCGGGACACCCCGGGCAGGTCCGGTCGCTGCACGCGATCGCCCGGATCAGCCACGGGCCGGTGCCGCTGGACTTCAACCGGCTGGCGGCGGAGTACCCGGCCGTCCAGAGCGGTCTCGCCCTCGCCGGGGAAGCCGATCTGGAGCTCCGCCTCGCCTGCACCGGACCGGAGGAGCTGCGGGCGGTCGCCGCCGCCCTGCACCGGGCGGGCGCCGCCAGGGTCCGGATCGACCTGGTGCTGCGGGCGCTGACCCCGGCACCGGTCACGCTGCGGCCGGTGCCCTGAACCGACGGCCGCCCCGACCCGCGCCCCGGCTCACTCGAAGCCGGGGCGCGGGTTCGGGTTGACCGCCTGGCCGTCGATGTCCGCGCCCCAGTCGTCCTGACCGCTCGCGTCCACGCAGTAGCCGCTGCCCTCGACGTGGCCGCCCGCGGCCCGGCAGGTGGCGGCGGTCACGTCGCGCCGTCCGCCCGCCGCCGCGCCGGCGGGGGCGGCGGCGCCGACGGCGAGCAGGACGACGGTCACGGTCGAGACGGCCACCCGGGCCGCGCATGTGGTCTTCATGCAGGCCACGACAGCACGGCGCCCCGCCCCCGGCGACCACAGCTCACCCGCCCGGGTCACCCACCGCGCCCCACGGGCCCGGAAGACCCTCCCGAGGCCCAGGCAGCCCACCCGGACCAGGAGCGCCGGGAGGGGCCTACGCCCGGGCCAGCACCGCGATCGCGGCCAGCAGCAGCGCCGAGCCGGCCACCAGGCCCGCCGTGAGCGGCTCGCCGAGGAAGAGCACCCCGATCACCGCCGCCGTGGCCGGCTCCAGCAGCACCAGCACCGAGGCGGTGGTGCCCGGCACGACGGTCAGCCCGCTGAAGTACCAGCGGTAGGCGAGCAGCGTCGGCACCGTCCCGAGGAACAGCAGCGCTCCCCCGGTCAGCGCCGGCTGCCCGGTGCTCGGCAGCGCGCCCTGGAGCGCCGCGAACGGCAGCAGGCAGAGCAGCCCGGTCGCGAAGGCGCCGGTGCCGGCCCGGGCCGAACCGCCGCCCCGGGCCCACAGGGTCAGCCCGCTCTGGCCGGCGCCCGCGAGCACCGCCAGGGCGACGCCCAGCGCCGGACGCGGCCCGGCGGCCGGGGCGGCCACCAGCAGTGCCAGCCCGCCGAGGGCGAGCGCCACGGCGGCCGCGGCCCGTCCGGTGAGGCGCTCGCCGAGCAGCCGGTGGCCGCCGAGGCTGGTGAGCACCGGCCCGGCGCCGATGGTGATCAGGGTGCCCAGCCCCAGGCCCGCGTAGTGCACCGAGCCGAAGTAGGCGCACTGGCTGACGGCCAGCCCCAGGCCGGTCAGCACGGCGGCCCACCGGTCCCGGCCGCCTTGCGGGGCCCGCGAGGGCAGCAGCGCCAGACAGAGCGCCGCGACGCCGAAGCGCCAGCAGCAGACGGCCACCGGGCCGAGCCCGCTGGTGCGCATCAGCAGCGCGGCCACGGCTCCGCCCACCCCCCAGGCGACGGCGGCGGCGGAAATGGACAGCAGGCCGTGCCGGAATGGCACGGCGGTGTACGAGGTCATGCGTCAGTGCTCCACGATGATCGCCGGTTCTGGTCCGCGGGGTACGCGGGCGGCAGTCATCGCCCCGGCGCCGACGGGCTCTCCCGCTCGGCCGGGTCAGGTGGGTACGCCGCCCGCTAGCGGACCGGCGGCGGGAGGATCACGAAACGCACGGGACCAGGCTACGACGCACCACCTCGGTATGACTATGCGTTTCCGGTCATTCCCATGAGACAACGGGCGATCCATATTGCCCGGCCGGATATCCGAGCTCAATTCCAGCTCAAATACTGGACCTACTCGCCGGTCACGTAACAGACCTCCGAACAGACCGCCCCCTACCTGCGCAGATATCCGGCAAAGAAAGTAAACATTCAGCAATGGAATCTGTGCAGAGCTCTCTGAATAGCCCTACTGTGTGGCAACTCTCCGCGCTCCGCCCACCCCGGAGCCCCCACACACAGAGAGATCGCCCATGGCTTCCCTCAACCAGATCTCGCCGCCCGGCAGGAACTCCGGCGCCGACGGCACCGCCGGGAGCACCGGAACCACCGGGACCGCCCACCGGTCGCTGAACCGCCACGTCGGACTCATCGGCCTCATGTGGGCCTCGGTCGGCTCGATCATCGGCTCCGGCTGGCTGTTCGGCGCGAAGAGCGCCGTCACCGCGGCCGGCCCGGCGGCCGTCATCTCCTGGGGCATCGGCGCCGTCGCGATCGTGCTGCTCGCGCTCGTGCACGCCGAACTCGGCGGGCTCTTCCCGGTCTCCGGCGGCACCGCGCGCTACCCGCACTACGCCTTCGGCGGCCTGGCCGGCATGTCCTTCGGCTGGTTCTCCTGGCTCCAGGCGGCCACCGTGGCACCGATCGAGGTCGAGGCCATGATCGGCTACGCCAAGGACTCGCCCTGGGCCGGCGGACTGCAGAACGCCAACGGCACCCTCACCACCAGCGGATTCATCGTCGCGACCGGGCTGATGGCGGTATTCGTCGCGGTCAATTTCCTCGGCGTGAAGGTCCTGGCCCGGACCAACAGTGTCGCCACCTGGCTGAAGATCTTCGTTCCTCTGTTCACGATCTTCGTGCTGGCGGTCACCAACTTCCACGGCTCCAACTTCACCTCGCACGGCTTCGCCCCGTTCGGCGCCAAGGGCGTGCTGGCCGCGATCAGCACCAGCGGCATCATCTTCGCCCTGCTCGGGTTCGAGCAGGCCATCCAGATCGCCGGTGAGAGCCGCAACCCCAGGCGCGACATCCCCCGCGCGGTGCTCGGCTCGGTCGCCATCGGCGCCCTGATCTACACCCTGCTGCAGGTCGTCTTCATCGGCGCGCTGCCGGTCAGCGCCTTCGCCAACGGCTGGGCGAAGCTCGACTTCCCCGGCATCGACGGCCCGTTCGCCGGTCTGGCCACCCTGGTCGGCCTCGGCTGGCTGTCCTACGTGCTGAAGGTCGACGCGGTGATCTCCCCCGCCGGCACCGGGCTGATCTACACCACCTCCACCTCGCGCATCTCCTACGGCCTGAGCCGCAACGGCTACGCGCCGCAGAAGTTCGAGCAGCTGGACCGCAACGGCGTGCCGTGGTTCGGCCTGGTGCTGTCCTTCGTCACCGGCGTGATCTGCTTCCTGCCCTTCCCGAGCTGGAAGGAGCTGGTCGGCTTCATCACCTCCGCCAGCGTGCTGATGTACGCCGGCGCCCCGCTGGCCTTCGGCGCGCTGCGCCGCCGGCTGCCCGACCGCGAGCGCTCCTACCGGCTGCCGCTGGGCGGCGTGGTCTCCCCGGCCGCCTTCGTGGTCTCCAGCCTGATCATCTACTGGGCCGGCTGGCAGACCCTGTCCCGCCTGGGCATCGCCATCGTGCTCGGCTACGTCCTGCTCGGCGGCTACGCCGCGTACGCGATCCGCAAGGGCCTGCCGAACGCGCCGCGGCTCAACTGGCGGTCCGCCCAGTGGCTGCCGGTCTACCTGCTGGGCCTCGGCCTGGTCTCCTGGCAGGGCGGCTTCGGTGACGGCACCGGCCGGATCCCGATGTGGTACGACATGGCGCTGGTCTCGGTGTTCGCCCTGGTCATCTACTACTGGGCGATCCGGGTCGCGCTGCCCGCCGAGGCGATAGAGCGGGAGGTCGCCGACGTCGAGGTGGTCGACGCGGGCGGTCACTGACCCCGGCAACCGAACGGACGGGCCCGCCGGTCGACCACACGACCGGCGGGCCCGTCCGCACGTGCCACCGTCGGCTACAGGTCCAGCACCGCCCGCAGCGCGGCCTCGACCGCGGCCTCCGGGTCGGCGACCGGGCCCCGCGAGCGCCAGGCGACGAAGCCGTCCGGGCGCACCAGCACCGCACCGCCCGGGGCCAGGCCGTGCAGCTCGGCGAAGTCCGTACCCGGCTCGGGGGCCAGGTCGTCCTCGGCGCCGTCACCGATCCGGTACGCGTCCAGCGGGACGGCCAGCCGGTCCGCCGCCCGCCGGGCGCCCTGCTGCCAGGCCGTGCCCTCGGGGTCGGTGAGCAGCACCATCGCCTGCTCGTACAGGTCCAGGGTGGAGAGCCGCACCCCCGCGCAGAGCAGCCACTGGTGCGGGGCCCGGCTGCCCGGCTCGCCCGCCGACTCGAACCGCTCCGGCACGACCGCGCCGTCCGGGTCGGCGCCCAGCACCGCGCCCCGCGGGTAGCGGTAGCCGAGCGCCACCGCCAGCACCCCGGCCTGCCGGCCGACACCCGGGACCACCGCGTAGCCGGGGTGGCTGTGCTCGGCGGAGCGGGCCGAGGCCCGCGCGCTGGTCACCTCGGCGACCGGGCGGCGCTCCTGCCCGTACGTCTCCAGCAGCCCGGGTCCGGCCCAGCCGCACAGCACGGCGGCCAGCTTCCAGGCCAGGTTGTGGGCGTCCTGGATGCCGGTGTTGGAACCGAAGGCGCCGGTCGGGGACATCTCGTGGGCGGAGTCCCCGGCGAGGAAGACCCGCCCGGTGCCGTACCGCTCGGCGACCCGTTCGGCGGCGTGCCAGGGCGCCCTGCCGGTCACCTCGACGTCCAGTTCGGGCAGGCCGACGGCGGTGCGGATGTGCCGCTCGCAGCGCTCGTCGGTGAAGGCCTCCAGCGGCTCGCCGTGCTCGGGGTGCCAGGGCGCGTGGAAGACCCACTCGGACTGGTTGTCCACCGGCAGCAGCGCGCCGTCCGCCTCCGGGTTGGTCAGGTAGCAGGCGATGAAGTGCCGGTCGCCGACCACCTCGGCCAACCGCTTGGCCCGGAACGTGATGCTGACGTTGTGGAACAGCTCGCCCTTGCCGGTCTGGCCGATGCCGAGCCGGGTGCGGGCCGGGCTGCGCGGGCCGTCCGCGGCGATCAGGTACTCCGAGCGCACGACCCGCTCCTCGCCGGTCTCCCGGCTGCGCAGCAGTGAGGTGACGCCTTCGTCGTCCTGCTCGAAGGAGACCAGCTCGGTGCTGAACCGCAGGTCGCCGCCGAGCTCGCGGGCCGCCCGCAGCAGCACCGGCTCCAGGTCGTTCTGGCTGCACAGGCACCAGGAGCTGGGACTGAACCGGGCCAGCTTCCCGCCCGGGTCGATCTCCCGGAACAGCCACTCCTGCTCCGCGCCGGTCAGCGAGGGCGCCTGGAGGATGCCGTGGTTCGGGGCGAGCACCGAGGCCGCCTCACGGATCCCCGGCTCGATCCCGGCCACCCGGTACAGCTCCATCGTGCGGACGTTGTTGCCTCGTCCACGTGGGTGATGCGAGGTGTCCGCGTGCTTCTCGACCAGCAGGTGGCGCACCCCCAGCCGGCCGAGGAACAGCGCGGCCGACAGCCCGACCAGGGAGCCGCCCACGATCAGGACCGGCACCCGGTCGTCAACCTTCGGATTCATCAATTGCTCCACCCTGTAAGGGGATTCCGCGGCCCGGCGACTGGACTCGGCGCCGCCCTCGACGGGCCCGCTCAGCCGGGGGCCCCGCTCTTCCATCCCCCGCCCGGGGGCCGCTCTGCCGCCCCTTCGCCCGGATGGCCCGCAAATCTCGCGCCGCGCCCATCGGGCCGCTCACGATCGACCTCAGGCCTGGCGCCGACCGCCCGGGCCGACCGCACCGCACCTCCCTCCTCAAGACCGAGAACCCAGGCCGGGAGCACCGCCGGACGGGGCCGACAGGGCCCGCCGCGTGCGGCCGAGAGCAGAAAGTGGATCATGACGACTCTGTCCGAACCGCAGCCGAAGCAGCACGAAGACTCCGACACCCGGCTGAGGGTGGTGCTGATGCTGGAGATCCAGGACGGCGCCCAGCAGCGTTTCCTCGACGTCTACGAGCAGTTGCGCCACCAGGTGGCCTCGGTGCCCGGCCATGTCAGCGACCAGCTGTGCCAGTCCATCAACGACCCCCGCCAGTGGCTGATCACCAGCGAGTGGGAGGACCAGGAGACCTTCCTGCAGTGGGTGGACAGCCCCGCCCACCGCGAGATGGTCAAGCCGATGCACGGCTGCGTCAGCGACAACTTCCGCTCGCTGCGCTACGCCGTGCTGCGCGAGACCTCCGCGGCCGGCTCCACCGGCACCCGCGCCCCGATGGAGGTCCCGCCCGGCCTGCCGCGCACCGAGCCCGCCGGACACGTCGGCCCGCCCCGGGCCGAGCCGGGCCCGGACGGCGTGGTGCGCCACGCGCTGACCTTCACCGTCAAGCCCGGCAGCGAGGCCGAGGTGGCCCGCATCCTGTCCGGCTACACCTCGCCCCGGGCCGAGGTCGACGAGCACACCCGACTGCGCCGCACCTCGCTGTTCATGCACGGCAACCGGGTGGTGCGGGCCGTCGAGGTGGTCGGCAACCTGGGCGACGCGCTGCGCCACGTGGCGATGCAGCCCGAGGTGCGGGCCGTCGAGGAGGAGCTCAACCCGTACCTGGAGGAGGCCCGGCAGCTGGGCGACCCGCAGGCCGCCCGCGCCTTCTTCGCCAAGGCGGCGCTGCCCGCCCGGCACCAGGCGATCGCCAGCTCCCCCGCCTCCGGGCGACTGCACCGGCACGCCGTGCTCTACCCGGTCCGCCCCGGTCAGGGCGAGGCCGTCGCCGAGCTGCTCTTCGACCACGACAACCTCGCCACCGCCGACCCGACCGGCCCGGTCGCGGCGGCGATCGTCTTCCAGCGCGAGGACACCGTGGTGCGCCTGGTCGACCTGCGCGTCCCGGCCGAGGCCGAACCGGCCGCCGCGCTCGGCGTGGTGGGCGACCAGGAGGCCGCCGAGCTGGCCCGGCTGCTGGACCTCGGCCCGGCCGGCGACCTGCGCACCGTCGACGGCCTCAGCGCGTTCCTCGCCGCCCGCGCCATGAGCCCGGTCACCGACCGCAGCTCGCTGGACGCCTGACGCGTCGTCAACTCCCCTGGAGGAAAG
>NZ_JBIVHS010000026.1:78948-146458 GCF_044749365.1 Kitasatospora sp. NPDC089509 | reverse complement strand
CTCCGGGCGCTTCGTTCTTTCGTGTTTCCAGCTTATCAGATGTTTTCCGCTCCGTTTTCCGGAGTTTCATTCATCGGATTCACTTTCCGCTTTGTTGCCCCGGTCTCCCGCGGCGACTCCGGAACTGTACGGTGACCGGCCCGTCCCATGCAAATCGCCTCCGCCCGGGGGTCCGGGCGGAGGCGATGCAGGTGCGGGACGGGCCCGGCCGGGGTCAGCGGACCTCGGTGATCTCCGGACCGCGCGCGAACGGGTCCAGCGAGCCGTAGCGGTTCTCGCCCTCGGCCGCGGCAGCCGCGGCGCCACCGCCGTCGGCGACCATCTGGGCGTCCTCGGGGAGCTTCAGCACGATCGGGTCGCGCGGCGCCATCGGGGTCTCGCCGCGCACGACGACGGTCTGCCGGAAGACCTGCTCCAGGATGCCGGCCATCTCGGGCTGCACGGCGGCCTGGCCCGAGATCACGCCGCGCAGGAACCAGCGCGGCCCGTCGCACCCGACGAAGCGCACCAGCTGCACGCCCTGGGTGCCGTCCTGGAGCTGCACCGGGACCTGGGCGCGGAGGTGCCAGCCGAGCGGGCCCTCCTCCTCCTCGATCAGGCCGCCCTGCGAGGTGATGCCGTTGGCGATCTCCTCGCGGACCTCCCCCCAGATGCCCTCCGACTTCGGGGCCGCGAAGGCCTGCAGCTGGATGGCGCTGTTGCCGAGCACCAGGGTGGCGGCGACGATCGCGTCACCGGCGACCTCGACGCGCAGCTCCATGCCCTCGACACCGGGGACCAGCAGACCCCCGAGGTCGACTCGCCCCTCCTCCGGGGTCTCCAGCTCGGAGTGGTCCCACGGGCCGTCCGGCCGAGGGGCCGGCGGCAGGCCGACCTTGTCGGCCGGGTCCAGCTCGGTCACGTTCTCGCTCTCGGCGGAACCTTCGACGTCATCGGCCGGCTCGTCGGCGCTGATGGCGTCGTCGGCGAGCTGCTCGACAGCGTCCTCGCTCTTCTGGCGACGACGGAACACGGTCACTGTCCTTCCCGGTCCAAGACCGATGCGAATACCTGCTCGGCTTCCTGCGAGGCCGCGGGAATGCTAGACCCCTGCGTGGCCACCGGTCGACCCGAACCCGCCCTCGGCGCGTGCCGACCCAGGCAGCTCGGCCACCTCGTGGAAGCGGGCCTTCTCGACCTGCTGGATGACCAGCTGGGCGATCCGGTCCCCTCGGCGGAAGCTGACCCCCTCGCGCGGGTCCAGATTGACGACGATCACCTTGATCTCTCCACGGTACCCGGCATCGACCGTCCCCGGGGCGTTCACGAGAGCAACTCCGCAACGAGCTGCCAGCCCGGAGCGCGGGTGGACGAAGGCCGCGTAGCCGTCCGGCAGCGCGATGGCGATGCCCGTGGGGAGCACCGCCCGCTCGCCCGGGGCCAGCTCGGCGTCGACGGTGGTCCGCAGGTCGGCACCGGCGTCCCCGGGCTGCGCGTACGCGGGCAGCGGCAGCTCGGCGTCGATGCGCTTGATCAGGACGTCCAGCTGGGGACGGGGGGTCTCGCTCAAGGGTTCACCTCAAAGGCTCGGGCGCGCTTCATCAGATCCGGGTCGTCGAGGACCTTCTCGATGTCCTCGGCACGACCGTGCGTGGTGAAGTGTTCCAGCTTCACCTGGATGAAGAGCGCCTGAGCACGCACCGCGACCGGTCCGTCCGGGCCGCCGATCCGCGCCTCGGCGGCGCTGTAGATCTTCCGGCCGTGCACCCCGGTGACCCGGGCGCTCAGGTACAGCACCGAGCCGACGGGCACCGGGCTGAGGAAGTCGGTCTCCAGCCGGCCGGTCACGGCGGGGGCGTGCAGCAGCCAGTTCAGCGTGCCGAGGGTCTCGTCCATCGCCGTCGTGAGGACGCCGCCGTGGGCCAGCCCGGGACCGCCCTGGTGGACGTCCCGGACGGCGAACTCGGCCGTGACGTCCAGGCCCTCGCCCGCGACCGCGTCGATCCGCAGACCGCCGGGGTGCGCCGGACCGCAGCCGAAGCAGTGTTCGTAGTGGGAGCCGAGTCGGGTGCCGGGGGCGGGCGCCTGGGGGTGGCGCTCCGGGAGCACGGCGTCCGGCGGCGGGGTGGTCGGGGTCGGCGGCAACACGGGCGCCGACCTGTCGGTGGGGGTCGTGGGGGTGGTCGTACCGGTCACGGCAACCCAGCCTACCCAGGGGTAGCAAGGCCTCCGGTGGGGGTGGCGTGCCGCTCCGGGCGTCAGGGCGCCCACAATGGAGGGCATGTACGACGAACGCCTCACGGTGCCGCGCTCCTGGTGGCTGCTCCCGGTCGCAGTCGGTCTGACCTTCGCGCTGATCCTGATCAGGGTCGGCGGGCTGGCCGCCCTGGTCGGCCTGGTGGCCGGCATCGCCGCCGGCGCGGTGGCGATCAGCAGTTACGGCTCGGCCCGGATCCGGGTGGTGCAGGGCTCGCTGGTGGCCGGACCGGCCCGGATCCCGGTGGACGCGCTGGGCGCCGCCCAGGCGCTGAGCCCCGCCGAGGCCGCGGCCTGGCGCGGCCCCAAGGCCGATCCCCGCGCCTTCATGCTGCTGCGCAGCTACGTCCCGACCGCGCTGCGGGTCGAGGTGAGCGACCCGGCCGACCCGACGCCCTACCTCTATCTGTCGACCCGCTCGCCGATGAAGCTGGCCGAGGCGCTGGAGGAGGCCCGGCGCGGCGCCCGCACCTGACCGGTGCCCCTCCCGCCCCGGGGATGACCCGGGACGGCCCGGAGACGGCCCGGGAACAGCCCGGGAAGGGCCGGGAACGAGCCCTGAGGGCTCCGGCCGCCGGACCCGGAGGATCAAGCCCCGGAAAGACCGAGAGGGACGGTTCCGCTGTTGCGGGACCGTCCCTACGACTTTGTCCGGACCGGCACGCGGCCGACCGACTCCGTCCTCCCGGGTCCGTCCGCCAGGACGGTCCGCGGACCTGCCGTCCGGCCCCGCTGCCCGGGGCCGGAAGGGGCTGTGTGCCGGTCCCGCGGGAGCCACGGGGACCTGGCGCTGTCCGCTGCGGTGCTCAGGCGCCGCAGTCCCGGCAGATCGGGTTGCCGTTCTTCTCGCTGTACAGCTGGCTGCGGTGGTGGACCAGGAAGCAGCTCATGCAGGTGAACTCGTCGGCCTGCTTCGGCAGCACGCGGACGGCGAGTTCCTCGTTCGAGAGGTCGGCGCCGGGCAGCTCCATGCCCTCGGCGGCGTCGAACTCGTCGACGTCGACCGAGCCGCCGCCCTTGTCGTTACGGCGTGCCTTGAGCTCCTCGATGCTGTCTTCGTTGAGCTCGTCGTCGGTCTTGCGTGGGGTGTCGTAGTCGGTTGCCATTTTTCGCTCTCCCCCTCCGGGTTTGTGCGGTGTGTGCGGTATCTCCAGCGCACGTAACGCATGGGGGGTCGGTCTTGTGCCCGACCCGAGGCGGAGATTTTGCCTTACTTCAAGCCCCGTTACTCAATCGACACTCAGCCGGGGCTCCGTTGGGGTGATCCTCCGGGCCGCGAAAGGCCTCACGCTGGGCCATCACCGACCCGTCGCGCCCCGGTCGGAGCGGCGACTCACAGTGAGCGGAAGCCGTACTGGTGTCCGTCAAATCCCTTGTCCACCAGGGCCGCCGACCACCCCCGTGCACCGGCGGCAGGCCGGATTCCGGTCACGGACGGCGATCGGCACCCCCAATGGGGTGATCACTCTCCGAGGTCACCCGACATCGCGGAGCGACACGGTGTGACCTTAGTCACGTTCAGAATCTTCCAGGGCAAATCACGGAAAATCCACCCACTCCGCCCCCTCGATCAGGGGGCGCGGCGGCCCGGCGGGAGCGCCCCGGGGGGCGCCCTAGCCGGCGTTCCGGCGGGCCTCCCGGCGGGCCTGCATCGCGGCCTGGCGCTCCTCGAACTTGCGCGCCTGCCCGTCCAGACCGTCCAGGAACACACCCAGCTCGTTCTGCGCCAGCAGGCCCTCCGGACCGAGCCCGCCGACCTCCATCACCTTCAGCTTGCGCAGCACCGGCTGCAGCACGTCGTCGTGGTGGATGCGGAGGTTGTACACCCCGCCGAGGGCGATCTGCGCGGCGGCGCGCTCGAAACCGGGGATCCCGTGCCCGGGCATCCGGAAGTCGGTGACCACGTCGGCGATGGCCCGCATGGCCTGGTCCGGGGCGATCTCCATGGCGGCCTTCAGCAGGTTCCGGTAGAAGACCATGTGCAGGTTCTCGTCGTTGGCGATCTTCGCCAGGAGCTGCTCGCACAGCGGGTCCCCGGCGTACTTGCCGGTGTTGCGGTGCGCGATGCGGGTGGCCAGCTCCTGGAAGGCCACGTACGCGACCGAGCGCAGCATGCTGTGCGCGTTGTCGGACTCGAAGCCCTCCGACATGTGGTTCATCCGGGCCCGCTCCAGCTCAACCGGGTCGACGGCCCGGGTGGCGAGCAGGTAGTCGCGGATGGCTATCCCGTGCCGGCCCTCCTCGGCGGTCCAGCGGTGCACCCAGGTGCCCCAGGCGCCCTCGCGGCCGAACATGGTCGCGATCTCGTGGTGGTAGCTGGGGAGGTTGTCCTCGGTCAGCAGGTTGACCACCAGCGAGACCCGGCCCAGCGGGGTCACCTGCGACTGGTCGAGGCTCCACGCCTCGCCGCCCAGCACGCCGTCGAAGTCCCGGCCCCGGCTCCACGGGACGAACTCGTGCGGCATCCACTCCTTGGCCACCCCGAGGTGGCGGTTGAGCTCCTTCTCCACGACCTCTTCGAGGGCCAGGATCAGCCGCGCATCGGTCCAGCCGCTCGTTCCGAGCGCGGGGCTGCTCTGCACAGGGGCGATGGTCACGGGCTTGCTCCTGGGGGACGGACACGCGCGGGACGGGCGCGTTGGGCGGACACGCGTCGTTCGGGAGCCGTCGGCGGACAGACCGGCGGTCGCACTTACGGTTGCGTAGGTTACGACACCGTAAGTTGCTCGGGGCGGAAATGACAAGCCGCCCCCGCCAGGCCTTATGTCGTCTTGACGGGCCTGACGGGGGCGGCTGGGAACGGTCGCGCACGGAGGGCGGCAGCGACCAGGGCCGATGTGGACTGGGACGTGTCCGGAGGCGCCCTAGGGGGACGGGATGCGCACGCGCATGGTGAGGCCGCCCCCGGCGCGCGGGGTGGCCTCGACGGTGCCGCCGTGGGCGCGCACCACCGAACGGACGATGGACAGGCCGAGCCCGACCCCCTTGTCGCTGCGGGTGCGGTCGGCGCCCTTAACCCGGCGGAACGGCTCGAAGATGTGCTCCAGCTCGTACTGCGGCACCACCGGACCGGTGTTGGAGACCACCAGCTCGCCGCCGCCCGGCACCGTGGCGGTGGCCAGCTCGACCCAGCCGCCCGGGGTGTTGTAGCGGACGGCGTTCTGCAGCAGGTTGAGCGCCAGCCGCTCCAGCAGCACCCCGTTGCCGGCGACGACCGCCGGATCGAGCTTGGACCGCAGCTCGACCTCGCGCTTGTCCGCCTCGCCCCGGGTCTGCTCCAGCGCCCGGGTGGCCACCTCGGACAGCTCCACCGCTCGGCGGTCGGTCAGCTCGTTCTCGCTGCGGGCGAGCAGCAGCAGGCCCTCGACCAGCTGCTCGCTGCGCTCGTTGGTGGCCAGCAGGGTCTTGCCGAGCTGCTGGAGGTCGGGTGAGGCGGCCGGGTCGGAGAGCTGGACCTCCAGCAGGGTGCGGTTGATCGCCAGCGGGGTGCGCAGCTCGTGCGAGGCGTTGGCGACGAAGCGGCGCTGGGAGTCGAAGGAGCGGTCCAGCCGGTCCAGCATGTCGTCGAAGGTGTCGGCGAGCTCCTTGAGCTCGTCGTCCGGGCCGTCCAGCTCGATCCGGCGGTGCAGGTCGGAGGAGGCCACGTCACGGGCGGTGCGGGTGATCCGGCCGAGCGGGCGCAGCACCCGGCCGGCCATCGCGTAGCCGGCCGCGAAGGCGATCACGGCGAGGCAGACCAGCACGGTCAGCAGCTTGCGCAGCAGGGTGTTCAGCGCCGCGGCCGCCTGGATCGACTTGTTGTCGTTCAGCCACTGGTCGAGCGCGCTCTGGTTGGTGAGGACCTGGCCGTCCGGGGTGAGCACGGAGATGCCCGGTCCGGTGAGCCTGAGGTGGGGCTGGCCGACCTCCTGGAGCGACTGCTGGACGAAGAAGTACATCACCAGCAGCAGCACCACTCCGGCCATCAGGAACATCCCGCCGTAGAGCAGGGTGAGCCGCATCCGGATGGTCGGGCGGAAGGGGAGCCAGGCGAGCAGGCCGTCGCCGGGGACGTAGGTCTCGTGCTGGTGCGGGCGGGGCTGGCGCGGCGGGTGCGCGGGCCTGGGGGGTACGGCACGCGGGCCGCCGGCGGGCGCGCCGGAGGGCCCGCCGGCCGGGGGCGGCGGGGTGGTCATGATGGTCCTCTCGGGCGTCCGCCGGGGCGGGCGCTGGGTACGGCGGGGAATCCTCGGGGGCGGATTCCCGGGGTCGGTTCCGTCGGGGACGGATTCCCGGGTCCGGCATCCGGGGCGGTCTGGCTCCGGGGGTCGGGCTCCGGCGGTCGGGCTCCTGGGGCGGATCCGGTCAGATCCGGTAGCCGGAGCCGGGCACGGTGACGATCACCGGCGGGTCCCCGAGCTTGCGGCGCAGCGTCATGACGGTGACCCGCACGACGTTGGTGAACGGGTCGGTGTGCTCGTCCCAGGCCTTCTCCAGGAGCTGCTCCGCGGAGACGACGGCACCGCCGGCCCGCATCAGCACCTCCAGGACGGCGAACTCCTTCGGGGCGAGCTGGACGGTGCGGCCCTCCCGGATCACCTCGCGCCGGCCGGGGTCGAGCGAGATGCCGGCCCGCTCCAGCACCGGGGGCAGCGGGATGGTCGCGCGGCGGCCCAGCGCCCTTACCCGGGCCACGAGTTCGCTGAAGGCGAACGGCTTCGGAAGGTAGTCGTCGGCGCCGATCTCCAGGCCCTCGACCCGGTCGCTGATGTCGCCGGAGGCGGTCAGCATGATGACCCGGGTCGCCAGGCCCTGCTCGACCACCTTGCGGCAGACGTCGTCGCCGTGGACCAGTGGGAGGTCCCGGTCCAGGACCACCACGTCGTAGTCGTTGACCGCGATGCGCTGGAGCGCGGCC
This sequence comes from Kitasatospora sp. NPDC089509, assembly GCF_044749365.1. NCBI lineage: Bacteria > Bacillati > Actinomycetota > Actinomycetes > Kitasatosporales > Streptomycetaceae > Kitasatospora > Kitasatospora sp. NPDC089509. The sequence continues at coordinate 139,326 of NZ_JBIVHS010000026.1, read as the reverse complement.
TCCCCGTCGTACACCACGTCGACGGCCATCGCCTCGCGGCGCAGGCCGGTCGCGACGGCCTCGGCAAGCAGCTGCTCGTCCTCGACGACGAGAACCCGCACGGTCGTTGTCCCTTCTCCAGGCCGGCCCCGGAAGCGGACGCACGGCTCCGACGGTGCCTCCATCCTGCCTGGTCCTGCGGTAAAGCAGCGATAAGCTGCCCCTCGGGCAGGAAGCCGGACCGTGCGACGGTGACCGTTCGTGTCGGGACCGCTCCGCTTGGACTGTGACACGGGCAACTTTCTTCGGCGGCGAGGTTTCCCGGCCTCCGGGGCGGGGAGGACAGCTGCACACCCGCGATCTGGCCCTCGGTCGATCGCACCCACCCGCCGTGCGTTCATCCGCGCCGGCCCTGGGGCTGGGACGTCACCGGGAGCGGCCGAAGGCCGTCTCCGCGCCCGACCGGAGATCCATCACCTGTCGGCCCGGGCGCATTCACCGGCTGGACCCTCCTCGGGGCGGAGAGCGCACGACCGTGCACGTCCGACACAGTAAGGGGGCCCGTATGGACGCCTTCAAGGCCGGAATCCTGCAGCGCATAGCCAACGCCGAGCAGGACCTGCACCGCGCGATCGAGGCCGGGGACGAGTTCCTCGCCGAGGTGGAGCAGTCCGAGCTGGACGACCTCCGTCGTCTCGCCGCCGAGCACGGTGTGGACACCGTGCTGGAGCGCCACCGCACCGCCGCCTGACCCGACGCCGGTCCTCCGGCACCAGCGGCCCTGCGGGGGCCGTGCGAAAACCCAGGCCCTGGCATCCCCCGTATGCCAGGGCTCTTCGCATGCCCGGCGGGGCCCCGGGAACCGTTCGGGTTCCCGGGGCCCCGCTCGGTCCGCCCGGACGCTCAGTCCGCCCAGGCGCGCAGCGCGGCCAGCCGCTCCTGCAGCGGCTGGTAGACCCCCGGGGCGGCGGCCACGGTCAGCTCGCCGTCCGGGCCGTGCCCGGGGCGGCCGCCGACCAGGGCGCCGGCCTCGGTGGCGATCAGGCAGCCGGCCGCGCGGTCCCAGGGGGCCAGGCCGCGCTCGTAGTAGCCGTCCAGCCGCCCGGCGGCCACGTCGCAGAGGTCCACCGCGGCCGCCCCGCCCCGGCGGATGTCCCGTACCTCGGGCATCAGGGCGAGCAGCACCTCGGCCTGGCGCACCCGTACCGGCTGGACGTAGTTGAAGCCGGTGGCGATCAGCGCCTGGCCCCAGGGCGGGGCCGGGCGGGCGGCGAGCGGCCGGCCGTCGAGGCGGGCGCCGCGGCCCAGCACGGCGTGGAACAGTTCCCCGCGCGCCGGGGCGTACACCACCCCGACGACGGCCCGGCCGTCCACCTCGGCGGCCACGCTGACCGCCCAGGAGGGCAGCCCGTACAGGTAGTTGACCGTGCCGTCGAGCGGGTCGACGACCCAGCGCACCCCGCTGCCCCCGGGGCGCTCGGAGCCCTCCTCGCCGAGGTAGCCGTCCTCGGGGCGGCGGTCGGCGATCAACTCCACGATGAGCTTCTCGGAGGCGAGGTCCATCTCGGTCACCACGTCGACCGGGCTGCTCTTGGTACCGGCCACACCGAGGTCGGCGGGGCGGCCGTCGCGCAGCAGGACGCCGGCCTGCCGGGCCACGTCCAGGGCGACGTCCAGCAGGTCGTCGAGCAGCCGGTCGTCGGGCAGGGCGGGGGTGGACACGGGATTCTCCTCCGAAAGGGGGTCCGACAGGGGTCAGCGCTCGGCGGCGGCCGGGCGGGGGGCGCGCGGGTTGGGGCAGCAGGCCACCGCGCACACGTCGTGGCTGGGGCCGAGGGCGCCGAGGGCGCAGCGGGTCACGTCCTCGCCGCGCTCGGTGGCGGCCCGCTCCAGGACGAGCTCGCGCACGGCGGCGGTGAACCGCGGGTCGGCGCCGACGGTGGCCGCGCGGGAGACCGGCAGGCCCAGCTCGGCGGCCTTGGCCACGGCCTCGGTGTCGAGGTCGTACTTGACCTCCATGTGGTCCGAGACGAAGCCGATCGGGACCATCACCACGGCCGGCGCGCCGTCGGCGTGCTGGGCCTCCAGGTGGTCGCAGATGTCGGGTTCCAGCCACGGGATGTGCGGAGCGCCGCTGCGGCTCTGGAACACCAGCCGCCACGGCCGGTCGGCCGCACCGGTGCGCTCGGCGACGGCGGCGGCGATCAGCCGGGCCACGTCCAGGTGCTGGGCGACGTAGGCGCCGCCGGGGGTGCCCCGGGCCGGGTCGTCCGGGGCGCCGGAGGTCTCGGCCATCGCGTCCGGGATGGAGTGGGTGGTGAAGGCCAGCCGGGCGCCGTCCCGCACCCCGGCGGGCAGCTCGGCCAGGGCGGCCAGGGTGGCGTCGATCATCGGCTGGACGAAGCCGGGGTGGTTGTAGAAGTGCCGCAGCTTGTCGACGGTCGGCACCGGGCGGCCCTCCTCGGCGAGCACGGCCAGCGCGTCGGCCAGGTTCTCCCGGTACTGGCGGCAGCCCGAGTAGCCGGCGTAGGCGCTGGTGGCGAGCACGGCGATCCGGCGGTGGCCGTCCGCGGCCATCTCCCGCAGGGTGTCCACCAGGTAGGGGGCCCAGTTCCGGTTGCCCCAGTACACCGGCAGGTCCAGCCCGTGCTCGGCGAAGTCCTTGCGCAGTGCGGCGAGCAGCTCGCGGTTCTGCTCGTTGATCGGGCTGACCCCGCCGAACAGGAAGTAGTGCTTGCCGACTTCCTTCAGCCGTTCCTTGGGGATGCCGCGGCCCCGGGTGACGTTCTCCAGGAACGGGACGACGTCCTCGGGGGCCTCGGGCCCGCCGAAGGAGAGCAGCAGCAGGGCGTCGTACGGGGCGGCGCCGGAGGGGGAGGGTTTGCGCGCGTCGGGCATGCACCGATCCTGCCACTGCGGGGCCGGGCGCAGACGCCGGGGCCGCGCGGGCGTCCGGAAAATACCATTTGCCAAAGTACGTAAGCTGTCTTGACCAGCCTTGTTCCTTACGTCCCTGCCCGGAGCCCCCGTGCTGTCCAGCTACCGCCGAATATTCACCGCGCCCGGCAGCGCGGCCTTCTCCTCCACCGGATTCGTCTCCCGACTGCCGATCTCGATGACCGGCATCGGGATCGTGACCATGCTGTCCCAGCTGCGCGGCTCGTACGGCGTGGCCGGACTGGTCTCGGCCACCCTCGCGGTCTCCGCCGCGATCCTCGGTCCGCAGGTCTCCCGGCTGGTGGACCGGCACGGCCAGGCGAGGATCATCGTCCCGGCGATGGCCCTCACCATCGGCGCCGTCGTCGGCCTGCTGCTCTGCGCCCGGCTGAACGCCCCGGACTGGACGCTGTTCGTCTTCGCCGCCGGCATGGGCGTCATGCCGAGCACCGGCGCGATGGTCCGCGCCCGCTGGGCGCACCTCTACCGCGAGGACACCGACCAGCTGCACACCGCCTACTCCTTCGAGGCCGTGGTCGACGAGGCCTGCTTCATCGTCGGCCCGATCCTCTCCATCGGCCTGGCCACCTCGGTCTTCCCCGAGGCCGGCCTGCTGCTCGCCGGGATCTTCCTGGCCGTCGGCGTCCTGCTCTTCGCCGGCCAGCGCTCCACCGAGCCGCCGGTCCACGAGGCCGCCCGGCACGCGGGCCGCTCGGTGATCACCAACCGCGGCCTCCAGGTGCTGATCCTGACCTTCGTCGCCACCGGCGCGATCTTCGGCTCGGTCGAGGTGGTCACCGTCGCCTTCGCCGAGGCCCAGGGGCACAAGCCGGTCTCCAGCGTGATCCTCGCCCTGTGGGCGCTCGGCTCCTGCCTGGCCGGGGTGGTGTTCGGCGCGCTCAAGCCCGCCGGCTCGATGGCCAAGCGCTTCTTCCTCGGCGTGCTGTTCATGGCGCTCAGCATGGTGCCGCTGCTGCTGGTCGCCCACGCGGTGCACGGCATCGGCGGACTGGTCGCGGTCGGCGCCGCACTGCTGGTCGCCGGCATCGCCATCTCCCCCACCCTGATCACCGCGATGGCCCTGGTCGAACGGCTCGTCCCGGCCGCCCAGCTCACCGAGGGCATGACCTGGACCACCACCGGACTGGCCCTCGGCGTCGCGGCCGGCTCCTCGGCCGCCGGCTGGGTGATCGACGCCTCCGGCGCCGCCGCGGGCTACTGGGTGCCGTTCGCGGCCGGCGTCCTCGGCGTGCTCGCCGCGCTCGCCGGACTCAGCCGACTGCGCGCCGGACTCACCGCCGCACAACCCGTCGCAGTGCCCTCCGCAACGGTCGAACGACCCGTAGACGTCGAACGGTGAACTGACTAATCTCGCCCTACCCGTGGCCCTACCCACGGGTAGGGCCCGCCTCCCCGGACACCGCGGACGGACCCTGTCGGCGGCCCCGCCGCCCCGGACGCGCCGACCCCGTTCGGCCCGGCAGCAGGAGGCATCGCAATGCCCCAGGCCAGCACCGCGACCCCCACCCGGTGGACCAACTGGGCCGGCAACCAGAGCGCCCACCCGGCCCGGACCGCCACCCCCGGCACCGCGGAGGAGCTGGCCAGGGAGATCCTGCGGGCCGCCGAACAGGGCCGCACCGTCAAGGCCGTCGGCTCCGGCCACTCCTTCACCGCGATCGCCTCGGCCGGCGACGGACTGCTGCTCCGGCCGCACGCGCTCACCGCGGTCCGCGGCATCGACCGCGAGGCCGGCACCGTCACCGTCGAGTCCGGCCTCCCGCTCAGCCGCCTCAACCGGGTCCTCGCCGCCGAGGGCCTCGCCCTGACCAACATGGGCGACATCGAGGTGCAGACCGTCGCCGGCGCCACCAGCACCGGCACCCACGGCACCGGCCGGGACTCCGGCTCGCTCGCCGCCCAGATCCGCGCCCTGGAGATCGTGCTCGCCGACGGAACCGTCCGGCACTGCTCCCCCACCGAGAACCCCCGGCTGTTCCAGGGCGCCCGGCTCGGCCTCGGCGCCCTCGGCGTGATCACCGCCCTCACCTTCGGCGTCGAACCCGCCTTCCTGCTCACCGCGCACGAACAGCCGATGCCCTTCGACGAGGTGCTGGAACGCCTCGACGACCTCACCGCCGTCAACGAGCACTTCGAGTTCTACTGGTTCCCGCACACCGACCGCTGCGCCACCAAGCGCAACAACCGCAGCCAGGGGCCGACCGCCCCGCTGCCCCGGTTCAAGGAGTGGCTGGAGGACGACTTCCTCTCCAACACCGTCTGGGAGGGCGCCTGCCGGGTCGGCCGCCGCTTCCCCGGCTCCATCCCGTCGATCGCCTCGCTCGCCAGCCGCGCCTGGTCCGACCGCAGCTACACCGACACCGCGTACAAGGTGTTCACCAGCCCGCGCAAGGTGCGCTTCGTGGAGATGGAGTACGCCGTCCCGCGCGCGGCCGTCGCCGAGGTGCTGCGCGAACTGAAGGCCCTGGTCGAACGCTCCGACTGGAAGGTCGGCTTCCCGGTCGAGGTGCGCTTCGCCCCCGCCGACGACCTCTGGCTCTCCACCGCCTCCGGCCGGGACAGCGCCTACATCGCCGTCCACCTCTACCGGGGCACCCGCGACCAGGGCTACTTCACCGGCGTGGAACAGCTGATGACCGCCCATCAGGGCCGCCCGCACTGGGGCAAGCTGCACACCCGTGACGCCGAGTACCTGGCCGGCGTCTACCCGCACTTCGGCGACTTCACGGCGCTGCGCGACGAGGTCGACCCGCAGCGCCTGTTCGGCAACGACTACCTGCGGCGGGTGCTGGGCGCCTGAGGGCCTAGTTCGCCGGCGTCCCGGCGGGCGGCGGCGGGGCCACCGTCCCGTTCGCCGGGGCGTTGCTCGGCACCGGCGGCTTCGGCGTGGCGTCGCCGGTGGGCCTACCCTCGCCACCGCCGCCACTCCCGGCGCCGCCACCCGCGGACGGGGAGGAACCGGCCGACGGGCTAGCGCTCGGACCGGCCGAGGGCGACGCGCTGCCGCCCTGCCCGCCGGAGCCGGTGCTCGGGGTCGTGCTCGGCTCCCGGCTCGGCCGGGTGGTCGCCGGGGCCGAGGCGCCGCCGGACGGCGTGCTGTCCGGGCCGCGCCCACCGCCGGTGGACGGCCGGTCCGCGGGGGTGTCCCGCGGCGTCGAGGACTTGGGCGTCGAGGTGCCGCCGAAGGACGTCCCGTTGCCGGTCTCGCCCTTCACCGTCGCCGCCACCGGCTGCCCGGTGGCCAGCTCGAACGCCACGATCGGCGTCATCGCCAGCACGAACACCAGTGCGGACACCGCCGCGTAGGACTTCCAGCCCCACCGCCGGCGCGCCCGCACCACCTGCGGCTCGTTCCACTCCGAGGTGATCGCCGGCCCCGCGGCCGGGTGCTCCGGCCCGGCCGGCACCTGGCGCAGGGCGTTCGCGGCCTCGTTCGGCCCGCGGTCCACCGCCCCGCGCAACTGCTCGCCGGTCCGGCGGAACAGGTGCTGGAACACCGCGCCCCCGGTGGTGGCCCCGATGCTGACCACCGCCGCGCCCATGATCGTGCCGTACACGCCGAGTTCGGACGCCAGCAGCGCGCCCACCACCGTGGCCAGAGCGCTCGCCGCGACCTGAGCCACACTCAGATCGATCCGCTTGCGCTCCTCCTTGCCGCCTTCCCCGGCGGGGCTCCGCTCCGACATCAACATCCTTCGGTCCGTACGACTGCTACTCGAACAAGCCTCTCCATCTTGCCCAAAGAAGGACACAAGGGACGAAAATGCGGTTCTCCGCGCCCGGATTGTGTGAAGATGATCACCGTTCACCCGGCGATGGTCCGCCGTTGGGGGCGGGCGCTCTTGAGATTCCCGTGAATCGCGGGAGACTTGAGCGGCGAGCCGCCCCTTCGGATGCCACGAATGGAGTACTGTTCGTAAAGCCCGAGTCCTGGGTCGACTTGTCGACTGTGCCTGTACCGGCAGCTTGACGAAGAGCCACGGATCGGACACGCACGGCGACGCCGGTCCCGGATCGTCGCGAACACTCCGCGTGCGAGGACGGCCGGGACACCCAGGCGCGACGTCGACGGATGACGTGGCAAAAAGGCAACCGTGCCACAGCGGTGTGGCCGGGCGTAAGCCCGACACGCCGGGGAACTCAGCAAGGTTGTGGCCAGTCGCGAGTGGGCAGGCCACACTCAGTACGGGAGCAGCGACGCAGGTGACGTCGGCAGGCACAACCCGGGAGGTAACCGTGCCCGAACTGCGGGTTGTGGCCGTCAGCAACGACGGCACACGGCTGGTGCTCAAGGCTGCCGACAGCACGGAGTACACCCTCCCCATCGACGAGCGGCTGCGCGCCGCCATCCGCGGCGACCGACCGCGCCTCGGCCAGATCGAGATCGAGGTCGAGAGCCACCTCCGCCCCCGGGACATCCAGGCCCGGATACGAGCCGGTGCCTCCGCCGAGGAGGTCGCCCAGGCCGCCGGCATCTCCGTCGACCGGGTCCGCCGCTTCGAGGGGCCGGTCCTCGCCGAACGCGCCTTCATGGCCGAGCGCGCCCGCAAGACCGCCATCCGCCGCAACGGCGAGTCCCCCGGGCCGCAGCTCGGCGAGGCCGTCGCCGAGCGGCTCGCGCTGCGCGGCGCCGAGAAGGACACCGAGCGCTGGGACTCCTGGCGGCGCGACGACGGCACCTGGGAGGTCATCCTCTCCTACCGGGCCGACGGCGAGGGCCGCAGCGCGTCCTGGACGTACGACCCGCCCCGACGCCTGGTCCAGCCCAACGACGACGAGGCCCGCGCGCTGATCGGCGAGACCGTCGAGCGCGAGGAGGACTCGGTCTTCCCGTTCATCCCGCGGATCGCCCGGCTCCCCCAGGACCGGCCGCCCCGCCCGATGATCGACCGGCCCTCCGCCGACCGCATCATGTCGGCCCGCGAGGTCCGCGAGTCGCGCGAGGCCACCGCCGACTCCCGGGACTCGCTGACCAGCCTGCTCGACGTCGTGCCCGCCTTCCGCGGTGACCTCACCGTGGGCGGCCCCGCCCCGATCGACCCCGTGCCCGCCGAGATCGCCGAGGAGAACGAGGAGCCGGCCGCGGCCGCCCCGGCGGTCGGCGCGGGCTCGGCCTACGCCGACATCCTGATGCCGCGCGCCGTCGCCCCGCACCGCGAGCGCCTGGTCGGCACCACCGACCGGCAGGCCGAGGCGGACGGCGTCCGGCCCGGCCGCCGGGCCACCGTGCCCAGCTGGGACGAGATCGTCTTCGGCAGCCGGCGCAAGAAGCAGGAGTAGTCCCCGGACAGCACGGAGGGGCGGGAGGCCGAGCCTCCCGCCCCTCCGTCGCGTCCGGCCGGGCTCAGCCCGGCTGGTCGGTCACCGCCACCGGGCGGCCCGGGTCACTCGACCACTCGCTCCACGAACCCGGGTACAGCGTGGCCTCCAGACCCGCCGCCGCCATCGCCAGGATCTCGTGCGCCGCCGTCACCCCGGAGCCGCAGTACACCGCGACCTCGCGCTCCCCCGCGCCCAACCCCCGGAAACGGGCGGCCAGTTCGGCGACCGGACGGAACCTCCCGTCCGGTCCCACGTTCTCCGAGGTCGGTACCGACAGCGCACCCGGGACGTGCCCGGCCCGCGGGTCCACCGGCTCGCTCTCGCCCCGGTAGCGCTCACCCGAGCGGGCGTCCAGCAGCAGGGCCTCACGCGCCCAGGCCGCCGCACCGTCCGCGTCCACCGTCGGCAACTGCCCCGGGACGGCCTTGAAGTCACCCGCGGCCGACTCCGGCACCTCGGCCGTCACCGGCAGCCCGGCCGCCCGCCAGGCCGCGAAGCCGCCGTCCAGCACCCGCACCTCCCGGTGCCCGGCCCACCGCAGCAGCCACCAGGCCCGGGCCGCCGCCATCGACGCTGCGCCGTCGTACACCACGACCGGACGCCCGGTGCTCACCCCGAACCCGCGCATCGCCGCCCCGAACTCCTCCGGATCCGGCAGCGGATGGCGCCCGCCCCGGCCGGGAGCACCGGGCGGGGCGGCAAGGTCCCGGTCCAACTCGACGAAGTGGGCGCCGGGCAGGTGCCCGGCCCGGTACTCCTCGGCCGCGGTCGGGCCGCCCGGCGCGGCGCCGACCAACTGGTAGCGCACGTCCAGCAGCACCGGCGGCCGGGCGGAGGCCAGCGCCTCGCCCAGCTCGGCCGCGGAGATCAGCGGGGAACCGTCGTTGAAGGTGGTCATGTCGGCCATTGTCGCGCAGCGCCACCGGCCCACGGCTCTTTGTGCGCTCTTTGCCGGACTTTCCGCGCGGGTCGAGGGTTGGGCGCGCGCCAGGGTGGAAGCATCACCCTCGCGCGCCAGGAATTCCGTGCGCCCACCACCCGTCGTGCGCCAACCACCCGTGAGGAGGCCCGCATTGCCCGCGGTGGAACTCCGACTGGCCCAGGGCACGCCCTGCTGGGTCAGCCTGCTGACCGACGACCTGCCCGGTGCCCGGGCCTTCTACGGCGAACTGCTCGGCTGGACGTACTCCCCCGGGCCGGGCCAACTCGGCGCCTACGTCCGGGCCGAACTCGACGGCGCACCGGTGGCCGGCCTCGGCGTCTCCACCGCCACCGGCTTCCCGGTGCAGTGGACCACCTACTTCGCCGTGGACGACGCCGACCGCACCACCCAACTGGTGCGCCAGTGCGGGGGCACCGTCGCGGTCGGACCGCTGCAGGCCGAGAGCGCCGGACGGATGGCCATCGCCTCCGACGTCTCCGGCGCGGTCTTCGGCCTCTGGCAGGGCGAGGAACACCTCGGCCGGGAATCCGGGACACAGCCCGGCGGCCCCGCCTGGGCCGAACTGCTCACCCCGGACGCCGACGGCGCCGCCGTCTTCTACGCCGCCGTGCTCGACCGACCGGTCCGGCCCACCGGCGGCGAAACCGCGCTACTGGTGCACGGGCGCCCGGTCGCGGGCATCCGCCACCACGCCGACCTGCGCGGCCACCCGCCGCGCTGGCGCACCCACTTCGCCGTCCGGGACGCCGCACTGACCGCCCGTCAGGCCGTCGCGCTCGGCGGCCGGATCCTGGTCGAACCGCACGGGACCGTCCGCGGCACGGCCGCCCGGCTGGCCGACCCGCAGGGCGGGCACTTCTCGGTCCTGGAGGTCGCCGAGTAGCGGGCTCAGGCCTGCCGGCTTCAGACCTGCTGACCTCAGGCCTGCCGGCTTCAGGCCTGCTGTTCCTCGAAGGGCAGCACGTCCGGGGAGAGCACCGAGGCACGCGCGGTAGCGGCGGTCAGCCGACGGCGGTGGTGACGGCGGCACAGCACCTCGTAGCCCACCTCGTCCTCGCGCACCGAGATGTCGCCGATCACCACCTGGGCGCCCTCGACCACCATCACCCCGCCGACCGTACGGGCGTTGTGGGTCGCCCGCGCACCGCACCAGCACAGCGCCTCGACCTGCAGCACCTCCACCCGGTCGGCCAGCTCGATCAGCCGCTGCGAACCCGGGAACAGCCGGGTGCGGAAGTCGGTGGTGATGCCGAAGGTGAAGACGTCGATGTCCAGTTCGTCCACCACCCGGGCCAGCTGGTCGACCTGCTCGGCGGCGAAGAACTGCGCCTCGTCGCAGATCAGGTAGTCCACCCGACCGCCGGCGGAGAGCCGCTGCACCACATGGGCGTGGAAGTCGAAGTCGTCCGTCACCTCGACCGCGTCGGCGCGCAGGCCCAGCCGACTGGAGATGGTGGCGGCGCCGGCCCGGTCGTTGCGGGTCAGGATGACGCCCTGCCGGCCGCGCGCGGTGTGGTTGTGGTCCATCTGCAGCGCCAGCGTCGACTTGCCGCAGTCCATCGTGCCCGAGAAGAACACCAGTTCAGCCATGGGTGGAGCAAAGGCCTTTCACATCAAGGGGGTTCGGGCACAGAGGAGTCAAGGGACCGACTCAGCCACGGACTTCGAGCAGCGGCACGAACTGCTCGACCGGCGTCATCGAACCGTGCAGGCCGATCATCGCGGACTCGCCGGGCTCGTTGCGGGAGGCGATGATCGCGATGTCGTCGCGCGCCGCGGCGACCACGTCGCCGATCCGCCGGTACACCCGGTCGTCGACGGTCGGGCCGAACCAGCCCGCCGCGATCGCCTCGTCCCGGGTGGCCACCCACATCCGGTCGCCCAGCACCTCGCTCCAGACCGTGTGCACATCGGCCGCGGCGCCCGGCACCGCGTACACGTGCCGGGCCCGGCCCTCACCGCCGAGCAGGGCGACGCCGGCGCCGAGCTCCCAGTCCTCGTCGAAGTCGATCCGGTCCTCGGGGGCGATGTCGATCATGCCGTGGTCCGCGGTCACGTACATCGCCGAACGCGGCGGCAGCTGCTCGGCCAGCCGACGGGCCAGCCGGTCCACCGCGTCCAGCGTCATCCGCCACTCGTCGGAGTCCACCCCGAAGCGGTGGCCCGCGCCGTCCAGCTCACTGACGTAGGTGTACACCAGCGCCCGGTCGTGCTCGGCCAGCCAGGAGGCCGCCAGGTCCATCCGCTCCTCGCCCGTGGTGCGGCCCAGGAAGGTGCCGCCGGAGAGCGCCACCCTGGTCAGCGGGGTCTGGGCGAACAGCGGCGAGGACACCTGCGCGGTCGCCACCCCGGCCCGGTGGGTCTGCTCGAACACCGTCGGGTACGGCTGCCAGGCCTGCGGATCGGTGTGCGGCTGCCAGCGCAGCTGGTTCATCAGGTAGTCGGCGCCCGGCACCGCCACCGTGTACCCGGCCAGACCGTGCAGGCCCGGCGGGGTGCCGGTGCCGACCGAGGCCAGCGAGGTCGCGGTGGTGGACGGGAAGCCCGCGGTCAGCGGACGGCCCGAACCGCCCATCGAACTCCCGGCCAGCGAAGACAGGAACGGGGCGTACTCGGGGTGGCGCAGCAGCAGCTCCCAGCCCAGGCCGTCCACCAGGAACACCACCGCCCGGTCGGCCGGGGCGATCGGCAGCGTCGCGGTGAACCCCGGGACGCCCAGGCCCGCCGCCACCGAGGGCAGCAGGTCGCAGAGCGAGCCGCTGCCGTACGGGGGCGCGGGGGCGGCGGCCGGGTCGAGGATCTCGAAGGCGTCGTAACCGTCGGAGGGTGCGAAGGACATGGAACCGGATTCGTAGCGGGCGGGAACGCGGTCGGAGGCGCGAACGGGGACGCGAACGGGGACTGCGGGGTCGAGCCGCGGGGTCAGACCCGCGGGCTGGTGTCGATCGTCGCGTCGGACAGCGCCCGGGCGAACACCAGGGCCTGGGCCACCGTCTCCGGGCCGTCCCCGGCCTCGCTCACCCGCAGCGAGAGGTCGTCGGCCGTCGCCGAGCCGGTGTAGCCGTGGTCGGCGTCACAGTTCGGGTCCGAGCAGCCGGCCGGCTCCAGGTCCAGGCGCTGCACCGCGCCCCAGCCGATCGTCAGCACCACCTCGCGGGGCAGCGTCCCGGGCGTGTACGTCTCCGGGTTCGCCACCATCCGGCTCACCACGACCGAGCCGATCCGGTCCAGCCGGACGCTCTCCGTCGAGGTCGTCGCGAACGGCACGGCGGGGGTGCCCGCGTCGCCCGACTGCTCGTCGGTGTGACTCACCACGAACCGGGTCGGGGTCAGCACCAGCACCGTCACGTGCCGGCGCACCTCGTTGGAGTCGAAGGTCGTCTCCTGGTGCACCAGGTAGGAGCTGATCGGCTCCGGGCCCACCGCGGACTCGACCGCCTCGGACACCAGGGCCGGGTAGTAGCCGCTGCGCTCGATCGCCGAGCGCAGGTCCTGAGTGGTGGTGGTACCGGTCTTCGCCATAACTCCATCCTGGCATGGTCCGCCGACGAAGCGGGCGGCACGGCGCCGAGCTTCGGACATCAGCGCCCACGGGCAGGCGCAACCAAGGAAGGTTACAGCGTGCTCATCGCGCGCGGGCCCAGATCGCTGCGGACGGGCAGCGGTGCGACCCGCACCCGCGCCCCCAGGATCGCCAGTCCGTGCGGGGCGACGACCACCGGTTCGAGGTCCACCGAGGCGATCTCCGGCACGTCGTCCGCCAGTTGCGAGACCCGCAGCAGCAGTTCCTCCAGCGCGTCGGTGTCCACCGCCTCGGCACCGCGCCAGCCGAACAGCAGCGGAGCCGCCCGGACCTCGCGGATCAGCCCGGCGACCTCCTGGTCGGTGGCCGGGACCAGCCGGTGGGCCACGTCGCCGAGCAGCTCGGCGGGGGCTCCGGACAACCCGAAGGACAGGATCGCGCCGACCGCCGGGTCGACCGTGGCGCCGATCACGGTGTCCACGCCGCGCGGGGCCATCCGCTGCACCACCAGCCGGGCCCCGGCCGCGCCGCCGAGCAGCGCGTCCAGTTCGCGGTGGGCGCGGCGCAGGCCGGATTCGGCGGTCAGGTCGAGGCGGACGCTGCCCAGGTCGGGGCGGTGCCGCAGGTGCGGGGCGGTCGCCTTCAGGGCCACCGGGTAGCCGAGCTGCTCGGCGGCCCGGACGGCGGTCTCCTCGTCCGGGGCGGGCAGGGCGGGCGAGACGTCGATGCCGTAGCGGGCCAGCAGCTGACGGGCCTCGGTGTCCGACAGGGTGATCCGGGCGCCGCCGGGCTGGGTGCGGGCCGCCGTCGCGGCGCGGGTGCTCAGCGCCGCCTCCACCAGGGCGCGGGCGCCGGGCTCGTCGATCCGGTCCAGCTCGGGGACGCGCGCCGTCTCCTCCGCCTCGGCGGTGCGGCGGCGCCACTGGGCGTAGTGCACGGCGTGCGCGAGGGCGCGCACGGCGCGTTCCGGCGCCGCGTAGGCCGGGATGCCGCCGGGGCGCAGCCGGGTCGGCAGGTCGGTCAGCGCCAGGTGGGCCAGCACCAGGGGCTTGCCCCGTTCCCGGGCGCGCTCGCCCGCTTCGAGCAGGGCGGCGGCGATCTCCGGGTCGTCCGAGCCCATCTCGGGGTCGTCCGGGCCGGTCAGCCGGCCGCCCATGAAGGCGTGCGCGGAGGTGCCGATCGGGGGGATGGCGACGGCGATCACCGCGTCCACGGCGGGGTCGCCGAGCGCCACGTCCAGGGCGATCCGGAAGTTCTCGCCGGTGGCGGCGGTGGTCAGGTCGACCGGGGTGCGCGGACGCAGCCCGGCACTCAGGCAGGCGTCGTAGGTGAGCAGGCCGAGCGAGTCGGAGTTGCCGACCACGGCGACCCGGTCGCCGGGCGGCAGCGGCTGCTGGGCGAGCAGTTCACCGGTGTCGAGGAGCTCGGTGATGGTCGCCACCCTGATCACGCCGGCCTGTTCGAACAGGGCGTCCACGGTGGCGTCGCGCAGGCCGGTCGCGGTGGCCGGGACGGCGTGACCGGGCGGCAGGCTGCCGGTGTGGCGGGCGCCCTTGACCACGACCACCGGCTTGGCGGCGGCCAGCCGGCGGGCGATCCGGGTGAACTTGCGGGGGTTGCCGAAGGACTCCAGGTAGAGCAGCACCACCTCGGTGGCCTCGTCCTCGGCCCAGTACTGCAGGAAGTCGTTGCCGGAGACGTCCGAGCGGTTGCCGACCGAGGCGAAGGAGGAGACGCCCAGGCCGCGCCGGTGGGCGGACTCCAGCAGGGCCACGCCGATCGCCCCGGACTGGCAGAAGATCCCGAAGCCGCCGCGGTTCGGCAGGTGCGGGGCGAGCGAGGCGTTCAACGGGCGGTCGGGGTCGGTGTTGATCAGGCCGAAGGCGTTCGGGCCGATCACCCGCATGCCGGCCGCGCGGGCCTGGCGGACCAGGGCCCGCTGGCGGTCGCGGCCCTCCGGGCCGGTCTCCGCGTAGCCGGCGGTGACCACCACCAGGCCCTGCACGCCGTGCGCGCCGCACTCGGCGACGGCCGCCGGGACGGCGCCCTCGGGGACGGCGATCACGGCGAGGTCGACCGGCCCGGGAATGTCCAGAATCGAACGGTGCACCGGTACGCCGTCCAGCACGGTGCCGGGCGGGGCGCTGCGGTTCACCGCGTACACGGTGCGCTCGGCGTCCTTGGGCTCGTACCGGCTCTCGAACTCGGTGTCGAAGCTGCCGAGCAGGTCGCGCAGGAGGGCCCGGCCGACGGTCTGCGGGTTGCGGGAGACACCGATCACGGCCACCGAGCGCGGGGTCAGCAGCCGCTGCACCGAGCGGGCCTCGGCACGGTGCTCGCGGGCGCGCATCACGGCGAGCGAGCGGTCGGTCTGTTCGAGGTCGAACTCCAGGTGCACCACGCCGTCCGCGAAACTGCGGCGCTGGGTGTAGCCGGCGTCGGTGAAGACCTTCACCATCTTGCGGTTCTCCGGCAGCACCTCGGCCTGGAAGCGGCGGATGCCGCGCTCCTGGGCCACCGCCGCGATGTGCTCCAGCAGGGCGGAGGCCACCCCGCGGCCCTGGTGGGCGTCCTGCACCAGGAAGGCCACCTCGGCGTCCGTCCCCGTGTCGGAGGGGCGGCCCTCGGCGTCGATCCGGTCGTAGCGGACGGTGGCGATGAAGTGGTCGCGGACCACCACGGCGAGGCCGACCCGGTTCACGAAGTCGTGATGGGTGAAGCGGCGGACGTCCTTGTCGGAGAGCCGCGGGTACGGGGCGAAGAAGCGGAAGTACTTGGACTGGTCGGAGACCTGCTCGTAGAACTCCACCAGCCGCCCGGCGTCGCCGGGAGTGATCGGCCGGATCCGGGCCGTGCCGCCGTCGCGCAGCAGGACGTCGGCTTCCCAGTGCTGCGGATAGTCGGGTTGCTCGGGGTTCGCCACCGCGGGGTCTTCCACATTCGTCAGGTTATCCGGCGGCGAGCCGAATGGCGCCGGACGCGTGCCCACGGCAGGGTGGACAGGGCCACTGGCCGGGCCTTATGCCCCGAAAAGAAACAATCACAAGTCCCGAACGCGGCGCCTCGCAGGGGTCGCCTGCGTGCAACACTGGTCTAGACAACACGGTCGTTTCCCCCGCTCCCCGAGCACGGCCGTGACCAGCTTCACCGGAAAGGCACGTCTCATGGCTGAGCGCCGCGTCACCATCGGTTGGGCCGAGGGCCTGCACGCCCGTCCCGCCTCCGTCTTCGTCCGTGCCGTCACGGCCACCGGCGTGCCGATCACCATCGCCAAGCCGGGCGGCAACCCCGTGAACGCCGCCTCCATGCTCGGCCTGCTCGGCCTCGGCGCCCAGGGCGGCGAAGAGGTCATCCTCGCCTCCGACGCCCCCAACGCCGACGACGCCCTCGACCGCCTCGCCAAGCTGGTCGCCGAAGGCCTCGACGAGCTCCCGGCCGCCGCCTGAGCCTCGCAGCCTCCCGATCGGGGTGTCGCCACGTCGTGGCGGCACCCCGATCGGCTTTCGGCAGGCCCCTGCCCCGGTCAGCCCTTGACGCAGATCACCTGCTTGAGGTGCGCGACCACCTCGACCAGGTCCTTCTGCTGCTCGATGACCTTCTCGATGTTCTTGTAGGCGCCCGGGATCTCGTCGACCACGCCGCTGTCCTTGCGGCACTCCACGCCCGCAGTCTGCTCGGCGAGGTCGCGCGCGGTGAACCGCTTCTTGGCGGCGGTGCGGCTCATCTTGCGGCCGGCGCCGTGCGAGGCGGAGTTGAACGCCGCCTCGTTGCCCAGGCCGCGGACGATGTACGAACCCGTCCCCATCGAGCCGGGAATGATCCCGAGGTCACCGGAACCGGCCCGGATCGCACCCTTGCGGGTCACCAGCAGGTCGACACCGTCGTACTGCTCCTCCGCCACGTAGTTGTGGTGGCAGCTGATCACCTCGTCGAAGGTGACCCGCGCCTTGGCGAACTCGCGCCGGACCACGTCCTGGAAGAGCGCCATCATGACCGCCCGGTTGTTCTTGGCGTACTCCTGCGCCCAGAACAGGTCCTGGCGGTAGTCGGCCATCTCCGGGGTCTTCGCGAGGAAGACCGCCAGATCCCGGTCCACCAGGCCCTGGTTGTGCGGCAGCGAGCGGGCGACGCCCATGTGGTGCTCCGCCAGCTCCTTGCCGATGTTGCGCGAGCCGGAGTGCAGCATCAGCCAGACCGCATCAGTCGTATCAACACACAGTTCGATGAAGTGATTACCTCCGCCGAGCGTGGCCATCTGCTGCATCGCCCGCCCCCGGCGCCACTTGACGTCCTCCGCGATGCCGTCGAAGCGCTGCCAGAAGTCGTCCCAGCCCGGCGCGCGGAAGTCCTGGAGCCCGGCCGGGTCGACCGGGTCGGTGTGGAGTCCGCGGCCGACCGGGATGGCCTGCTCGATCTTGGAGCGCAGGCCGGAGAGGTCGTCCGGGAGGTCCTTCGCGGTGAGGGAGGTCTTCACCGCGCTCATCCCGCAGCCGATGTCGACGCCCACCGCCGCCGGGCAGACCGCGCCCTTCATGGCGATGACGGAGCCGACCGTCGCACCCTTGCCCAGGTGGACGTCGGGCATCACGGCGAGGCCGTGCAGCCAGGGCAGCGAGCTGATGTTGCGCAGCTGCTGCAGGGCCTGGCCCTCGACCGTCGCCGGGTCCGTCCACATCCGGATCGGGACCCGGATTCCGGGCACTTCGGTGTACGTCATGGTGAACGACCTCCAGCGGTCGGGGAGTTCAGGAAGATGAGCTGCCGCGCGCATGAGAATCCCGGCGCGGCTCGGGGAAGTTCGGGGGCGGCTGCGCTCAGGCGGCCGGGGTGGAGCAGGGGAGGGACGGCCTTGGGGAGCGTCGTCGTATGGTTCGCTCGACCCGCATGGTGACCGCCTCCTTTCGCTGCTCGCCGTTCGCACGTTCGGTGCGTCGGGGAACATCTATCCACGGAACGGGACGGGCCCGCAAGGGATTTAAAAACGCGTCCGGCCCGGCGGAGCGGGTTCGCTCCACCGGGCCGGAGTCCGACGCCACCGGGCGTCAGCTGACGACGGTGACCTCGCCGATCCCGAGCGCCCGGACGTCCTCGGCGATCGCGGCGGCGTCGCCGACCAGGACGGTGACCAGGCGGTCCGGCGGGAAGGCGGCGACCACGGCCTCGGTGGCCGCGGCGGTGGAGAGCTCGGCCAGCTGCCGGTAGACCTCGGCCTGGTAGTCGTCGGCGAGGTGCTGCTCGACCTGGTCCGCCAGGGTGCCGGCGACCGAGCCCGCGGTCTCGTACTTCAGCGGCGCGACGCCGACCAGGAACTGCAC
This sequence comes from Kitasatospora sp. NPDC089509, assembly GCF_044749365.1. NCBI lineage: Bacteria > Bacillati > Actinomycetota > Actinomycetes > Kitasatosporales > Streptomycetaceae > Kitasatospora > Kitasatospora sp. NPDC089509. Next base: position 121,286 of record NZ_JBIVHS010000026.1, on the reverse strand, counting down.
GGCCTCGTCGCGCTCGGCGTCGGTGAGGCCCTCGGCGGCGAGGGTGCGCAGGATGGTCCAGGTGTCGGCCAGCGCGGGGGCGGTGGAGGCGGTGTCCACCGAGCCGCTGATGGCCAGCAGCGAGCGCCCGCTGCCGTCGGCGGCGGAGCGCAGCGGCTGGGCGAAGGCCCGGACGCCGTAGGTGTAGCCCTTCTCCTCGCGCAGGACGCGGTCGAGGCGGGAGGTGAGGGTGCCGCCGAGGCAGTAGGTGCCGAGGATCTGGGCGGCCCAGACCGGGTCGTGGCGGTCGGGCCCGATGCGGCCGATCAGCAGCTGGGTCTGGACCGAGCCGGGGCGGTCGACGATGAGGACCCGGCCGCGGTCGTCGCCGGTGACCGGGGCGTGCGTGGAGAGCCCGGCGGTGGAGCCGGTCCAGGTGCCGAGGGTGCTCTCCAGCAGGGCGGGCAGCTCGACGCCGGTGAGGTCGCCGACCACCACGACGGTGCTGGTGGCGGGCCGCACGTGGGCGTCGTAGAAGGCCTTGACGGCGGCCCGGTCGATCGACTTGACGGTGTCGGCGGTGCCGCTGCGGGGCCGGGAGAGGCGGTCCGCGGCGTCGAAGAGCTCAGCGTAGAGGGCCTTGGCGGCGCGCCGGGCGGGGTTGGCCTGCTCATGGACGATCTCGTCCAGGCGGTTGGCGACCAGTCGCTCGATCTCCTCGGCCGGGAGGGCGGGGGCGCGCAGGGCGTCGGCGAGCAGGGTGAGGCCGCGCTGCAGTCGGGAGGCGGGGACCTCCAGGGCGACCCGGATGCACGGGTGGTCGGCGTGGGCGTCCAGGGTGGCCCCGGCGCGCTCCAGTTCGCCGGCGAACTCCTCGGCGGTGAGGGTGTCGGTGCCCTCGTTGAACGCCCGGGCGAGGATGGCGGCGATGCCGTCGAGGCCCTCGGGTTCGGCCGCGAGCGGGACGTCGAGGAGGACCTCGACGGCGACCAGCTGCTGGCCGGGCCGGTGGCAGTGCAGGACGGTGATGCCGTTGCCGAGGGCGGACCGCTCGGGGGCGGGGAAGGCCCAGGGGCTGGGGGTGCCGGGCTGGGGCTGGGGGTGGAAGGTCATCGCGGGGACGTAGTCGGTGCTCATACGGCGGCACCCTCCTCTTCGGAAGCGGCGTCGGAAGCGTCGTCGGCGGTCGCGGTCGGCTCGTAGACGAGGACGGCCCGGTTGTCGGGGTGGAGCCGGGCCTTGGCGACGGCCTGGACCTCTTCGGCGGTGACGTCGAGGACCTTGGGGAGGGCGTCGTTCAGCAGCTTGGGGTCGCCGAACAGGACGGCGTAGCGGCAGAGTTCGTCGGCGCGGCCGGCGACGGTGGTGAGCCGGTCGAGCCACTCGCGCTCGATCTGGGCCTGGGCGCGCTCGAGTTCCTCGGTGGTGGGGCCCTCGGCGGCGAAGCGGGCGAGTTCCTCGTCCACGGCGGCGTCGATCTGCGCGATGGTGGCGTCGCCGGAGGTCTTGACGTCGAGCCAGCCGAGGCTGGGGGCGCCGGCGAGGCGCAGCAGGCCGAAGCCGGCGGCGACGGCGGTGCGGTCGCGGCGGACGAGCCGGTTGTAGAGCCGGCTGGACTCGCCGCTGCCGAGGATGGTGAGGGCCAGGTCGGCGGCGTCGGCTTCCCGGGTGCCGTCGTGCGGCAGGCGGTAGGCGGCCATCAGGGCGCGGGAGGGGACGTCCTCGGTGACGTTCTCGCGCACCTCGTGGCCGATGGTGTCGGGGAGTTCGCCGGAGCGCGGGGGCTGCTTGCCGTCGTGGGCGGGGATGGATCCGAAGTACTTCTCGACCCAGGCGATGGTCTGCTCGGGGTCGATGTCGCCGACCACGGAGAGGACCGCGTTGTTGGGCGCGTAGTAGGTGCGGAAGAACGTCCGGGCGTCGTCGAGGGTGGCGGCGTCGAGGTCGGCCATGGAGCCGATCGGGGTGTGGTGGTACGGGTGGCCGTCCGGGTAGGAGAGCGCGGTGAGCTTCTCGAAGGCGGTGCCGTACGGGACGTTGTCGTAGCGCTGGCGGCGTTCGTTCTTGACGACGGCGCGCTGGTTCTCCATGGACGTCTCGTCGAGCGCGGCGAGCAGCGAGCCCATCCGGTCGGCCTCCAGCCAGAGGGCGAGCTCCAGCTGGTGCGCGGGCATGGTCTCGTAGTAGTTGGTCCGCTCGAAGCTGGTGGTGCCGTTGAGGGAGCCGCCGGCGCCCTGGACGAGCTCGAAGTGGCCGTTGTTGGAGACGTTGGCGGAGCCCTGGAACATCAGGTGCTCGAAGAGGTGGGCAAGGCCGGTGCGGCCCTTGACCTCGTGGCGGGAGCCCACGTCGTACCAGAGGCAGACTGCCGCGACGGGGGTGAGTCGGTCCTCGGAGAGGACGACGCGCAGGCCGTTGGCCAGGCGGTGCTCGGTGATGGCGATGCCTCGGCTGGAGGCGGGGGCCGGGTTGGCCATGCGCTCGGGTCCTTCCCGTCGTCGATGTCGGGGTTCGTGTGGCGTCCCCCATTGTGGTGCAACGCGTGGGGGGCGTGTTCGTGCCCGCGCGGATGCGGCGTTCGCCAGGGGCGGAAGAGGGCCGCTGACCGGGACTGTCGGCGGGAGGGTCCACAATGGGGGCGCCGTGCCCTGTCGGTCGCGCCCGGTTGACGGGTGGCGGCGACGGGACGGTGAATCAGGACGGCGACGCCCGTGCGCCGACCGACCGACGGCCGGACGACGGCCGACGCCACTGCCAGCGACACGTAAGGGAGCCCCGCCGCGATGGCCCGCCGCAGTTCGCAGACCCCGCCGCCCGGAGACTTCGAGGAGCGGATCCTCGACGTCGACGTCGTGGACGAGATGCAGGGCTCCTTCCTGGAGTACGCCTACTCGGTGATCTACTCGCGGGCGCTGCCCGACGCGCGGGACGGTCTGAAGCCGGTGCACCGCCGGATCCTGTACCAGGCCAACGAGATGGGCCTGCGTCCGGAGCGTTCGCACGTGAAGTGCGCCCGTGTGGTGGGCGAGGTGATGGGCCGGTTGCACCCGCACGGCGACCAGTCGATCTACGACGCGGTGGTCCGGATGGCGCAGCCGTTCTCGATGCGGCTGCCGCTGATCGACGGGCACGGCAACTTCGGTTCGCTGGGCAACGACGACCCGCCGGCCGCCATGCGGTACACCGAGTCGCGGCTGACGGCGGCGTCGATGGCGCTGGTGGAGTCGATCCACGAGGACACGGTCGACTTCGGGCCGAACTACGACGGCAGCGAGCAGGAGCCGCTGGCGTTGCCGGCCGCGTTCCCGAACCTGCTGGTGAACGGCGCGACCGGGATCGCGGTGGGCATGGCGACGAACATGCCGCCGCACAACCTGTCCGAGGTGGTGGCGGCGGCCCGGCACCTGATCAAGCACCCGAGCGCGGACCTGGACACGCTGATGCGGTTCGTGCCGGGTCCGGACCTGCCGACGGGCGGGCGGATCGTGGGCCTGTCGGGGATCCGGGACGCGTACGAGAGCGGCCGTGGCACGTTCAAGATCCGGGCGACCACGGCGATCGAGTCGGTGACGGCGCGCCGCAAGGGCATCGTGGTGACCGAGCTGCCGTACAACGTCGGCCCGGAGAAGGTCATCTCGAAGATCAAGGACCTGGTCAACGCGAAGAAGCTGCAGGGCATCGCGGACGTCAAGGACCTGACCGACCGCGAGCACGGGCTGCGGCTGGTGATCGAGGTGAAGAACGGCTTCGTGCCGGAGGCGCTGCTGGAGCAGCTCTACAAGTTGACGCCGATGGAGGAGACCTTCGGCATCAACAACGTGGCGCTGGTGGACGGGCAGCCGTTGACGCTGGGGCTGAAGGAGCTGTTGGAGGTCTACGTCGACCACCGGTTCACGGTGGTGCGTCGGCGCAGCGACTTCCGGCGCCGCAAGCGTGAGGAGCGGCTGCACCTGGTCGAGGGCCTGTTGGTGGCCCTGGTCGACATCGACGAGGTGATCGCGATCATCCGGTCGAGTGACAACGCGCAGCAGGCGAAGGAGCGCCTGATGGAGCGCTTCTCGCTGTCGGAGACGCAGACCGGGTACATCCTGGACACCCCGCTGCGCCGGCTGACCCGGTTCGACCGGGTGGAGCTGGAGCAGGAGAAGGCGAAGCTGTCCGCGGAGATCGCGGAGCTGACCGAGATCCTGGAGTCGGACTCCAGGCTGCGCAGTGTGGTGTCGTCCGAACTGGGCGCGGTGTCCAAGCAGTTCGGGACGGAGCGGCGCACGGTGCTGCTGGAGGCGGGGGCGGCTCCGTCGGCGGCGTTGTCGGTGCCGTTGGAGGTGGCGGACGACCCGTGCCGGGTGCTGTTGTCCTCGACGGGGCTGCTGGCGCGGACGGCGGACGGCGAGCCGTTCGAGCTGTCGGAGAAGCGGGCGAAGCACGACGTGATCGTGTCGGCGGTGCCGGCCACGGCGCGGGCGGACGTGGGTGTGGTGACGTCGGCGGGCCGGGTGCTGCGGCTGCCAGTGATCGATCTGCCGGCGCTGCCGCCGATGCCGTCGCCGACGCTGGCGGGCGGGGCCGCGGTGGGCGAGTTCCTGCGGTTGGAGGCCGGGGAGCGGGTGTTGGCGTTGACCACGCTGGACGAGTCCTCGCCGGGGCTGGCGCTGGGCACGGTGCAGGGTGTGGTGAAGCGGGTGGTGCCGGAGTGGCCGGCGAACAAGGACGAGTTCGAGGTGATCGCCCTCAAGGACGGCGACGAGCTGGTGGGCGCGGTCGAACTGCGCACCGGCGAGGAGGACTTGGTGTTCATCTCCTCGGACGCCCAGTTGCTGCGCTACCCGGCGGGGCAGGTGCGTCCGCAGGGCCGTCCGGCGGGTGGCATGGCGGGCATCAAGCTGTCGGACGGTGCCCGGGTGCTGTCCTTCACGGCGGTGGATCCGGCCGCGGACGCGGTGGTGGTCTCGGTGGCGACGGCCTCGGGCACGCTCTCCGGGGAGGAGCAGACCTCCTGGAAGGTCACGCCGTTCGAGCAGTATCCGCGCAAGGGCCGGGCGACCGGCGGGGTGCGGTGCCAGCGCTTCCTGCGTGGTGAGGACGGTCTGACGTTCGCCTGGGCGGGTGCCGCCCCGGCGCGGGCGGCCGGTGCCAAGGGCGTGCCGGTCGAGCTGCCGGAGCGGGACCCGCGCCGGGACGGTTCGGGCACTCCGGTGGCGGCGCCGATCGTGGTGGTGGCCGGCCCGGCGTGATGACGGGTCCGGGAGGGCGGGGTGCCTGCGGGCGCCCCGCCCTCCGGCGTACCCGGGGCCGTGCCGGGGTCGTACGGGGGCCGTACCGGGATCGGCGTCGGGCCCGTTCGCGGGCCGTTTCCGGAGCCCGGGCCGGGTGGAACCGCTGAGGGTAGCCTTGCCCGGGTGAGCACCTGTGCGACCGTGTCGCGTGAACTTTCGGAACCGCTGACCGCCACGGCGGCGGTGGCGACCACCTGGCTGCTGGTGGAGCAGAACGGCCCGTGGGGTGCGAAGGCGCTGGGCGAGAGCCACCTCGACCGGGAGACCGGCCGGGCGCTGGACGCCGCGGCGGCGGGCACCGGGGTGCGGGTGGCCCTGATCCGGCGGCCGGGCCGGCACGCGGACTGCCTGCCGACGACGCGGCACGAGGTGCTGGTGGCGCACACGGTGCCGGGCCGCGGCTGGGTGCGCCGGGCGCGGGTGGCGGATCCGGCGGAGCTGCTGGAGCTGGACTTCGCGGCGCTGGGCGCCGGCGACCACACGGGTTTCGGGGTGGATCACGTCGGCGGCCCGGTGGCGCTGGTGTGCACCAACGGCCGCCGGGACCGCTGCTGCGCGCTGCTGGGCCGTCCGCTGGCGGCGGAGCTGGCGGCGGCCGGGCACAGCGAGGTCTGGGAGGTGACCCACCTGGGCGGGCACCGCTTCTCCCCCACCATGCTGGTGCTGCCGTACGGCTACGCGTACGGGCGGCTGACGTCGGAGAGCGCCAAGGAGGTGCTGGCGGCGACGGCGGCCGGGCACATGGTGCCGGAGTGGTCGCGGGGCTGCTCGGGCTGGCAGCGGCCGGGGCAGGCGGCCGAGCACGCGGTGCGGCTGGCGACCGGCGAGACCGAGGTGGACGCGCTGACCGTGACGCAGCGGCCGGACGGCGAGCGCCGCTGGCTGGTGGGGGTGCTGCACCGGGACGGGCGGGCCTGGGAGGTGGACGTGATCGAGTCGGTGAGCGAGCCGGCGCGTCCGGAGAGCTGCGGCAAGACGCCGGGGACGCCGTCGCGGATGGACGTGCTGTCCGTACGGGGCGTCTGAGCACCGTCCGAGCACCACGGCGGCCCCGCGCCCGTGGGGGTGGGCGCGGGACCGCGGTCGGAGCCGGCTCAGCCGGTGGCCTTGCCCGCGAACTCCGTGGTGTACGTCCGGGACAGGTCGATCGTCCCCTCCTTGCCCTTGACGTCCGGGTGGAAGGCGGCGAGCACCGCGAGCACGGTCTTCGGGCCGTCGGCCGGCATCACCCCGTCGGTGGTGAACATCGGCAGGGTGGACTTGATCGCCGCCGCGTACTGCTCGGCACCGCCCTGCGCGTAGTCGGCGGGCATCTTCGCGGCGATCTCCTCGGGGCTGTGGGTGGACATCCACTTGAGGGTCTTCACGAAGGCGTTGGCGAGCTTCTGGGTGGTGTCCTTGTTCTTCTCCACCCACTCGGTGTTCATGTAGAGCGAGGAGGACGGGTAGAGGCCGCCGAGCGCCTGACGGGAGCCCTCGGGGGTGCGCAGGTCGTAGAGGATCTTGCCGAGGCCCTTGTCCAGGACGGTGGCGACGGTGGGGTCGGTGGTCATCCCGGCGTCGATGCTGCCCTGCTGGAGCGCGGCGATGAAGGTCTGCCCGGCGCCGACCGCGATCGGGCTGAACTCGCTCGCGGAGGCGCCGTTCTTGACCGCGAGGTACTTGGTCAGGAAGTCGGTGGAGGAGCCGAGGCCGGTGACGCCGAGCTTCTTGCCCTTGAAGTCGGCGCCGGACTTGATGGCGTCGGCCTGCTTGGTGGAGACGAGTTCGACTTCGCCGGGGGCCTGGGCGAACTGCACCACGGACTCCACGTGCTTGCCCTTGGCCTGGAGGTCGATGGTGTGGTCGTAGAAGCCGACGGCGCCCTGGACGTCGCCGGCCAGCAACGCCGTGGTGGCGTTGACGCCGGCCGGCTCGGTCAGCAGCTCGACGTTGACGCCGGCCTCGGCGAAGTAGCCGAGCCGCTGGGTGAGCATCGCGGGCAGGTAGATGACCTTGTCCAGGCCGCCGACCATGATCTTGACCTTGGGTCCGTCGACCTGCTGCCCGGCCGGGGCGGCGGCGCCGTGGCCGGCGGTGGCGGCGTCGTTGGCGCAGGCGGCGAGCGGGAACAGCAGGACGGCGGCGAGGGCGGCGGCGGCTGAGCGGCGCATGGGTGGGGGTGCCTCTCTTCTCGGAAGTCTTGACGTCTTACGGGCCGCATGGGCCTCATGGGCCGTACAGGCGATACGGGCCTTATGGGCCTCATGGGCCCTACGGGCAGCGGGAGTTCAGCGGCCGTCGCCCGAGTCGGCGGGCTTCCAGCGGAACAGCTTCTTCTCCGCGAAGGTCAGCAGCCCCTCGGTGAGCAGCGCGACCACCGCGAGGATGGTCATGGCGGCGTACACCCCGGCCGAGTTGAAGGTGCCCTGGGCGGCGGCGACCAGCAGGCCGAGGCCCTTGGTGGCGCCGATGTACTCGCCGACGATCGCGCCGATCAGCGCGAAGCCGAAGCTGACGTGCAGGCTGGTGAAGATCCAGGTGGTGGCGGCGGGGATGACCACCTGGAGGGTGACCCTGCGGTTGTCGGCGCCCAGGATGCGGGCGTTGGCGACCAGGTTGCGGTCCACCTCGCGGGCGCCCTGGAAGGCGTTGAAGAACACCGGGAAGAACACCAGCACCACCGCGGAGGCGACCTTGGATGCCGGTCCGAGGCCGAACCAGATCAGGAAGATCGGGGCGAGCACGATCCGCGGGATGGCGTTCAGCACCTTGATGTACGGGCCGAACACGTCGGCCAGGAAGCGGATCCGGCCGAGCGCGATGCCCAGCAGCACGCCGCCGACCACGCCGATCACCCAGCCGCTGAGGGCCTCGTACAGGGTGTAGCCGATCTGCTCGCCGAGCGAGCCCTGGGCGGTGCCGTGGGTGATCCACTGCCAGATCTGGTCCCAGATCCTGGACGGCTGGGAGAAGTTGAACGGGTCGATCACCTCGGTGCGGGCGCACACCTCCCACAGGCCGAGGAAGGCGACCAGCACCGCGGCCCGAGCCGCGTAGACGGTCAACCTGCGGTTGCGGGCGGCCCGTTCGCGGGCCTCGGTCCTGCTGCTCGGGGCGGCGGGGGTCTCCGCGGTGACGGCGGACACGGTCTCAAGCGGCACGACCCGCTCCTCTCTCCCGGGTGATGCGCACCTCTTCGCCGAGCGAGGCCCAGATCTCGCGGTACAGCTCGACGAACCTCGGTTCCAGTCGGACGGCCTCCACGGTGCGCGGTCGTGGCAGGTCGACGGTGAAGACCTCCTTGACGGTGGCGGGCCCGGCCGTCATCACCACGACCCGGTCGGCGAGGGCGATGGCCTCGTCCAGGTCGTGGGTGACGAAGACGACCGACGAGCCGGTCCCCGCCCACAGCTCCAGCAGCTGGTCGGACATCAGCGCCCGGGTCTGCACGTCCAGCGCCGAGAACGGCTCGTCCATCAGCAGGATGGTCGGGTCGTTGACGAAGGTCTGGGCGAGCGCGACGCGCTTGCGCATGCCACCGGACAGCTGGTGCGGGTAGCGGTCCTCGAAGGCGGCCAGGCCGACCCGGCCCAGCCAGTCCCGGGCCCGTTCCCGGGCCTCGGCGGCGGGCACGCCGCGGAAGCGCGGCCCGGCCATCACGTTGGACAGCACGGTGCGCCAGGGGAAGACGGCGTCCTGCTGGAAGACGAACCCGACCTTCGGGTCGATCCCGCGCACGGGCTCGCCGTACACCCGGACCTCACCCTCGGTGGGCTCCTCCAGGCCGCTGACCAGGGTCAGCGTGGTGGACTTGCCGCAGCCGGTGGGGCCGACGACGGCGACGAACTCGCCCTGGGCGACGGTCAGATCGAGATCGCGGACGGCGGTGTGCAGGGCCCCGGAGGGGGTCCGGAAGCGTTTCGTCGCGCCGGTCAGCTCGATCGCCGGGGCAGTGGTCATGCATTCCTCCCGGGTCAGTGCTTGCCCCGGAAAGGTAGGAGCGGGCCCCGCCCCGGCGGGAGCCATCTGCGCGTAGTGCGACTTCTCCGCATTGAGGGGTGTTCTGCTCGTTTTGCTTCCGCTACAACTGCGGGGACGCGGGCTGACAGAAACACCCCGGAAACATAGGGTGTCCCGACCCCACCCCCGCAGCACCGACGCCACCGAGAGGAGGCCCGGATGAAGCTCCCCCACTGGCCCCGCCGGGTCTTCGCCCAGCTCCTGCTGAGCCAGACCGTCGTCACCGTCGGCGTCACCGCCGTGACCGCCGGGCTGTTCCTGGCCCCGGTCAGCAGCGAACTGGACCACGACGCGATGCAGCGGGCGCTGTCCATCGCCCAGGCCACCGCCACCGACGAGACCATCGCCCGGGCCGCCGACGCCCGGGACACCGCCACCGCGCAGCGCAACGCCGAACAGATCCGGCTGGCCACCGGCGCCAGCTTCGTCGTGGTCACCGACCTGGACGGGATCCGGCTCTCGCACACCGACCCGGGCCGGATCGGCCAGCGGGTCAGCACCGACCCCGAGCCCGCGCTCAACGGCCGCAGCGTCACCGCGATCCAGCAGGGCACGCTGGGCCGCACCGCCCGCGGCAAGGTGCCGCTGCGCACCGCCGACGGCCGGATCGTCGGCGAGGTGTCGGTCGGCATCAGCGACGACTCGATCCGCCGCCGCCTGCTGAAGATGCTCACCGGCATCCTGCTGTGCGCCGCCGCCGGCCTGACCGCCGGCACGGTCGCCACCCTGGTGCTGGCCCGCCGGCTCAAGCGCCGCACCCACAACATCGCGCTGGCCGACATCTCCGCGCTGCTGGTCGAGCGCGAGGCGATGCTGCACGGCATCCGCGAGGGCATGGTGGCGCTGGACGAGCGGGGCGGCATCCGGCTGGCCAACGACGAGGCCCTGCGGCTGCTCGGCCTGCCCGGGGACTGCACCGGCCGCCCGATCGCCGCGGTGCTGCCGCCGGGCCGACTGGCCGACGTGCTGACCGGGCGGATCACCGGCACCGACCTGCCGGCCGTCCGGGACGACCGGGTGCTGGTGGTCAACCGGACGGCCACCACCGAGGGCGCGGTGGTGACGCTGCGCGACCGCACCGAGCTGGAGTCGCTGGTCCGCGAGCTGGACACCACCCGCAGCCTGACCGAGGCGCTGCGGGCCCAGGACCACGAGCACGCCAACCGGATGCACACCCTGCTCGGCCTGCTCGAACTCGGCCGCCACGAACAGGCGGTGGCCTTCATCTCGGAGCAGTCCGGCTCGCACGCGGTGGTCGCCGCCCGGATCGCCGAACAGGTGCAGGACCCGCACGTGGCGGCGCTGCTGGCGGGCAAGACCGCGGTGGCGGGCGAGCGCGGGGTGCGGCTGGTGCTGGCCCCGGCCGCGCACCTGCCGGACACGGTGGTGGACCCCCGGGCCCTGGTGACGGTGCTCGGCAACCTGATCGACAACGCGATGGACGCCCTGGCGGGGAGCGGCCGGCTGGAGGTGACCCTGGCCGCGGCCGGCTCCACCCTGCTGCTGCAGGTCGTGGACAGCGGCCCGGGCGTGCCGGAGGAGCTGCGTGAGCAGGTCTTCGAGGAGGGGTGGACCAGCAAGGACGCGCCCGCGCACCGTCCGCGCGGGCTGGGCCTGGCGATGGTGCGGCGGCTGGTCGAACGGACCGGCGGCCGGATCGTGCTCGACACCGGCCCGCTCGGCGGCGCCCGGTTCACCGTCGAACTGCCCGAGGCCCTGCTCACCGCTCAGCTCGTGGAGGCGTGATGATCGACGTACTCGTGGTGGACGACGACTTCCGGGTCGCGGACGTGCACGCCGCCTACGTGGCCAAGGTGCCGGGCTTCCGGGTCACCGGCACCGCCCACTCGGCCGGGGAGGCGCTGGCCGCGCTGGAGCGCCGCCCGGTGGACCTGCTGCTGCTCGACCACCACCTGCCGGACGAGACCGGCCTGGCCCTGGTCCGCCGACTGCGGGAGCGCCAGGTGGCCTGCGACGTGATGATGGTGACCGCCGCCCGGGACGTCTCCACGGTGCACGCCGCGATGCAGCACGGCGCCCTGCAGTACCTGGTCAAACCGTTCACCTTCGCCGGGCTGCGGGACAAGCTGGTCGCGTACGCGCAGCTGCGGCACGCGCTGGCCGCCCCGGCCCGGGAGGCCGGCCAGGACGAGGTGGACCGGCTGTTCGCGACCCTGCGCAGCGCCGGCCCGCCCACCGGGGTGCTGCCGAAGGGCCACTCGGCGCCCACCACCGACCTGGTGCTCGGCGTGCTGCGCCGGGCCGGCCGGCCGCTGTCCGCCCAGGAGGTCGCCGACGCCACCGGGCTGAGCCGCTCGACCGCCCAGCGCTACCTCAAACAGCTGGAGCGGGACAGCCGACTGCGGCTGACCCTGCGCTACGGCGACACCGGCCGCCCGGAGCACCGCTACGGGCTGGCGGCCCGGAGCGCCTAGACACGGCGGAACCCCGGCGGGCGCGGGCCCACCGGGGTTCCCCGGAGCACGACGGGGACAGGCCCTAGGCGGCGCCCGCGCCGGTGAGGGCGCGGACCTCCAGCTCGGCGAAGCGGTCCGCGTCGGCGGGCTCGGGCGAGGTGAGCGTCCCGATCCAGCCGGCCAGGAAGCCGAGCGGGATGGAGACGATCCCGGGGTTCTCCAACGGGAACCAGTGGAAGTCGACGCCGGGGAACAGCGCCACCTTGGAGCCGGACACCACCGGCGAGAAGAACACCAGCACGATCGCCGGCACCAGCCCGCCGTACACCGCCCAGACCGCGCCCCGGGCGGTGAACCGAGACCAGAACAGGCTGTACAGCAGCACCGGCAGGTTGGAGGAGGCCGCCACCGCGAAGGCCAGGCCGACCAGGAAGGCGACGTTCAGCTGCTGGGCGTACAGGCTGATCACGATCGCGACCGCGCCGATCCCGCCGGCCGCGAACCGGGCGACCACCACCTCCTGCTGCTCGGTCGGCTTCCCGGCGGCCGCTCCCCCGTCGCGGCGCGGGCGGACCCGCCAGGCGCCGGCCCAGATGTCGTGGGCGAAGGCGGCCGAGGAGGCCAGGGTCAGCCCGGCGACCACGGCCAGGATAGTGGCGAAGGCGATCGCCGAGATCAGCGCGAACAGCACCACCCCGCCGGTGCTGCCGTTGCCGCCGCCGAGCACCAGGGCGAGCAGCGGGACGGCGGTGTTCCCGGCCGAGTTGGCGTGCCGCACCTCGGCGGAGCCGACCAGCGCGGTGGCGCCCAGGCCGAGCGCGATGGCCATCAGGTAGAAGCCGCCGACCAGGCCGATCGCCCACATCGTGGAGCGCCGGGCGGCCCGGGCGGTGGGCACGGTGTAGAAGCGGGACAGGATGTGCGGCAGGCCGGCGGTGCCGAGCACCAGCGCCAGACCGAGGCTGAAGAAGTCCAGCCGGCTGGTGAACGTGGCGCCGTACTTGAGCCCGGGTTCGAGGTAGCGCTGTCCGGCGCCGCTGTGCCGGGCGGCCTGGCGCATCAGGTCGAAGAGGTCGCCGTGGAAGCGGACCACCAGCAGCACGGTGAGCAGCACCGAACCCGCGATCAGCAGGAAGGCCTTGACGATCTGGATCCAGGTGGTGGCCCGCATCCCGCCGATCGTGACGTAGACGATCATCAGGGCGCCGACCGCGATGATGGTCCAGGTCCGGGCCTGGGCGCTGTTGGTACCGAGCAGCAGGGCGACCAGCGAGCCGGCGCCGACCATCTGGGCGACCAGGTAGAGCAGGGTGACCACGACGCTGGCGCCGCCCGCCGCCGCCCGCACCTTGCGGTGGCGCAGCCGCAGTTCGAGCACGTCGGCGAGGGTGTACCGGCCCGCGTTGCGGACGAGTTCGGCGACCAGCATCAGCACGACCAGCCAGGCGACCAGGAAGCCGATGCTGTAGAGCACGCCGTCGTAGCCGTACAGGGCGATCAGCCCGGCGACGCCGAGGAAGGAGGCCGCGGAGAGGTAGTCGCCGGAGAGGGCGAAGCCGTTCTGCAGCGGGGTGAAGTCGCGCCCGCCGGTGTAGAAGTCCTCGGCGGCGCTGCCCTGGCGGCCCACCCAGAGGGTGATGCCCAGGGTGACCAGGACGATGACGGCGAACAGCACGATCGCCAGGCCGTGGTGCTGGCCGGTGGGGGCGACGGGGGGCGGGGTGGCGGTGCTCAGCACGCCGCTGGTGGTCGTCATCGCAGCTGGTCCTGGGTGTCCCAGCGCAGGCCCAGGGCGGCGCGGTCGCGCTTGGTCCGGGCGTTGCGGGCGTAGAGCCAGGTGAGCAGGAAGGTGGTGACGAACTGCAGCAGCCCGAGCACCCAGGCCACGTTGAGCGGGCCGGCCACCCGGCTGCGCATCACGCCGGGCGCGGCGGCCTCGGCGGCGACGTACATCAGGTACCAGCCGAGGAAGGCGCCGCTGGTCGGGAAGACGAACGCCCGGTAGCTGCGGCGGATGTCCTGGAAGGCCGCGCTGGCCTGGACGCTCCGGTAGACCTCGGTGCTGTCGGTGCCGCTCGCCGGTGTCGGCGCCGGTGCCTGCGGCGCCGACACCGGCGGGGCGGCGGCCGGGGCGGGCGGCGGCACCACGGGCGGCGCGGCCGGCGGGGCGGCGGGCGCAATCCCCGGCTCGGCCCCGGTGTCGGCCGGGCGGGCGGCGGCCGGACGGGTGGGCACCGGCTGGGCCGGTACGGCCGTTCGGCGGGGCGCGGCAGCAGGCTCGGAGGCGGTGGCGGCGGCCGGAGCGGCCCACCAGTCGAATCGCTGCCCCTGGCCGGGACTGCTGGTCTGCTGCTGTGGCACTGCTGCTCCTGGGCCGGGCCGGGCGTTCTGACCCGCACCATCATGGAGGCCCCCGGACACCGTCCCCGACCATCGCAGATACGTTCACTCAATGAGGTGATCGATCATCTGACGGACGCTCATCCGACTACTGCTGCGAACCGGTGATTCCGTGCCGGAAGGCGTACGCGACGGCCTGCGCGCGGTCCCGCACCGCGGTCTTGGCGAACAGATTGTTGATGTGGGTCTTCACGGTCGCCTGGCTGACGAACAGCCGCTGGGCGATCTCGGCGTTGGAGAGCCCCTCGGCGATCAGCGCGAGCACCTCCGCCTCCCGCACCGTCAACCCGTCCGGCAGCTCCCCGCCCCGCCCGGCCGACCGCTCCGGGCCCGCCCCGGCCGTCGGATCGGCCTTCTTCGGCGGCTCCGAAAGCCGTTCCAGCAACCGGAGTTGGATCTGCGGCGAGAGCCCGGCCGCACCCGCGCGGACGTCCGCGATGGCCTTGGCGATCTCCTCGCCGCCGGCGTCCTTGGTGAGGTAGCCGCGCGCCCCGGCCTGCAGCGCCGGGAACAGCGACTCGTCGTCGGCGTAGGTGGTGAGCACCACGACCTCGGTCTCCGGATGCGCGGCCCGGATCCGTCGGGTCGCCTCGACGCCGTCCACCCGCGGCATCCGCAGATCCATCAGCACCACGTCCGGGTGATGGCGGGCCACCAGGGTGACCGCCTCCTCCCCGTCCGCCGCCGCACCGACCACCTCGATGCCGGGCAGCAGCCCCAGCAGCATCACGATGCCCTCGCGCACCACCGTCTGGTCGTCCGCCACCAGCACCCTGGTGACCGCCTCGTTCATGCCGGCACCCGCAGCAACACCCGCCACCCTCCGTCCTCCGGGCCCGCCAGCAGGGTGCCGCCGAGCAGTTCCGCGCGTTCGCGCATCCCCAGCAGACCGTACCCGCTGCCGCTGTCGGCCAGTTCCGCGGCGGACGCCCCGCCCGTCGACGGACCGCGCGGCGCCCGGGTGTTGCGCACCTCCAGCTCCACCGCGCCGTCCAGGTAGCGCAGTTCGACCGAGCAGCGGGCGCCCGGAGCGTGCTTGCGCACATTGGTGACCGCCTCCTGCGCCGTCCGCCGCACCGCCAACCCGGCCTCGGCGGGCAGCGGCCGGGGCGTACCGGTGACGGTCAGCGGGGCCCGCTCGCGCTCGGTCAGCTCCACCAGGAACTCCCCGACCGGGGTGAACTCCCCGCGCAGCGCGGACAGCGCCTGCCGGGTCTCGGCCAGTCCGTCCTGCGCCATCCGCCGTGCGGCGACGACCCGTTCGCGGATCTGCTCCCGGTCCGTCCCGGCGTCCAGCATCAGCCGGGCCGCCTCCAGGTGGACCAGCTGCGCGGACAGGCTGTGGGCGAGCACGTCGTGGATCTCCCGGGCGATCCTGGCCCGTTCGGCGAGCGCCGCGCTCTCCGCCTCGGCGGCCCGGGCGGCCCGTTCCTGGACCAGCAGCCGGCGGGCGGCGCCGCGCGCCTCGATGTCCAGCCGGAGCAGGAACCCGAGCAGGGTGACCCCGCCGACGGTGGCCAGGACGCTGAGCCAACTCGCCCAGCTGGCCGCCGCGTACGAGCCCAGCGCGGCCGCCATGGTGAGCAGCGCCGGAGCGGGCGGCAGCCGGACCACCGAGAACACCGCCAGCCCGACCCAGAGCAGGTCGGCGAGCGTGTAGGCCCGGCCCCAGTTGGCCAGCCAGGCGCCGCCGACCAGGGCGGCGGCCAGCAGGTACGAGGCCGCCGGGCGCTGCCCCCGGGTGGCCCGCAGGTACGCGGTGACGAGTACGACGGCGACGGCCAGCCCGGCCGCCGCCACCACCACCGCCCAGCCCTCGTACCGGCCGCCGGCGAAGGTCCCCCAGCCGACCACGGCCAGCAGGACGATCCGGCCGAGCACGGTGAGGACCCGCCGCGGCAGGCTCTCGGCCTCGCGCTCCAGCCCCTCCCGGGCGGGCCAGCGGGTCCAG
Organism: Kitasatospora sp. NPDC089509; assembly: GCF_044749365.1. Classification (NCBI taxonomy): domain Bacteria; kingdom Bacillati; phylum Actinomycetota; class Actinomycetes; order Kitasatosporales; family Streptomycetaceae; genus Kitasatospora; species Kitasatospora sp. NPDC089509. The sequence goes on along the minus strand of NZ_JBIVHS010000026.1, from coordinate 105,261 downwards.
TACCACCCGGACAAGGGTGCCTCCTCGGTGCTCACGGCGGCGGGTCAGTGCAGGATCGCGGTCGCCCGCGCGGGCTCCAGCGTCCGGGCCCTCCAGTTGACCACGAGCGAGCGGACCAGCAGCAGGACCGCCATGCCGAGCATCAGCGAGCTGCCCGCCTGGTGCACGCCCAGGGCCGAGCCGACCGCGTACAGACCGATCCGGATGGCGATCATCCCACCCCAGGCGGCCAGGGTGGCCTTGGTGCCCTTGACCAGGACGGCGCCGTCGGCGGCCCGCCAGATCCGGACGGTCCAGCCCCAGACCGATCCCATCGCGACCACGGAGACCAGTCCGGCGACCAGCAGGGTGGCGGACAGCGCGGTGTGCTGGTGGTCGATGATCTGCGGGTCGCGCAGGGCGAGCGCGCCCAGGATCAGCGGCAGCAACCAGAAGCGGCGCTCGGTGTCCAGACGCTGGACACGCATCTGGCGGGTGACCACCACGGCCACCACCGCGACGATCACGAGGAGGTTGGCGAGGGAGACCATCGGATTTCTCCGTCCGAGGAGAGGCTTGTTCTGACCTCTCCGACGCTACGGATCCGGCGCCCCGCGCTGATCGGAGCCGGGGTGGACCCCGGGTGGAACCGGCAGCGCAAGGGCCCTCCACCCGTGGGTGGAGGGCCCTGGTCGTGCCGCGCCGCTGGGGCGGGTCAGGCGTCGATGCGGGAGCGGTCCAGGGTGGCCGCCGAGTCCACGATGAACTCCTTGCGCGGGGCGACGTCGTTGCCCATCAGCAGGTCGAAGATCTTCTCGGCCTGCTCCAGGTCGCCCAGGTTGATCCGGCGCAGGGTGCGGTGGCGCGGGTCCATGGTGGTCTCGGCCAGCTGGTCGGCGTCCATCTCGCCGAGGCCCTTGTAGCGCTGCACCGGCTCCTTCCAGCGCTGCCCCTTGCGCTGGAACTCCAGCAGGGTGGAGCGCAGCTCGGCGTCGGAGTAGGTGTAGTGGTACTTCTCCTGGCCGCGCTTGGGGCTGGTGAGCTCGATCCGGTGCAGCGGGGGGACGGCGGCGAAGACCCGGCCCTGCTCGACCATCGGCCGCATGTAGCGGTGGAAGAGGGTCAGCAGCAGGGTGCGGATGTGCGAGCCGTCGACGTCGGCGTCGGCCATGAAGATGACCCGGCCGTAGCGGGCCTGGTCGATGTCGAAGGTGCGGCCCGAGCCGGCCCCTATCACCTGGATGATCGCGGCGCACTCGGCGTTCTTGAGCATGTCGCTCACCGAGGCCTTCTGCACGTTGAGGATCTTGCCGCGGATCGGCAGCAGCGCCTGGAACTCGGAGTTGCGGGCCAGCTTGGCGGTGCCGAGCGCGGAGTCGCCCTCGACGATGAACAGTTCGCTGCGCTCGACGTCGTCGCTGCGGCAGTCGGCCAGCTTGGCGGGCAGCGAGCTGGTCTCCAGCGCGGTCTTGCGGCGCTGGGCCTCCTTGTGCTGGCGGGCGGCGACCCGGGTGCGGGCGGCCGCGACGACCTTCTCCAGCACGGACCGGGCCTGCAGCTTCTCGTCCTTCTTGGCCGAGGTGAGGAAGGTCTTGAGCTCCTTGGCGACGACGGCCGCGACGATCCGGTTGGCCGCCGAGGTGCCGAGCACCTCCTTGGTCTGGCCCTCGAACTGCGGCTCGGCGAGCCGGACGGTGACCACGGCGGTGAGGCCCTCGGTGGCGTCGTCCTTGGTGATGTCGTCCTCGGCCACGCGCAGCAGCTTGCTGGAGCGCAGCACCTCGTTGACGGTCTTGGCCAGCGAGCGCTCGAAGCCGGTGACGTGGGTGCCGCCCTTGGGGGTGGCGATGATGTTGACGAAGGAGCGCAGGGTGGTGTCGTAGCCGGTGCCCCAGCGCAGCGCGATGTCCACGCCGAGGTGCCGGGTGACCTCGGTGGGGGTCATGTGACCGAGGTCGTCCAGGACCGGCACGGTCTCCTTGAAGGTGCCCTCTCCGCGCAGCCGGACCACGTCGCTGACCGGCTTGTCGGGGGCCAGGAACTCGCAGAACTCGGCGATGCCGCCGTCGTAGCGGAAGACCGACTCCTCGACCTGCTCGCTCTCGGTGAGCCGTTCGTCACGCACCACGATGGTCAGGCCGGGGACCAGGAAGGCGGTCTGCCGGGCGCGGTTGTGCAGGTTCTCCAGGGAGAGCTTGGCGTCCTTGAGGAAGATCTGCCGGTCGGCCCAGTAGCGGATCCGGGTGCCGGTGCGGGTCTTGGGCACCTTGCGGGTCCGGGTCGTGCCGTTGGCGGGCTCGAAGGGCGCGTCCGGGCTGGTCTCGGTGAAGATGCCGGGGGTGCCGCGGCGGAAGCTGATCGCGTGGGTGTGGCCGCTGCGGTCGACCTCGACGTCGAGGCGGGCGGAGAGTGCGTTGACCACCGAGGCGCCGACGCCGTGCAGACCGCCGGAGGCCGCGTACGAGCCGCCGCCGAACTTGCCGCCCGCGTGCAGCTTGGTCATCACGACCTCGACGCCGGACAGCCCGGTCTTGGGCTCGACGTCCACCGGGATGCCGCGGCCGTTGTCGCGGACCTCCACCGAGGAGTCCGGGTGCAGCAGGACCTCGATGCGGTCGCAGTAGCCGCCCAGCGCCTCGTCGACCGAGTTGTCGATGATCTCCCAGAGGCAGTGCATCAGACCGCGGCTGTCGGTGGAGCCGATGTACATGCCGGGGCGCTTGCGGACCGCCTCCAGGCCCTCCAGGACGAGCAGGTGCCGCGCGGTGTAGTTGGAACCGTCGTCGCCGGCCAGCAGCGCGGACGGCACGGTCGTTTCGGCACTCACGCGGCACTCTCCTCGGTGAAGATCTGTCTCATCGGTCACATCCGGACGCATCCGGACCAACCGCCAGTGCAGCACGCCGCACCGACAGTCGTTGCTCTGTGTGCTCGCGCCCCTGCGACGGGTGCACAGCACGACGGGCCGGTCCCGCGCAGCTTGTACGCGCTGCGCGAACAAGGACCGCACCCGGGTGTGGGCCCCGGGGGCGCCATCTCCTCCCGGTACCACCGGTCCTGGCGGATCGTGGGGTCCGGCACAGGCTCCGGAACTGCCGTTATGCAGGCTACCGGGGCCCGGGGCGGGGCTTATGCTCCAACCCGGCAGAGGATTATGCTACGCGGACCTCGAACCCGGTCCCGATCGGGCGTTCGAGGCACGGGCGGATCCCGGCATCCGGCAGGCATGAACCACCGGTGCCCGGGGCACGTCCTCATCAACACAGCAGAATCCTCAGAGAAGAAAAGCCACGAGCGGGAACGTTTTCGGCCTGGTTGGATGTTGACCCTGGTACGACAGCTCGTCGAGCTAGAGAAGAGGCGACGTGACTACTGTTCTGACACCTGCGAGCCCGCTGACCGCGGCTGACCGCTGCGACCGCTGCGGCGCCCAGGCCTACCTGCGCGTCGTACTCGCCAGCGGCGGAGAGCTGCTCTTCTGCGCCCATCACGGCCGGAAGTTCGAGCCGGAGCTCAAGAAGATCGCCGTGGAGATACAGGACGAGAGCGGCCGTCTCAGCACCACCACCACCGCGACGGCCGTCGACGACGAGCGCTGATCACAGGCGCCACCACCAGCAGCCAGCGTCGAGCTGTGTCCGGTCGCGCACCGCGCGCGACCGGGGAGCCGGGTGGTCGATCCCTTCGGGGGCCGACCGCCCGGCTCCGCTGTTCTCCCGACGGTTCTCCCGCGTTCGCCCGGGGCCGTCCCTCCCGGGGCCGCGCGCCGGGCCGACCCCGGGCCGCCGGGTGCCGACGTGACGTCAGAACGTCACCGCACCATCACCCGCGGCGACATCCCGGGGCCGCGAAGCCTACGGCACCGGGGCCCCGCCGGAGCCACTCCGCCGAACCCGGCCCGCCGGGGCCACCCCGCCGGACTCACAGCACGGAGCGCACCGCGTCCGTGACCGAGGACACCCGGGTGTAGACCCCCGGGTGGGCCGCCTCGGCGCAGCCCGTCCCCCAGGACACCAGCCCCACCAGTCGACCGGCCACCACCAGCGGGCCGCCGCTGTCGCCCTGGCAGGCGTCCTTGCCGCCCTTCTCCTCGCCCGCGCAGACCATGCCCCGGGCGTCGAACTTTCCGTCCTGCCCGCCCGGGTAGGCGTGCGCACAGGTCTGGTCCGCGACCATCGACACGTCCGCCGCGCGCAGCAGCGGTGAGTAGTCGCCCCGCCCGCTGGTGTCGCCCCAGCCGTAGACCCGCGCCGCCGTCCCGGCCGCGTACGGCCCGGTCTCGCCCTGGCCGACCAGCTCCAGCACCGGCCGGGAGCCCTGGGACTCGGCGAGGGTGAGCACCGCGACGTCGTTCATGTTCGCGGCGTAGTTGTAGTCGGGGTGGACCCAGATCCGCTGGACGGCCACCTCCCGGCCGGCCGAGCCGCGCATGTCGTCCCGGCCGACGATCACCTTGAGGCCCGGCCGGTCCACCCGGCCCTTGGCCTCGTCGTAGAAGCAGTGCGCGGCCGTGACCACCTTGGTCGGGGTGACCAGCGCGCCCCCGCAGAACTGGCCGGAACGGCCGCCGCCGAACTGCTGGCGGCTGGCCAGCGCCACGATCCACGGGTGTTCCGCGGTGGTCACGGCGTCGCCCCCGACCACCCGGCGCTGCGCCTCGGCCGGCCCGGCCGTGCCGAGGGCCACCAGCGGCACGGGCACGGCGGCGAGCAGCGCCAGCAGGGCGCCCCGCCGCCTGCGGCGGCCCGCCCGCGCGGCGGCCGGGTCGGCCCGTCGCTGGTCGGCCCGGCACGGGACGGGGTTCGGCAGGTCGGCTCGGTCCGGGTCGGTCAGCACCGTGTCTCCACAAGGCTCGGCAGCAGGCAACCGGCACAGCGTAGGTGATCGACTACACTGCGCGACCACTTCCCGGCGTCCCGCCACCCGGACGAGCGACAAGCGCCACCCGGACGCTGACACACCGCCCCCGAACAGCCCGAAGGCCCGGAACCACGGGGTTCCGGGCCTTCGTCACGTACTGCCGCCGATCGGACGGGGCCGACCGGCCCGTCGATCGGTCGGACCGATCAGTCCAGGTAGTCGCGCAGCACCTGGGAGCGCGACGGGTGGCGCAGCTTCGACATGGTCTTCGACTCGATCTGGCGGATGCGCTCACGGGTGACCCCGTACACCTTGCCGATCTCGTCGAGGGTCTTCGGCTGACCGTCGGTCAGGCCGAAGCGCATCGAGACCACGCCCGCCTCGCGCTCAGACAGGGTGTCCAGCACGGAGTGCAGCTGCTCCTGGAGCAGGGTGAAGGAGACCGCGTCGGCCGGGACGACCGCCTCGGAGTCCTCGATCAGGTCACCGAACTCGCTGTCGCCGTCCTCGCCCAGCGGGGTGTGCAGCGAGATCGGCTCACGGCCGTACTTCTGGACCTCGATGACCTTCTCGGGGGTCATGTCGAGTTCCTTGGCCAGCTCCTCCGGGGTGGGCTCGCGGCCCAGGTCCTGGAGCATCTGGCGCTGGACACGGGCCAGCTTGTTGATGACCTCGACCATGTGCACCGGGATGCGGATGGTGCGGGCCTGGTCGGCCATGGCGCGGGTGATCGCCTGGCGGATCCACCAGGTGGCGTAGGTCGAGAACTTGTAGCCCTTGGTGTAGTCGAACTTCTCGACCGCACGGATCAGACCGAGGTTGCCCTCCTGGATCAGGTCCAGGAACAGCATGCCGCGACCGGTGTAGCGCTTGGCCAGCGAGACCACCAGACGGAGGTTGGCCTCCAGCAGGTGGTTCTTGGCCCGGCGGCCGTCCTCGGCGATGATCTCCAGCTCGCGCTTGAGCTTGGGGGCGAGCTTGTCGGCGGCCGAGAGCTTGTCCTCGGCGAACAGACCGGCCTCGATGCGCTTGGCGAGCTCGACCTCCTGCTCGGCGTTGAGCAGCGGGACCTTGCCGATCTGCTTCAGGTAGTCCTTGACCGGGTCGGCGGTGGCACCGGCGACGGCGACCTGCTGGGCCGGCGCGTCGTCCTCGTCGTCGTCGGAGAGGACGAAGCCCTCCGACTCCTCCTCCGGGCCGCTCTCGGCCTCGGCCTTGTCGCCGGGCAGAGCGGCGTCCTCGAGCAGCTCCTCCTCGCCGAGCAGCTCCTCGTCGCCCTTGCCGGCCTTGCCGGCGGCGGTCTTCTTGGCGGCGGTCTTCTTGGCCGGAGCGGCGGTCTTCTTGGCCGCGGCCTTCTTCGCCGGAGCGGCCTTCTTGGCCACCGCCGCCTTCATCTCGGAGACGACGGTGGTCGTCTCCTCGACGGTGATCTCGGCGGACACGGTGGGGGCGGGCGCCGCGGCGGCCGCGACGGCCGGAGCCGCGACGGGGGCACCGGGGGCGATCCGCACGGGCGGCTTGGTCGGGGCCGACGGGGCGGCCGGGGTCCGGGTGGTGACAGCCTTGGTGGCGGTGCGCTTGGTGGGGCTCTTGGCAGCAACGCTCTTGCGCTTGGCGCCGGCCGGTTCGGCCGCGCTGACCATGAGGTCCACCCCCTCCTCAATCAGCACCTGGTTGAGGCTGCGCATGACGTTCTTCCACTTGGTGACCGGGATCTGGTCCGCCTCGAACGCCTGGCGCACGTCGTCACCGGCGATCTGCCCCTGGGCCTTGCCCCGCTCGATGAGCGCCAGCAGAGCCGCGGACTCGGCGATCTCGGGGGGAAGCGAACGGGATGTGCTGGCCGACACGAACAACCTCTCGGACGATGAGTGGACTCGAACCCGTACCGGCCGCCCGAGCGGGCGGGGAAGGAGATCGCGCGTCGGACGCGCGGTGTCGATTCCGACCGACTCGGGCTTGAGGACTGGGTTTGCAGGACGGCAGCAGCGCCGCGGACCAACACAGCATTCTGACATGTTGGAGTATTCCGGAGCTGCTCCCGCTCAGGACACATCGCTGCTACTCGTCAAGTGTTACGCATGGCCTTCGTGTCGCGGGTCACACCGCTCGGCGCCCGCGGCCCGGGGCCGACATCCATCATCGCGCACTCCTGCCCGAGCTGATTGTCATGGACGGGGCGTCGGATGTCGAGGCGTTCCGCCCGGGGTGGCACCGCCCGACCCGGGTCGGAGCGACGGCGCTGATCGTTCCGGAGCGGGGCGAGGGCACCGATCGTTTTCGGAGCAGGGCGAGGGCACCGATCGTTTTCGGAGCAGGGCGACGGCCGATCGCTTCGGGTCGGGATGACCGCCGATCGTTTCGGGTCGGGTGACGCCGCCCCCGCTCGCGCCGGGCCCTCGCGGCCGACGTCGTACAGAAGCCCTCCGGCTGCGCCGTACGGCGCGACCGGAGGGCCCTGGAGGAGCGGACCGCGCCCGACGCGCCCGCTCGTGAGAACAGTCCGCTCAGTGCTCCCGGGGCGCGGGGACGGAGGGCTCCATCTCGGGGTGGACGGTGAGCAGCGCCCGCATGGCGGCCTCGCCCGCGGTGCCGTCGCCGGTGCCCAGCGCGTCCACCAGCCGGGCGTGCAGGCTGACCGAGGACTCGGAGGGGCGCTCGCAGGAGATCGTCGGACCGCCCGAGACCTGGAGGGCGCAGGAGACGATCCCGGACAGGTGCTCCAGCATCCGGTTGCCGGCCATCTGCAGGATCAGGGCGTGCAGCTCGGCATCGGCCCGGGTGTAGGTGGACAGGTCGGCCTGGGCGGCGGCGTGGCCCATGATCTCGACCAGCTCGACCAGCCGCTGCTGGACGTCCTCCCGGCCGTGACCGGCCGCGAGCCGGGCGGCCAGCGGCTCGATCGCCCAGCGGAGCTCGAACAGCTCCCGGCGCTGCTCGTCGCGCTGCGGGCCGAAGGCGCGCCACTCGATGATGTCCGGGTCCAGCAGGTTCCAGTCGCCGACCGGGCGGACCCGGGTGCCGACGTTCGGGCGGGCGCTGACCAGGCCCTTGGCCTCCAGCACGCGCAGCGACTCGCGGACGACGGTCCGGGACACCTCGAACCGCTGGCCGATCTCCTCGGGCACGAGCGGACGGTCGGCGCCCAGGTCGCCGGAGACGATCATCTGGCCGAGCTGCTGGACCAGCTGGCCGTGCAGACCGCGACCGCGGCTGCTGGTGGTCTTGCGGCCGACCCGGGCGATGTCGGACTCGGCGCCCTCCCAGCGGGGCGCCGGCGGGGTCGGCCGGTCGGCGTACGAGAAGCGGTCCAGATCGCCGGGACCGTGGATGGGCCCATCGGCGGAACGGGCGGGGGTCATGGGGTGCGCAAGGGTACTCACGCCTCCTTTGTCGGCGATCGGCAGGCGCAGCTTGAGAATTCTCGTGAAAAGCACACGAAAGGGTGATCGGCCGTGACTGGATAATTGACTTCTTATCAGGAAGAACCGCGCATTGCGGTCAGTGCTGGTCGATCTTGGTCCTTCGGGGCGCGGGGCCCGGACGCGCGGCGGCAGCCCGTCGCGGTGCCGCGCGGCACTTCGGTGCTGCGGTACTACAGCGAGCGACGGCGGACCTGGACGAACAGGGCCGCCAGCAGCAGGGCCGCCGCGGGGGCCGCTCCCACCACGAGAAGGGCCGGATCCGTCAGCGCCGCGCTTCCGGCCGCCGTCCCGCGGACGCCGCCGTACACCCAGCCGTAGGCCCATTCGAGGCCGGACTGGAAGGGCAGCAGCTCCGCCGCCCGGACCGGCCACGGGTGGCCGGTCCGGCGCAGCAGCAGGGCGACGCCCGACTCCAGCAGCGGGGGCAGCGCGCACAGCAGCAGCACCCCGGCGGTGGCGCTGCGGGTGAGCGAGGCGGTCAGCACACCGGTCCAGGCGGCCACCACGGTCAGCAGGACGAAGGCCAGCAGCGCGGCCGGCACTCCGTGCCCGGCCAGCAGCGCCAACGGGGCGAACAGCCCGGGCAGGTCGGCCGGTCCGCTCAGCCCGACGGCGCCCAGCAGCCCGGAGGCCTGGTCGGAGAGCGCACCGGGGTCCGTCCAGGCCGCCACCGTCACCCCGCCCGGCAGGGCGAGGTGCACGGCCACGGTGTCGATCAGCAGGGTGGCCAGCGCCAGCAGCGCCGCCACCGGGCCGACCACCAGCAGCTTGGCCAGCAGCAGCCGCACCCGGCGCGAGTAGGTCACCTGCGAGGCCGCCAGCCCGGGGTGGCGCACCTCGTGGCCGTAGGAGAGCGCGCCCAGCACCCCGGCGCCGAGCGCCGCGAACGGCAGTGGGATCAGCGGGACGGCGGCGGTCAGCAGCCGCACCCCGGCCGGGGCGGCCAGCGGGCCGGTCGGGGCCTGGCTCGCCAGGACGGCGGCCACGACCGCGTCGCAGAGCAGGACGGCGGCGAGCAGCAGCCAGGTGGAACGCAGGCCGCGCAGGCGGCGCAGCTCGTAGGCCAGGACACGCACGGTTCACTCGCTCCGGTGGTCGTCGGGGGTGGCGGGGGCGGCGGGGGCCTTGCCGGTGCTGACCCGGCCGAGGCGGACGGTGTCGTCGGTGAGCAGGTCGGCGGCGCTCTGGCGGCGACGCGTGGGCTCGGTCTCGGTGCGGAGTGCCTCGGTTCGGTGGGGATCCGGGTGGGCGGGCTCCGGGTGGGCGGGATCGGTGCCCACGGGCTCGACCAGGAGGGGCTCCGCCGGGGAGGGCTCGGTGTGGGCCGGCTCGGCGTGGAGGGGCCGGGCGACCGGGGTGAGGCGGGTGGCAGCGGCCGGCTGGTCACGGAAGAGCCGGTCGACGACGACGGCGGGGGTCGTGCGGGTCGTGGCGGCCTTGGCGGCCGACGGCGGGGTGGTGACCGTGGCGAGGACGGGCAGGGCGGCCGTCACGGCGGCGACGGGCAGCGCGCGGGTGCCGCGGGCCACCACCTCCTCGCGGGAGCGGCCCTCCGTCGCGGGCACGGGGACGGGGACGGTGGGCTCGGGGACAGTGGGCTCGGGCGTGCTGGACCGGCGGTCCGGGTCGGCGCCCGACCGTGCGGCCCCCGGCGCCGATTCGTGGACCGACTCGTGGGCCGGCTCATGGGGCTGTTGATGGCCCCGCTCGGTTTCCGGCTGGAGGCGAAGGTGGCCGGAGCGCCCGGAGGCGACCGGCAGGGCGGTGCGGGGCGCGGGCTGTTCGACCACCCGGTCGGCCAGCTCGTGCAGCAGGATCCCGTGGCGGTAGGCGAGTTCGCCGATCTCGGTGCGGTCGATGCCCGCCACCGCGAGGCCCGCACCACCGTCCCGGCGGACCTCGGCGCCCTGGCCGACCAGCAGGTCCGCCAGTCGCGCCATCTGGGGTCCGCGGACGGCGACCTCGGGGCTGAGCCTGGTCCGGCAGAACTCCGCGACCGGCTGGTCGGCCATCATGCGGCCGCGGTCCAGGGTGACCACCCGGTCCGCGAGTTGCCCTGCTTCCCGCGGGGTCCGGGTGGTCACCAGCACCGTTCCGCCCGCGACGGCGAAGGAGCGCAGGAAGGAGTGGAACCACTCGACGTTGCGCGGGGACAGGCCCTCGGTCGGCGCGTCCAGCAGCAGTGTGCCGGGATCGCCGAGCAGCGCCGCGGCCAGCGAGAGCCGGCGGTGCATGCCCGGCGAGAAGGTGCGCAGCCGCTGCCCGGCGACGGCGGCCAGCCGGGTCTGCTCCAGCAGTTCATCGGCCCGTCGCGCCGAAACGCCGACGGCCGCCGCCAGCATCCGCAGGTGGCCGCGCGCCTTGCGCCCCGGGTTGCCGGCCACCGCCGCTGCCCCCTCCCCCGGCCCGGGCAGCAGCACGCCGACCTCGCGCTCGGGCCGGCGGATCCGGCGGTAGGGGCGGCCGTCGAAGAGGGTGATGCCCTGGCCCCGTTCGAGTTCGAGCATCAGCCGCAGGGCGGTGGACTTCCCGGCCCCCTCGTCACCGAGCAGGACCGTCACCATCCCGGGCCGGGCGTCGAAGGTCAGATCGAGGACGGCCGGCGGCGCGCCCTTGCGATGGACCTTGGTCAGTCCGGTGATCTGGATCATCGCTGGCTGCTCCCGTGCCCTCGGCCGACCTGCTCGACGCCAGCACATTAGGGGTCAGCACCGCAGATTCCGGGCATTACCGAACCGCCACGGGCCCACCGCCTGCCCACCTCACCCGATCAGGGGACAATCCGATCCTGCGATTCACGGGCTCGGACGGTCCGACGCGCCGTCGGCGCCTGCCCGGGAGGCCGGTGGCTACGTCACCAGAAAGGCCGCGGCCCCGGGCGGGAGCGGCTGGCCGGCGCACTGCTGCTGGAAGTCCTCGGCGGCGGCCTTGCCCTCTTGCGCGAGCAGGGCGAGCTGCTCCTGCTCGGCGTCCAGCGTCTCCTGCACCGATGCGATCGTCGCCGGGGCGGCGTGCGCGGCCTTCAGGGCCGCCAGCTGCTCTTCGGTCCGGTCGGTGGTCATGGTGAGGCTCTTGAAGTCCGCCACCAGTTTCACGATGCCGTCCCGCCGGGCGGCGCACGGGTTGTCCGCGGTCATCACGGGGCTCCCAGGGTCCGATGGCCTTCGGCCCGGCGGCCGAAGCGTCCACCGACACTGTGCGCCGGGCTCGGGCCGTCGGCCCCCGGGCCGGGGCCGTTCGACGGCACGCGCGGACGGCCGTCGGGGCCGCAGGGTGCTCAGGAATCCGGGCGGAGCATGGGCGGGTTGAGGACGGTGGCGCCACCGGCGGTGAAGAGCTGGGCCGGGCGCCCGCCCTGACGGGTGGTGGTGCCGCCCGAGGGGAGGAGGAAACCGGGGGTGCCGGTGACCTTGCGGTGGAAGTTCCGCGGATCCAGGGCCACGCCCCAGACGGCCTCGTAGACCCGGCGCAGCTCGCCCACGGTGAACTCGGTCGGGCAGAAGGCGGTGGCCAGGGAGGAGTACTCGATCTTGGACCGGGCGCGCTCCACGCCGTCGGCAAGGATCAGGCCGTGGTCGAAGGCCAGCGGGACCCCGTCGGCCGGGCTCTCGCCGAGGAGCTCGCCGACCGGGGCCCAGCGCGCACTGCTGGCGTCGCCACCGGCCCGGGGGGTCGGGAGGTCGGGGGCGAGCACCAGGTAGGCGACGCTGACCACGCGCATCCGGGGGTCGCGCTGCGGGTGGCCGTAGGTGGCGAGCTGCTCCAGGTGGGCGCCGGCCGCACCGGGGCCGACCGCCTCGTGGCCGGGGGCGGAGTGGGCGCGCAGCCCGGTCTCCTCGGCCAGCTCGCGGGAGGCCGCCTCGGCCAGGCCCTCGTCCGGACGGACGAAGCCGCCGGGCAGCGCCCAGTACCCCTGGTAGGGCGGCTCACCTCGTCTGACCAGCAGGGCGCAGAGCGAGTGGTCGCGCACCGTCAGAACCACCAGGTCAACCGTGACAGCGAAGGGCGGGAAGGCCGACGGATCGTAGCGCGACATGGCGACGATCATAGTCGTCTCTCTGACGATAAGCACAGGCCCGTTCACGGAGCGCGCAGCACCGGTGACCGGGGCCGCCCGGGGCGCGGGCTCGCGCCCCGGGGGTCGACCGGCCCGGGCGCGGGCCTGGCCGGATGTCAGCGGGCGACCAGTTGAAGGTCCGCGGAGGCCTCCTCGACCATCGCCACCCCGATCCGGCTCACCCGGACCGAGAAGGGTTCGCCCGCCACCCGCAGGCCGGTCAGTTCGAGCTCGCCGAGCGGGGCGGTGCTGGCCGGGCGCACCAGGACACGGCCGCCCGGAACGTCCGGCCGGACTCCGGCGAGCGCGAACACCGCGTGAACAGCTCCGGCCGCGGAGACCGCCGCCGGGCGGCAGGCGGCGGGGTGGGGCACCGGTGGACTGCCGGGGGTGCGCTGCTCCCCGGCGTACATCTCCGGCAACCGACCCTCGAAGTGGGCGGACGCGGCGAGCAGACCCTCCAGCAGGGCGCGGGCCTCGTTCTCGTGGCCCGCCTCGGCGAGTCCGGCGATCGCCAGCGCCGTCTCGTGGATCCGCACCGCGCCACCCCGGTGGCCCAGCGGGTTGAAGCGCGGGGACTTGGCGCTGAGCGTCCGCAGGCCCCAGCCGCTGTCCAGCTCGGGTGTGACCAGGCGCTGGGCGAACAGCCTGGTCTGCTCCCGGTCCAACAGGCTCTCGTGCCGGCCGCCGTCGGCGGCGAGCCCGGTGTCGAGCAGGTGCACCAGCGAGGAGGCGAGGGCGGGCAGCGGTTGGCCGCCCGGGGCCAGCCCGGCGGCGGGGCGGCCGCCGGAAAGGTCGTCGATCCAGAACCGCTCGCGGAAGCGCCCGCGCAGGTCGGCGGCCCAGCTCCGCCAGTCCCCGGCCCCCGGCCTGGCGAAGGACTCCAGCAGTTCGGCACCGTGCAGGGCGGCGCGGTGGGCCTGCGCCTGGACCTCCGCGCGGGCGGCCACCGGCTGGGCGGCCCGGTCCTCCACCGGACGGCTGAGGTCGGTGACGAAGCCGTCGACCAGGCCCTCGCGCAGGGCGGTCAGGGCCCGTTCGGCGGCCGGGAGCAGCTCGGCGACCTCCGCCCGGGGCAGGCCCCAACGCCAGGCCTCGGCCAGCACCGTGACGAACAGCAGGGTGGCCTCGGTGGCCGTGCAGGTGGGCGGCAGCTCGGGGCCGCCGTGCCGCAGCGCACCGGGCAGCAGCCCCTCGGCGCGGCCGGGGGCGGGGGCGAGCTGCTGGCGGCGGGCCAGCGCGCGGAGGGTGCCGGCGGCGAGCCGGGTGCCGAGCGGGAGGGTCAGCCGGGCGGCCCACAGCGCGTCGGCCGGGGCCAGACCGAAGCGCCAGGGCGCGCCGGAGGCCGGGTAGAGGTCGGTCGGGCGGTCCGGGTCGGCGAACAGCAGCCCGCCGAGGGCGTCCAGGGAGCGGTCGACCAGCAACGCGGCCCGTGGGTCGTCGCTGCGCACCTCCGGTTCGGCCCAGGGCAGCGGGACGCCCGTGCCGCGCCCACCGGGCGGCCGCGGGCCACCGGGGACGCTCTCCAGTTCGGCGCGCAGCTCGACCGACCAGCGGGCGCCGGGCTGGACCTCCAAGTCCCAGCGGAGCACTCCGGCCCCGGCCAGGACGGCGTGCGGCGAGGGCTTGGCGCTGACCACGGCGCTGTGCACCGGACCGGACCAGCGCAGTCCGGCGGACTGCACCTGGCCGGGCAGGTCGGGCGGGCGGTGCCCGGCGGCGATCTCGGCGACCGGGCCGAGGTCCGTACCGAGGGCGATCTCCAGCGGCAGCCGGGCGGGCCGGGCCCCGGTGTTGCGGACGGTGACCGTCTCCACGCCGTCGGCGTGGCGCAGCCGCTCGACGGTGAGCGCCGGGTCCGGGTCGAGGTCGCCGGGGAGGCGGACGGCGCCGAGGAAGCGGGCCTGGGCGGTGCTGGTCAGGGTGCCCTGGAGCGGCAGCGGCTCCATGCCGCCCAGCCGCAGTTCCATCCGGGCCAGCACCCGGACGCCGTTGCGGTAGAAGCCGTGCAGGCCGTGGCCGCGCAGTTGGCCGTCCGGGCCGGAGGCGGCCATCGCGGGGGCGTTGACGCAGAGCAGCGTGTGGTGGACGGCCGGGGGCTGCGGGCGCGGCGGGGGCGCGGTGCGTCCGGGGCCGGCGGGGGCGCCGACGGGCACGGCCACCGGGACCTGGTCGGGTCGGCCGGGCGGTCTGGGCGCGCCGACCACGCTCTCGGCCGGCATGGCCTGCAGTGGCCTCATGGCGGTCACCGGACTCTCCTCCCCTCGGCGGTCCGGTGGCCGGTCAGGCCGGTGGGCCGCGAGCATGCTCGATCGCGTGCTGATGATGCCTGGCCGACGGGGCCTTCCCGTCGGCGGGTGTGCCGTGTCTGGCCGTACCCGGCGGTGGGTCGTGCCATGCGGTGTGCGGCACCGGACCGGTACCGGCGCGCCGCGCCCTTGCCCTCGGACACGTCATGGTGCCCGGCACACCGTCAGGTCCGGTAACCCGGCCTGTCGGTGACGCTCCGCCCGCGACGACCCGCCCCCCGCGGCCCGCATCGGACGAGCCGACGGGCCGCACCCGGCCGGCCCACCCCGCCGACGACCGGCCGCCCGGGAACCGGGCTGCGGCCGGACACCGACCGGGCACAGGCCCCCCGGGGTGAACGCCGCGCACCGCCGCCAGGTCACGCCCACCCTGACCGCCATTGGTCGCGTCCGGCGGACCGGACCGTCGCGCCGCCCCTGTCGAGCCGTCACGGAAGCCTCCGCCGGGGCCCCGAGGCCGTCCATCCCCGGAACTCGGCGCCGGGCGGGCCGGGGCCCGGTCGCGGCCGAGGGCCCGGTCCGGTCAATCGAGGCGGTCGAACCTGTGCTCGACCGCGGTCAGGATACGGTGCGAGGGTCGCGGCGCCTGTACCCGGTGACCCCGCGAACCGCGACGCAACCGCTGTGACCAGCAGAGACCGAGGAGTTGCATGTCCACCGTCAGCAAGCTGCCCGGGATTGTCACGACCGACCACGTCTTCCAGGTCCCGCTCGACCACGCCTCCCCGGAGGGGGAGCAGATAGAGGTCTACGCCCGCGAGGTGGTGGCCGCCGGCCGCGAGCAGGACGACTTGCCCTGGCTGCTCTTCCTCCAGGGCGGGCCCGGCGGCAAGGCCCCCCGCCCACTCGGCCGGGACAACTGGCTGGACCGCTCCCTGGACGACTACCGGGTGCTGCTGCTCGACCAGCGCGGCACCGGGCGGTCCACGCCGGCCACCCGGCAGACCCTCGCCCGGCGCGGCGGACCGCAGCAGCAGGCGGACTACCTGGCCAACTTCCGCGCGGACTCGATCGTGCGGGACGCCGAACTGATCCGTCACCGACTGCTCGGCGCCGACCGCCGCTGGAGCGTGCTCGGCCAGAGCTTCGGCGGCTTCTGCGCCCTCACCTACCTCTCCTTCGCCCCCGAAGGCCTGACCGAGGTCTTCCTCACCGGCGGCCTCTCCGGCCTGGACCGTTCGGCCGACGACGTGTACCGCGCCGCCTACCCGCGCGTCGTCCGCAAGAACGAGGACCACTACGCCCGCTTCCCGCAGGACGTCGAGGCCGTGCGGCGGATCGCCGCCCACCTCGCCGACTCCCCCGCGACCCTGCCCGACGGCGGGCTGCTCACCGTCGAGGCCTTCCAGGTGCTCGGGCTGGGGTTCGTCGGTGGCAGCGGTTCCGGATCGCTGCACCACCTGCTGGAGGAGGCCTGGGTGGAGGGCCCGGCGGGCGCCGAGCTCTCCGACACCTTCCTGGCCGGTGTGCAGGCCCGGCTCTCCTTCGCCGAGAACCCGCTGTACGCCGTGCTGCACGAATCGATCTACGGCCAGCGTTCGGTGGACCAGGGCGGCACGGCCTGGTCCGCCGAGCGGGTCCGCAAGGAGTACCCGCAGTTCGACGCCCGGGCGGCGCTGGAGTCCGGCGCGCCGGTGCTGTTCACCGGGGAGATGATCTACCCCTGGATGTTCGAGACCGACCCGGCGCTGCGCCCGCTGAAGGAGACCGCGGAGCTGCTCGCCGCCCGCACCGACTGGCCGGACCTCTACGACCCCGCGCGGCTGGCCGACAACACCGTGCCCGTCGTGGCGACCGTCTACCACGACGACATGTGCGTGGACACGGCCCACTCGCTGGAGACCGCCCGCGCGGTGCGCGGCCTGCGGGTCTGGGTCACCAACGAGTGGGAGCACGACGGCCTGCGGGTGAGCGGCGGCAAGGTGATGGACCGACTGATCAAGATGGCCCACGGCGAGGCGTAGCGGCCTTCCGGCCGGTGGGGCGGCGAGTGGTTCAGTGCGCACCGCGAACCCCTCTCGCCGCCCGCCGGCTGCTCCGGCACCGGTGGACTCCGGTGCCGGAGCGGACCGCTGCCGCCGAGGCGCAGGCCCCCGCCCGGCCGAGCCGAACTCCCCGGGCGGGCCTGCCCTGCGCCGCCGGGCCGCACCCGGGCGCCGGAAGCACCGCGACCGGTCCGGTGCCCCTCGCGTCCTCACCCGGCTCACCGGAGCGCCCGGGAGCGTCGGGGCCGCGATCGGCCGGGGCCGACCCCGTGGAGGTGCCCTTCCGCCGACCGCCCCGTCGCCGTCGGCGAGCGCCGCCCGGGGCCCGGCCCGGCCCCGGCGGCGACTCCGGCCCGCCGTCGGTCACGAGGCCGGACTCGGGCTCAGGGCCGAACTCAGGACCCGGCTCAGGCCCGGACTCAGGACCGGCCGCACGCTCCTCGCGCCGCCTCCGTTGGGCTTCGACGGCGGCCAGCAGCGCCCCAGGCGCCATGCCGTCGTTCATGGACTCGTACAGCAGCTCGGCCAGCAGGTAGCCCGGGGACAGCCGCAGGACGTGGCCGAGCACCACCCGGGCGGTGGCCGTGTCCCCCGCGACCCAGGAGGCCCAGGCCAGCAGGGTGAGCGGGGCCACCGCGCACCCCTCGTACGGCGGCACCGCGCGCCGGGCGAGGAAGCGCCAGAGCCGCTCGGCGGGGGCGAGCTCGGCGGGCCGGACGTACTCGACGCCGCGGTCCCGGGTGAGGCGGTCCCGCAGGGCGAACAGCAGCCGGGCCGTCCGCTCCTCGTCGAGCTCCCGAGCGCCGGCCGCGAACTCGGCGAAGGCCTGCTCCAGCAGTTCGAGGCCCTGCTCCCGGGTGACGGCCCCGGCCCGCGGCTCGGCGCCCACCAGCGCCTCGCGCTGCGCGGCGTCCTCCGGCGGGCCGACCGGGGCCAACCCGCCGACGATCGCCTTCCGACTGCCGCGCGGCACCAGGCCGGCCACCGTCGCGGCGGCGGCCGCCGGGCCCGGATCGGGCCCCCGCCGCACCGGGTTGCCCGCCGGATCGCAGCACCCCTCCCGGCGGCAGAGGAAGGACCACCAGCGGCCGGCCGAGACGCACAGCGACTCCTTGACCGGCACTCCCCTGCGCCCGAAGGCCGCGCGCAACTGGTCGGCCAGCGGACGCAGGCCCTCCACCGGCGGCGGGGCGTGCGCCGGGACCGGGTCCTGGCAGAGGTAGAGGAGCACTTCGAGCGGCCGGCTGCCGTGCCGCTCGGAGAGGGCGAGCAGCAGGGCCGCCGTCTCCTCCGCCGCCGCGGGCCACTCCGCAGGCGAGACCGGGAGGTCCGCCCGGATGACCCCGCCCTGGTGCAGGTCGGGGCCCTGGAGGCCGACCGCGACGATGCTGTCGTCGGGGTAGAACCCCAGGAGGTAGGGCAACAGTTCGGCCATGTCGGCCGGACCGCGCATGACGACCGGCCGCTGCTCGGAAGCGGGGCCGAGGGACAGGGTGACGTGTTCGTTGTTCATCGCGTTCATGGCCGCAAGCGTGGACGCCGTCCGCCACCGACCCCGGAATTTTCTTTTTTCCTGTGGATAACTCGGCCCGCGAATTTTCGTTCGCTCATTCGGAGCACGCCAAACCCACTCCGGTCAGTGAATTTCAGCAGCCGTTCAGCGGATCAGCGGATGAAATCCACTCCACCTTCCGCTTCACCGTCCAAGCCGCATTCGCCGCTTGTCGGCGGCATGGGGTTACATCGACGCCATGCAGCAGCCCGACATCCACAGCACCGAAACCGCCGACCGCGCCGAGGTCCGGGCGCGGGCCGAGGCCGTCCTGCGCGAACTGGCCGGTCCCGCCGCCAGCCTGCGCGAGGACCAGTGGACGGCCATCGAGGCCCTCGTGGTCGACCACCGCCGCGCCCTGGTCGTCCAGCGCACCGGCTGGGGGAAGTCCGCGGTCTACTTCATCGCCACCGCACTGCTCCGCGCCCGCGGCGCCGGACCGACGGTGATCGTCTCCCCGCTGCTCGCCCTGATGCGCAACCAGGTCGAGTCGGCGGCCCGGGCCGGGATCCACGCCCGGACCATCAACTCGGCCAACACCGAGGAGTGGGACGAGATCCAGGCCGAGGTCGCCGCCGGGAAGGTCGACATCCTGCTGGTCAGCCCGGAGCGGCTGAACAACCCGGACTTCCGCGACCAGGTGCTGCCCAAGCTCGCCGCCTCCACCGGCCTGCTGGTGGTCGACGAGGCCCACTGCATCTCCGACTGGGGCCACGACTTCCGCCCGGACTACCGCCGGCTGCGCACCATGCTCGCCGACCTGACGCCCGGCGTCCCGGTGCTGGCCACCACCGCGACCGCCAACGCCCGCGTCACCGCGGACGTCGCCGAGCAGCTCGGCACCGGCACCACCGACGAGCGCGCCCTGGTGCTGCGCGGTCCGCTCGACCGGGAGAGCCTGACCCTGGGCGTGCTCGCCCTGCCCGACCCCGCGCACCGGCTCGCCTGGCTGGCCGACCACCTCGACCGGCTCCCCGGCTCGGGCATCGTCTACACCCTGACGGTGGCCGCCGCCGAGGAGGTGACGGCCTTCCTGCGCGAGCGCGGCTTCCCGGTGGCCTCCTACTCCGGCCGCACCGAGGACGCCGAGCGCCGCACCGCCGAGGCCGACCTGCTGGCCAACCGGGTCAAGGCGCTGGTCGCCACCTCCGCACTCGGCATGGGCTTCGACAAGCCCGACCTCGGCTTCGTCGTCCACCTGGGCTCGCCCAGCTCGCCGATCGCCTACTACCAGCAGGTCGGCCGCGCCGGGCGCGGGGTGGACCGGGCGGAGGTGCTGCTGCTGCCCGGGCGCGAGGACGAGGCGATCTGGCGCTACTTCGCCTCGCTCGCCTTCCCGCCGGAGGAGCAGGTGCGGCGCACCATCGACGCCCTGGCCGAGGCCGGCCGACCGCTCTCCACCGCCGCCCTGGAGCCCCGGGTCGACCTGCGCCGGGCCCGGCTGGAGACCATGCTCAAGGTGCTGGACGTGGACGGCGCCGTCCGCCGGGTCAAGGGCGGGTGGACGGCCACCGGGCAGAGCTGGGAGTACGACACCGCCCGGTACGCCAAGGTCGCCGCCTCCCGGGAGGCGGAACAGCGGGCGATGCGCGACTATGCGGCGTCCACCGGCTGCCGGATGGAGTTCCTGCGCCGCCAGCTGGACGACGAGCAGGCCGTGCCGTGCGGGCGGTGCGACAACTGCGCGGGGCCGCTGCACACCCCGGAGGTCACCGCCGAGACCCTGGCAGCGGCCCGGGCCGCGCTCGGCCGCCCGGGCGTGAGCTTCGAGCCGCGGCGGCTCTGGCCGACCGGGATGGAGGCGCTCGGCGTGTCGCTCAAGGGCCGGATCCCGGCGGGCGAGCAGGCGGAGACCGGCCGGGCGCTCGGCCGGCTGTCCGACATCGGCTGGGGCAACCGGTTGCGCACCCTGCTCGCCGAGCAGGCGCCGGACGTGCCGGTGCCCGGCGAGGCGGTCGACGCGCTGGTGGCGGTGCTGGCCGACTGGGCGCGCGGCCCCGGCGGCTGGGCCGGGCCCGCCACCACGGAGGGCACCCGGCTGGAGCGTCCGGTCGGCGTGGTGACCATGGCCTCCTCGACCCGCCCCCAGCTGGTGGGCAGCCTCGGCGCGCGGATCGCCGAGATCGGGCGGATGCCGCTGCTCGGCCGGATCGAGTACGCCGGTGGACTGCCCCCGCACGGGGCCCGCAGCAACAGCGCCCAGCGGCTGCACTCCCTGGCCGGAGCTCTCGTCCTGCCGCCGGAGCTGGAGCAAGCGGTGGCGGCCGCGGGCGGGCCGGTGCTGCTGGTGGACGACCTCGTGGACTCGGGGTGGACGGTCACCGTGGCCGCCCGGCTGCTGCGTCGGGCCGGGGCCGGCGCGGTGCTGCCGCTGGTGCTGGCCGTGCAGGGGTGACCGGACAGGGGTGACCGGGTGGCGGCCGGGCGCCGCCCACCCGGCCGCCTTCACTCGAATGGCCTAACGGAAAGGAGCCCGCAGGGCGATTTCGATCACACCGGAGACCCGACCCGAGAAAGGGGTGCCCACCATGTCGACGACGGTTCGCGATGCTCTTCACACGGTGTGGATCAAGGCCGGACGGCACCTGAAGCTCGCTCGGGCCACCGTGGAACATATCCGGCAGAACATGGGCTATCGGGTGGCGTTCATCATTTCATCGTTGCCGCTCCGGCCTCGTTGCCCCGAGAATTGGGAGGTACCCGAAACCCGGTCCACCGGACCCGCCCTCCGGCGTACCCAGGCACCCGCCTGCCCACGGGTCAGGAAGGAGGATCGTGATCAACGGTATCGGCCGAGGTCAGCATCCCCTCTCCGGGAGGTCGGCGCCGAGACGGCAGCTGGACCTGGAGACCTGGACCGCCTCGGGGATCCCGTTGCTGCGCGATCCGCGCGAATTCGTGCTGGAACTGCACCAACGCCACCTGCCCCAGCCGGGCACGGTCGTGGTGGCCGTCCTGGACGCGCTCCACCACCTCGCCGCCTCGGCCTCGTTCACGCCCTGGCCACACGACACCGACGGCTGGCAGCACCGGAACGCGCTGCTGACGCACCTGCGCCGGATCACCCCGCACGACCTGCGCCTGCCCGAGCCGACCCGGACGGCCGTGCTGCTGCGCTGCCGCGACGGCGCGCCCGGCTGGACGGAGCAGGACGGCGCCTGGATGTGGGCACTGCGGGACGCGGCCGGGCTGCACGGGCTGCGGTGCGGCTCGTACGTCGGGCTCACCCCGACGGGCTGGCAGATCCTCGGGGACGGACGGGGCGGGCGCAATCCGCACGCGGGTTCGTGGGCGGACGGCCCGGTGCACACCGTGACGGAGCTGCCGCCGCGCTCGGTACTGGACGAAGCTCCGCGCAGCCAGCGCGCCCGCCAGCAAGCCGTCGAACAGGCCAAGCGGGCCGACGCACCGCAGCGCTCCCCGCAGTCCGAGCCGCCGTGGATCCCGGCCCGGGTCAACGCCGTCCGACCGGGCCGCCGCACCGGCACGCGCTGAGCGGCCCGGGGCGACCGTCCGAGAACACGCCCGGAACAGGACCCCTGGCGCCGCAGCGAGGCGGCACACCGAGGACGGACTCCGGGCCCGGCACCGTACGGCACCGGGCCCGGAGTGGACGAGGACTGGCGGCGCTCCGGTCAGGCCTTGACCGGGCGCCCCGGCGCGGCTCCGGCCGACGAGGCGGCGGCCGGGCCGGCCTCCCCGCAGACCACCAACAGGGCGGTGGCGCGGCCGAGCGCCTCGGTGTACGCCTCCGCGGCCCGGGCGGGCGAACCGCCATTGACCACCAGGACGACCACCTCACGGCGGGCCGGCCGGGTCAGCGCGGCGTCCGCGTAGAACACGTCCCCGCCCTCGGTGAGTTGCGCCCAGTAGCGCTGCTCACCGAAGGAGAGCTCGTGCTGCTGCCAGGGGTGTGCCTCGCCGACGGTCAACACCAGGATCTCGCCCGGGTTGCGGCCCGAGTCGAGCAACTGGTCGACCGTCCCATCGGCGCGTTCGAGCGCCTCGGCCGGGACGGCGGCGATGCGCCGGACCTCGACCTGCGGGACGGCGGGGGCCGGGCGGCGCGGTGCCGGCCCGGGCTTGGGGATCAGGCGCGGCGGACCCGAGCGGTCGGCACGCGGCGGTGCCGGGCGGGGCGCCGAACGCGGGCCGGGCACCGGGAGCGGCGCGGCGGCAGTGGTGGTGGGTGCGGTGGGCGCGCCGCCGGTGGCAGGCGCGTGGAGGGCTTGTGCGTCCGACTCGCGGGGGAAGGGAACGCCGGGGCCCGGGAGGCTCTCGTGAATCTCCGGCTCCTCGGGGAAGACAGGCATACCCGGATATCTATCAAATGCCGGTCGAACGCGCACGGGCGCCCCACCCATTGGGCACCAAGCATCCGCGACCCCACCGGGGCAATTCCAGACGGACCGTCAGAAACCGAGCGTCAACTGTTCGTCGGCGGATCCCTGACCCGCGCCCGGAACGTCCCGACCGCGCTTCAGATGACGCCACTGGGGCAGCGCGTCCAAGTACGACCAGGAGAGCCGGTGGTGCTCGGTGGGGCCGAGTTCCTCCAGCGCGGCGCGGTGCACCGGGGACGGATAGCCGGCATTGTCCGCGAAGCCGTACTCCGGGCAGTCCTCGCCCAATTCGGCCATCAGTCCGTCGCGGTGGACCTTGGCGAGCACCGAGGCGGCGGAGACGCAGATGCAGGACTGGTCGCCCTTGATCACCGTGCGGACCCGCCAGGGGCCGCCGAGGTAGTCGTGCTTGCCGTCCAGGATCACCGCGTCGGGCTCGACCGGAAGGGCCTCCAGCGCGCGGACCGCGGCCAGTCGCAGCGCCGCCGTCATGCCGAGTTCGTCGCACTCCTGCGGGGAGGCGTGACCGAGCGCGTACGCGGTGACCCAGTCGGCGAGCACCGGCGCGAGGGCCTGGCGGCGCAGTTCGGTGAGCAGCTTGGAGTCGGTGAGCCCCTCCGGCGGCTTGCGCAGGCCGGTGACGGCCGCGCCGACGGTGACCGGTCCGGCCCAGGCGCCGCGACCCACCTCGTCCAGCCCGACCACGATCTTGGCGCCGGCCCGGCGGAGGGAGCGTTCGACGGAGTGCGTCGGCGGGACGATGGGCATCACGGACTCCGTTCGGCAAAGCAGCCCCGTGGGGCGGAACAGCCCGGTCGGCGCGAGGCGGCCCGGTCGGGCCGGGCAACCCGTTGGGCGGGCGGCCCGCACCGGTGGGGCGGTCTCCAGCCTAAGCCCGCCGACGGGCACCCGGTCCCGCCCGGCCCCTGAGCCCGACCGCTGCCGCAACGACGGTGACCAGGGCGACCGGCGACCACGGTCACCGCAGCCACGACGCCCGGCCGACGGCCTTACGGCTGCCGGACCATCGGGATCAGCACGTCGTCCACCAGCCGGACCGCATAGTCGGGGGCCGGCCCCTGATCGGAGACCTTGACCTGGTACATCAGCATGGCCGGGACGACGTCGGCGACCAGCGGGGCGACCGCACCGGGCCGGACGTCGCCGCGCTCGACGCCCCGGCGGAGGATGTCCAGGATGGTGTCCTTGGTCGGTTCGATCACCCGCTGCGCGATGAAGTCCTTGAACACCTCGGCCTGTTGGTGCGAGAGCTCCGCCATCAACGTGTGCAGCGCGGCGCCCGCCCGGGAGCAGATCGCGTCCGTGAACAGCTCGATGAGCTGCAGCAACTCCGCCCGGGCGGACCCGAGATCAGGGATCCCGTGGAGGCGTGGCAGAGTGGAGTCCAGGGCGTCGATGACGAGTTCGACCTTGGACGCCCAACGCCGGTAGAGCGCGGCCTTCCCGGTCCGTGCCGCACCGGCGACGCCTTCCATCGTCAGTCGGGCGTATCCGCCGGAGGTGAGCTGGTCGAGCGCGGCCTCGAAGATCGCGTTCTCCAATTCCTTCCCCCGCCGCCGCACCGGACGCGCCAACGCCTCCCGGACGGCCCGCCCCCGACACCGGGGGTCCGGCTCCGCGGCGGACCCGCCAGACTTCTCCGACCTACCAGACTTCGCCGACCGGCCAGACTCCTCCGGCACCCCCGACGCCCCGGGTTCCGCAGGTACCGGTGACGACGGGCCCGCATCCGCCGGTCGGGCGGACGCCCGGTCCACCGACAGGCGCCGCATCAATCGCTCCATCCCCACCATCCTTAAGGAACGCTTGCGTTCACTATCAAGCCCAGGCTATCGTCCAGATTAGTGAACGGCACCGTTCCTTCCTAGCCTGCGTCGCCACGCAGCAGCACCTTCGGGCCCGCGAACCACAGCGCGGCCGACGCATCACCGCACCGACATGCCGAAGCACCGACATGCCGAAGCACCGACATGCCTGCGCACCGCCGTACCGACGCAGTGCTGCACCCACGCACCGCCGTACCGACGCATCACCGTATCGACGCACCGCCGTACCCACGCACCCACAGCACCGAGCACGTAGCCAGCAGGGGGCACATTCGTGGCTATCACCGACACGCTCAGCAAGAACTCACCACCGAAGGGCGGCCAGGGCCGGGGGAAGGGCATCACCCTGACCGTCATCGCGGCCACCCAGCTCATGGTGGTGCTCGACGCGACCATCGTGAACATTGCGCTGCCGCACATCAAGGACGCGCTGAACTTCTCCACCACCGACCTGTCCTGGGTCATCAACGCCTACACCCTGACCTTCGGCGGCCTGCTGCTGCTCGGCGGTCGCGCGGGTGACATCCTCGGCCGCCGCCGGGTGTTCATCTTCGGCACCCTGCTGTTCGGTCTGGCCTCGCTGCTGGGCGGCTTCGCCCAGGACAGCACGCTGCTGCTGGCCGCCCGCGCACTCCAGGGCATCGGTGGCGCGATCTGTTCACCGACGGCCTTCGCCCTGATCGCCACCAACTTCGAGGAGGGACCGGCCCGCAACAAGGCGTTCGGGGTCTTCTCGGCGGTGGCCGGTTCGGGCGCCGCGATCGGTCTGCTGGCCGGCGGTCTGCTCACCGAATACCTGAACTGGCGCTGGGTGTTCTTCGTCAACGTGCCGATCGCCGTCCTGATCGCGATCGCCGCGCCGCGCTACATCGCCGAGTCCGAGCGCCACCCGGGCCGCTTCGACCTGCCCGGGGCCTTCGCCTCGACACTCGGCCTGGTCGGCCTGGTCTACGGCTTCATCCGGGCCGCCAACCCGGACTACGGCTGGTCGGACGGTCTGACGATCGGCTCCTTCGTCGGCGGCGCGGTCCTGCTGGTCGCCTTCTTCGTGATCGAGCGGCGCACCGACCAACCGATCACCCCGCTGCACCTGTTCGCCAACCGCAACCGCACCGGCGGCCTGGTGATGATGCTCTGCCTGGCCGCGGCCATGTTCGGCATCTTCTTCTACGTGGTCCTGTTCGTGCAGGGACCGCTGGGGTACAGCCCGCTCAAGGCAGGCGTGTCGTTCCTGCCGATCAGCGTGTCGATCATCATCGCCGCGCAGATCGCGTCCGCCCTCCAGGCCAAGTACGGCCCGAAGCCGTTCATGGCGGGCGGCGCGCTGCTGGTCACCATCGGCCTCACCTGGCTGACCCAGATCCACAAGGACAGCGGCTACCTCGACGGCGTGCTCGCCCCCACGGTGATCTTCGGCTTCGGGATGGGCCTGATCTTCGTCCCGGTGATGCTGATCGCGGTCGCGGGCGTCCCCGGCGAGGAGACCGGCGCCGCCTCGGGCCTGCTCAACTCGATGCAGCAGATCGGCGGTTCGCTCGGCCTCTCGATCCTCACCACGGTCTTCGCGCACTACGCCGTGCCCGAGGCCAAGGCGCAGATGCCCGCGTTCCTGCACTCGGCCTCACCCGACCAACTGGCGTACCTGCAGGACAAGCACGACTTCCCGCCGGGTTCGGACGCCGCCAACTCGGTGCTCGCCCAGGGCATTTCGCACGGGTTCATCGTGGGCGCGGCACTCGCCGGGGTCGCGCTGCTGGTAGCGATCTTCGCGATCAAGGCGAAGGCCAGCGACCTGCCGAGCGGCGACAGCGCCGGCGTGGCGATGCACTGACCCACACCTGACCCACACCGGAACCGCCGCGGGGGGGGGGGGGGGGGGGCGCGCGCCCCCCCCCCCCCCCCCCCCCCGCGCCCCCCCCCCCCCCCCCCCCCCCCCCCCCCCCCCCCGCCCCCCGC
>NZ_JBIVHS010000026.1:0-78940 GCF_044749365.1 Kitasatospora sp. NPDC089509 | reverse complement strand
TGTGAACACCACCACCCCCCCCCCCCCGCCCCGCGGGGGGGCCGGGGCGCGGCCCCCCCCCCCCCGGCCGGCCCCGACCGCTTTCCCACCCCGCCCCCGGCAGCCGCCCACCCGGGCCGCCCCGGAGCCACCCCACTCCAGCCGCCACCCTGACCGGTGCCACCGCTACCAGCTCGACCCCGACACCAATCCGGCCCGCTCGCAGGGCCCCCGCCCCGACACCGGCACCTCCACCAGCGGCCGGTCCGCCAGGACCCGCCGGGCCTCGGACACCGAGCCGCCGGCCGCGTACCAGGGCCTGGTGTCCCGATCCAGCTCACGCCGGATCAACTGCAGCGCACAGGACCGCTTCGGCTCGGGGAGCCGGTCCAGGGCGGGGACCGCGTCGGCCGAGAGCTCACGGACGTTGCGCAGGTCGATCCGGTGCGAGCGCTCGAACCGGGCCACGTTCTGCTCCGCGATCATCGCGTCCGGCCCCATCAGCCCGTACACCGCGACGGTCAGCATGCCGCTGAGGACGACCGCCCGGGGCAGCCAGCCGGCACCACCGCGGGTGAGTCCGGCGGTGATCAGCAGCAGGAAGACGACGCCCAGCCAGATCTCGACCACCAGCACCCACAGTCGCAGCCTGGTGAGCCCGGAGGCGTCCACGTAGAACCACATCCGGCCGAGCGCCGAGGCGACCACGACCAGCGCGAGCAGACAGAGCAGTCCGAGCAGGATCCGCGCGATCCGACGGTCGCCGGGCGTGGTGCGCGGGGCCCAGCGGTGGGCGACGGCCACCACGACCAGGGTCAGCACGGTGATCACGCTCAGCTGCCAGAAGCCCTGCCGGGCGTACGCGGAACGGCTCATCCCGGTGCTGCTCAGCACGGCGTCCGCGCCGCCGAGCACCACCACGGCCTGGATCACCGCGAAGGCACCGAACATCAGGTCGAGCGCGATCAGTGGCAGCGCCCACTCCAGCCGGCGCCGCTCCCGCCCCGGGCGGACCGCCAGACGGTCCCAGCGGCGCGGACCGGCCCCGATCCGCGCGAAGCCCAGCGCGGTGACCACCCCGGCGGCGAACAACAGCGTCCGCAGCGGCAGTTGCCCGATGTCGAGACTGGGGGTCAGCCCGGCCAGCAGGTCCGCCATGGCGGCGTCGGCGCTGGCGAACAGCAGACCGAAGACGGTCAGCAGGACGGCCGCGACCGCGATCGCCTTGAGCACCGGCACGATCCGGCCCCGACCGGGCAGCGCCCGCCCCCGCAGGCCGTCCCAGAGCCAGTCCACCCCCGGCACCACCTGCCACAGGAGCGCGGGCAGCGCGAACAGCACCCCCGGCCAGCGGCGGCCGCCGTGCAGGGCGAGCGAGGCCAGGCCGAGCGCGCCGGCGGCGGCCAGCAGGGCGGGCCAGCCCGCGTCCCAGCAGGCCGGGACGGCGAGCAGGACGAGGGCCAGCAGGCTCCAGACGGCCGTCCAGGGCCGGATCCGGCGGCCGGCCGCGCGGGCCGTCAGACCGGCCGCGACGGCGGTGGCGGCGGCGCAGATCAGCAGGTTGGCCCCCACGCCGCCGTACAGCAGCCAGGCCGTCAGCAGGCCGGCGAGCAGGGCGGGCAGGAGGACCCGGGGCGTGGCCGCCGCCCTCCGCTCGGGGTCGGTGGCGCGCAGCCACTCCCCGGCCGACGGCCCGGACTCCCGCGGCGGGCGGGGCGCGGCCCCGGGCCAGTAGGGGCCGCCGGGCCGGTACAGGTCACCGGGCTGGTACGGATCACCGGACCGATAGGGGCTGCCGGGCCGGTTCGGGTCGAAGGGCATGCCTTGGCCGAACGGCACTCCCTCGCCGGACGGCGACTGCGGGCCGGACGTGGGCTGCGGCCCGGACGGCGACTGCGGGCCGGACGTGGGCTGCGGATCGGTCGGGGCAGGCGTGGACGGGCCGGGCATGAGTACCCCTCGGTGGTCGGCGGGCAGGCGGAAGCCGCCCTCCGGGCGGTCCGCGGCGGGCGCGCTCGACGCCGCTGCCGCAGCCGACTGTAGACGATTCTGAACAGGTTCAAAAGTTAGTTCTGAACGCGTTCAGATCATCCGGCCATCCGCCCTCCCCTCCTAACCCTTCACCGACCCCGCCAGCAGTCCGCGGACGAAGTACCGCTGCAGGCTGAAGAAGACGATCAGCGGCACGATGATCGACAGGAAGGCCCCGGCCGTCAGCAGCTCCCAGCGCCCGCCGAGTGAACCGGACAGCTGCGCCAGCCGGACCGTCATCGGCGCCACCTCCGGTGTCCCGCCCGCGAAGGTGAGGGCGACCAGCAGGTCGTTCCAGACCCACAGGAACTGGAAGATCGCGAACGAGGCCAGCGCCGGGGCGCACAGCGGCAGCACGATCGAGCGGAAGATCTTGAAGTGCGAGGCGCCGTCCACCACCGCCGCCTCCATCAGGTCCCGCGGCAGCTGGGCGATGAAGTTGTGCAGCAGGAAGACCGCCAGCGGCATCGCGAACATGGTGTGCGCCAGCCAGACCGGCGCGTAGCTGCCCTTCAGGTCCAGCGCCGGGATCAGCGTCAGCGAACCCAGGTGCGCGCCGCTGGAGAACAGTCGCAGCAGCGGGATCAGCGCCATCTGGAGCGGCACCACCTGGAGCGCGAAGACGGTGAAGAACACCGTGTCGCTCCCCCGGAACCGCACCCAGGCCAGCGCGTACGCCGCCATCGCCGCGAGCACCAGCGGGAAGAGGGTGGCCGGGATGCTGATCGCCAGCGAGTTCACCAGGAAGGGCATCAGGCCGGTAGAGCCACCGGAGCCGCCCTCGAACAGCACCGCGTGGTAGTTGCCGAGGCCGAAGTCCGGGTGCAGCAGGGCGTTCCACCAGCCGTCGGTGGTGACGTCCTGCTTGGGCCGCAGCGAGGTCACCAGCAGGCCGAGGGTCGGGATCGTCCAGAGCACCGTCATCGCGATCACGAACACCGAGGCCAGCGGGCTGCTGAAGGCCTTCCGCACCGGATTGCCCCGACGGGCGGTCACCGCATCACTCACCGCACCTCACGCTCCCTGCGCAGCTGGACGATGTTGTAGGCCACCAACGGCAGCACCGCGAGGAACAGCAGGACCGCGAGGGCGCCGCCCCGCCCGTCGTTGAACTGCACGAAGGACTGCGAGTACATCTCGTTGGCCAGCACCTGGGTGCCGAAGTTGCCGCCGGTCATGGTGCGGACGATGTCGAAGGCCTTCAGCGTGATGATCATGACGGTGGTCAGGACGACCATCACCGTCGTACGGATCATCGGCACGGTGACGTGCCAGAACAGTCGCACGCCGGTCGCGCCGTCCAGCCGGGCCGCCTCCACCACCTCGTCCGGGATCGCCTTGATCGCCGCCGACAGCACCACCATCGCGAAGCCGGTCTGCACCCAGACCATCACGGCCATCAGCAGGAAGGTGTTCAGCGGCTGGCTGAGCAGCCAGTTCGGCGGGTCCGACCAGCCCACCGCGTGGGCGAGTTGGCTGAGCAGGCCGATCTGCTGCTGGTCCTTCCCGCGGGCCTCGTAGACGAACTTGAAGATGATCGAGGCGCCGACCAGCGAGATCGCCATCGGCATGAAGATCAGCGACTTGTACACCGCCTGGCCGCGCATCCGGTCCACCAGCAGCGCCAGCACCAGGCCGAGACCGGTCGCCGCCAGCGGGGCGACCACCAGCCACAGCAGGGTGGTGAGCAGCACCTGGCGCACCGAGTCGGTGGTGAAGGCCCAGCCGAAGTTCTCCCCGCCGACGAAGGCGCTGCCGTCCGCGCTGTGCAGGCTCAGGTAGACCGTGCGGATCAGCGGCGCCACCAGGCCGACCACCAGCAGCACCACGGCCGGGCCGAGGAACACCAGGACGGCCAGCGGTCGGGCCAGTCGGCCCCGGGCCCGGCCGGCCACCAGGAAGACCACCAGCAAGATGCCGAGGAAGCCCGCGATCGCGCCGAGGCTGTTGCCGAACTTGACCGCCGCGTCGCCCCAGGAGCCGACGGCCAGGGAGGCGGCGGCCGGCGGGGAGCCGGATACGGACATGACTGCACGTCCCTTCGGTTCGTCCGGTGGGATGCGAAGACGGGGAAGCGGAAGCGGGGAAACGGAGGCGGGGAAGCGAAGGCAGGGAAGCGGAGGCGGGGAAGCGGGGGCGGAAGGGGCGGGCGGTGCGGGTGGGTGGCCCCGCACCGCCCTCGACAGGTGGTCCCCGAGTCCCCTGGGCGGCGGACTACTTCGGCCAGGCGGCGTCGATGTCGCCGGCGACCTTCTGGATCGACTGCCCCTCGGCGAACCAGGCGGTCAGCGACTTCCACTCCTGCCCGGAGCCGACCGCGGCCGGCATCATGTCGGAGGCGTCGAACCGGAAGGTCGCGCTCGGGTCGGTCAGCGCCTCCGCCGAGAGCTTGTCGATCGGGTCGGTGTAGAGGCTCTTGTCCACGCCCTGGTTGGCCGAGACCCAGCCGCTCGCGGTCTTCACCCGGCTGCTCGCCCAGTCCGAGCTGGACAGGTAGTTCTGCACCGCCTGCACCTCGGGCCGGCCGGAGAAGGCGGCCAGGAACTCTCCGCCGCCCTCGACCGGGTTGGCGATCGCCGGGTTGACGGCGGGCAGGTGGAAGGCGAAGACGTCGCCGTCGGGAGCGACCTTGGTGCCCTTGGGCCACTGCGCCTCGTAGAACGAGGCCTGCTGGAGCATCGCGCACTTGCCGGTGAGGATCGGCGCGCCCGCGTCCTGGAAGGTGGTGGTGGCGATCGACTTGACGTCGCCGTAACCGCCGTTGACCCAGGCCGGGTTGAGCATCCAGCCGGCGACGGTCTGCATCGCCGCGGTGATCTTCTGGTCGGAGAACTTCACCTGGTGGCCGACCCACTGGTCGTACACGTCACCGCCGTACGTGCCCAGCACCACCTCCTCCAGCCAGTCGGTGGCCGGCCAGCCGGTGGCCGTGCCGGAGGCGATGCCGCCGCACCAGGGCTTGGCGCCGCCGGCCTTGGCGATCCGGTCGCTGAGCGCCATCAGGTCGGCCCAGGTCTTCGGCACCTCGTAGCCGGCCGCCTGGAAGGTCTTCGGCGAGTACCAGACCAGCGACTTCATGTTGGCGCTCATCGGCGCGGCGTAGAAGGTGCCGTCGACCGAGCCGTAGGTCTTCCAGACCGGGCTCCACTTGTCCTGGTTGGCGACGGTCTGCGCGGGCGGCTTGACCACCTTGCCGCTCTTGACCATCTGCGCCAGCAGGCCCGGCTGCGGGATGATCGCGAAGTCCGGGGCGTTGCCGCCGGCCACCCGGACCGGCAGCTGGGACTCGAAGTCGTTGGAGCCCTCGTAGCTGATCTTGATCCCGGTGCACTTGCCGAACTCGGCCCAGGACTTCTCCAGGTTGTCCGACTCCGGGCTGAGGATGGAGGCGAACATCGTCACGGTGGTGCCCGAATGCCCCGCGTACGGCTGGTACTTGGCACAGTCGCCGGTCAGCGTCTGGGCCGCGCCGCCGCCACCGCCCGAACCGCCGGAGCTGTTCGAGCAGGCCGCGGTCAGGGCCAGCGCCGCCAGCAGGGCGGGTACGGCCACCAGTCGACGGCGGGAACTCGTGGACGGCGCGGTCGGGTTGAGGGTCAATGCGGTCCTCCTCGCCAGGGCGTGCTGCCTCGGACGGGCTGCCTCGGGTGGGCTGAACGACATTGCGCTGTACCGGAGATGGGCGTACGGGATCGCTGGACGAGCAGGTGGCCGAACCGGTTCGACGACGTTAACGCAGCCTTCCGCCGCCGCCAAGGTCCATGGTCGACCTTCCCGTACCGGTGCCCCGACGGACGCCTCCGAAACCGGCGGCCACCGGCCGGGAACGCCGCGACGACCGGCCTGAAACGCCACGGCCACCCGCCGGGAACGCCACAGCCCCGCCCGGGAACCGGACGGGGCCGCACCCCGACGCACGGTCGGGAAGGGGGTCACCAGAGCCGGACGGGCAGCTCCAACAGGCTGTTCACCACCAGCGAGGGGCTCGGCCGCAGCTCCCCGTCCGGCACCGCCGGCGACAGGCCGGGGAAGCGCTCGAACAGGGCCGGCAGCGCGACCGCCGCCTCCAGCCGGGCCAGCGGCGAGCCCGGGCAGACGTGCGGACCGTGGCCGAAGGACAGGTGGCGGCTCGGGTCCCGGGTGACGTCGAACAGCTCCGCCGTCACCCCGTGCTGCAGCGGGTCCCGGCCGATCGCGTTGTACGAGACCAGCACCGGCTCACCCGCCGGGATCACCACCTCGTCGACCGCGATGTCCTCGGCGGCGAAGCGGAACAGGAAGTTGCTGGTCGGCGGCGTCCAGCGGAGCGACTCCTCGACCACCGCGTCCCAGGACACCTCGCCCGCCCGCACCAGCGCCAGCTGGTCCGGGTGCGCCAGCAGCGCCCGGACCGCGTTGCAGATCAGGTTGACCGTGGTCTCGTGGCCGGCCGCGATGATCACCCGCAGGGTGGCCGCCGCCTCCGCGTCGGTGAGCGCCCCGCCCTCGGTGTCCGCCGCCAGCAGCACGCTCGCCAGGTCCTCACCCGGTTCCGAACGGCGCTGCGCCACCAGGCCGTTGACGAAGGCGTTCAGCCCGGCCACGGTCGCCTGGATGCCCGCCGGGTCCGGCTTGACGCCGAAGAACCGCTCGTACAGGTCGCGCAGCAGGGCGTGGTCGGACTCCGGGACGCCCAGCAGCGAGCAGATCACCGTCATCGGCAGCGGGAAGGCGAAGGCCGACTTCAGGTCGACCTCCGGCTCCCCCGCCGCCAGGGCGTCCAGCAGCGCACTGGTGATCTCCGCCACCCGCGGGCGCATCAGCTCGACCCGGCGCGGCGTGAAGGCCTGGGCGACCAGCGCGCGCAGTCGGCGGTGTTCGGCGCCGTCGGTGGTCACCATGCTCGGACCGGGCACCGCCAGGCCGATCAGCGGCCAGGTCTTCGGCACCTCGCCGCGCTGGTAGGCCGCCCAGTGCCGGGCGTCCTTCACCAGCCGGGCGTCGGTGAGCAGGTCGCGCGCGGCCGCGTGCCGGGTGACCGCCCAGGCGGCGACCCCGCCGGGCAGCACGACCGGCACCGCCGGGCCGGCAGCCCGCAGCAGGGCGCCCTCGGCGGCGTTGTCACGGGCCAGCGGGTCGAGGGCGATCGGAGCCGGGGCAGCGGTCATCGGCGTCAACTCTCTTGCGAATTACGGAACTTAGAACGATTGTGCACGTCCTGTGGATCTTGGCTGGCCCGGCCTGGATCCGCAAGACGTCCACCGCGAACAATGCGCCGACTCTCGACGCGGAGCGCTCGTCGAGGCCCCGTGGAACGCTCGTGGAACGCTCCTGGAACACCTCGAACCCCCGCAGGCGGGCGGCCGACGGGAGTCCGAGGACAGGCCCTGGTCGCCCTAGTAGCCCGGGGTGAACGCGACCGGCAGCGCGACCAGCCCACGCACCCAGGCCGAGGGCCGCCACACCAGCGCGTGCTCGGCCACCGCCAACCGCAGGTCCGGCAGCCGGTCCAACAGCACCTCGATCGCCGTGGTGGCGATCACCTCCGCCGTCTCCTGCGCCGGGAACGGACAGCCGTGCTCACCGTACGAGTAGCTCATGTGCGCCCGGTTCCCCTCCGCCGGACGGCCGTCGGCCTCCCGCACCGCCGGGTCCGCGTTGGCCCCGGCGAAGCCGAGCAGCAGCATGTCCCCCTCGGCGATCCGCTGACCGCCGAGCTGGGTGTCCCGCACCGCCCAACGGCCGGCGAAGATCTGGGTCGGGGTGTCCTCCCAGAGCGCCTCGTTGAGCGCCTGACTGATGCTGCGCCGCCCACCGGCCAGCGAGGCGGCGAACCGCTCGTCGGTCAGCATCAGCCGCAGCGCGTTGGAGATCCAGTACGAACTGGGCTGGTGACCGGCGATCAGCAGCACCCGCAGGTCGCGCATCACCTCGTCCCGGGTCAGCTCCGCCGGGTGCGCCAGCATCCGCGAGGCCACGTCGGCCCCCGGGTGCTCGGTCTTCTCCTCGACCAGCGCGAGCATCAGCTCCAGCAGCCGCTGGGCGCCGGCCGGGGCGTCCGCGCCGCCGTCCAGCATCGCCAGCAGCGCCGTGATCAGCTGCGGCGCCTGCTCCTCGTCCAGGCCCAGCACCCGGCACAGCACCAGCAGCGGCATCCGGTGCGCGTACTCGGCGACCAGGTCCGCCTCACCGCGCCCGGCGAACTCGTCGATCAGCCCGTCGGCGATCTCCTCGGCGTGCTTGCGCAGCTCGTACGGATCGATCCCGGCCAGCGCGTCGGTGACCGCCCGGGACCGACGGACGTGCGCCTCGCCCTCGGCGTAGAGGATCGACGGCACCGGGGCCATCATCGGCTTCAGCGGCCAGTCGGCGGGCAGGGTCTCCCAGGCGTGCCAGCGGCTGGAGTCCCGGCCGAACAGCTGCGGCTGGCCGGTGACCTGCTGCAGCTCCCGGTAGCCGATGACCAGCCAGGCGGGCACACCGCCGGCCAGCTCGACCGGGGCGACCGGGCCGTGCGCGGCGCGCAGCTCGCGGTAGAGCTGGGCCGGGTCGGTCTGGAAGCGCGGCCCGTACAACGGCGTGGCGCCGGCGTGCGCCGGGCAGCCCGGGGGCGGGGTGACGGCGGGCTCGGTCACGGGGTGCTCTCCTCGTAGATCGCGTCGGGGGCCTCGACGGGGGCGGCGGGCACGGCCTCGGCGGGGACGGCGGGGCCGGCCGGCGGATCGATCCCGGCCAGCGCCTCGGGCCCGGCCCCGGCGAGGGCGGCCAGGTGGTGGACCAGTGCGATCAGCACCCGCTTGCCGGACTCCCGGTCACGGGCGTCGCAGTCCACCATCGGCACCTCCGGCGGCAGGTCCAGGGCCTCCCGGACCTGCTCCAGGGTGTGACCGGGCTCGCCGAAGTTGTTCCGGGCGACGATGAACGGCGTGCCGTGGTGCTCCAGCCGGTCGATCGCGTACCAGGACTCCTCCAGCCGCCGGGTGTCCACCAGGACGACCGCTCCCAGGGCGCCGCTGAACAGCCGGTCCCAGAGGAACCAGAAACGCTCCTGCCCGGGCGCGCCGAACAGGTAGAGCACCTGCCGCTCGGACAGCGTGATCCGGCCGAAGTCGAAGGCGACCGTGGTGGAGCGCTTGCCCCAGCTGCCGGCCGGGTCGATGCCCTCCCCCGCCCGGGTCATCACCTCCTCGGTGTTCAGCGGGCGGATCTCGCTGACCGAACCGACCAGGGTGGTCTTGCCCACCCCGAAGCCGCCGACCACGACGATCTTCAGCGCGTTGTCGGCGGTCGCCCGCAGCGGGGTGCGCGCCGCGGGTCGGGCGTCCCGGAGGTCAGAGCCGTTGGAGGCCATGCAGCACCTGCTTCAGCGTGTCGAGGTCGGGCAGCCGGGCCTTGTTCGGCGCGAACCTGGGGTGGCGGGCGGTGACCGCGCCGGACTCCAGCAGGTCGCCGAGCAGGATCTTCACCACCGAGACCGGCAGCGAGAGCTCCGCCGCCACCTCCACGACGGCGATCGGGGCCTCGCACATCCGCAGGATCCGGGCGTGCTCCGACTGCATCCCCGGCGCCGGCTGCCGCTCCGCGACGATCAGGGTGACCAGGTCGAAGGCGTTCTCCGGGGAACGGCTGCGGCCCCCGGTGATGGTGTAGAGGCGGTCCGGGCCGTCGTCGCGGCCCGGCAGCGCCGGCCCGGCGGTCATATCCCGGCGCTCCCTCGCCCGGCGGCCCCGACGGCGTCCGCCTCCGCTTCCGCCTCCGCTTCCGCTTCCGCCCCGGGCTCGGCTGCCGCGGCCCGGGCGGGCGCGCTGAGGTGGATGCCGATCTGCTCGATCAGGCCGTGCATGTTGTGGCCGACCACGCCCACGTCCGCGTCGTCGTCGGTGACCACCGCGAGGTGCGCGCCCTCACCGGCCGCCACGATGCACAGGATGCCGCCGTGGAACTCGGTCATCGACTGCCGCACGCCGCCGGTGCCGTCCCCGAACTCGATCGAGGCGCCGTGCGCCAGGCTCTGCAGCCCGGAGGCGATCGCGGACAGCTGGTCGGCCTGGTCGGCGCTCAGCCCGGCGGTGTGGCAGAGCTTGAGGCCGTCGGCGGACAGCACCAGGGCGTGCCGGGTGCCGGGGGTTGCCGCCAGCAGGTTTTCCAACAGCCAGTCGAGGTCGCGTTCGGTGGCGCTGCTCATCAGGAGTCCTTCTCGGTGACGGGGGAAGCGTCGGGCGTGGTGTCGGGGGCCGTGGCCGGGGTCGGCGTCGCCCCGGGCGCGGGCAGGGCCGGCTGGGCGGCCGTGCGGAAGGCGCCGAACCGGGCGGCGGCGCGCGCCGCGTCGGTCCGTACGGGCTTCGCGGCCGGGGCCGCCACGGCGGTGGTGGTCAGCGTCTGCCCGCGACGGCGCTGCGGCAGGCCGCTGTCGGTCATCCGGGCGGGCACCGGCGGGGTCTGGGCGGGGACGGTGGGGGCACCGGTCACACCGGGCGTGCGGGGAGTGCCGGAGGCGCCCGGTACGGCGGTCGCGCTCGGCGCGGGCGGCGCGGGCGGCAGGGAGGCGGGCGCCGGGCGGGCGGGGGTGAGCGCCGGGCGCACGGACTCCACGACGGGCGCGGAAGCCCGGACGGAAGCGGGCTCGGGAGCCACGGCGGGCGCCACGGCCGCGTGGGTGACCAGCTGCTGCGGGATCAGCATCACCACCCCGGTGCCACCGCGCGCCGACGGCCGGAAGGAGATCTGCAGCCCGTGCTTGCGCGCCAGCACGCCGACCACCGCGAGGCCGAGCCGGGTACCGGCGGACAGCGTGGCGAGGTCCAACGGCTCGGCGGAGACGGCCCGTTCGGCCCGACGCAGCCAACTGTCGCTCAGGCCCAGCCCGCTGTCCTCGACGGTGACCGCCAGACCGGCCGGCACCTCCTCGACGTAGACGTGCACCTCGGCCGGCGGGGCGGAGAAGTTGGTGGCGTTGTCCAGCAGTTCGGCCAGCGCGTGCATCACGCCCTCGGCCGCGAAGCCGGCCACCGCGGCGGTGCTGGCGTTGTGCAGCCGGACGCGCTGGTAGGCGCCGATCCGGCCGAGCGCGCCGCGCAGCACCGACTCGACCGCGATCGGCTTGGCCCAGCGGCGGCCGGAGCGGGCACCGGTGAGCACCGCGATGCCGTCGGCCATCCGGCCCGCCTGGGCGGTCGAGTGGTCCAGGCGCAGCAGGTCGCCGAGGACCTCCTCGTCGTGCCGGTGCTGCATCTCGCGCAGTTCGGCGTGCATGCTCGTGGCCAGTGCCTGGACCCGGCCGGCGGCGGTCGCGCAGACCGCCAGCGCGGCGGCCCGCAGCCGCTCGCCGCGGCCGATCTCCTCGCCGACCGCGCGCAGCAGCGCGTACTGGGGGTGCTTGCGGTGAGCGGCCAGCGCGCTGTCCACGGCCGCGCCCCCGCGCAACTTCTTCACCACCTCGGGCAGGACGCCCTCGGGGATCCGGTCCAGCTCGGCCCGCTCGGCGGCGGACCGCTCCCGCTCCGCCTCGGCCCCGGCCCGCTCGGTGTCGAGCTCGGCGCGCAGCCGGGCCAGCTCGGCGTGCGCGGCGGTGAGGTCGGTCTCGAACCGGGCCTGCTCGGCGCGGGCGGCGTCCCGCTCGGCGAACGCCGCGGCGGCCCGGTCCAGGGCGGCCGTCTCGGCCTGCCGGGCGCTGCCGGCGATGACCAGCGCGGCCCGGGTCTCCTCGTGCTGGGCGGCCAGGTCCTCGGTCAGCCGGCGGGAGCGTTCGGCGCCGCTCGCGGCCAGGCCGACCAGGATCAGCCAGAGCACGGCGACCGCCGCCACCGCGACGGCGGTGAGCGGCTGGTGGGCGCCCAGGGCCTGGCCGATGCCGACCGGCGCGGCGACCAGCGCCAGCAGGACGGCGGCCGCGGTCAGGGCGGCGGTGCGTGGCGCGGGTCGACGGCGCGGCCGACCGTCGGGGCTGGTGGCTTCTCTCATCGGGGCGGTCCTCGGCAACGTCGGCGGGCGGCAGCGCGGGCGGCGGGTCGGCGACGGTTGCGGCCGCCGACAGCTGGTCGGGCGCATACCAGACCGCCCGGTGGCGTCGCGAAACGCCTCCGGGCGGCTGATCGGTTCACGCTTTCGGCCGATCATATCGATTCAGACATTGGCCTCAACCCGCTAGTTGACGGTCAATCTCCTTCATTCACGCCGAGTACACCGCACGGCGACCCTTTCCGCTTGGGCCCGCCGGCCGGCCTGCCCCCGTCCCACGCCCGCCCGACCTCGCGGTTCAGGCCAGTTCGGCCTCCACCGCCCGCCGTACGGCCGACGGATCCAGCCCGTGGTCGGCGATCACCAGCACCCCGAGCCCCTCCCCCTCACGGAGCAACCCGAGCAGCAGGTGCCCCACGGCGATCTCCTTGGACTTCAGCCGCAGCGCCTCCCGCAGGGACAGCTCCAGTGTCTTCTTCGCCGGGGGCGAGAACGGGATGTGCCCGCCCACGGAACCGCCGGAGCGGAACCGGCCCCAGCGCTTCCGCTCCTCCTCCGGCGGGTCGTCCAGCGCGCCCTCGCCGAAGGCCGCCTCGACCGCCGCCCGCACCGCGTCGAGGTCGACCCCGATCGTGGCCAGGACCTGCTGGTCCCCCTTCCCCCGCAGGCGGCGCACGGCCTGCCGCGCGGCCTCCTGGTCCAGCCCGGCCTCCGCCAGCACGGCGAGGGCCGGGTCCTCCGGCTGCTCCAGGATCCCCAGCAGGAGGTGCTCGGAGCCGACCCGGTCGTGCCCCAGCTGCCTCGCCTCCTCCTGCGCGATCACCACAGCCCGCCGGGCTCCGCGGGTGAATCGTTCGAACATCGCTCAGCCTCCGTCCTCGCCCTTGCCGGGCCCCCGTCGTGCGTGCTTCTTGTGCACCGCCTGCCTGGTCACCCCGAGACAGACCGCGATGTCCTGCCAGGACCAGCCCTGCGACCGGGCGTTGCCCACCTGCAGGGCCTCCAGACGGTCCGCCAGGTCCCGCAGGGCGCGGACCGCCCGGAGCCCCACGGCGGGGTCACGACTGCTCGCGGCGGCCGCGAGCTCTCCGCTCTCGCTCATGGTGTCAACCATGGTTGACACCGACGGGCTTGTCAACCCTGGTTGACAATCCCGCGGCGGGAAACGCCCAGCGGGAACGAGCGGCGGGAAACGCGCGCGACGACGGAACGGCCGGGCCGCTCACCCGAACCGTCGCGCCAAGGCCTGCTCGAAGCTCCCCTCCCCCACCGCCCGCTCCGGCGCCGTGAGCCCACCCGCCCGCAACGCCCGCCCCAACGCGCCCGGCAGCGGCAGCGGCACCAGCACCCGCCGCCGACCCGCCGCCCGCAGGTACGCCTCGGCCAGCTCCCGGTACGACCGCACCCGCGGCCCGGCCACCTCCGGCGCGAACCCGGCCGGCTCCCGCCCCACCAGGTCGGCGACCCGCGCCGCCACCTCCCGCACCTCCACCGGCTGGATCCGGGCCCCGCTCACCACCGGGAACACCGGCAGCCGCGCGCTCAGGTCGAAGGCCTTCAGCACCAGGTCGTGGAACTGCGTCGCCCGCAGCACCGTCCACCCCAGCCCGGACTCCCGCACCACCCGCTCGCAGCCGAGCTTCGCCTGGTAGTACGCGAGCGGCACCCGGTCGATCCCCACGATCGACACGTACACCAGGTGCCCCACCCCGGCCCGCCGGGCCTCCGCCACCAGCCGCCCGACCGCCGCCACGTCCTGCTTCCCCTGCGTGGTCGCGCAGTCCACCACCGTCCCCACCCCGGCGAGCGCCTCCGCCAGCCCCGCCCCGGTCACCAGGTCGCCCACCACCCACTCGACCCCGTCTCCCGCCGCCCGCGCCCGCCGGCTCAACCCCCGCACCGCCACCCCGCGCGCCACCAGCAGCCGCACCACCTCCCGCCCCAACGTCCCCGTCGCCCCGGTCACCAGCACCGTCCCGACCATCACCGCACCACTCCTCCCGGAAGACCCCGTCCCCCTACGGACCGGACAGCACCCGCGTTCGTGACATCGGCAGGTCCCCGAACGCAGCAGAGCGGGGCGAGGACCGTGAAGTCCTCGCCCCGCTCAGGGATTCACCTCAGGCGGTGAACAGCGGATCGTCAGCTGCAGCCGCTGGTGGAGCCGCAGCCCTCGCAGAGGTAGCAGCTGCCGGCGCGGCGCATCTTGGTGCCGCAGGAGAAGCAGAGCGGCGCGTCGGCGTTGAGGCCGAGCTGGATCTCCATCAGCTCCGTGGAGTTGTGGGCCTGCTTCGGGGCCGCCTTGGGGGCCTCGACGGCCGCCGGGGCGGGCGCCGGCTTCGCGGCGGCGACCGGGGCGGACTGGGCGAGCGACTCGGTGTCGAGCTCCTCGGCCTCCAGCGGCTCGTAGGAGCCGGTCTCCAGGTGCCGGGTGCGCT
This sequence comes from Kitasatospora sp. NPDC089509, assembly GCF_044749365.1. Classification (NCBI taxonomy): domain Bacteria; kingdom Bacillati; phylum Actinomycetota; class Actinomycetes; order Kitasatosporales; family Streptomycetaceae; genus Kitasatospora; species Kitasatospora sp. NPDC089509. The sequence goes on along the minus strand of NZ_JBIVHS010000026.1, from coordinate 64,556 downwards.
CCTCGACGGAGTGGATGCCCAGCGCCGAGCGGGTCTCGAACGGCAGGAAGTCCAGCGCCAGGCGGCGGAAGATGTAGTCGACGATCGACTGGGCCATCCGCACGTCCGGGTCGTCGGTCAGACCGGCCGGCTCGAAGCGCATGTTGGTGAACTTGGAGACGTAGGTCTCCAGCGGCACGCCGTACTGCAGGCCGACCGAGACGGCGATGGAGAAGGCGTCCATCATGCCCGCGAGGGTCGAGCCCTGCTTGGACATCTTCAGGAAGACCTCGCCGAGGCCGTCGTCCGGGTAGGAGTTGGCGGTCATGTAGCCCTCGGCGCCGCCGACCGTGAAGGAGGTGGTGATGCCGGGACGGCCCTTGGGCAGGCGCTTGCGGACCGGGCGGTACTCGACGACCTTCTCGACCACGGCGGCCGGGGCCTCCTCGGCCTTGGCCTCGGAGTCCTTCTTCTTGGCCGAGAGCGGCTGGCCGACCTTCGAGTTTTCGCGGTAGATGGCGAGCGCCTTGACGCCCATCTTCCACGCCTCGAAGTAGATCTCCTCGACGTCCTCGACGGTCGCCGCGACGGGCATGTTCACGGTCTTGGAGATGGCACCGGAGATCCACGGCTGGATCGCCGCCATCATCCGCACGTGGCCCATCGGGGAGATGGAGCGCTCGCCCATCGCGCAGTCGAACACCTCGTAGTGCTCGGCCTTCAGGCCGGGCGCGTCCACCACGTTGCCCTGCTCGGCGATGTGGGCGACGATCGCCTCGATCTGCTCGTCCTGGTAGCCGAGGCGCTTGAGGGCACGCGGGACGGTGCCGTTGACGATCTGCATCGAGCCGCCGCCGACCAGCTTCTTGAACTTGACCAGGGCGAGGTCGGGCTCGACGCCGGTGGTGTCGCAGTCCATCATCAGGCCGATGGTGCCGGTCGGGGCGAGCACCGAGGCCTGGGCGTTGCGGAAGCCGTTCTGGGCGCCGACGCGCAGCACGTCCTGCCAGGACTTGTTGGCCGCGAGCCAGACCGGGGCGTCCAGGTCGTCGAAGGTGACGGCGTCCAGCGAGGCGTCGGCGTGCTGCTTCATGACCTGCCGGTGGGCGGCCGCGTTGCGGGCGTAGCCGTCGTACGGGCCGACCACGCCGGCGAGTTCGGCGCCGCGGCGGTAGGCGGTGCCGGTCATCAGCGAGGTGATGGCGCCGGCCAGGGCGCGGCCGCCCTCGCTGTCGTAGGCGTGGCCGGTGGCCATCAGCAGGGCGCCGAGGTTGGCGTAGCCGATGCCGAGCTGGCGGTAGGCGCGGGTGGTCTCGCCGATCTTCTCGGTGGGGAAGTCGGCGAAGCAGATGGAGATGTCCATCGCGGTGATGACCAGCTCGACGACCTTGGCGAAGCGCTCCGCGTCGAAGGAGTCGTCGTCGCGGAGGAACTTCATCAGGTTCAGCGAGGCGAGGTTGCAGCTGGAGTTGTCCAGGTGCATGTACTCCGAGCACGGGTTGGACGCGTTGATGCGGCCGGACTCGGGGCAGGTGTGCCAGTGGTTGATGGTCGAGTCGTACTGGATGCCGGGGTCGGCGCAGGCCCAGGCGGCCTCGGCCATCTTGCGGAACAGCTTCTTGGCGTCGACGGTCTCGATGACCTCGCCGGTCATCCGGGCGCGCAGGCCGAATTCGGTGCCGTTCTCGACGGCGGTCATGAATTCGTCGTTGACGCGGACCGAGTTGTTGGCGTTCTGGTACTGGACGGACGTGATGTCGTCGCCGCCGAGGTCCATGTCGAAGCCCGCGTCGCGCAGGGCGCGGATCTTCTCCTCCTCCTTCACCTTGGTCTCGATGAAGGCCTCGACGTCGGGGTGGTCGACGTCGAGCACGACCATCTTGGCCGCGCGGCGGGTGGCGCCGCCGGACTTGATGGTGCCGGCCGAGGCGTCGGCGCCGCGCATGAAGGAGACCGGGCCGGAGGCGTTGCCGCCGGAGGACAGCAGCTCCTTGGAGGAGCGGATGCGGGAGAGGTTGAGGCCGGCGCCGGAGCCGCCCTTGAAGATCATGCCCTCTTCCTTGTACCAGTCGAGGATCGACTCCATGGAGTCGTCGACGGACAGGATGAAGCAGGCGCTGACCTGCTGGGGCTGCTTGGTGCCGACGTTGAACCAGACCGGCGAGTTGAAGCTGAACACCTGGTGGAGGAGGGCGTGGGTCAGCTCGTGCTCGAAGATCTCGGCGTCGTCCTGGCCGGCGAAGTAGCCGTGCTTCTCGCCGGCCGCGCGGTAGGTGAGCACCACGCGGTCGATGATCTGCTTGAGGCTCCACTCGCGCTGGGGGGTGCCGACGGCGCCGCGGAAGTACTTGGACGTGACGATGTTGACGGCGTTGACCGACCAGAAGTCGGGGAACTCGACGCCGCGCTGCTCGAAGTTGATCGAGCCGTCGCGCCAGTTGGTCATGACGACGTCGCGCCGCTCCCAGCGGACCGCGTCGTACGGGTGCACGCCAGGGGTGGTGTGGATGCGCTCCATCCGGAGGCCGCCCTTCGGCGCCTTGGCGCCCTTGGCCGCGGCCTTCTCGGACTTCGACCCGCGTGCGGAACCGCTCGTGGTGTCTGTCACTTCTCTCCTCCTCCTGGGCAAACGCCCGAAGTGCCCTGAAAAGTCCGGGCACCGCTGGTTCGTTCTTCCGGTGTGCGGGCAGGCGGAGACCCCGCCCGCTTTCGCACGGTTTGTGGTGTTCTGTGCCCGGATTCCGGGCACGCGGGGGCCCACGCGGGGCCGCTGTGGCGCGGAAGGCCCGAGGGGGGCCTCTGCGTGTGGTGGTGTCTCGGTGCGGTGGGCCCTCGGGGCCCGGGCGCGCCTCCTAGGGCGCGGCGGCGGCGACGGGCACGCAGGTGCCGTCCGCCTCGGGGTCGGGTCGCTCGGCGCGGAGTTCCGCGATGGCGGCCTCGAAGTCCTCAAGTCCGTCGTACGCCTGGTACACGCTGGCGAAGCGCAGGTAGGCGACCACGTCGAGCTCCTTGAGCGGGCCGAGTATGGCCAGCCCCACGTCGTGGGTGGTCAGCTCGGCACTGCCGCTGGCGCGCACGCACTCCTCGACCCGCTGGCCGAGCTGGGCGAGGGCGTCCTCGGTGACCGGGCGGCCCTGGCAGGCCTTGCGGACCCCGGTGATGACCTTCTGCCGGGAGAAGGGTTCGGTGACGCCGCTGCGCTTGACGACCATGAGCGCGGCCGTCTCCACGGTGGTGAAACGGCGGCCACAGTCCGGGCACTGACGACGCCGGCGAATGCAGCTGCCGTCCTCGGTGGTCCGGCTGTCGACAACGCGGCTGTCGGAGTGCCGGCAGAACGGGCAGTGCACCTCGGGATCCCTCCCTGGCAGGACGTGCGGACTTGTCGAGTCTATGCGATGCGCCCCCCGCCTCGGCAAGCCGATCATGGGGCGCGACCACTAGTACTGGGCACGACGAGGACTCTAGCCACTACATCTAGGCCTCAGGGGGAGGTGACACCCCTGGCGTGTCGGTGCCGATTAGACTTCCGGGGTCGACATCCGGTCGAACATTTACTCGATGTACAACAAAGCCTTGATCGAGTCAGCCAACTCCCGAATAATTCACTCGAACGTGTGTTTGGCGCAACCTTTCGATAGGAGGTGCGTTGGGCTGGAAAAGGGAGAGGACAGCCGTCGAGAGGGGCCGCCGTGAACACCATCGAAACCAACACCATCCCGGTGCAGGAACACTCCCAGTTCAAGGTGGGGCAGCGCACCACGAATCAGCAGAGCGTGGACATCAGCATGGACCGTAGCGAAGACCACCGCCTCTCCGGCCCGGCCGTCTCCACCGCCGGCCGCGTCCCCGACCAGCCGATCGAGCACTCCCCCACGATGGACGACTCCCACCCCTCCCCGGCCCGCTCGATGCCCGGCCGCCCCCCCGGCATCCGGACCGACGAGGCCGGCCTCACCGAGCGCCAGCGCCGGGTGATCGAGGTCATCCGGGACTCCGTCCAGCGCCGGGGCTACCCGCCGTCCATGCGCGAGATCGGCCAGGCCGTGGGCCTGTCCAGCACCTCCTCGGTCGCGCACCAGCTGATGGCCCTGGAGCGCAAGGGCTTCCTCCGCCGGGACCCGCACCGCCCGCGCGCCTACGAGGTCCGCGGCGTCGAGGTGGCCCGCCCCAACACCGCCGAGACGGCCGGGCGCCCCTCCACCTCCTACGTGCCGCTGGTCGGCCGGATCGCCGCCGGCGGCCCGATCCTGGCCGAGCAGACGGTCGAGGACGTCTTCCCGCTCCCCCGCCAGCTGGTCGGCGAGGGCGAACTGTTCGCCCTGACCGTGCGCGGCGACTCGATGATCGAGGCGGCCATCTGCGACGGCGACTGGGTCACGGTGCGCCGCCAGCCGGTCGCCGAGAACGGCGACATCGTGGCCGCGATGATCGACGGCGAGGCCACCGTCAAGCGGCTCAAGCGCGAGGACGGCCGGATCTGGCTGATGCCGCACAACCCGGCGTACGAGCCGATCAACGGCGACAACGCCACCATCCTGGGCAAGGTCGTCGCGGTCCTGCGCCGGCTCTGACCCCGAGGGCCGCCGGAGGCCGTCGCGCGGCCTCCGCAGCGCGTCCAGGCCGCACCCACCGCCGCCCGCACCACCGGAGAGGGGCTCCACCGCGACAGCGGGGAGCCCCTCCGGCGTTCCCGGGCAGCGCCTCGGCCCCGCCCGGGCGGCGACTCAGCCCCGCTTCACCACCGGCCGCACCGGCGACGCCGAGGCGTCGATCGCCGCCAGCGAGCGGCGCACCTGGTTGCGGTCCGTGGTGTACCAGAAGTCCGGCATCGAGGACCGGAAGAAGCCCCCGTACCGCTTGGTCTCCACCCGCGGATCCAGCACCGCGACCACGCCCCGGTCGTCCGCCGCGCGCACCAGCCGGCCCGCGCCCTGTGCCATCAGCAGCGCCGCGTGCGTCGCCGCGACCGCCATGAAGCCGTTCCCGCCGTGCTGTTCGACGTCCTTCTGGCGGGCGCTCATCAGCGGGTCGTCCGGCCGCGGGAACGGGATCCGGTCCATCACCACCAGCTGGCAGGCCGAACCGGGCACGTCCACGCCCTGCCAGAGCGAGAGCGTGCCGAACAGGCAGGTGGTGGCGTCCGAGGCGAACTCGCGGATCAACTCGCCCAGGGTGTCCTCCCCCTGGAGCAGGATCCGGTGGTCCAGCCGCTCCCGCATCGCCTCGGCGGCGGTCTGGGCGCCGCGCATCGAGGAGAACAGACCCAGCGTCCGCCCGCCGGCCGCGCCGATCAGCTCGGCCAACTCGTCCAGCATGTCCGGCCGTTCGGGATCGCGCCCGGGGTCGGCGAGGTGCTTGGCGACGTACAGGATGCCCTGCTTGGGGTACTTGAACGGCGAGCCGACGTCGATCCCCCGCCAGTACGGCACGGCCTCCTCGCCGAGCCCGGAGCCGGAGCCGGAGCCGGAACCGGACTCCGGGTTGTCGCCGGGCGTGCGCCCGTCCGGCAGCCTGGTCTCCTTGGGCAGGCCCAGCGAGCCGGCCACCCCGTTGAAGTCCCCACCGAGCTTGAGCGTGGCCGAGGTGAGCACGACCGAGCGCTCCTTGTACAGGCCCTCGCGCAGCAGCCCGGACACGCTCAGCGGCGCGACCCGCAGCGAGGCGGTGCCCAGCCCGTAGCGGTCGCTGCGCTCGATCCAGATCACGTCGTACTCGGAGTCCTCCAGCAGCCGCTCGGCGGTCTCGTGCACGGTCTCGGCCGAGGCCATCGCCTGCTTGCGCACAGCGTCCTCGTCGCTGAGGCCCTTGTCCCTGGTCTCGCCGAGCGAGCTGATCACCTGCCGGGCGGCGTCCCGGATCGCGGTGACCGCGTAGGCCAGGTACTCGGGCAGCTCCTCGACCCGGCCGGGCTGGGCGGTCTCCATCAGGCCGTGGTAGTTCTCGGCGGCGGCCTGCAGCAGGTCGACGGCCTTCTCGTTGGCCAGCCGGGCGGCCCGCTTCACCGCCCGGTTGACGGCGCCGACGGTGAGCTCGGCGGTGGCCGCGCCGGTGACCCGGTTGACCAGCTCGTGCGCCTCGTCCACGATCAGCAGCCCGTGCTCGGGCAGCACCGGGGCGCCCTCGATCGCGTCGATCGCGAGCATCGCGTGGTTGGTGACCACCACGTCCGCGAGCTTGGCGCGCTCCCGCGCCTGCTCCGCGAAGCACTCCTGCCCGTACGCGCAGCGGGTCGCGCCCAGGCACTCCTTGGAGTTGACCGACAGCTGCGCCCAGGCCTTGTCCGAGACGCCGGGGCTCATGTCGTCCCGGTCGCCGGTCTCGGTCTCGTCGGCCCAGTCGCGCAGCCGCAGCACCTCCTGCCCGAGCTTGCCGGAGGGGCCGCCGAGCGCGTCCACCGGGTCGAACAGGCCCTCGCCCTCGTCGCTCGGGGTGCCCTCGTTGGCGCGGTGCAGGCACAGGTAGTTGGAGCGGCCCTTGAGCATCGCGTACAGCGGGCGGCGGCGCAGCACCGGGTGCAGCGCCTCGACCGTGCGCGGCAAGTCCCGCTCCACCAGCTGGCGTTGCAGCGCCAGGGTGGCGGTGGCGACCACCACGCGGTCGCCGTGGGCGAGCGCGGGCACCAGGTAGGCGAGGGACTTGCCGGTGCCGGTGCCGGCCTGGACGAGCAGGTGCTCGGCGTGGTCGACGGCGTCGGCGACGGCCTCGGCCATTCGCAGCTGGCCGGGGCGCTCGACGCCGCCGACGGACTCGACCGCGGCGTGCAGCAGCTCGGGGATCCGCGAGCGCGGGACGGCGACGGCTTCCTCGGCCTCGTCGCCGAGGACCGTCGCCCGCTGGGATTCAAGGTCGTGGGATTCGGAGTCGTTCGTCATGACCCTCCCAGCCTACGGGGCGGGGGTGACAATCCGGTCCCGTTGCCCCGGAAGGCGCACCTCCACGCCGACCAGGGCGTTCGGCACCGTGCCGTGCCGGACGGCGTGCGGGCGGTGCGGGCGGTCCTGGTAGCCGTCCATGACCAGCCGGTTGCGGTTGAGGCAGAGCCGGTCGATCCGCGGCTGGAACAGGTCGAACAGCTCGAAGCGCTCGCGCAGCTCGGGGAAGCGGTCCTGGTAGCGGTGGATCTCGGCGCGCAGCAGGGCCCAGAACTCGGTCTCGGCCAGGCCGGCCTGGGCCTCCAGGAGCGGGGCGAGGTAGCGGAGGACGCCGATGAACAGCCCGGAGTGGATGAACTGGCAGAGCCCCTGGGGGTCGTCCCGGAGCAGCACGTCGGCGACCTCGGCGGGCAGCCCGCGCAGTTCGGGGAGGTCCTGGTCGCTGAGGTTGACGTCGTCGACGAAGTCCTTGACCGCCAGCCGGGTGGGGGTGTCGCGCTCGTCGAAGACCACGATGGCGTTCTCGCCGTGCGGGGAGAAGACCAGTCCGTAGCGGTAGAGGAAGTGCAGCAGCGGCGGCAGCAGCGCGGCGAACAGCCGGGCGGTCCAGCGGGCGGGGGTGAGGCCGGAGCGGGCGATCAGCTCGACGGCGAGGGCGCGCCCGTCGGAGCCGGTCTGCAGCAGGGCGGCGAGGGTGCGGGCGCGTTCGTCGGCGGCGAGGAAGGGACCGAGCGGTTCGCGCCAGATCGCGCCGAGCAGTTCCTTGTACTGGTACGGCGAGTCGGGCATCTCGCGGTAGAGCGGGTGGTCGACGGTGACGGAGGCGATCTCGCCGAGCAGGATCACCCGGCACTCCTCCCGCAGGTACGGGTCGGCGTCGCGCAGCCCGTGCAGCCAGGCGGTGACGGCGGGCGCGGCGAGGGTGCGCTCGACCGGCAGGCCGCGCCAGACCAGGGTGTTGAGGATGGACAGCGGCAGTTTGACGGTGCAGCGCCCGGGGTGGGCGGTGTTGAAGAAGGAGCGGATGGACTGCTGGGGCAGCCGCGGGTCGCCGTCCGAGGGCAGCGGGACGATCTCGCCGGAGGCGATCCAGGGCGCGAACAGCGTCAGCACCGTCTCGTCCCACTGCCAGGGGTGGACGGGCAGCAGCAGGTAGTCGTCGGCGTCCGCGCCGAGCGGGGCGCGCAGCGCGTCGACGTCGTCCAGCTCGCGGGCGTAGAGCTGCTCGGGGCGTTCCAGGCCGGGCACCCCGCGGTACTCGGCGAGTCGGCGGTGGACGGCGATCCAGGGCAGCGGGCGGGGGCTGCGGGCCTCCGGGGCCCAGCGGGCGGCGTCGGTGCCGGAGAAGCCGATCCGGCCCTTGTTGGGGACGATCCACGGGTGGCCGCCCTGGCGGCCCTCCAGTGCGGTGTGGTCGAGCTCGGCGAGTTCGGCGGCGGTGAGCGCGGTGGCGAGCTGACGGGCGTCGGCGGTGAGGGTGGCGGAGAGCTCGCGGACCAGGTGGGCGGTGGTCTCGCCGCGCATCCCGAGGGCGTCCCGGGCGTACGGGAGGAAGCGCAGCGGGTCGAGGCCGTCCGGGCGGGAGCAGCGGATCGACTCGGGGTCGACCTGCCAGCCGTCGTAGGCACCGCGCCGGGCGGCGAAGCGGTACTCGGCCTCGGGCAGCTTCAGCAGGTACTCGCCGTCGAGGGCTCCCGGGACGGGTCGGAGCAGCTCCTCGTAGGAGAACTCGCCGAGCATCTTGGCCAGCAGGGCGCGGCCGGCCCGCTGCCAGTGCCCGGCGGTGAGGTGCGGGGGCAGGTAGAGCGGCGGTTCAGCGGCCGACGGTTGCGGCACGGGTCAGCTCCTGGGGGCGGGGGACGACGGGGGTCTGCTCGGACTTCAGGGCAACGGGCACGGCGGGGACGTCGGGCGCGACCGGCGCGGGCGGCGCGAAGCCGGTCCAGGCGGTGCGGCCGGGCAGCCGGTGGACGGTCCGACCGGTGACGGCGTTGAGGATCACGGCGGCCCGGTGGGCGCCGAGCCCGAGGTCCGGGGTGCCGACGCCGTGGGTGTGCAGCTCGGCGTTCTGGACGTAGAGCCCCCCGGCGAGCTCCGGCCGGGTGGCGACCCGGTGGTCGAGGTCGACCCGGTAGCGCCCGGACTCGTCCCAGTCGATCAGGTCGGCGAGCGGTTCGAGCGCGGCCGGGCGGGCGGCCCGGTAGCCGGTGGCGAGCACCACGGCGTCGGTGCGCAGCAGGTGCTCGGCGCCCGAGTCGGTGTGCCGGCAGCGCAGTTCGAGGCCGCCGCAGGGCCCCGGCCGGGCCTCGGTGACGGCGGTGCCGGGGGTGATCTCGACCGGGGCGGCGTCGATCGGGCGGCCGATGGTGCGTTCGTAGAGGTGGTCGTGGATCTCGGCCAGGGTCTCGGCGCTGGCGGCCTTGTGCAGCTGCCACTGAGCGCTGACCAGGGCGTCCCGGGCCGGACCGGGCAGGCCGTGGAAGTAGCGGGTGTAGTCGGGGGTGAAGTGCTCCAGGCCGAGCTTGGAATACTCCATGGGGGCGAGCGCCCTGGTCCGGGTGAGCCAGCGCAGCCGGACGCCGTCGCCCGCGTGGCGGCGGAGCAGGTCGAGGAAGACCTCGGCGCCGGACTGCCCGCTGCCGACCACGGTGATGTCCCGGGCACCGGCCAGGTCGGCCCGGCGGTCCAGGTACGCGGCGGAGTGGAAGACCCGCGGGCGGTCCGCCAGCCCGGCGAAGGCCTCGGGCAGCACCGGCCGGGTGCCGACGCCGAGCGCGAGGTTGCGGGCCCGCACGGTGGAGCGCCGGCCGGTCGCGGTGTCGGTCAACTCGACCCGGAACAGCGGGCCTTCCCGGTGCAGGGCGGTGACCTCGGTGCCGAAGCGGCAGTTGGGCAGCCGCTCGGCGGCCCAGCGGCAGTAGTGGTCGTACTCCCGGCGGGGCAGTTGGAAGCGTTCGGCGAAGTAGAACGGGAACAGCCGGTCCTGGGCGCGCAGGTAGTTGAGGAAGGACCACGGGTTGGTGGGGTCCACCAGTGAGACCAGGTCGGCGAGGAAGGGGACCTGCATCCGGGCGCCGTCCACCAGCATGCCGTGGTGCCAGCGGAACTCCGGGCGCTGGTCGCAGAAGAGCGTGCGCAGGCCGGTCACGGGCTCGGCGAGGGCGGCGAGCGAGAGGTTGAACGGGCCGATGCCGACGCCGAGCAGGTCGTACGGAGGGGGTGTCGAGGTGTCCACAGGGTTGTCCTAGGCAGGGGGTGTGTCGCGGTCGCGGACCATCAGGGCGGCGCGCTTGTCGGGCAGGTCGAGTTCGGCGGCGGCCCGGAAGCCGGCCCGTTCGAAGGCCCGGACCGAGCGCCGGTTCCGGACGTCCGGTTCGGCCACCACCCGCCGGCAGTCGGCTCTCCGGCGGAGGATCAGTTCGGCGACGGCGGCCAGCAGCGGGGCGCCCAGTCCCCGGCCGCGGCTGGTGGCCGGGCCGAGCAGCAGGTGCACGCCGGTGTCGTGCGGGCTCGCCGGGTAGTGCCCGGCGAGCGGGTCGAGGTCGGCGCGGTAGACCTCCCAGTAGCTCATCGGCGCGCCGTCGAGCAGGCCGAGGCAGGGCACGCTGCGTCCGTCGCCGTCGAGTTGGGCCCGGACGTGCCGCTCGGTGACGGCGGGCGGTCCGGCGAGCGTCCAGAACTCGTCGACCTCGGGGTCGTTCATCCACCCGGCGAGCAGGTCCAGGTCGGCGGGCAGTCGGACCGGGACGAGCCGGAACCGCCCGGCCGGGGTGGCGACTTCGCCCCACCCGGGCAGGTCGTCCAGCATCAGGCCCCCGCGAGCGGGTTGGCGATGTCCACGTACACGGACTGGGTGGCGACCGGGCCGACCAGCTCGTCCAGGCCGTTGATCCGGGTGAGCAGGTTGGCCTTGCAGGGCAGGGTGGGCGCGTCCAGCAGCAGCGCGGGCAGCGTCGAGCCGGTGGCGGCCGCGCGCGGGCCGGCCAGGAACCGGCGCAGTCCGGCCAGCAGCACCGCTTCGTCGGCCAGCCCCTGGGAGCCGAGGGCGCCGATCAGCCCGAGCACGTGGTTGATGCCGAGGTAGTAGGCGAAGTGGTGGTCGATGACCGGGTCCGGCAGGAAGGTGTCGCTGTGCTCGCCGAGTCCGGGCAGCCGGGCGGTGAGCCGTTCGGCGGCGCTCTCCCGGAAGTAGTAGCCCTGGTTGTCGCGGTAGCGGCCGCCGTTGGGCCAGCCCTCGGCGTCCAGCAGCACGATGCTGTTCTGCTGGTGCGCCTCCAGGGCGATGCCGCCCCGGCCGTCCAGCCAGAGGACGGGCAGCACCACGGCGTCCAGGTAGCGCAGGAACCATTCGGCGGCCACGGTGCGCAGTGGGCGGCCGGTGCGGGCGGCCAGCGAGCGCAGGACGTCGCCGAGCCCGGACGGCACGGTGCCGCCCGCCGGGCCGCCGTCGGCCCCGCCGGCCGAGCCCGTCCCTGCGCTCAAACCCGTCCCGGCACTCAGGCCCGGCTCCGCACCCAGACCGGTCAAGCGGCTCCCGCCCGGCTGCTCGGCGATCAGCCCGGCCACGCACAGCGCACGCTCGGTGGGCGCGAACGGCTGGACGCGCAGCACGGTGTCCAGGCCGCCCGGGTCCCCGAGGCCGGGGTGGTCGACGCCGATCCAGGCCGGGTCGCGGACGATGTCGAAGCCGGGGTGGGCGGCCCGCCACTCGGCGGCGAGCCCGCTCTCCAGCAGCCGGTGCACCTCCACGCCGCGGTGGAGTTCCTTGCGCAGGTTCTCCCGGCGGGAGTTGGTGATCCGCAGCCCGAGCGAGAGCTTGAGCATCCAGGGCGTGCCGGGCCGGTAGACGGTGCGCACCGAGGAGGTGGGGTACCAGGGCTCGCCGGCCGGGCCGAGGTCGTGCAGCAGTCCGTCGGCGAGCAGCGCGGCGACGGCGGGACGGTGGGCGAGTTCGCGGGCCTGCCAGGGGTGCAGCGGCAGGGCGGCGGTGCCGGGCGGCAGGGCGGCGTGGTCGCCGAGCAGGTCGGCGGTGATCCGGTCGGCGCTCCGGGCGACGGCGGAGTCGGCCGCGAACAGGGCGCGGTCCACGGCGTACCAGTGCACCTGGAAGGAGCCGTGCAGTTCGGGCGAGTAGGCGGCGCTCTGGGCCGGGCCGAGGCCGTCGCGGCTCTTCGGCGTGGGGTGCAGCGGGTGGCCGAGCAGCAGGGCCTGTTCGGCGGCGAGGAACCGCGAGGGCTCGGGTCCGCCGGGGTCGGCGGCGGTGCGGTGGTGGGCGAGGATCTCGGCGGTGCGCACGACCGAGTCGGCGACCCGGGCGGCGAGTTCGGCGACCTGCCCGGGGTCGGGCCGGTCGGCGGCCACGGCGGCGAGCAGGGCCGCGGCGGTGACGGCGTCCACCGGGGACTCGGCGGTACCCTGCCCGGCCGAGAGGGTGGCCGGCCCGAAGCGGTGCCAGCCGCCGGGCGACCAGTAGCGGACCGGGGCGGTGAGCCGGGCGGCGCCGCCGAGGACGTCGATCCGCAGTCGGCCGTCCGGTCCGGGGCGGGTGCCGGTCTCCCGGGCCCAGCAGCGCAACAGGGCTTCCAGGGTGGCTTGTTCGGCGGCGACGGCGGGATCTGGGTGCAGCAGCGGGTCGGGCCCGGCGGCCCGGTCCGCGGTCGGCGGCGGTACGGGCGGGGCTCCGGTGAGGGCGGTGCTCAAGGCTGCTCCTTGGTGCGCGTGGGGGTGCGGACGCGCGCTGGTTGGTGGAGGGGTTCGGCGGGCGCTCGCACCGTCGCGTCAGGTAAGGGTTACCTATCCCTGAGGGGTGATCACAAGGACGGCTCACTCGTCCGGGTGAAGATCGGGGATTGTGCACCAGCGGGCGGGGCGGCCCTGCTGTGCGAACGGGGCGGCGCCGGACGCCGACCGGAACCGGCACACCCCGAAGGGGCGTCGACGAACCGTCGAAGCGGACACCGGGGAACCGCCGGCGGACGCTCCCGCGGCGGATCCGTCCCGCATCACGGATCGGTGACCTCCGGTCAACCCCGGAACCCGGGGGGCGGCCGCCGCCGTCCTGCACGGCGATGGAAGACTCCAGGGCGGCGAGCCGCCGCACCGAAGCCCGACCGAACACAGGGGGAAGCGCACCGATGCCACCGATCCACCGGTCAGTCCTGGCCGCCGCCCTGGCCACCGGAACGCTGCTGGCCGTCAGCGCCTGCGGGCCGGACGGCTCGCCGGGCGCCGCCGACACCCCGGCCCCGCCGCCCGCGGCGAGCGTGAGCGCCTCCACCACTCCCGGCGGCGGTGTGATCGGCGGGATCACCCTGCCGTCCGGCCTGCCGACCAGCCTGCTGGAGGGCCTGCCGAAGAGCTGGGACGACCTGAAGAAGTGGAAGTACGACGACTGGGACAAGTGGGCGTCCAAGCACGTCTTCAACAACCCGGTGGTGAAGGACTTCTGGGACCCGGACAAGATGGGCGACGCCAAGCCCGCCGACCCGGCCCCGCCCACCGCCAAGCCGGCCCCGTCCACCCCGAAGCCCGCCACCGACGACGGCGTGACCGACCCGGAGCCGCCGGTGGTCAAGGCCGTCCAGGTGCCCCGCCCGTACCTCAAGCAGCCCTCCGGGAAGGTGTTCTTCTCCGCCCAGGGCGGCCGCGGCAACTGCTCGGCGACGGTGATCGCCGACCCCCAGCACCCGGGCAAGAGCAACCTGGTCTGGACGGCCGCGCACTGCGTGCACGAGGGCAAGGGCGGCGACTTCTACAAGGACCTGGTCTTCGTCCCCGCCTACAACAACTCCGGTGCCTCCAGCGGCGGCAAGAAGGCCCCGCTCTCCGAGCTGGCCCCGCTCGGCACCTGGTGGGCCGACCAGGTGGTCACCTCGCCGCAGTGGATGGTCGAGGGCGGCCCGACCGGTGACGCCGCCAACCAGTACGACTTCGCCGTGATGCGGGTGCACAACCAGAACGACACCGGCAAGTCCCTGGAGGAGACGGTGGGTTCGGCCGTCCCGGTGTGGTTCGACGCGCCCCGCGACCAGCTCAAGGTCTCGGCCGTCGGCTACCCGCTGGTCAAGCCGTTCGACGGCCAGGAGCTGTACAAGTGCGACGGCGGCAAGCCGACCCGGCTGTCCTTCGACCCCAAGCGCCCGACCATGCTGACCATCGGCTGCAACATGACCCAGGGCGCCAGCGGCGGCGGCTGGTTCGCCACCATGCCGGACGGGAAGACCGCCCTGGTCAGCAACACGTCGATCGGCACCCAGGGACACACCTCGCTGAGCGGCCCGTACCTGGAGACGGTCGCCCGACAGGCCCTGGACTGGATCTCCAGGAAGCAGTGACCGGCACCACCACGAGGGACTCCTCCGCTTGCGCACCATCAGCACCACCCGCTCCTCCAGCACCACCGGCGCCGTCGGCGCCGCTCCCCGGGGACGGCGGGCCGTCACGGCCGGCGCCGCGCTGCTCGCCGCCCTGACCCTCAGCGCGGCCGCGTGCGGGCCGGACGGCCCGGCCGCCCCGGCCAGCCCGCCCGCGGCCCTGCCGAAGGCGGCGCCGACCAGCCTGGGCGACCTGAGCGGCTGGAAGCTGGAGGACTGGGCCCGGTACGTCACCGACAGCGGTACCCCCGCCCCGGCGGCCCCGGGCTACTGGACCACCGCCCGGACGGAGGCCGCCAAGGCCCGCCCCACCCCCGAGTACGCGCTGACCGCGCCCACCCCGGCCACCGTCCAGCGGGACGCCCCGCCGGCCGCCGTCCAGGCCCGGCCGCAGCCGCACCCGTACGGCCCGGACTCCGCCCTGGTCGGCAAGCTGCTGATGACCACCGCGCAGGGCGACGCGGTCTGCTCCGGCACGGTGGTCGCCGACCCGCTCACCCCGGGCCGGAGCAACCTGGTCTACACCGCCGCGCACTGCCTGCACGACGGCAAGGGCGGCGGCTGGGTGCGGAACCTGACCTTCGTCCCCGCCTACAACCGGGACGGACAGGCGGGCAACCGGGACGGCGGGGCGGCCCGCGGCAAGCCGTACGACGACAAGCAGGCGGCCCCGTACGGCCGCTGGACGGCGGTGCGCGCGCTGGTCTCGCCGACCTGGCTGCAGGAGAGCGGCGTCGGCGCCCATGACCAGTACGACTACGGGATCGTCCGGGTGCGGCCCGAGTCCGGCTCCGGCCCGTCCCTGGAGGAGGCGGTCGGCGGTTCCGTCCCGGTCTGGTTCAACGCCCCGGCCGAGCAGATCACCTCGGCCACCGTGTTCGGCTACCCGGTCGAGCGGCCCTTCGACGGGACGGAGCTGCAGCGCTGCGACTCCCCCGCCGCACCGGGCCGGCTGTCCTTCGACCGGACCCGTCCGCCGATGTACGTGCTCGGCTGCACCATGACCGGCGGGGCGGGCGGCGGCGGCTGGTTCATCACCAAGGACGGCAAGCCCAACCTGGTCAGCGTCAGCTCGATCGGCAACCGCAACCCGGTCGGCTACCTGGCCGGGCCGTCCCTCCAGGACCAGGCGAAGCAGGCCTTCGACTACTTCGCCAAGAACGTGAAGTAGCCCCCGGACGCGAACGTCCGGGGGCTGCTTCCACCAGCCGGTCAGCCCCGCAGGGCCACCGCGAAGTACTCCAGCTCGGAGGCAAGTTCGGCCGGCACCTTGGCGTGCAGCAGCGTGCCCTCGGCGGTGTGCTCGGCGGCGAGCAGCTCGCCCTCCTTGTGCACCCGGGAGACCAGCGCGCCCTGGGTGTAGGGCACCAGGGCCCGCACCTCGACGGCCGGACGCGGCAGTTCGTCGTCGATGAGCTGCAGCAGCTCCTCGATGCCCGCGCCGGTGCGGGCCGACACCACGATGGCGTGCGGCTCGCGGCGCAGCAGGCGCTGCAACACGTGCGGGTCGGCGGCGTCCGCCTTGTTGATCACCACGATCTCGGGCACGTTCTGCGCGTCGACCGAGACGACGACCTCGCGGACGGCGGCCAGCTGGGTCTCCGGCTCGGGGTGCGAGCCGTCCACCACGTGCAGGATGAGGTCGGCGTCGGCGACCTCCTCCATGGTCGAGCGGAAGGCCTCGACCAGGTGGTGCGGCAGGTGCCGGACGAAGCCGACGGTGTCGGCCAGGGTGTAGAGCCGCCCGCTCGGGGTCTGGGCCCGGCGCACGGTCGGGTCCAGGGTGGCGAACAGCGAGTTCTCCACCAGCACGCCCGCACCGGTGAGCCGGTTGAGCAGGGAGGACTTGCCGGCGTTGGTGTACCCGGCGATGGCCACGGACGGCACCTGGTGGCGCTTGCGCTCCTGGCGCTTGGTGTCGCGGCCCTTCTTCATGTCGGCGATCTCCTTGCGGAGCTTCGCCATCTTCTCGCGGATCCGACGCCGGTCGGTCTCGATCTTGGTCTCACCGGGACCACGGGTGGCCATGCCGCCGCCCGAGGAGCCGGAGCCACCGCCACCCATCTGCCGGGACAGCGACTGACCCCAGCCGCGCAGACGCGGCAGCATGTACTGCATCTGCGCCAGCGAGACCTGTGCCTTGCCCTCCCGGGACTTGGCGTGCTGGGCGAAGATGTCCAGGATCAGGGCCGTCCGGTCGACGACCTTGACCTTGACCACGTCCTCCAGCTGGATCAGCTGGCCGGGGGTGAGCTCACCGTCGCAGACCACGGTGTCGGCGCCGGTGGAGGCGACGATGTCGCGCAGCTCCTTCGCCTTGCCGGAGCCGATGTAGGTGGCCGCGTCGGGCTTGTCGCGGCGCTGGATGACACCGTCCAGCACCTCGGAGCCGGCCGTCTCGGCGAGCGCGGCGAGCTCGGCCATCGAGTTCTCCGCCTCCTCCAGGGTGCCGTCGGTCCAGACGCCGACGAGCACCACGCGCTCCAGGCGGAGCTGGCGGTACTCGACCTCGGTGACGTCCTGGAGTTCGGTGGAGAGGCCGGCGACCCGGCGCAGGGCGGCGCGCTCACTGCGGTCGTACTGGTCGCCGTCGTAGTTGTGGCCGAGGTCCTCGTCGATGGCCGCGAGGTCCTCGTCCATGAGGGCTTCCGCCCGCAGACCGTCGAGGCGGCGCGGGGCGTCGGCGTGGTCGCGGGTGTCGAACGTGGAGGTCATTCTGTCCTTTGGTCGCTGGGCTGCTGCGGCGGGGCCCCTGCTTCCCATCCCGGGCTCCTCAGCCCTGAGAACGCCGTGGACCGGCCGTGAATTCCCCATGATGGTCGCACGCCCGGTGCGGGCGGGTCATCCCCATTTCCCCCGGAGCGCCGCCTCCGCGCCCCCTTCGCGCCCTTCCGGGCTCCCCTGCCCGCCGTCCGGACCGCCGTCCCGACCCTCCGGGCCCCCGTCCCGGTCCTCCGGACCGCCGTCCCGGTCCTCCGGACCGCCGTCCCGGCCCGCCCGGCCCCCCTCGCGGGTCCGGGCGCCCTCCGGCGCGTGCGGGCGGCTCACGTCGTACACCCCGGAGACCCGGAGCATCGCCCGCATCAGCGCGGGCAGCGCGCCCGGCTCGGGCAGCTCGACGGAGTAGGTGTGCCGGACCCGCAGCTCCTGCGGCGGCTCGACCTCGGCCGAGACGATGCCGACGCCCGCGGCGGAGATCGCCGCGGTGAGGTCGGCGAGCAGCCGGGGCCGGTTCAGCGCCTCGGCCCGCAGGGTCACCCGGTGCCCGGCGGCCGGGGCGTCCTCCGACCGCCAGCGGACCTCCAGCTCGGTCCGCCCGTCGGCGCGCAGCCGCTGCCCGGCGGGGCAGCCGGTGCGGTGCACGGCCACCGCGCCACCGCGGATCGGGTAGCCGGCCACCGCGTCCGGGGGGACGGGCGTGCAGCAGCGGGCCAGCCGCACCGGCGCCCCGGGCCGGCCGGCCACCGCGACCGGGGCGGCCCGACGCTCGCCGGCCCGGTGCGCGGCCGGGGCGGGCTGGTGGGCGGCCGGGCCGGTGCGCACCACCGGCAGCCGGGCCGGGTGGTCGGCCAGCCAGCGTTCGATGGCCAGCCGGGCGGCGGGCGTGCGGGCGTGCGCCAGCCACTCCGGGGACGGGCCGGAGGGCTGTGCCGCGCCCCCGGCCGGGAGGTTCTCGGTGAGCACCGCGAGCACGTCGCCGTCCTGGAGCGGGGTGGACAGCGCGGTGAGCCGGCCGTTGACCCGGGCGCCGATACATCGGTGGCCGGTCTCCTCGCCGAGCAGGTAGGCGGCGTCCACGCAGCTGGCCCCGGCCCTCAGCTGAAGCGTTTCACCGCTCTCCGTCACCACGGTGATCTCGCGGTCGCCGGCCAGGTCGGCGGTGAGCGCGGACCAGAAGGCGTCCGGGTCGGGGGTCTCCTGCTGCCACTCCAGCAGCCGGCTGAGCCAGCCGGGCCGGGCCGGGTCGGTGCGGTCCAGCTCGTCGGCGTCCTGGCCCGGGCCGGTCGGGGACGGGTCGCCGAGGGCGACCACCCCGGTCTCCGCCACCTCGTGCATCCGCCGGGTCCGGACCAGCACCTCGACCACCGCGCCGCCGTCCAGCGCCACCGCGGTGTGCAGCGACTGGTAGAGGTTGAACTTGGGGGCGGCGACGAAGTCCTTGAACTCCCCGGGCAACGGCGTCCAGCAGGTGTGCAGCTCGCCGAGCACCGCGTAGCAGTCGGCGTTCTCCTCGACCACCACCAGCAGCCGCCCGAAGTCGGCCGGCTGGGGTTCCTGCGGCCGCCCGTCCCGCCCCGGCGCGGCGGCCCGCTTGAGCAGCACCCGGTGCAGCGAGACGCAGTGCCGGGGCCGGACCGTCACCTCGGCGGCGACCCCGGTCTCGGCCAGCTGGCGGGCCAGCTGCCGGGCGAAGGGCTCCAGCAGGGTGTCCGGAAGGGCCTCGTGACCGGCCATCAGGCCGCGGGTGCGGGCGTGCTCCTCGGGGTGCAGGGTGGCGAAGACGATGTCCTCCAGCTCCGCCTTCAGCACCTGGATGCCGAGCCGCTCCGCCAGCGGGATCAGCACGTCCCGGGTGACCTTGGCGATCCGCACCTGGCTGGCCGGCTTCATGTGCCGGATGGTGCGCATGTTGTGCAGCCGGTCGGCGAGCTTGATCACCATCACCCGGACGTCGTCCCCGGTGGCGACCAGCATCTTGCGGAAGGTCTCGGCCTCGGCGGCGGCGCCGAAGTCGACCTTCTCCAGTTTCGTCACCCCGTCGACCAGATAGGCGACTTCGGGCCCAAACCCGGCACCCACCTGGTCCAGCGTCAACTCGGTGTCCTCGACCGTGTCGTGGAGCAGCGAGGCGACCAAGGTGGTTGTCCCGGCGCCGAGTTGGGCCAGGATCATGGTGACGGCCAGCGGGTGGGTGATGTACGGCTCGCCGCTCTTGCGCTTCTGGCCGCGGTGGCTGGCCTCGGCCAGTCGGTAGGCCCGGGCCAGCAACGCGAGGTCGGCCTGCGGATGGTGCCGCCGGTGCACCTGGACCAGCGGCTCCAGCGCGTCCGGCACCGGTTGGCGGCCGGTGGCCAGCAGGGCGGCCCGCCCGGCCCGGCCGAGGGCGGCCCGGCCCAGCTCGCCGAGCGGCCGCCTGGGCCCGGCCTGTCGCGTGCTCGTCGGCTGCCCCGCGATGGGCTGCCCGGCTGAGATGGTCATCGGCACCTCCGGCAACGGTCGCCGGGCGCTCCCCCTCCCCGTCGGGGTGATCGACCCGGTGGTCCATGCTACCGAGCAGAGCACGTTCCGCGACGCCGTGATTCCCGTCCGCGACCGGTATCACCCGATCGGGGGGATTCGTCGCCGTACGAAGTGGGCAAACCGGGCCGTCACCGCCCCGCTGCTACCGGCCGAGCGACTCCCACCAGCGCGCGTCCAGCCGGCCCTCGGCCACGATCACGGCCGGCCCGGTCATCTCCACCCGGCCGTCCGGGTGCTCGGTGATCACCAGCCGGCCGCCCAGCACGTCCACCGTGTAGGCGACCGCCGCGCCGGTGACCGCCGGGTCCACGCCGTCCCGGCGGATCGCCGCCACCGCGACGGCGCAGGCGCCGGTGCCGCAGGAGCGGGTCTCGCCGGAGCCGCGCTCGTGCACCCGCATCGCGACGTGCCGGGGGCCGCGGTCCACCACGAACTCGACGTTGACGCCCTCCGGGTAGGCGCCCGCCGGGCTGGTGAGCGGGGCGGTGTACAGGTCCCCGGCGTGGTCCAGGCTCTCCACGAAGGCCACCGCGTGCGGGTTGCCCATGTTGACGTTCAGGGCCGGCCAGCGCCGCCCGCCGACCGCGACCTCGATGCCGTCCGGTCCGGGCAGCTTCGCCCGGCCCATGTCGATGGTGACGTCTCCGGGTGTGCCGTCCGCGGCGTCCTCGGCGACCCTCGCGGTGAGCACCCCGGAGCGGGTCGCGATCGCCAGCTCACCCACCTCGGCCAGGCCCGCCTCGACCAGGAAGCGGGCGAAGACCCGCAGGCCGTTGCCGCACATCTCGGCGATGCTGCCGTCGGAGTTGCGGTAGTCCATGAACCACTCGGCCCGGTCGGCCTGGTCCGCGGCGGCCGGGTCGGCGGCCGCGCGCACCACGCGCAGCAGCCCGTCGCCACCGATGCCCGCCCGTCGGTCGCACAGCGCGGCGACGGCCTCCGGGCCGATCTCCAGCACGCCGTCCGGGTCCGGCACGATCACGAAGTCGTTCTGGGTGCCGTGCCCCTTGAAGAAGGGGAGGCCGGCCCGCTGAGGAGAGGATGCGCTCACGCCCCCGATGGTATCGACACTCGCCCGCTCGCCTCGGGGGCGCTCTCGTCCGGTGCCGACGGTCGGCGCTCCCTCGCTCCTTCGTCGCTCCCTCGCTTCTCCCTTTCGGCACCGGCGCGCCCCTTCGGCTCGGGGCGGGTCACCGAGGGTTCGGGACGGGCGCCGCGGTCAGCGGAGGTAGGCGACCCGCCAGACCGCAAGCGCGCAGGCGGCCAGCGCGATCAGGGTGTAGACCGCGATGGCCTTCCAGCCGGCCCGCTGCGCGGAGCCCCGGCGCGGCAGACCCGGCCACTTGTAGCCGGCGTGCCGGGCCGCCATCGCGCCCCAGCCGAACGAGGCCGCGGTGAACAGCAGCCCGAGCATCCCGATCATGGTGGCCCGCGCCCCGGCCGAGCCGAAGGCGAGCGGGAAGGCGAACATCAGCGAGCCGAGGGTGCCGAGCAGCGCGATCGGCAGGGTCTGCCACCAGCGGAGCCGGCGCAGCGGCCGGATCTCCCGCTCGTGCACCGCGGCGTCCGGCGGGGTGCGGGTGTCCAGCGCGGGCACCGCGGCCGCGTACGAGGTCGGCGCCTCCAGGCCGGTCAGCACGGGAAGGTCCCCCCTGGTCGACTCGTCGAACTCCTCGGCCGGTGCGGTGACGCTCCCGCTCTGGCCGGGTTCGGGGCCGGTACCCGTCGACACACGGCCTCCCCTGACAGTTCGACACGAGCGGACTCGCGGCCGGGCACGGTCGACCCGCGCGGGCCGACCCTTATGGCATCGATGATGGCATGTCCAGAGGGGACGTTCGGGGCCTGACCGGGGTCCTCGGGTGATCCGTGGCCATCACGTGATCGGGCCGTGACCCCCGGTGTGTCCTGCACGGTCACCTGCGCGCGCAGGTGCACCGCCGAATTGGCCGGAACAGGACCTATGCGGCCGGAACTCCCTGACGTTCGATCAGTTCGAGGGACCGGTCCAGCAGCTCGACCGGGTCGGTGCCGGCCGGTCGGGAGAGCCAGTGGATGCGGTCGTCCCGGCGGAACCAGGACTCCTGGCGGCGGGCGAAGCGCTTGGTGGCCCGGACGGTCTCGGCCCGGGCCTCGTCCTCGGTGCACCCGCCGGCGAAGTGGTCGAGCACCTGCTGGTAGCCGAGCGCCCGGGAGGCGGTCAGGCCGTCCCGCAGGCCGACCCGCTCCAGCTCCCGCACCTCGTCCAGCAGCCCGTCCCGCCACATCCGGTCGACCCGCAGGGTGATCCGCTCGTCCAGCTCGGGGCGGGGCACCGCGACGCCGATCTGCACCGCGTCGTACACCGCGGTGTTGCTCGGCAGGTTGGCCGTGAACGGCTGCCCGGTGATCTCGATGACCTCCAGGGCGCGGACGATCCGCCGGCCGTTGGAGGTCAGGATCGCCTCGGCGGCCGCCGGGTCCAGCTCGGCCAGCCGCCGGTGCAGCGCGTACGGGCCGGCCTGGTCCAGCTCGGCCTCCAGCCGGGCGCGCACCGCCGGGTCGGTGCCGGGGAACTCCATCTCGTCGATCGCGGCCCGGACGTACAGCCCGGAGCCGCCGACCAGGACGGCGCTGCGCCCGGCCGCGAGCAGCCGGTCGATCTCGGCCCGGGCCAGCCGCTGGTACTCGGCGACGCTGGCGGCCTCGGTGACGTCCCAGACGTCCAGCAGGTGGTGCGGCACTCCCCCGCGCTCGGCGGTGGTCAGCTTCGCGGTGCCGATGTCCATGCCCCGGTACAGCTGCATCGAGTCGGTGTTGATCACCTCGCCGTCGAGGCTGCGGGCGATGGCGACGGCCAGGTCGGACTTTCCGGCGGCGGTCGCGCCGACGATGCTGATCACACGGGAGCTGCTCACCGCTCCAGTCTCCCAAACCGTCGCCGTTGCCGGGGCCGCCGCCGGGGCCGCGGCCGCGGGCACCGCCGTCGTCCGACCGGGGCGGCCAACCTGGCCGGGCTGCCCCGCGGCCCGGACTGCGCGAGGATATGACTGTTTCCCGGACTGCCTCCGGCCCGTTCCGCACCCGACCCGGTTTTTGCGAACGCTTTACCCGTCCCGTGCGTTGTGCAGGAGACAGGGAACGAAGGAGATCACCATGGGCCTGATGGACAACCTCAAGGGCAAGGCCGAGGAGCTCAAGGAGAAGGCCAGCGAGCTCGCGGGCAAGCACAACGACCAGATCGACCAGATCGTGGACAAGGCCGGCGGCGCGATCGACAAGGCGACCAAGGGCAAGTACAGCGACAAGATCGAGCACGGCACGGGCAAGGCCAAGGACGCGGTGGGCGACTTCGCCCACAAGCCGAAGCCGACGGACGAGGAGGACGGGACCCCCCGGCCCCCGCAGTCCTGAGGCTCAGCTCCAGGACGCCACGAAGTACCCGACCCCGTACGGCGCGTCCTGGTACCCCAGCCGCGCGGTCAGGCCGGCGCCCTCGGCGGCACCCGCCAGCACCTGCCAGGGCGCCCGGCCCTCCGCCTTGAGCTCGGCGGCCAGCGCCGGGTCCAGTGCGGCCAGCGCGGGCAGGTCGGCCGTGCCCAGGGCGGCCGCCAGGGCCGCGTCGTAGCCCTCGGCCCGCTCGTCCAGGTAGCCGGGCGCCTTCAGCGAACGGCAGGCGCTGCCGTCGCCGAGGACCAGCAGGGCGACCCGGTCGGCGAGACCGGCCAGGCCCTGGCCGAGCCCGAGCATCCGGTCGGCGGGGGCGTCCGCGGGCACCGCACAGGCGTGCGTCGGCAGGGCCACCCCGGCGCGCTCCAGCAGCCAGGCGCCGACGGTGAGCGAGGGCGCCAGCTCCGGCCCCTCGACCCGCCCGCCGGGCAGCTTGGCGACCAGCGGCACCCCGTAGCGGTGGAAGGAGCCGGCCCCGCCCTCGGTCCACACCTCGGCGTCCGGCCCGGTACCGACCACCACGACCAGCTCGGGCCCGGCCGCGACCAGCGCCGCCAGCGCCTGGTCGCAGGCGGCGCGCAGCCCGTCCAGCTCGGGCGCGGCCCCGGCGGCGACCTCGGGGACGAGCAGCGGCGGACAGGGGCACACGGCGGCGGCTACCAGCATGTCGATCACTCTAGCCGGGAAGCAGAACGGCCCGGCGGGACCGGCGTGGGCGCGGAAGCCCCCACTGGGAAGCGGAACGGCCCGGCAGGAGCTCGCAAGCTCCCACCGGGCCGCCCGTCAGGCCACGCGGGTCAGTCGCCGCAGCAGGCGCCGCCCGCCGGGGCGGCCAGCGGCAGCTGGGCCGGGGCACCGATGCCCGGCAGGCCGAGCATGACGCCGACCGGCTTGTCGGCGGGCTTGGCCTGGCGCTTCTCCCAGGCGTCGCCGGCCCGGGTGCGGCGCACCCCGAGGGCGGGGCCCTCGGCCAGCAGGTGGTGCGGGGCGGCGTAGGTGATCTCGACGGTCACCACGTCGCCGGGGCGCACCGGCTCCTCGGGCTTGGTGAAGTGCACCAGCCGGTTGTCCGGGGCGCGACCGGAGAGCCGCTGGGTCCGGTCGTCCTTCTTGCCCTCGCCCTCGGCGACCAGGATCTCCAGGGTGCGGCCGACCTGCTTCTTGTTCTCGTCCCAGGAGATCTCCTCCTGGAGCGCGATCAGCCGGTCGTAGCGGGCCTGGACGACCTCCTTCGGCACCTGGTCCGCCATCTCCGCGGCGGGGGTGCCGGGGCGCTTGGAGTACTGGAAGGTGAAGGCGTTGGTGAAGCGGGCCTCGCGGACGACGTGCATCGTCTCCTCGAAGTCCTCCTCGGTCTCGCCGGGGAAGCCCACGATGATGTCGGTGGAGATGGCCGCGTCGGGCATCGCCTCCCGGACCTTGCGGATGATCCCGAGGAAGCGGTCCTGCCGGTAGGAGCGGCGCATCGCCTTGAGGACGCGGTCCGAGCCGGACTGCAGCGGCATGTGCAGCTGGTGCATCACGCTCGGGGTCTCGGCCATCGCGGCGATCACGTCGTCGGTGAAGTCGCGCGGGTGCGGCGAGGTGAAGCGGATCCGCTCCAGGCCGTCGATCTGGCCGGCGGCGCGCAGCAGCTTGGAGAAGGCCTCGCGGTCGCCCAGGTCGGAGCCGTAGGCGTTGACGTTCTGGCCGAGCAGGGTCACCTCGATGACGCCCTCGTCGACCAGCGCCTCGATCTCGGCGAGGACGTCGCCGGGGCGGCGGTCCTCCTCCTTGCCGCGCAGCGCCGGGACGATGCAGAAGGTGCAGGTGTTGTTGCAGCCGACCGAGATGGCGACCCAGGCGGCGTACGCGGACTCGCGGCGGGTGGGCAGCGTGGAGGGGAAGGTCTCCAGCGACTCCAGGATCTCGACCTGGGCCTTGCGCTCGACCGCGGCCCGCTCCAGCAGGGCCGGCAGGTGCCCGATGTTGTGGGTGCCGAACACCACGTCGACCCAGGGGGCGCGCTTGACGATGGACTCGCGGTCCTTCTGGGCCAGGCAGCCGCCGACGGCGATCTGCATGCCCTGGTGGCGGCTCTTGACCGGCGCGAGCTGCCCGAGGTTGCCGTACAGCTTGTTGTCGGCGTTCTCGCGCACCGCGCAGGTGTTGAACACCACCAGGTCCGGGTCGCCCTCCGACCCGGCCTTGACGTAGCCCGCGTCCTCCAGCAGGCCGGACAGCCGCTCGGAGTCGTGGACGTTCATCTGACAGCCGTGCGTGACGACCTTGTAGCTCTTCAATCCGCTCTCACCGCTCACCAGACCAGGGTACGGGCAGCCGCGAGCGGGTTTTTCCGGATCTTCACCGAGCGGCCGCGGAGCTTTCCACGAGCCGTTCCCCTCCCGTTCGGCCGGAGCGCCTGGCAGTATCCCTGCATGGCCCCCACCGATCCGTCCCGACTCGGCGCCGCCGTCCGCCGCGCGGCCCGCAGCCCGCTGTGGCGGACGGTGCTGGCGCTGGCGCTGCTGGTGGCCGGGCTGGGCGGCTGGTGGCTGTCGGCGGCCCGTTCGCCCGGGTACCCGCGCGGGGAGACCCGCTTCGCGACCGGCGTCCCGCGCGGCGTCTACGACCGGTACGGGCAGCTGCTGCAGTCCCACGTCTCGCAGACCATGCCGGGGGTGCGACTGGCCCTGGACAGCTCCGAGGGCTCGGTGGACAACCTCACCCGGGTGGCCAAGGGCCAGGACACCTTCGCCATCGCCACCGCCGACGCGGTCGCCGCCTACCAGGGCGAGGGCAAGGGGAAGCTGCGGGCGATCGCCCGGCTGTACGACGACTACCTGCAGCTGATCGTCCCGGAGGACTCGCGGGTGCGCCGCACCGCCGACCTCAAGGGGCTGCGGGTCGGCATCGGCCTGCCGCAGTCCGGCGTGAACCTGGTGACCCGGCGGCTGCTGACGGCGGCCGGTCTGGACCCGGACCACGACATCACCCCGGTCCCGGGCGGCGTCAGCGACGGCTCCGACGAGCTGCGCGCGGGGAAGATCGACGCCTTCTTCTGGTCCGGCGGCCTGCCGACCAGCGCCCTCACCGACCTCTCCGAGCACATGCGGATCCGGATCGTCCCGCTGGCCGACCTCGCCGGGGCGCTGCACCGGACGGAGGGCGACGGGATGGACGCCTACCGGGCGGCCACCATGCCCAAGGGCACCTACCCGAACGCCGAGCCCAAGGACGCCGTCGCCACCATGGCGGTGCCCAACCTGCTGGTCACCCGGGACGACGTGGACCCGGGGCTGGTCGAGGGGATGACCCGGGCGGTGATCGACAGCCGGGACCAGATCGGCGCCCAGGTGCACGCCGCCCAGCTGGTCGACCTGCGCACCGCCGTCTACACCGATCCGCTGCCGCTGCACGAGGGCGCGGCGCGCTACTACCGCTCGGTGAAGCCCTGAGGCCCTGAAGCCCCGCACCCCTGAAGCCCTGAGGCCCCGCACCCCTGGAGCCCTAGGAGTGCCCCGGCCGCGGTACCGCCAGGGTCACCGCGAGCCCGGTCGGCCTGACCGGAGCGAAGCCCAGCGAGCCGCCGCCGGCCGCGAGCAGGGTGCGGGCGATCGACAGTCCCAGCCCCGAACCGTCCACGTTCTGGTGCCGCGCGCTGCGCCAGAACCGGTCCCCGGCCCGGGCCAGCTCGTCCTCGGTCAGCCCCGGCCCGGCGTCGGTGACGGTCACCGCGACCTCGTCCCGGCGCACCGAGACCCGCAGTCGCACCTGGCTGCCGGTCGGCCCGAACTTGAGCGCGTTGTCCAGGACGGCGTCCAGCGCGGAGCCGAAGCCGATCGGGTCCGCCATGCCGATCGCCATCACCGGGCCGTCCCAGCGCAGCTCGATCCCGCGCTGCTCGGCGACCGGCCGCCAGCCGTCCACCCGGGCCAGGGTCAGCTGGGCCAGGTCGGTCTGCTCGGGTTCCGGACGGGCGTGCTCGGCGGTGGCCAGGCCGAGCAGGTCGTCCAGCACCCGGGCCAGCCGGGTGCCCTCCTCCCGGACGCCGCTGAGCTCCTCCTCGTGGCCCTCGGGCAGCTCCAGGCCGAGCACCTCGACCCGCAGCAGCAGGGCCGAGAGCGGGTTGCGCAGCTGGTGCGAGGCGTCCGCGACGAATGCCTTCTGCTGGTCCAGGGCGTGCACCACGTGGTCCGCCATCTCGTTGAACGAGCGTGCCAGCCGCTGGAGTTCGGGCGGTCCGCCGCCGGGCGCGACCCGGGCCGCCATCTGCCCGGTGGCGATGTCGTGGGTGGCCCGGTCGAGGGTGCGCACCGGGCGCAGCACCCACTCGGTGAGCCGGACGGCCAGCAGCACCGCGACGGCCATCGCGGCCGCCTCGCCGCCGGCCAGCACCAGCCACTTGTGCAGCACCCGGGCCCGTACCGCCCCGGTCGGGGACTCGCTCAGCACCACCGCGACCACGTCGCCGTCGCGCACCACCGGGGCGGCGACGATGATCGTCCGGTCCTCGGTCCACGGCCAGACCTGCGGCGGGTTGTGGCTGCGCCGCCCGTCCAGCGCCTCCTGGAAGGCCTGGGCGCCCCAGCCGACGGCGGGCACCCGCCAGTCGTGGGGCGCGACCGCGATCGGCATGCCGTCGCGCTGGAAGATGCCCAGCCGCACGCCGTACAGGTCGTAGTAGCGCTGGACCTCGGTGGTGATCGCGTGCCGCCGGCCGGCGTCGCCGGGGGCGTCCTGCGGGTCGGCCTTGAGGGCGGAGTCCAGGGCGGCCGCCCCGGAGGTGGGCAGGTCCTGGGCGAAGCGGGCGGCGTCGTCGAGCCGGTCGACCACCACCCGGGTCTGCTCGGCCGCCGCGAACGCCGCCGCGAGCGGCAGCCCCAGGGCGGCCAGGACGCACAGCATGAGGGCGATCAGGATGCCGAGCAGGCGGGTGCGCACGTGCGGTCAGTGCTCCGCGGGGGCGGACGGGGCCCGGTCGGCCGCGGTGGTGGTCGGGGAGTCGGGGATCAGCCGGTAGCCGACGCCGCGCACGGCCTCGACCAGGCCGGGCAGCGCCAGCTTGTTGCGCAGCGAGCCGATGTGCACCTCCAGGGTGCGGCCGTTGCCCTCCCAGCCGCTGCGCCAGACCTCGCTGAAGATCTGCTCGCGCCGGTAGACCACGCCGGGGCTCTGGGCGAGCAGCGCCAGCAGGTCGAACTCCTTGCGGGTGAGCGGCACGTCACGGCCGTCCACGCTGACCCGGCGGCGCTCCCGGTCGATCCGGATGCCGCGGGACTCCAGCGGGCCGCGCTGCTGCGGTACGGCGTCGGGCGCGGGCACCGCCACCGAGGACGGCTGGGCACCGCGGCGGGCCACCGCGTGGATGCGGGCGAGCAGCTCGCCCATGTCGTACGGCTTGGTGACGTAGTCGTCGGCGCCCAGGTTGAGGCCGTGGATCCGGGAGCGGATGTCGGCCCGGGCGGTCACCATGATCACCGGCACGCCGCTGCCGGCCCTGATCCGGCTGCACACCTCGAAGCCGTCGCGGTCGGGCAGCCCGAGGTCGAGCAGCACGACCCGGTACGACTCGTTGCCGTCCGGCACCAGGGCGTCCAGCGCCTCGTGCCCGCTGCGGGCGTGCCGCACCTGGAAGCCGTGCCGGCCGAGCACCGCGACCAGTGCCGCGGCCACGCGTTCGTCGTCCTCGACGAGCAGCAGTCGCATCCTGTTCTCCTCCTCTCCCCACGTGATCACCGGGCTGTTCGTTCGGGGCCCGGTCCTGCGCAGTATGGGCCAGTGCGCGGCCCGGCGCCAGGTTCGGCCGCGGACCGGGCCCGTGGGGGACGGTCGGCACCGGTGCGGTTTCCCGCTGTGACATGCCCCGTCGACGCCGTCGCGAACACGGCGTACGCACCACGTGGCCGTTTCGTGATGCTCAAGTTCCGCTCAGATCGGCTGACGGGGCCCGTTCAGCGCTCCTATGGTCACCCCACCGGGGGCCGCGGCTCCGCCGGTCGCGGCCCCCGGATTCGCACCACCACTGCCCGCCAAGGGAGTTGGGCCTTCCGGTCCGGTGCTGGCGGGTGGTATTCGACAGTTCGACACAGAGGGAGTCAGGCGCGATGACCGAAAGCCCGGTCGAGGACTACACCCCCGCAGCCGCCCCGCTGGTCGTGCTGAGCAAGGTCAACAAGCACTTCGGGGCGCTGCACGTGCTCCAGGACATCGACCTGGAGATCGAGCAGGGCGAGGTGGTCGTGCTGATCGGCCCGTCCGGGTCCGGCAAGTCCACGCTCTGCCGCACCATCAACCGGCTGGAGACGATCGACTCCGGCACGATCACCCTGTCCGGCCGCCCGCTGCCCGCCGAGGGCCGGGAGCTGGCCAAGCTCCGCGCCGAGGTCGGCATGGTGTTCCAGGGCTTCAACCTGTTCGCGCACAAGACCGTGCTGGAGAACGTGGTCCTGGCCCAGGTCAAGGTGCGCAAGGTGGTCCGTTCGCACGCCGAGAAGACCGCCCGTGAACTGCTGGACCGGGTCGGCGTCGGCGCCCAGGCGGACAAGTTCCCGGCCCAGCTCTCCGGCGGCCAGCAGCAGCGGGTGGCGATCGCCCGCGCGCTGGCGATGAAGCCGAAGGTGATGCTCTTCGACGAGCCGACCTCGGCGCTCGACCCGGAGATGGTCAACGAGGTGCTGGAGGTCATGCGCCAACTGGCCGCCGACGGCATGACGATGGTCGTGGTCACCCACGAGATGGGCTTCGCCCGCTCCGCCGCCAACCGGGTGCTGTTCATGGCCGACGGGAAGATCGTCGAGCAGAACACCCCGGACGCCTTCTTCACCGCGCCGCGCTCCGAGCGCGCCAAGGACTTCCTCTCGAAGATCCTGCACCACTGACGCTTCGAGACCCGCGGGTCCACGGCCGGCGACCACGCCGGCCGGCCCTGCCCCGTGCACGACTTCCAGACGCCAGAGCCCGGTTGACGCCGCGGCCCAGCCCCCAGGAGAACAACCCTCATGAGGACTTCCCGCACCCTCGCCGTGGCGCTCTGTGCCGTCGCGCTCACCGCCACCGCCGCCTGCGGCAAGGACGGCACGCCCGCCTCCAACGCGGCGAGCGCCAGCAACGCCCCGGCGCTGCCGACCTACACGGTCAAGACCGACGTCAAGGTCGACTCCCCGGTCATCGCCGAGGCCAAGAAGCGCGGCCAGCTGATCATCGGCGCCAAGGCCGACCAGCCGAACCTCGGCTGGGAGGACGTCGCCAGCGGCGACCGCAGCGGCTTCGACATCGAGATCGCCAAGATGGTCGCCGCCGACCTCGGCTTCACCCCGCAGCAGATCAAGTGGCAGACCCTGGTCTCCTCGCAGCGCGAGCCGGCCATCGCCAAGGGCCAGATCGACTTCTACGTCGGCACCTACAGCATCAACGACGAGCGCAAGAAGACCGTCTCCTTCGCCGGCCCGTACTACATCGCCGGCCAGGACTTCCTGGTGAAGAGCGACAACACCTCGATCACCGGCCCGGAGAGCATCAGCGGCAAGAACATCTGCACCGCCACCGGCTCGACCTCGATCCAGAACATCAAGCAGTACAACCCGAAGATCACCCAGTTCGACACCTACTCGGCCTGCGTCGAGAAGCTGATGTCGGGCGAGGTCGACGCGGTCACCACCGACGACGCGATCCTCAAGGGCTACGCCTCCAAGTACGCCCCCAAGCTCAAGGTGGTCGGCAAGCCGTTCACCAAGGAGAACTACGGCGTCGGCCTGAACAAGGACGACAAGGTGCTGCGCGACGCGATCAGCGACGCCCTCAAGGCCCACGAGGACAACGGCGACTGGAAGA
The DNA here is from genome assembly GCF_044749365.1 of Kitasatospora sp. NPDC089509. Classification (NCBI taxonomy): domain Bacteria; kingdom Bacillati; phylum Actinomycetota; class Actinomycetes; order Kitasatosporales; family Streptomycetaceae; genus Kitasatospora; species Kitasatospora sp. NPDC089509. Next base: position 33,847 of record NZ_JBIVHS010000026.1, on the reverse strand, counting down.
AGGCCTACGACGCGACCCTGGGCGCGTCCGGCTCGGCCGCCCCGGCGATCCCGACCCTCGACCGCTACTGATCCCCTTCCCGCTCCCGACCGACCGTTCCGACCATCTGTGAGAGGAGGGCCGCCGGATGGGGTTCCTGTTCGAGCAGGACAACTTCGCGTTGTTCCGCGACGGCTTCCTGCAGACGCTCGAACTGAGCGCACTGAGCTCGCTGCTCGCCCTGCTGCTGGGCACCCTGCTGGCGGCCTTCCGGGTCTCCCCGGTACCGGCCCTGCGCGCCTTCGGCACCGTCTGGGTGACGCTGTTCCGCAACACCCCGCTGACCCTGCTGTTCTTCGCCGTCACCTTCGGCCTGCCGCCGCTCGGTGTGCACTTCAGCTACCTCACCTTCGCGGTGCTGGCGCTCGGCGGCTACACCGCCTCGTTCGTCTGCGAGGTGATCCGCTCCGGCATCAACACCGTGCCGCTCGGCCAGGCGGAGGCGGCCCGCAGCCTCGGCATGAACTTCTTCCAGACCGTCACCCTGGTCGTCCTGCCGCAGGCCGCCCGGACCGTGCTGGCGCCGATGAGCAGCGTGTTCATCGCACTGCCGAGGAACTCGGCGATCGCCGGCGCGTTCAGCGTCGCCGAGCTGTACAGCGCCCAGCAGACCTTCTCCGAGCGCGGCTACTCGATCTTCTCGATCTTCTTCTGGGTGGCCTGCGCCTACCTGCTGATCAGCGCGACGGTCGCCACCCTCTTCCGCTTCCTGGAATCCCGACTGGCGGTGGCCCGATGAAGTTCTTCAACCGCCCGGCGACGGCCAGTGTCCTCTACGACACCCCCGGCCCGAACGCCCGAGCCCGCTACCGCCTCTTCGGCGCGCTCTCGGTCCTCGGCATCGCCGGACTGCTCTGGTACGTGGTCTCCGCGCTCGCCGACAACGGCCAGTTCGACCCCGACCTGTGGGACGCGTTCCAGTACACCTACGTCCAGCAGATGATCCTGGACGGCCTGCTGGCCACCCTGAAGGCCTTCGGCCTGGCGGCGGTCTTCTCGCTCACCCTGGGCTCGCTGCTGGCCGCCGGGCAGCTGTCCGACCACCGGCCGGTCCGCTGGGTCTGCACCTCGGTCGTCCAGTTCTTCCGGGCGATGCCGCTGCTGATCCTGATCGTCGCGCTCTACTACGCGTTCTTCGCCAAGAACCCGATGTGGGCCCTGGTGCTCGGCCTCACCCTCTACAACGGTGCGGTCCAGGCCGAGATCATCCGCAGCGGCGTCAACGCCGTCCCGCGCGGCCAGGGCGAGGCGGCGTACGCCCTCGGGATGCGCAAGACCCAGGTGATGTCCGGCATCCTGGTGCCGCAGGCCGTCCGCTCGATGCTGCCGTCGATGATCGGTCAGCTGGTGGTCACCCTCAAGGACACCTCGCTGGGCTTCGTCATCACGTACAACGAGCTGCTCTTCATGGGCAAGAAGATCGCCAGCCAGCCACTGAACGCCGCGGGCTTCCCGTACATCCCCGTGGTCCTGGTGATCGCGCCGATCTACATCATCCTGTGCCTCCTGCTGACCGCGCTCGCGCGGTGGATCGAAGCACGTGGCCGTCGCGGCGCGAACCGGCGCACTTCAGCTGCTGCTTGACGGACACCCAGGCGAACTGTTGCATTGCTCTTCGTGACACCTCCCGGGAGCATCCACGCGGCATATGCGGCAGCGGTAACTGACGCCGGCCCATGGTCCGGTTCGTGCCCGGAGGTCCCCGCATGGATCCGGTGATCGTGGTCGGGGCCGGACCGGTCGGTCTGGCCCTGGCCCTCGCACTCGCCCGGCACGAGGTGCCGACCGTCGTCCTGGACGAGGGCTCCGGGCTCTGCCCCGAGGGCCCCCGCAGCGTCGTCCTCGGCGCCGACACGGCCGCCTTCCTGACCCGGATCGGCTACTCCCGGGCCGTCTCCGACTCGGCGCTGTGGGACTCCTTCGCGGTCTGGCGCCGCCGCCAGGAGGTGCTGCGGATCGACCTCACCGACTCGCCGACCTTCCACCTCCCCCAGCACCGCCTCCAGCGCGGCCTGCGCGACGCCCTCACCGGCACCCCGCTGGTCCGGCTGGTCCCGCTGAACCGGGTCGTCGAGCTGGAACAGGACCGCGACGGGGTCAGCGTCCGCACCCACGGCACCCAGGACGGCTCCGCCACCTGGTGGCGCGGCAGCCATCTGGTCGGCTGCGACGGCGCCCGGTCCAGCGTCCGCAAGCTGCTGAAGATCCGCTTCCCCGGCCGCCCGGCGGTCGACCGCAACGCCATCGCCACCGTCCGGGTCGACCTGCCCTTCGACGGCGCCCGGCTGCACCGCGAGCCCCCCTGGCGCGGCGACCGCGAGGCCTCCGCCCGCCCGCTGCCGGACGGCGTCTGGCGGCTCGACTGGCGGCTGCCCCCCGGCCGGCCCGCCCCCACCGAACCGGTCGACCCGCACGCCACCTGGCCCGGCGTCGTCACCGGCGACACCCTGCTCACCCGGGTCACCGCCACCCTCACCGGCTGGTGCGGCGAACTCCCCCGCTACGAGCTGCTCGCCGCCGCCGACCACACCGCCCAGCAGCGCCTGGCCGCCCGCTTCCGCAGCGGCCGCTGCTTCCTGGCCGGCGACGCCGCCCACCTGCACGGCGCGCTCGGCATGCAGAACCTCGCCGACGGGCTGCGCGACGCCGACAACCTGGCCTGGCGGCTCGCCCTCGCCTGGCACCTCCACTCCGGCGGCCCGCAGCCCGGCGGCTCGCTGCTGGACGGCTACGAGGCCGAGCGGCGCGGCGCGGTCGGCGCCCGGCTGCGCGCCGTCGACCAGTCCATGCCGCTGCTGCGCCCGCTGCGGGGCTGGCAGCAGACCCGCCGCTCGCTGCTGGTCGGCGGCTTCCGCAAGCACGCCCCGCTGCTCGCCGACGGCCAGCTGGGCACCGGCCGCTTCGGCGGCGCGCCCGCCTACCCGGCGGCGCCCTCCGGCGTCCCCGGCCGGGTGCCGGTGCAGCGCGGCGCGCGCAGCACCACCTCGCTCAGCGAGCTGCTGCCCGCCACCGCTCCCGGCGTGCTCGTCCCGGACCTTCCGGTGCTCGCCGACGACGGCACCCCGGACCACCTGCACGCCCGGCTCGGAGCCACCTTCCTGCTGCTGCTGGTCGCCCCCGGCACCGCCGTCTGGTCGGCCGAGCACTGGCTGGGGGCCGGCCTGATGCCCCGGCTCGCCGAGGTCGCCGCCGCGCTGCCGGTGCCGGCCGAGGTGCTGGTCACCGAGGAGTACCCGGGCGCCGGGCCGCACACCGTGCTGCTGATCCGGCCGGACGGCCACCTGGTCGGCGTCACCCAGGGCGCCGCCGCCGAGGACCTCCTGGTGCTCGCCGACCGCGCCCGCGGCGGCCCGGCCCCGCTCGCCGGCAGCCCCGAACCCGAGGCCGAGGTCGAGGACGAGGCCGTCCCGGAGCCCGCCGCCCAGCAGGTCGACTCGGCCGGCTGACGAGGCCCGGGGGCGTCTCCGGGACGCCCTACCCCGCGACCGCCGTGGCCCGGCTCTCCCGCACCACCGTCACCCGGATCTGGCCCGGGTAGGTCAGCTCCGCCGAGACCTGCCGGGCCACCTCACGGGCGATCAGCTCCGCCCCGAGGTCGTCCACGGCGTCCGGCCGCACCATCACCCGCACCTCGCGCCCGGCCTGCATCGCGTACACCTCGGCCACCCCGGCGTGCGAGCGCGCGATCTCCTCCAGCCGGGCCAGCCGCCGCACGTACAGCTCCATCGACTCCTTGCGCGCCCCCGGCCGGCCGCCCGAACAGGCGTCCGCGGCCTGGGTCAGCACCGCCGTCACGGTCCGCGGCTCCACCTCGCCGTGGTGCGCGGCGATCGCGTGCACCACCTCGGGGGACTCCCCGTGCCGGCGGGCGAAGTCCGCGCCGACCGCCGCGTGGCTGCCCTCCGCCTCATGGGTGAGCGCCTTGCCGATGTCGTGCAGCAGCGCCGCCCGGCGCACCGGCTCCGGGTCCACCCCCAGCTCGGCGGCCATCATCCCGGCCAGGTGCGCGGACTCCAGCAGGTGCCCGAGCACGTTCTGCCCGTAGGAGGCGCGGTACCGCAGCGAGCCCAGGGTGCGGACCAGGTCGGGGTGCATCCCGCCGATCCGGGCGTCCAGCAGGGCGTCCTCGCCGGCCCGGACACAGCGCTGCTCGACCTCGGCCCGGCTGCGCTCGTGGACGTGCTCGATCCGGCTCGGCTGGATCCGGCCGTCCTCGACCAGCTGCTCCAGGGTGAGCCGGGCGGCCTCCCGGCGGACCGGGTCGAAGCAGGACAACTGCACCGCGGCGGGGGTGTCGTCGACGATCAGGTTGACGCCGGTGACCGCCTCGAAGGCCCGGATGTTGCGGCCCTCGCGGCCGATGATCCGGCCCTTCATCTCCTCACCCGGCAGCCGGAAGAGAGTCACGGCGGTCTCCGCGGTCTGCTCCGACGCCAGCCGCTGGATCGCCCCGGCGATGATCTCCCGGGCCCGCTGCTCGCCCTCCTCCTTGGCACCGCGCTCGATCTCCCGGACCGTGACGGCCGCCTCCCGCCGGGCCGACTCCTCGGCCTCGCGCAGCAGTTGGGCGTGCGCCTGCTCGGCGGAGAGCCCGGCAACACGCTCCAGGGCCGCCGCCCGGCGGGCCGCCAGCGCCTCGACCTCGCTCCGGGACCGCTCCAACTCCGCCGACCGCTCGGCCAGTTCGTCCTCCCGCTGGCGCAGTCGGCGCAGTTCCTCGGCCACGCTCTCCTCGCGCCGGGCGAGTTCGTCCCGCTGTCGGCCGGTCTGCTCCTCGGCCCACCGACGGGACCGCTCGGCCTCGGCCACCGCCTCCCGCTGCGCGGCCTGCAGTCGCCTGACCGTCAGGACGGCCAGCGCCGCGAGCACCAGCAGGACGGCCGCCGCCGCCCCGACGATCGGCACCAGGAGGGAGTCAGCCGTGCCGGTGCCCGCCGAGATCCTCATGCGACCCACTCCCAGTCCTCGCGCGGGCGTGCCTGCGCGGGAGCGGCCGCACGCTGAGTGCGAGGCTAGGTGCGGGTCACGAAAGGGTCAAGGCCAGACCAGGAGCGGACCAAGGAACCGTCGGACTCCCCCTCACTCCCAGTCGCTCCCGGACGGCCCTCCGGCCTCCTCCTCCAGCGCACCGCGCACCACCCGGAAGGCGAGGCCCTCGGAGTAGCCGCGCCGGGCCAGCATGGCGACCAGCCGACGGGTGCGGACCTGGGGGTCCAGCCCCCAGGTGGACCGCAGCTTGCGCTCGACCAGCGCCCGGGCGGCGTCCGTCTCGTCGTCGTGGTCGACCTGGAGGAGTGCCTGCTCGACCAGGTCGGCGGCCACGCCCTTGGTGCGCAGCTCCTGGGCGAGCGCCCGCCGGGACAGTCCCCGGACGGCGTGCCGGGACTCCACCCAGGCCGCGGCGAAGGCCGCGTCGTCGATCAGCCCGACCTCCTCCAGCCGGCTGAGCACCTGTTCGGCGACGTCTTCCGGGATCTCCCGCTTGCGCAGGGCGTCGGCGAGCTGTTTGCGGCTCTTGGCGGCACCGGTGAGCAGCCGCAGGCAGATGTCCCGGGCGCGACTCTCCGGATCCGCTTCCTCCTCGGCGCGCTTGCGGGGGGCGCGGCCCGTGCCCTCGTCGTCCTCGCCCGGCGGGCCCTCACCGGTACGGGCGCTCCCGCGGCCGCTCCTGCGCGGACGGGCGGACGGGGCGGCCGCACCCCCGTGACCGGCCGCCCCGGCTCCGCTCCACCCGCCGATCGCGGGCGGCGGGCCGCCCTCGGTGTCCGCCCCCTCGGCCGCCAGCGCCGAACGGCGCCGACGGCGGCCGGTGGGCAGTTCGGAGGCGGAGAGCAGGCCGAGCTCCCCGATCGACGGCTCCGGCTCGAAGACCGGGCCGGACGCCGCGCCGCGCGCCGCCCGGCCCGGGGCCTGGTCGGGCTCCGGCTCGGAACCGGTTGCCCACTGGGTGGTGGCCGCGCGCCCCTTGCCGGAGCGCGAGTTGCCGGAGCGCGAGCGCGCCCGCGAGCGGAGTGCCGACGGTCGCGGTGCCGGCTCCGGCTCTCCTTCCGGCTCCGGCTCCGCGACCGCGGCGAACCAGTCCGGCGGGCCGAAGTCGTCGTCCTCGGGGCCCGCCGGACCGCCGCCCACCATGTCGTGCTGCGTCAACGGCTCAGGCCTTGGCAGCCGCCGTCTTCTTCGCCGCGGCCGTCTTGGCGGCGGTCGCGGTGATCGGCTTGGCCGCGGCGTCGGCGGCGGCGGCCTCCGGCTCACCCGCGGCGGGCTCCTCGGTCTTCGGGCCGATGCCGAGCTTGCCCTTGATCTTCCGCTCGATCTCGTCGGCGAGCTGCGGGTTGTCCCGCAGGAAGTTGCGGGCGTTCTCCTTGCCCTGGCCGAGCTGGTCGCCCTCGTAGGTGTACCAGGCGCCGGACTTGCGGATGAAGCCGTGCTCGACGCCCATGTCGATCAGGCCGCCCTCGCGGCTGATGCCGATGCCGTAGAGGATGTCGAACTCGGCCTGCTTGAACGGCGCGGCGACCTTGTTCTTGACGACCTTGACGCGGGTGCGGTTGCCGACCGCCTCGGTGCCGTCCTTCAGGGTCTCGATCCGGCGGATGTCCAGGCGGACCGAGGCGTAGAACTTCAGCGCCCGGCCACCGGTCGTGGTCTCCGGCGAACCGAACATCACGCCGATCTTCTCGCGCAGCTGGTTGATGAAGATCGCGGTGGTGTTCGACTGGTTCAGCGCACCGGCGATCTTGCGCAGCGCCTGGCTCATCAGTCGGGCCTGCAGACCGACGTGCGAGTCGCCCATCTCGCCCTCGATCTCGGCGCGCGGGACGAGGGCCGCGACCGAGTCGATGATCACCAGGTCGATCGCGCCGGAGCGGATCAGCATGTCGGTGATCTCCAGGGCCTGCTCACCGGTGTCCGGCTGGCTGACCAGCAGGGCGTCGGTGTCCACGCCGAGCTTCTTGGCGTACTCCGGGTCGAGCGCGTGCTCCGCGTCGACGAAGGCGACCGTGCCGCCGGCCCGCTGGGCGTTGGCGGCGAGGTGCAGGGTCAGGGTGGTCTTGCCGGAGGACTCGGGGCCGTAGATCTCGACCACTCGGCCGCGCGGGATGCCGCCGACCCCGAGGGCGACGTCCAGGGCGGTCGACCCGGTGGAGATCACCTCGACCGGCTCGTTGGCCTTCTCGCCGAGGCGCATCACCGAGCCCTTGCCGAACTGCCGCTCGATCTGGGCGAGCGCGGTTTCCAGGGCCTTCTCGCGGTCCGTACCTGCCATGACTTTTTCCCTCGGGTTCTGTGCTGTGCGCTTCATCGTCATCGACGCTAGCGCGTCCCACTGACAAACGAGCCCCACCCGGCTCGGCCTGTGGAAAACTCCTCGCCGGAGAGTACAAAAGAACACCTGTTCGATTCAAGCCCCGCAGCCCCCGAACACGCCGCGGGGCGGGTGGTGGGCCATCGCCCTCCACCCGCCCCGCGGACCGGTCACTCCCCCTCGCCGCCGACCATCCGGCGCAACCGCCGCGCCGCCTCCCGGCGCAGCGCCCGCCGGGCCCGCCGCTGCTCCCCCCGGTCGATCCGCGGGTCGGTGGCCACCTCGTACCGCCGCACGTACGTCCCGACGAAGCCCTGCAGGGTCGCCGCCGCCGGGATCGCGATCAGCGCGCCCACCGCCCCCAGCAGCGCCGCGCCCGCGATCACCGCGCCGAAGGCCACCGCCGGGTGCACGTCCACCGTCCGGGCGGTGATCCTCGGGTGCAGCAGGTAGTTCTCGATCTGCTGGTAGACCACCGTGAAGAGCAGCACCCAGAGCGCGTCCACCGGCTGCACGGTGAGCGCCACCAGCACCGGCAGCGCGCCCGCCAGGTACGTCCCGATGGTCGGCACGAACTGCGACATGACGCCGACCCAGATCGCCAGCGCCGCCGAGTACGGCAGGTCGATCAGCACGAACATCACCCAGTGCCCGGCCGCCGACACCACCGCCAGCACCGCCCGGGAGTAGAGGTAGCCGCCGGTCTTGGCGAGCGCGATCTCCCAGGCCCGCAGCACCTCGCCCTGCTTGGCGGGCGGCAGCAGCGAACAGACCGTCCGGCGCACCCGCGGGCCCTCGGCGGTGAAGTAGAAGGTGAACAGCCCGACCGTGAAGGTCTGGAACAGCCCCCCGATCAGCGTGGAGGACACCCCCCACACGTTGTCCGCGGCCTGCTGGGCGTAGCCCTCGATCGTGCCGGAGTCCTTCAGCAGCCGCTTCTGCAGCTCGCCCAGCGAGAGGTCCTGATGGAAGGTCCGGTTCACCCAGCCGATCAGGTTGTCGACCAGGTGCGGCATGTCCCCGGCGATCTTCCCCACCTGATCCACCAACAGCGTGCCGAGCGCCGCCAGGAACCCGACCACCGCGACCCCGACCGCGACGAACACCAGGAAGGTGCCCACCCCCCGGCGCACCCCGCGCGCCGCCATCCGGTCCACCGCCGGCTCCAGCGCCAGCGACATGAAGAAGGCCACCAGCAGCATCACGAAGAGGTCGATCAGCTGCCGGAACGCCCAGTCGGCCAGCTGGAACAGCCCCACCAGCACCAGGAACAGCACCATCGCCCGGGGCAGCCAGGGCGGCATCCCGCCCCACAGCAGCCCGCCGCCCGTCCGCCCCCGCCCGTCGGCCCGCGCCGCCTCGTCCGGGCCCTTCCGCTCTTCGCTCACAGTCACCCGGACAGTCTGTCCCACCGGACGCTCAACGCAGTTGCGCGGAAACCCCCTGGGTCTCACAGACCACCCGCCAGACGTCCTTGGCCTCCCAGCCCGCGTCCAGCGCCTGGCGCACCGTCCGCCCGCCCAACCCGCTCATCACGTGGTCGGACGCGAAGGACTCCGCGTACGCCTCCCCGAAGTGCGCGTACATCCGTCGCCAGAACTCGGTCAGCCTCATGCCCCCAGTATCCCGGACCCACGCCCCACCACCCCGGTCGCACGGGCCCCACCCGCGCGCCCGCCCCCACCCTCACCGGGGCAGCACCACCTCGCCCGCCCCGAACACCCGCCGGTCCCCGCACCCCCCGGCCCCCGCCGGACAGGCCCCCGCCGCCGTCACCGCCAACAGCTCGGCCAACCGCGCCGACCCGAAGTCCGGATGCAGCGCCGCCGCCACCGCCACCGCCCCCGTCACGTGCGCCGCCGCCATCGAGGTGCCCGCCAGCACCGCGTACTGCCCGCCCGGCCAGTCCGAGACGATCGCCCCCTGCGCCCCCGCGTCCGGGTCCCCGCCCGGGGCCGCCAGCGAGACCAGGCCGCGCCCGTAGTTGGTGTACGAGGACGGGCGCCCGTCCCGGTTGACGGCCGTGACGGTGACGACGCCGGGCAGCTGGCCGGGCAGGCGGATGCACTCGGCGCCCAGGTAGCGCGTCGGGGCCGGCCCGGAGACCCGGTCGTTGGGGCTGCGCCCGTCGGTCCGGGCGGCGCCCAGGTCCTGGCCGTCGTTGCCGGCCGAGGCGACCACCACCGCGCCCTTGCGCTGGGCGTACCCGACGGCCCGGCCGACCGCGGCGATCAGTGCCGCCTGGTCGCGGTCCTCGGGGCAGTTGTACTTCCACGGGTCGGCGAAGTAGCTGTCGTTGATCGCCTTGGCCCCGTGGTCGGCCGCCCAGAGCATCCCGCAGACGATGTTCTCCGCGTAGTACTGCCCGAGCGGCCCGAGCAGTCGGACGGCGGCGATCCGCACGCCGGGGGCGACCCCGGTGACGCCCTGCCCGTCCCGGCCCCCCGCGCCGATGATCCCGGCCACATGGGTCCCGTGCCCGCTCTCCGCCACCCCGGGGTCGGGCCGCCAGGAGCCGGTCCGGGCGTCCGGGCGTCCGTCCGCGCAGGAGGCCGAGGCCTTCGGGTCGACGGCCGCCCGCAGGTCCGGATGGGTGTCGTCGACGCCCGAGTCCAGCACCGCCACCAGCACCTTGCGCATCGCCTCGGCACTCGGCGCGCCCCCGGTGGCGTCACCGGGCCGTCCCGTTCCGGCGTGCACCGCCGCGAGGTTCCAGGCCCCGCCCTCCCCCGGGTCCGGCACCGTGACCGTCCCGCCGTCCCGCCCGTCCGAGGCTCTCCGCGCCACCCCCTCCACACTGCCCCGGTCGTCCCCCTCCGCACCGCCGCGAGCCTCCACCGCCTCGGCCCCCTCCGAACTCCCTCGGCCGCGCCCGCGTCCGGCCGCGAAGTCCCCGGCCCCGTCCACCGCCCGCGGCGGCCCCACCACCGGCGTCGTCCGGGTCGCCCCGACCGCGGCGATCCCGGGCCGGGCCCGCACCTTGTCGGCGAAGCCGTCGGTCGCGTACGCCAGCACCGCCCCGATCTGCGGGTACTCCTGCACCACCCGCCCGCCCGCCGCCCGGCTCTCCGCCCCGGCCCGGGCGGCCCCCGCGGCGTCCTCCTGCGCGGCCAGCACCAGGTAGCTGAGGTACGCCCGCCCGGGCCCGGTCCCGTACGGCACCGCGCCGCCGAGCACCAGCGCCGTGAGCAGCATCGCGAACAGCACCCCGACCGGCCCGCGCACCCCGCGCCGCCGCACCGCACGCCCGCACCCGGGACCACGCCCACACCCACGATCACGGACGGACCCACCGGACCGGTGCGCCTGCGCCATCCCACGCCCTCCGCTCGTCGGTCCGGTGCGGCCGCAGCCGCACTCCCACGGCCACGGCCCCGGTCACGGTTTGATCACGTGCCCGATTCATCACCATATGAGCGGTTCATCATTCCCGCCCCCGCAACGCCACCCGCAACACCACCACCCCCACCCCACCCCCGTCCCACTTGTCAGTCCCACCCGGCACCATGGGGGCATGGCGCCCCCGCACCCGACCCCACCCGCCGACACTCCCCGGCCGGACGACCCGCTGGCCGGCTTCGCCCCGGCCACCCGGGCCTGGTTCACCGGCGCCTTCCCCGCCCCCACCACCGCCCAGGCCGAGGCCTGGCGCGCCATCGGGCAGGACACCGACGTCCTGGTGGTCGCCCCCACCGGTTCCGGCAAGACGCTCGCCGCCTTCCTCTCCGCCCTCGACCGGCTCAGCAGCACCCCGCCCCCCGCCGAGCCCGAGCGCCGCTGCCGGGTGCTCTACGTCTCCCCGCTCAAGGCCCTCGCGGTGGACGTCGAGCGCAACCTCCGCGCCCCGCTGACCGGCCTGCGCCAGGCCGCCGTCCGACTGGGCCTGCCCGAGCCCGAGGTCCAGGTCGCGATCCGCTCCGGCGACACCCCCGCCGCCGACCGCCGCCGCTTCGCGACCCACCCGCCGGACATCCTGATCACCACCCCCGAGTCGCTCTTCCTGCTGCTCACCTCCGCCTCCCGGGAGGCCCTGCGCGGGGTGGACACGGTGATCCTGGACGAGGTGCACGCGGTCGCCGGCACCAAGCGCGGCGCCCACCTGGCGCTCAGCCTGGAGCGGCTGGACGAACTGCTGGACCGTCCGGCCCGCCGGATCGGCCTGTCGGCGACCGTCCGCCCGGTCGAGGAGGTGGCCCGCTTCCTCAGCCCCCGGCGCGGGGCGACGATCGTCCAGCCCGCCGCCGCCAAGGAGTTCGACCTCTCGGTGGTCGTCCCCGTCCCCGACCTGGACGACCTGCCCGCCGCCCCGGCCACCGGCGGCGCCGCCGGCTCCGACCCGCAGCGGCAGGCCTCGATCTGGCCGCACGTCGAGGAGCGGATCGTCGACCTGGTCGAGGCGCACCGCTCGACCATCGTCTTCGCCAACTCCCGCCGCCTGGCCGAGCGCCTGTGCAACCGGCTGAACGAGATCGCGTACGAGCGCGCCACCGGCACCGCCGTCCCCGAGGCGCACGCCCCGGCCGAGCTGATGGGCGGTTCGGGCGCGGCCAAGGGCGCGCCCCCGGTGATCGCCCGGGCCCACCACGGCTCCGTCTCCAAGGAGCAGCGCTCCCTGGTCGAGGAGGACCTGAAGGCCGGCCGGCTGCCCGCCGTGGTCGCCACCTCCAGCCTGGAGCTGGGCATCGACATGGGCGCGGTCGAACTCGTCGTCCAGGTCGAGTCCCCGCCCTCGGTGGCCTCCGGCCTGCAACGGGTCGGCCGGGCCGGCCACCAGGTCGGCGCCGTCTCCACCGGTGTCTTCTTCCCCAAGTACCGCGGGGACCTGGTGCAGTCCGCCGTGGTCACCGAACGGATGCGGGCGGGCCGGATCGAGGCGCTGCGGATCCCGCGCAACCCGCTGGACGTCCTGGCCCAGCAGCTGGTCGCGATGACGGCGCTGGACGCCTGGCCGGTGGACGAGCTGCTCACCGTGGTCCGGCGCGCCGCGCCCTTCGCGACCCTCCCGCAGTCCGCCTTCGACGCCGTGCTGGACATGCTGGCCGGCCGCTACCCCTCGGACGCCTTCGCCGAGTTGCGCCCCCGGGTGGTCTGGGACCGGGTGGCCGGCACGGTGACCGGCCGCCCCGGCGCCCAGCGGCTGGCCGTCACCTCCGGCGGCACCATCCCGGACCGCGGCCTGTTCGGCGTCTTCATCGCCGGCAGCACCGGGTCCGACGCCAAGACGGGCGGGAAGGCCGGCGGCGGGCGACGGGTGGGTGAGCTCGACGAGGAGATGGTCTACGAGTCCCGCGTCGGCGACGTGTTCACCCTCGGCACCACCTCCTGGCGGATCGAGGAGATCACCCACGACAAGGTGCTGGTCACCCCCGCCCCCGGGGTCCCCGGCCGACTCCCGTTCTGGAAGGGCGACACCCTCGGCCGCCCGCTCGAACTCGGCCGCGCCCTCGGCGCGTTCACCCGCGAACTGGGCACCCTCCAGCCCGCCGAGGCCACCGAGCGGCTGAAGCGGGCCGGCCTGGACGACTGGGCCGCCGCCAACCTGCTGGACTACCTCGCCGAGCAGCGCACCGCCTGCGGCCACCTCCCCGACGACCGCACCATCGTGGTCGAGCGCTTCCGGGACGAGCTCGGCGACTGGCGGATCGTCATCCACTCCCCCTTCGGCGCCCAGGTGCACGCCCCCTGGGCGCTCGCCCTCGGCGCCCGGCTGCGCGAGAAGCACGGCCTGGACCCGCAGGTGATGCACGCCGACGACGGCATCGTGCTCCGCCTCCCGGACGCCGACCTGCTCTCCCCCGACTTCGACTTCGGCAGCCCCTCCCCGCAGCAGGGTTCCGACGAGGCCCCGGTCGGCGCCGACGCCGCCCTGTTCGCCGCCGACGAGATCGAGCAGCTGGTCACCGACCAGGTCGGCGGCTCCGCCCTGTTCGCCTCCCGCTTCCGCGAGTGCGCCGGCCGGGCCCTGCTGCTGCCGCGCCGCAACCCCGGCCGCCGCACCCCGCTCTGGCAGCAGCGCCAGCGCGCCGCCCAACTGCTCGAAGTCGCCTCCGAGTACGGCTCGTTCCCGATCGTCCTGGAGGCCGTCCGGGAGTGCCTCCAGGACGTCTTCGACGTCCCCGGACTGGTCGAGCTGATGGGGGACCTCGAATCCCGGGCCGTCCGCCTGGTCGAGGTCACCACCCCCGAGCCGTCCCCCTTCGCCCGCTCCCTCCTGTTCGGCTACGTCGCCCAGTTCCTGTACGAGGGCGACTCCCCGCTCGCCGAGCGCCGCGCCGCCGCGCTCTCCCTCGACTCCCGCCTGTTGTCCGAACTCCTCGGCCAGGCCGAGCTGAGCGAACTGCTCGACCCCCAGGTGCTCGCCGAGCTGGAGGCCGAGCTCCAACGCCTCACCCCCGAACGCCGGATCAAGGACGCCGAGGGCGTCGCTGACGCGCTGCGCCTGCTCGGCCCGCTCACCGAGGCCGAGTTGACGGCCCGCGGCGCCGAGCCGCTCCGGGCGCTGGAGTTGGAGGCCGCCCGCCGGGTGATCCAGGTCCGGATCGCCGGCGAGCAGCGCTGGGCCGCGATCGAGGACGCCGGACGGCTGCGCGACGCACTCGGCACCCCGCTGCCGGTCGGCGTCCCCGAGGCCTTCACCGAGCCGGTCAAGGACCCGCTGGGCGACCTGCTGGCCCGGCACGCCCGCACCCACGGCCCGTTCACCGCCGCCGAGGTCGGCGCCCGCTACGGCCTCGGCACCGCCGTGGTCACCGGCACCCTGCAACGGCTCACCGCGGCCGGCCGCCTGGTCCAGGGCCAGTTCAGGCCCGCCGGCCACACCGACCCCGAGTGGCACACCGCCCCCGAGTGGTGCGACACCGAGGTGCTGCGCCGACTGCGCCGCCGCTCACTGGCCGCCCTGCGCCAGGAGGTGGAGCCCGTCCCGCCGCGCGCCCTGGCCGCCTTCCTCCCCCAGTGGCAGCACCTGGCCGGCCACCGGCTGCGCGGCCCGGACGGCCTGCTCCGGGTGGTCGAACAGCTCCAGGGCACCGCGCTGCCCGCCTCCGCGCTGGAGAAGCTGATCCTCCCGGCCCGGCTCGCCGACTACTCCCCCGGCCTGCTGGACGAGCTGATGGCGGCCGGCGAGATCGGCTGGTGCGGCGCCGGCGCGCTGCCCGGCAAGGACGGCTGGCTCAGCCTGCACCTGGCCGAGAACGCCCACCTGCTGCGCCCGGAGCCCGTCCCGCCCGCCCTCACCCCGCTGCACAGCGCCCTGCTGCAGGCCCTGGCCGGCGGCTACGGCCTGTTCTTCCGCCAGCTCCTCCAGCAGCTGCCGGAGGAGACGCCGGAGCCGGAGGCCGTCGAAGCGCTCTGGGACCTGGTCTGGGCCGGTTACGTCAGCAATGACACCCTCGCCCCGATGCGTGCCCTGCTCGGCTCCGGCCGGACGGCCGGCGCCACCGCCCACCGAGCGCCGCGGGCCACCCCGCGCGGCCGCTACGGCGGCGCGGGCCGCGCCTTCGGCCGGGCCGGCGGGGCACTGCGCAGCGGCCCGCCGACGGTGGCCGGGCGGTGGTCGCTGCTGCCCGCCTTCGCCGCCGATCCGACGGTCCGGGCCACCACCCGGGCGCAGAGCCTGCTGGACCGGCACGGTCTGCTGACCCGGGGCGCGGTGGCGGCCGAACGGGTGCCCGGCGGTTTCGCCGGGGTGTACCGGGTGCTCGCCGCGATGGAGGAGCGCGGCCGGGCCCGCCGGGGCTACTTCGTCGAGGGCCTGGGCGGCGCCCAGTTCGCCATGGAGGGCGCGGCCGACCGGCTGCGCTCGGTCAACGGCCGACTGGAGCGGGCCCGGGCCGCCGAGTGGCCGGCCCCGCCGTCGGCCGAGCCGCCGCAGCTGCTGGTGCTGGCCGCCGCCGATCCGGCGAACGCCTACGGCGCCGCGCTGCCCTGGCCCGAGCCGCCCACCGCCCCGGACGCCAAGGAGTCCAGGGCGCACCGCCCGGGCCGCAAGGCCGGCGCCCTGGTGGTGCTGGTGGACGGCGAGCTGGTGCTGTACGTGGAGCGCGGCGGCAAGTCCCTGCTGGCCTGGGCGCAGGACGACGCGGTGCTGGCCCCGGCCGCCGGGGCGCTGGCCGGGGCGGTCCGGGCGGGGGCGCTCGGCAGCGTCACGGTCGAACGGGCCAACGGCGAGCCCGCGCTGGGTTCGGAGCTGGGCCGCGCGCTGGAGGAGGCCGGCTTCCACGCCACCCCGCGCGGTCTGCGGCTGCGGCCGTAGGGCCCGTCCCGCCGCTCCGGGACGGGCCCGGAAAGCCCGGAGGCCGCGGAGTCGACGACTCCGCGGCCTCCGGCCACATCGATTCACCCGATCGGTGGCGGGGGTGCCTCCGCCCGGCCCACGGCCGCCGTACGGCGGCGGACCGGTCCGGTGGCGTTCCGGTCGGCGTGGACCGGAATGAGACCGAGCCCCCAGCCGCCGGCCGCCAACAGCCCCAGCACGGCGCCGTCGGACAGCTGCCCGCGCAGGGCCACCAGCCACCAGCCGAGCCCGGCCGCCAGGACCACCAGGACCCAACGGGCCGGCCAGGGCACCGACCGTCGCACCCGCAGCCGTATTCGGGCCACCGCGCGCACCGTCGCGACTCTTCGCACGACCGCCCTCC
The DNA here is from genome assembly GCF_044749365.1 of Kitasatospora sp. NPDC089509. Lineage (NCBI taxonomy): Bacteria > Bacillati > Actinomycetota > Actinomycetes > Kitasatosporales > Streptomycetaceae > Kitasatospora > Kitasatospora sp. NPDC089509. The sequence goes on along the minus strand of NZ_JBIVHS010000026.1, from coordinate 17,863 downwards.
TCCGCTCGCCCCGGGCATCGGAGGCGCCCGGGTGTCGAGGCCGGATTCAGGCGGCGACCACGTCCATGGCGGCGGCCTTGGGCGACATGTTCGCCCGGTCGGCGCCGGGGGCGGGCAGCGGAACCGGTTCGAGTACCGGCCTCAGCAGATCACCTTCGGAGAGGGTGGCCATGGCCGCAAGTTCGGCGAGCGACAGTTCGTCGCTGACCTCGCGCATGACCTCGGACATCCGGACGTCGAGTGCGTCGCAGATGGCGGAGAGCAGCTCCGAGGAGGCCTCCTTCTGTCCCCGCTCGACCTCGGAGAGGTATCCGAGCGAAACCCGTGCGGCCGCCGACACCTCGCGGAGTGTGCGGCCCTGGCGCTGGCGCTGCCGACGCAGTACATCGCCCAGTAGGCGACGGAGCAGGATCATCGGTGCCTCCCTCCTCGGACTGCGGATCGAGATGTCACGACCCCACCGTACCGCCTTGCCCGCTTCGCGTGCGGGGACCCTGGTCGTGTTCACTCTGGGCTGCAAGGCCGTCCCCCTCCTTGTTCCGGTGTCGTACCCGGGTTCGCGGGCCCCTCGTGGTACCCGACCTGGCCCACCCGGCCACCGTCACGCAACTCGTTCGCCACCTGGTTTCTGCCCAACCAGGCCGTTGGATGTAACACGATCCTCCAGCCGTGCCATACCCGCACAGCAGTTCGGCGGATCCCGGCCCGGTGGAGAATCCGGCCGCGGACCGCTAGCGGGCGAGCCGACCGGCGAGCAGTTCCAGTGCGGCGGTCACCGCCCCGTGACGGATTGTGGCACGAGCGCCCGACAGCAGGGGCGAACTGACCAGAGTTCCGCCCGGGCCCGCGACCGCCAGGTGTACCGTGCCCACCGGCTGCCCGTCCTGCGGCTCCGGACCGGCCACCCCGGTCGTCGCGAGCCCGTAGGTGGCGCCCAGCAACCCGCGCACGCCCTCGGCCATCTGTCGGGCCACCACCGGGTGGACCGGACCGTACACGTCCAGGAGCCCCTCGTCCACACCGAGCACCGAGGCCTTCAGCTCGGTCGCGTACGCGGTGACCGAGCCGCGGAAGGTCGCGGACGCCCCGGGGACGTCCACCAGTGCGGCCGCCAGCAGCCCCCCGGTCAGCGACTCGGCGACGGCCAGCGTGCCGCCCTCGGCCCGCAGCGCGGCGTGCACCCGTTCGGCCAGCCCGTAGTCCGTCACCGAGGCTCCCCCGTCCGTTCCTACCGGTCCGCGCGCTCCGCGGCCGTGCCCTCGCGGCGCAGTCGCACCGCCTGTCCGATGTAGTCGAGCGCGGTCCCGACGGTCAGCAGCACCGCCAGGCCCATCAGGCAGGCCCGCCCGGTGGCCAGCCAGCCGGTCAGCGGCAGCACGTACATGCCGACCGCAGTGCCCTGGGTGAGCGTCTTGAGCTTGCCGCCGCGGCTGGCCGGGATGACCCCGTAGCGGATCACCCAGAACCGCATCAGCGTGATGCCGAGCTCACGGGCCAGGATCACCACGGTGACCCACCAGGGCAGGTCGCCGAGCACCGAGAGGCCGATCAGCGCGGCGCCCATGATCGCCTTGTCGGCGATCGGGTCGGCGATCTTCCCGAAGTCGGTGACCAGGCCCTTGCGGCGGGCGAGCTCACCGTCGAACAGGTCGGTGATCATCGCGATCGCGAACGAGGCCCAGGCGACCGCGCGCCACTTCGGGTTGTGCCCGTCGTCGGCGAACAGCAGGGCCACGAAGACCGGCACCAGCAGCACCCGGACCATGGTGAGCACGTTGGCGATGTTCCAGATGCCCGGTGCCGTCGGCAGGGCGGCCGCCGGTCTGCCCGGGTGGGCCGCGGCCGGGGCGCCGGGCCCCTTGGTCATTCCCCGGCTCCGGGAGCCCGACGGACCCGCACCTGCTCCTGCGCCTCGGCGATCAGGTCGACGCCCTCGCTGGCCACCACGGTGGCCCGCCAGAACTGCCCGACCTGCGGGTCCTCGACCCCGTGCAGGGTGGTCAGGCCGTCGGTCTCCGGGGCCTGGTGCGCGGCCCGGCCCTCGACCACGCCGTCCTCGATCGACTCGATCAGCACCTCGACCTCGGTGCCGATCCGCTGCTCGGCCCGCTGGGCGGTCATCTCCTCGGCGAGCCGGCTCAGCCGCGCCAGCCGGTCGGCGACCACGTCCTCGGGCAGCTTGCCGTCGTAGGTCGCCGCCTCGGTGCCGTCCTCGTCGGAGTACCCGAAGACGCCGATCGCGTCCAGCCCGGCGTGGGTGACGAAGCGCTCCAGCTCGGCGAAGTCCTCCTCGGTCTCACCGGGGAAGCCGACGATGAAGTTGGACCGGGCGCCGGCCTGCGGGGCCTTGTCCCGGACGGTGCCCAGCAGCTGGAGGAACTGGTCGGTGGAGCCGAAGCGGCGCATCCGGCGCAGCACGGCGGGCGCCGAGTGCTGGAAGGACAGGTCGAAGTAGGGCACCACGTCGGCGGTGCCGGTCATCGCGTCGATCAGGCCGGGGCGCATCTCGGCGGGCTGCAGGTAGGAGACCCGCACCCGCTCGACGCCCTCGATCGTGGAGATCTCGCCGAGCAGCGTCTCCAGCAGCCGGATGTCGCCGAGGTCCTTGCCGTACGAGGTGTTGTTCTCGCTGACCAGGACGACCTCGCGGACGCCCTGCCCGGCCAGCCACTGGGCCTCCTGCAGCACGTCGGAGGGGCGGCGGGAGATGAAGGAGCCGCGGAAGGCGGGGATGGCGCAGAAGGAGCAGCGCCGGTCGCAGCCGGAGGCGAGCTTGACCGAGGCGACCGGGTTGTCGTCCAGCCGCTTGCGCAGGGTGCGCGGGCCGGAGGCCGGGGCGAGGCCCTCGGGCAGGTCGGCGATCGGCTCGGCGGCGGCCTCGGCGCCGTGGCCGGGCAGCGCGACGGCCTCGGCGGCGGACTGCCGCTCGGCCGGGCTGATCGGCAGCAGCTTGCGGCGGTCGCGCGGGATGTGCGGGGCGTGGTGGCCGCCGGAGAGGATGGTCTGCAGGCGGTCGGAGATGTCGGCGTAGTCGTCGAAGCCGAGCACCCCGTCGGCCTCGGGCAGCGCGTCGGCGAGCTCCTTGCCGTACCGCTCGGCCATGCAGCCGACGGCGACGACGGCCTGGGTGCGGGAGTGCCCCTTGAGGTCGTTGGCCTCCAGCAGGGCGTCGACGGAGTCCTTCTTGGCGGCCTCGACGAAGCCACAGGTGTTGACGACGGCGACATCGGCCTCGGCGGCATCGTCGACGAGCAACCAGCCGTCGGCTTCCAGTCGCCCGGCGAGTTCCTCGGAGTCCACCTCGTTGCGGGCGCATCCGAGCGTGACAAGGGCGACAGTACGGCGTTCAGGCATAGGGCCAAGATTAACGCGCGGCCTCCGGTGCCGTTCGCCCCGGAGGCCGCGTGCCTTCGATCAGCTGATCATCGACGGCCCTCGGCGGGCCCTGTGGTCAGCCAGCCTGCGGGTCTCCGGGGGTGTACGTGACGTGCACCACCTGGCCGTCCTTGCCCAGGACACCGAGGTCCTTGCCGTTGACGTACGCGTGCACGGCCCCGCCGTTGCCGAGCACCAGCTTGATCTGCTTGGGGTCGGTGAAGGTCTGGTCCTGGCCGTCGCTGATGTTGTTCTGGAACAGCGACTTCCCGCTGCCGTCCGTCGCCGAGACCCAGCTGGTGCCCTCGGCGACCAGCTTCACGGTGACCTTGTCGGCCGGGACGGCGGCGATCGCCGCCGCGCTCGGCGCGGGGGCCGGCGGCTGGACGGCCGGGGTCGCCGGGGCGACCGAGCCGGTGCCGGAGCCGCTGGGCAGCGGCGCGCTGGCGGTGCCGGAGCCGGTGTGCCCGCTCTTGCCGCTCACCAGGTTGAAGCCGATCAGCGCGACCACCGCGACGATCGCGGCGACCATGGCCGCCGCCCAGTTCGGCCGGCTGCGGGCGGGCACCTTGATCGGGCCGCTGTCGATCAGCTGGGTGGCCGGGCTCCTGGAGGCCGGCGAGCCGCCGTGCGCGGCGTCGTAGCGGGCGACCAGCGCCTCGCCGTCGGCGCCGACCGCCTGGGCGATCGCGCGGATGTGCCCGCGGGCGTAGAAGTCGCCGCCGCACCGGCCGAAGTCGTCCTCCTCGATGGCATGGACGATCGGCACCCGGACCCGGGTGGCGGTACTCACCTGGTCCACCGTGAGTCCCGCCTCGATCCGGGCGGCGGACAGCACCCGGCCGATGCTCGGGGCATCGGCCGCCTGCACCGCGTCGTCGGTCGGCTCGACGGACGACGAGGCGTTCTCGCGGTCGGAGGACTTGCCGATGGTCACGGGGCACGCCTTTCGAGCGGATGGCCACCTGCTGGAGAACAGTCTAGGGGCGTGGGCGGATCGTTTCTCAAGCGGAACGGGCCCGAATGCGCGTGCCCGCTCCGGCCGGGGTCCGACCCCCGCTGACCGGCCGTCAGCGGGGACGTGCGCGGGGACCCGGAGTGCGCTGTCCGGCCTGTGACGCGGCCTACGGGCATTCGGTTCCGCACACCGCGCCTACCCTCCTCCGAACGAGTGAACCCACCCGGAGGGCACGGCCCGTCGGCCCGGCCGCGCCGCCGCTCAGCCCCGCAGGGTCAGCAGCACCCCGTCCAGCTCGTCCGGCTTCACCAGCACGTCGCGGGCCTTGGAGCCCTCGCTCGGGCCGACGATCCCGCGCGACTCCATCAGGTCCATCAGCCGGCCCGCCTTGGCGAAGCCGACCCGGAGCTTGCGCTGGAGCATCGAGGTCGAGCCGAACTGGGTGGAGACCACCAGCTCGGCCGCCTGGATCAGCAGGTCCAGGTCGTCGCCGATCTCCTCGTCGATCTCCTTCTTCGGCCCGCCGCCGACCGTCACGTCGTCCCGGTAGACGGCGGTCAGCTGGTCCTTGCAGTGCTGCACGACCCTGGCGATCTCCGCCTCGGTGACGAACGCCCCCTGCATCCGGACCGGCTTGCCGGCGCCCATCGGCAGGAACAGCGCGTCGCCCTTGCCGATCAGCTTCTCCGCGCCGGGCTGGTCCAGGATGACCCGGGAGTCGGCCATCGCGGAGGTCGCGAAGGCCAGCCGGGACGGCACATTGGCCTTGATCAGACCGGTGACCACGTCCACCGAGGGCCGCTGGGTGGCGAGCACCAGGTGGATGCCGGCCGCGCGGGCCAGCTGGGTGATCCGGACCACCGAGTCCTCGACGTCGCGCGGCGCGACCATCATCAGGTCGGCCAGCTCGTCGACGATCACCAGCAGGTACGGGTACGGCCGCAGCTCCCGCTCGCTGCCCAGCGGCGGGGTGACCTTGCCGGCCTTCACCGCCGCGTTGAAGTCGTCCACGTGCCGGAAGCCGAACGCCGCGAGGTCGTCGTAGCGCATGTCCATCTCGCGCACCACCCACTGGAGGGCCTCGGCGGCCTTCTTGGGGTTGGTGATGATCGGCGTGATCAGGTGCGGGATGCCCTCGTAGGCGGTCAGCTCGACCCGCTTGGGGTCGACCAGCACCATCCGCACCTCGTCCGGGGTGGCCCGGGCGAGGATCGAGGTGATCAGGCAGTTGATGCAGGAGGACTTGCCCGCGCCGGTCGCGCCGGCCACCAGGATGTGCGGCATCTTGGCGAGGTTGGCCATCACGGAGTGGCCCTCGACGTCCTTGCCCATGCCGACGACCATCGGGTGGGTGTCCTCGGCGGCCGTGCGCGAGCGCAGCAGGTCGCCGAGGTTGACCATCTCCCGGTCCCGGTTGGGGATCTCGATGCCGACTGCGGACTTGCCCGGGATCGGGCTGATGATCCGCACGTCCGGGCTGGCCACCGCGTAGGCGATGTTCTTGGCGAGCGCGGTGATCCGCTCCACCTTGACCGCCGGGCCGAGCTCGACCTCGTAGCGGGTGACCGTCGGGCCGCGGGTGAAGCCGGTGACCTTGGCGTCCACCTTGAACTCGGCGAAGGTGCCGGTGAGCTGGGCCACCACCTCGTCGTTGAGGGCGCTGCGGGCCTTGGCCGGGCCACCGCGCTCCAGCAGGTCGAGCGAGGGCAGCGCATAGGTGACGCCCTCGCCGAGCTGGAGCTGCTCCATCCGCACCGGCGCCGGTCCGTGCTCCGCGGGCGCGCCCGGGCCGCCGTTGCGGGCGGCCGGGACGGCGGACTCCTCGGGCGCCGCGGTCAGGTCCTTGACCTGGTGCATCATGTCGGCCACCGCCGAGGAGGCGGGCACGCCGTAGACCAGCGCGCCGTCCAGGTCGGCGGCCGCGCCGGCGGCCAGGTCGCGGGTGGCGTACGGGTCCAGCGGCTCCTTGTCCAGCGAGACCCGCTGGGCCTGCGACGACTCGTCCAGCTCGTCCGGCACGTCCTGCTTGCGCCGACGGCGGCGCCGGCGGGCGGCCACCTCGTCGACCGGGTCGTCACCGTCGGTGTCCACGGCGTAGGGCAGCGCGTCGGGGTCGGCGTCCTCCGGCGGGTCGGTGGACGGTTCGTACCCCGGCGTGCGCCCCCAGCGCAGCTCGTCCTCGGGCCCGGGCTCCATCACCCCGAGCCTTATCGCCGCCCCGCGCAGCCGCTCGCCGATCCGGTTGACCGGGGTGGCGGTGACCACCAGCAGGCCGAAGAAGGCCAGCAGCAGGAGCAGCGGCACGGCCAGCACCGCACCGGCGGCGGCCATCATCGGGGTGGACGCGCCCCAGCCGATGATCCCGCCGGCCGCCCTTATCCGGGTGGCGCCGCTGCCCATGGTGGGCGCGCCGCAGCCGATGTGGACCAGGCCGAGGACGCCGACCAGCAGCGTGCTCAGCCCGATCACGATCCGGCCGTTGGCCTCCGGCAGCTCCGGGTGGCGCCAGAGCCGGATCGCGATCCCGGCCAGCAGGAACGGCACCAGGACGTCGAGCCGGCCGAACAGCCCGGACACCACGGCGGTGGCCGCGCCGTTCAGCCAGCCCTCCGAGCTGAACCAGGTGCCGCCGGCGACCACCAGCGCGAGGCCGAACAGCAGCAGTCCCAGACCGTCCTTGCGGTGGTCCGGGTGGAGGTTCTTGGCGCCGTCGCCGACGCCGCGGAAGATCGCCGCGATCGGGCTCGCCAGGGCGTTGAGGAGGCTCATCAGCCCCGAGCGGCGCGGCGGGGGCGGCGGCGCCGACCTGGACGCCGCCTTCTTCGCGGGGGCCCGACGGGCGGCCGCCTTCTTCGCGGGCGGCTTGCCCGGGGGCTTGGCCGCGGCCTTCTTGGACGGTCCCGGACTCGGTTTGCGTGCGGCGTTTCCGGGCGTACGAGTGGCCATGGGTCAGCAGCCTACCGGGGCGGGCCACCCGTGCCCACGCGGCCGAGCCGGGCCGCCCCGACGTGTCGCAGACACTCCGTCACGCTGACCGGGTTTCACCCGGCCGCAGCAGTGGGCCACCCGGACGGGTGAACGCGGTGCCGCGGGACTACGCGCTGCCGGGGCGCATCGCGTCCAGGGCCCGGCGCAGGGCGACGAGCTTGCGCTCCAGGTGCGCCGCGGTGGCGGCCACCCCGGCGTCCTCCGCCCCGTCCAGCTGCTTGCCCAGCGCCTCCGCCTGCTCCTCGACCGCCGCCAGCCGCGCGGACAGCTCGCCGAGCAGCGCCCCGCCGAGGGCCGGCTCGCCACCGCCCGCCTCCAGCTGCAGCCGCAGCAGCGCGGCCTGCTCCTTCAGCTGGCAGTTCTTGACGTACAGGTCGACGAAGACCGAGACCTTGGCCCGCAGCACCCACGGGTCGAAGGGCTTGGAGATGTAGTCCACCGCGCCGGCCGCGTAGCCGCGGAAGGTGTGGTGCGGGCCGTGGTTGAGCGCGGTGAGGAAGATGATCGGGATGTCCCGGGTGCGCTCGCGGCGCTTGATGTGGGCGGCCGTCTCGAAGCCGTCCATCCCGGGCATCTGGACGTCCAGCAGGATCACCGCGAAGTCGTCGGTCAGCAGCGCCTTGAGCGCCTCCTCACCGGAGGCGGCGCGCACCAGCGTCTGGTCCAGGGCGGAGAGGATCGCCTCCAGCGCCAGGAGGTTCTCCGGCCGGTCGTCGACCAGGAGGATCTTCGCCTTCTGCATCGGGGCTCGCCCTCCTGTCGCCTGCCTGCCGCCCGGTGTGGGCACCCGCGTACTGCCCACCGCTACCCCGGTCATGCTAGCCGCACCCCCTCGCCCGGCACATCGCTCCGTCGTGACCCGATCCGGAACGGCGCTCAGCCAGTGCTCCGGCGCACGCTCAGCAGCGTGTCGCCGTCCGGTCACTGTTCGCAACGCTCGGTGACCCTACCGGGTTCCCGGGTCCGACCGCCAGCAAACCGACCGACCGGCAGGCGTGAAGCCCGGGGCCCGCACCGGAGTTCACGCCCGCCGCCGGCGTCACGCGCGGTCGCCGTTCAACCACTCGGACATCACCGACAGCAGGTGGTCGGTCTCCACCGGCTTGGTGATGTGGTCGGTGGCGCCCGCTTCCAGGGACTTCTCCCGGTCGCCCTTCATCGCCTTGGCGGTCAGCGCGATGATCGGCAGACCGGCGAACTGGGGCATCCGGCGGATCGCCTCGGTGGTCGCGTAGCCGTCCATCTCCGGCATCATGATGTCCATCAGGACCAGCGCCACGTTCTCGTGCTGCTCCAGCATCTCGATGCCCTCGCGGCCGTTCTCCGCGTACAGGACGGTCAGCCCGTGCTGCTCCAGCACGCTGGTCAGGGCGAACACGTTGCGCACGTCGTCGTCCACGATCAGCACCTGCTGGCCGTCGAAGCGGGTGTCGCCGCGGGCCGGCCGGGGCTGGACGGACTCCACCGCCCGGGGCGCCGCGGCGCTCTCCAGCGCGGCGTTGCGACGTCGCTCCACCACGCCGCGGCGGCGCTCCTCGGCCAGCTCCCGGACCTCCTGGGCCCAGTGGTCGGCCGGGCTCTCGCCCACCGGCACCGGCAGGCCCACCGGGGTCACCCCGACCGAGGCGCGCAGCACGGACTGGCCCGCCGCGCCCGGGCGCTCGGCCGACCGCTCGGCGGCGTCCGGGGCGTCGGTGCGCAGCGGCAGGTAGAGCGTGAAGGTCGAGCCCTTGCCCAGCTCGCTCTCGGCGTGGATCTCACCGCCGAGCAACCGGGCGATCTCGCGGCTGATGGACAGCCCGAGGCCGGTCCCGGCGTACTTGCGACTGATGGTGCCGTCGGCCTGCTTGAACGCCTCGAAGATCTCCCGCAGCTTGTTGCTGGGGATGCCGATGCCGGTGTCGGAGACCGAGAAGGCGATCAGCTCGTCGTCCGGGCCCTGGATCGAGCCGAACTCCAGCAACCGCTCGCGCACGTGCTGGGGGACGTCCCGGCCGGCCGCGCTGATCGAGAAGTCCACGCCGCCGGTCTCGGTGAACTTGACGGCGTTGGAGATCAGGTTGCGCAGCACCTGCTGGAGCCGCTGCTCGTCGGTGTGCAGGGTGACCGGCAGGACCGGCGAGACCCGGACCGCGAAGTCCAGGTTCTTGTCGAGAGCGACCGGCTGGAAGGTCGCCTCGACGTAGTCGACCAGCTGGACCAGGGCGATCCGGGCCGGGCGGACGTCCATCTTGCCGGCCTCGACCTTGGACAGGTCGAGGATGTCGTTGATCAGCTGGAGCAGGTCGGAGCCGGCGCCGTGGATGGTGTCGGCGAACTCGACCTGCTTCGGCGAGAGGTTGCCCTCGTTGTTGTCGGAGAGCAGCTTGGCCAGGATCAGCAGCGAGTTGAGCGGGGTGCGCAGCTCGTGCGACATGTTGGCGAGGAACTCGCTCTTGTACCGGGAGGCCAGGGCGAGCTGCTCGGCGCGCTCCTCCAGCACCTGCCGGGCCTCCTCGATCTCGCTGTTCTTGATCTCGATGTCGCGGTTCTGCTGGGCGAGTTGCTCCGCCTTCTCCTGCAACTCCTCGTTGGTGCGCTCCAGTTCCTCCTGGCGCGCCTCCAACTCGGCCGATCGCATCGAGAGTTCGGCGGTGAGCCGCTGGGACTCCAGCAGCAGGCCCTCGGTCTTGGTGTTGACGCTGATGGTGTTGACGGTGACGCCGATCAGGTCGGCGATCTGGTTGAGGAAGTCCAGTGCGACGGTGGTGAAGGAGCTGAAGGTGGCCAGCTCGATCACGCCCAGCAGCCGGCCCTCGAACAGCACCGGCAGCACCACGATGTGGGTCGGCGAGGCCTCGCCCAGACCGGAGGCGATCTTGAGGTACCCGGGCGGCGCCTCCTTGACGATGATCGCCCGCTTCTCCACCGCCGACTGGCCGATCAGCGACTCGCCCGGCCGGAAGGTGGTCGGCATCGCCCGCCGCTGGTAGCCGTAGCTGCCGATCAGCCGCAGCACGGTGTCGTTCTCGTCGTCGTCCTCGGTGATCAGTTCGGCGGTCCGGCCGGCCGGCTGGGCCAGGAAGAAGGCGCCGTGCTGGGCGGAGACCACCGGGGTCAGCTCGGTCATGATCAGCGAGGCCACCGCCTCCAGGTCCCGGCGGCCCTGGAGCAGGCCGGAGATCCGGGCCAGGTTGGTCTTGAGCCAGTCCTGCTCCTGGTTGGTGCGGGTGGTCTCGCGCAGGTTGGCGATCATCTGGTTGATGTTGTCCTTGAGCTCGTCGAGCTCCCCGGCGGCATCCACGTCGATCCGCAGGCTCAGGTCGCCCCTGGTCACCGCGGTGGCGACCTGGGCGATCGCGCGCACCTGCCGGGTCAGGTTGTTGGCCAGCTCGTTCACCGACTCGGTCAGGTCCTGCCAGGTGCCGTCCACCCCGGGCACCCGGGCCTGGCCGCCGAGCCGTCCGTCGGTGCCGACCTCGCGGGCGACCCGGGTGACCTCGTCGGCGAAGGCCGAGAGCTGGTCGACCATGGTGTTGATGTTGGTCTTGAGCTGGAGGAACTCGCCGCGCGCGTCGACGTCGATCTTCTGCGAGAGGTCACCGCGGGCAACCGCCGTGATCACCAGCGCGATGTTGCGGACCTGGCCGGTGAGGTTGTTGGCCATCTGGTTGACGTTGTCGGTCAGGTCCTTCCAGATGCCGGCCACGCCCGGCACGCTCGCCTGGCCGCCCAGGGTTCCGTCGGTGCCGACCTCGCGGGCCACCCTGGTGACCTCGACCGCGAAGGCGGACAGCTGGTCGACCATGGTGTTCAGGGTCCCGGCCAGGGTCGCGATCTCGCCCTGGGCGTCGATGGTGATCTTCTTGGAGAGGTCACCGCGGGCCACCGCGGAGGCGACCTCGGCGATGTTGCGCACCTGTCCGGTCAGGTTCGACGCCATGAAGTTGACGTTGTCGGTCAGGTCCTTCCAGATCCCCGACACCCCGCGCACCCGCGCCTGACCGCCCAGGATGCCCTCGGTGCCCACCTCGCGGGCGACCCGGGTCACCTCGTCGGCGAACGCCGACAGCTGGTCGACCATGGTGTTGACGGTCGTCACCAGCTCCAGGATCTCGCCCCGGGCATCGACGGTGATCTTCTTCGACACGTCGCCGCGCGCCACCGCCGTGGTCACCTCGGCGATGCTGCGGACCTGGCTGGTCAGGTTGTTGGCCATCAGGTTGACCGAGTTGGTCAGGTCCTTCCAGGTGCCGGACACCCCGGGCACGCTCGCCTGACCGCCCAGGATCCCCTCGGTGCCGACGTCCCGGGCCACCCGGGTCACCTCGTCGGCGAAGGCGGAGAGCTGGTCGACCATCGTGTTGATGGTGTTCTTCAGCTCCAGGATCTCCCCGCGCGCGTCCACCTGGATCTTCTGCGACAGATCGCCCTTGGCGACCGCGGTCGTCACCTGGGCGATGTTGCGCACCTGATCGGTGAGGTTGTTCGCCATGAAGTTGACGTTGTCGGTCAGGTCCCGCCACACCCCGGCCGCCCAGGGCACCTGGGCCTGACCGCCCAGCCGCCCCTCGGTGCCCACCTGGCGGGCCACCCGGGTCACCTGCTCGGCGAAGCCGGAGAGCTGGTCGACCATCGTGTTGATGGTGCTCTTCAGCTCCAGCATCTCGCCGCGAGCGTCCACCTCGATCTTCTGCGAGAGGTCCCCGCGCGCCACCGCCGTGGTCACCTGGGCGATGTTGCGGACCTGGCCGGTCAGGTTGTCGGCCATGAAGTTCACCGAATCGGTCAACTCCCGCCACACCCCGGCCACGCCCGGCACCTGCGCCTGACCGCCCAGCCGGCCCTCGGTGCCGACGTCCCGGGCCACCGTGGTGACCTGAGCCGCGAAGCCGTTCAGCTGGTCCACCATCGTGTTGACGGTGTTCTTCAGCTCCAGCATCTCGCCGGCCACGTCGACGGTCACCTTGCGGGACAGGTCGCCCTTGGCCACCGCCGTGGTCACCTGGGCGATGTTGCGCACCTGCGCGGTGAGCCGGCCCGCCATGGTGTTGACCGAGTCCGCCAGGTCCTTCCAACTGCCGGACACGCTGCGGACCTTGGCCTGCCCGCCGAGCTTGCCCTCGGTGCCCACCTCACGGGCCACCCGGGTCACCTCGTCGGTGAACTCCGAGAGCTGGTCCACCAGCCCGTTGACGGTCCGGCCGATCTTCAGGTACTCGCCGCGCAGCGGGTGGCTCACCCCGTTGCTGTGCAGCGAGCGCAGCTCCATCTTCTGGTCCAGGTCGCCCTCGGCGATCGAGCTCAGCACCCGGCCCACCTCGGCCATCGGGCGGGCCAGGTCGTCGATCAGCGCGTTGCAGTTGTCGACCGCCGCCATCCAGGCGCCCTCGCCCGCGCCGGTCTCCAGCCGCTCGTTCAGCCGGCCCTCACGGCCCACCGCCCGCCGCACCCGGGCCAGTTCACCGGTCAGGTGCTGGTTGCGCTCGGCGACCTCGTTGAACACCGCGGCGATCTCCGCCAGCGGCCCGTCCCCCGGCACGGTCATCCGGCGACGGAAATTGCCGTCCCGCATCGCGGTCAGCGCCGCCAGCAGCTTGCGCAGCTCGGCCGGCTCCGCGCTGCGGTTGTGGCCCGAGCCCGACCGCCGGCCCGCCGCGATCCGCGGCACCGCTCCGGACCGACCGCCGCGCGGCGCGGGCGGCGTCGTACCGGTGGCGTCCTTGGTTGCGTCCTTGGTGGCCGAACTCAACGGGCCCCTCCCACATCGTGTGAACTGTCCGGTGACCGCCGCGCCGGCACGGCACGGGCCCGGGCACCGGCCCGGCTGGGCTGCACCGGCCGGCCCTCGCGGCCCACCGGCACCCACACGACCGTACTGCTCCCACCGGCCGTCGCGGACCCCCCAGTCTGGCAGCACCCGCGCCGGGTATACGGCCGGTTGCGCCCGGTTGTCCCCGCACCGTCCGAAACAGGTGGGCAGAATCACCCTCAGGTGCCTGTTTCACAGCCCCGCCCCCACGGGGAACCAAGCGGAAAGTAGGGTGGAGCGCTGCACCGGGCCACGACCCGCCCCAGCGCCGCCGCCCACCCCCGACGGCGCGCACGGGGAGGTCGGCGCCGAGCCCCGGACAGTCAGGGCCAGAGCAGTAGAGGAGAAGTGGCAACGTGGTCACCGCGCGCGCAGCCGCCACCTTCGACCCCGACGGCCGGTCCGCGGCCGCCGCCCGGGGTTTCGTTCGGGACGCGCTGCTCGGCTGGGGTCTGCCCGAGGTCGTCGACGACGCCGTCGTGCTGGTCAGCGAACTGGTCACGAACGCGGTCGTGCACGCCGGCACCGCCGCCGAGGTGTGCTGCCTGCGCGAGGAGGAGACCGTCCGGATCGAGGTCACCGACCACCACCCCGAACGCGGACTGCCCTCCCTCGGCGACGGGCCCGTCGCCCGCTCCGACCGCTACGCCGACCCCGACGGCGAGGGCGGCCGCGGCCTGCTGATGTGCTCCGCCCTCGCCGAACGCTGGGGCGTCGAGTACGCGGCCGGGCAGAAGACCGTCTGGTTCCGCCTCGCCCTGCCCGCCCACGTGGTCGGCACCCGCTACGCCGTGCCCGCCACCCCCGGCAGCGACCTGCCCAGCGGCCCCGGACCGGTGCACGTCGCCGTCGTCCAGCTCGACGAGGACGGCCACGTCCTGGCCTGGAACCCGGACGCCGAGGCCCTCTTCCGCCACCCCGCCGCCGCCGTCCTCGGCCGCCCCTGGGCCGACCTCGCGGTCTGGCCGCAGTCCCCCGGCCGCGGCCTCGGCCTCACCGACACCCTCCGGCTGGCCCGCTGGGAGGGCGGCTACGGGGTACGGCGCCCCGACGGCGAGGAGGTCGAGGTCTACGGCGTCCAGGTCCGGGTGCGCGACACCGAGGGCGTCCCCTCCACCCTCTGTCTGCTCGTCCTCGAACCCGACCGCGCCGTGCTGCGCTCCCCCGCCCGGGCCCTGCCCGGCGAGCGCCCCGACCCGGCCGGGCCCCGGCTCGACCTGCTGGCCGGTCCGGTCGCCACCGACGACCTCGACACCCTGCTCCAGCGCACCGTCGACCGCGCCCGCGACCTGCTCGACGCCGACGCCGCCTACCTGCTGCTCACCACCGACGACGAGACCGAGTTCGAGGTCCGCGCCGCCACCGGCCTGACCACCGGACACCGCCGGCACACCCGCTTCCCGGTCGGCACCGGCAACCGCTACGACTCCGCCCGGCTGCCCTCGGTGCACGAGGACCTCACCGCCCGCCCCACCGGCCTGCCCCTGCTCTCCGGCAGCGGGATGCGCTCCCTGGTCACCGTCCCGCTCAAGGTCGAGGGCCGCCTGATCGGCTCGCTCGGCATCGCCACCACCGCCCCCGGCCGCTACGACAACGAGGACGCGCTGCGCCTGCAGTTCGCCGCCGACCGGGTCGCCCTGGCCGTCGAGAGCACCCGGCTGACCGAGCTCGAACGACTGCGCCGCGGCTCGCTCTCCTTCCTCGTCGAGGCCTCCGACCTGCTGGCCGGCACCCTCGAACACGAGCAGACCCTCGCGCTGATGGCCCAGATGGCCGTCCCCACCCTCGCCTCCTGGTGCGCCGTCTACACCAACGGCGACCACAGCTCCTCGGCCGGCCTCGCCTTCGTCCTGCACGAGGACGAGGACCGGATCGACCCGCTGCGCGACCTGCTCGACAAGACCCCCGCCCCCGAGGCCGGCCCCACCCACGGGGTGCGCTTCTGGACCGCGCCCGCCGAGACCGCCGGGGCCGGCGGCCTCACCGACAGCCCCGAACTCGCCGGACTGCTCGGCGAGACCGTCGTGCTGCCGCTGACCGCCCGCAACCGGGTCATCGGGCTGCTCGCGCTCGGCGTCCCGGCCGGCGTCCGGTTCCGCCAGGAGATCCTCGAACTCGCCGAGGACCTCTCCCGCCGGGCCGCCCTCGCCCTCGACAACTCCCGGCTCTACTCCGAGCGCACCGCCACCAGCCAGGCCCTGCAGCGCAGCCTGCTGCCGCCGGACCTGCCCGAGATCCCCGGCGTCGAGGTGGACGTCTACTACCAGGCCGCGGGCGAGGGCAACGAGGTCGGCGGCGACTTCTACGACCTGTTCACCATCCGCGAGGGCACCTACGGCTTCGCCATCGGCGACGTCTGCGGCACCGGCCCCGAGGCCGCCTCCGTCACCGGCCTGGCCCGGCACTCACTGCGCCTGCTCGCCCGCGAGGGCCTGGACGCCCCACAGGTGCTGCGCCGACTCAACGCGGCCATCCTGGACGAGGGTGCGCGCAGCCGCTTCCTCACCCTGCTCTACGGCGAACTGACACCCCGCCCGGACGGCAGCACCGAACTGTCCCTGGTCTGCGCCGGCCACCCGCTCCCGCTGCGCCTGCGCACCGACGGCCAGGTCGACCGGGCCGCCACCCCGCAGCCGCTGCTCGGCGTCATGGACGACCTCGAACTCACCGCCGAGCGTCTGGTGCTCTCCCCCGGCGAGGTGCTGCTCTGCGTCACCGACGGCGTGACCGAACGCCGGGAGGGGCGGCGGATGTTGGGCGACGACGGCCTCGCCGAGGTGCTCACCGGCTGCACCGGCCTGACCGCCGGCGCGGTCGCCATGCGGGTGCAGCGCGCGGTCGAGCGCTTCGCCCCGGAACCGCCCTCCGACGACATGGCGATCCTGACCCTGCGGGTGCCGACCCAGCGTCAGTCATGAACTCTCCCCACAACTGACGCCGTCACGAATTGTTATCTTCACAAGGGTACAAGCGAGCGGGTGCCGGGTACACCGATCTCGCCGGGGAATCCCCCGGCGAGGACGTGCCCAGCGGCTCTCCGCCGGCCCACCACTGCTGACCTCACTTCTGACCGCTGCCCGCGCACGGCCCACCGCCGTGCGCCCTCGGCGCGGTCGCGCGCATCCCCCGTCACCGACATCACCGAGCGTCACTGCGCCCTGCGCGCGCCCAGAGTGAAAGGAGCCTCCGGTGAGCAACGACGCTACCGGGGCAACGAACGCCCGCTCCACCGGAGCCGACGCGGGTAACCTCGGCTACCTCGCCCTCGGCCTCACACTTCTCGCCTACGGTCTGCTCTCCACCGGGGTCCTGCACGGCACCGGCGCCGGGGATGCGGCCCACCTCGCCCATGTCCTCGGCGGCATCACCCTCTTCGTCGCGGGCCTCTGGCAGCTCCGCGGCGGCGAGGGCTTCACCGGGACCGCCTTCACCAGCCTCGGCGCCTTCTGGGTGACCTGGTCGGTGGCGGGCGGCACCGGCAAGAACGCCGCGGGCCTGTTCCTGCTGCTGTGGGCCCTGCTCGCCCTCAGCCTCACGGCGGCCAGTTGGGGGGCGGGCCTGTTCAGCCGCGCCGTCTACGGGCTGTTCACGGTCGCCCTGGTGCTGAACGCGATCGCCGTCCTCGGCGGCTACAGCGGCCTGGCCAAGGCCGCCGGCTGGGTCGCGGCGGTCGCCGGGCTGGTCGCCTGGTACTGGGCCACCTCCGCACTGAGCAACGGCTCCTGGGGGAAGGTCGCCCTGCCGGTCAAGTGACCTGCCGGGGCCGCTCCTCGGCACCGGCCCGGGGTCGGAGCTCCGTCTCGACGGCGCCCCGGCCCCGTCGCCGTGCCACCGCCCGGGCCGCCAGGGCCAGGACGGCGTAGGCGAACAGCAGGATCGCGACCGCGACGATGCCGTCCGCCCAGAAGTGGTTGGCCGTCACCACGACCACCGCGACCGTCAGCACCGGGTGCAGCAGCACCACCCAGCGGAACGGGCTCCGCGACACCCGCACCACCGCGACCGCCGCCAGCACGCACCAGGCGACGTGCACCGACGGCATCGCCGACAGCTGATCGGCCACCACCACCCCACCGACCGCGCCGCCGTACACCGACTGCCCGTACTCCGCGGCCACGTCGACGAAGCCGCTCTGCGGCAGCATCCGCGGCGGCGCCACCGGGATGAACTGCACCAGCAGACAGACCGCGGTGGTGATCACCACCGTGTTGCGCACCCACGCGTAACGCTCCCGGTGCCGCAGGAAGACCCAGAGCAGCACGCCCAGCATCACGGCGAAGTGCATGACCGCGTAGTAGTAGTTCGCCAGTCGCACCAGCACCGGATGCGGTGTGACGGCCGCCTGCCAGGACGCCTCGTCCGGCAGCCCCAGCGAGCGCTCGGTCCGGTGGATCCAACTCGCCCGGTCCAGCGCGTGGTCGGCGCTCATCACCGACAGGTGCCCCACCAGCTGCCAGAGCGCGAACAGCGCCAACAGCGTGCCGGCCTCCCGCAGCAGGGCCGAAGCCCCCGGTTTCCGGACCCTCGCGGCGGCGTACGCACCTCCGTAGAGGACGACGGCGGCACCCCCGGCGCTCTGCCAGGTCAGGGTCAGGTTCTGCATTGGCAGAGGGTAACGCAAAAAGACCCCCTCCCGAATGGGAGGGGGTCTTTTTGGAATGATTGTTCGGCGGCGTCCTACTCTCCCACAGGGTCCCCCCTGCAGTACCATCGGCGCTGTGAGGCTTAGCTTCCGGGTTCGGAATGTAACC
>NZ_JBIVHS010000025.1:0-146627 GCF_044749365.1 Kitasatospora sp. NPDC089509 | reverse complement strand
GTTACATTCCGAACCCGGAAGCTAAGCCTCACAGCGCCGATGGTACTGCAGGGGGGACCCTGTGGGAGAGTAGGACGCCGCCGAACAATCATTCAAGAGAAGCCCCCGCCGGGTGAACCGGGCGGGGGCTTTTCTGTTGTAAGGTCAACGTGCATTGTCGTGACACAGGACAGGAGGCCCCGGGTGGAGGTCCAGGAGACGCGGGTCCAGACCGATCGGGTCTTCACGATTCCCAATCTGCTGAGCATGGCCCGGTTGGTCGGCGTTCCGCTCTTTCTCTGGCTCATCCTGTGGCCGGCCTTCGGCGGGCCGAAGAACGACGGTTGGGCGCTGCTGATCCTGATGCTGAGCGGGATCAGTGACTACCTGGACGGAAAACTCGCCAGGCGGTGGGGGCAGATCAGTCGGGTGGGGCAGCTGCTGGACCCGCTGGCGGACCGGCTCTATGTGCTGTCCACGCTCGTCGGATTGACGTGGCGTGAGTTCCTGCCGTGGTGGGTGACGGCGATTCTGATCGCTCGGGAACTCTTTATCGCCTCGCTGCTGCCCCTGCTGAACAGGCACGGTTACGGGCCGCTCCAGACGAGTTTCCTGGGGAAGGCCGCGACCTTCAACCTGATGTACGCGTTTCCGCTTCTGCTGCTCGGCGGTATCGACAGCTGGATCGCGCGGCCGGCCGAGGTGGTGAGCTGGGCCTTCATCTGGTGGGGGACCACGCTGTACTGGTGGTCGGCGATTCTTTACGCGGTTCAGGCGCGGCAGATCATCAAGGGCTCCGCGGGCTCGGCGTCCACAGCCTGAGACGTGATCTGAGAGAAGTCCCACGCCGCCCCGGTGCGTCGGACGATACCTTCCGGGTAGAGAACCCTCTGGAACGGTTTGATGGACCTGTAGGTCCACACCGCGAAGGAGGACGCACCCGTAATGAAAGCCGTAGTAATGGCAGGGGGCGAGGGCACCCGACTCCGCCCGATGACCTCCAGCATGCCGAAGCCGCTGCTTCCGGTCGCCAATATGCCGATCATGGAGCACGTGCTTCGGCTGCTGAAGCGGCACGGCCTCTCCGACACCGTCGTCACCGTGCAGTTCCTGGCGTCACTCGTCAAGAACTACTTCGGTGACGGCGAGGAACTGGGCATGCACCTCACGTATGCCCATGAGGAGACGCCGCTCGGCACTGCGGGGAGTGTCAAGAACGCCGAGGACGCGCTCCGGGACGATTCCTTTCTGGTGATCTCCGGTGACGCGCTGACCGACTTCAATCTCTCCGAATTGATCGACTTTCACCGCAGTAAGAACGCACTGGTCACGGTGTGTCTCACCAGGGTGCCGAATCCCCTGGAGTTCGGCATCACGATCACGGACGAGGACGGGCGGGTCGAACGCTTCCTGGAGAAGCCGACCTGGGGGCAGGTCTTCTCCGACACGGTGAACACCGGTATCTACGTGATGGAGCCGGAGGTCTTCGACTACGTCGCGGCGGGTGAGTCCGTCGACTGGTCGAGCGACGTCTTCCCACAACTCCTGAAGGAGGGCAAGCGGGTCTACGGGTACGTCGCCGAGGGCTACTGGGAGGACGTGGGCACCCACGAGAGCTACGGCAAGGCCCAGGCGGACGTCCTGGAGGGCAAGGTCGAGGTCGAGCTCGACGGTTTCGAGATCTCGCCGGGCGTCTGGGTGGCCGAGGGTGCGGAGGTGGACCCGGAGGCGGTGCTGCGCGGGCCGCTGTACATCGGGGACTACGCCAAGGTCGAGGCCGGCGTCGAGATCCGCGAGCACACCGTGCTCGGCAGTAACGTCGTGGTCAAGCGCGGTGCGTTCCTGCACCGGGCGGTGGTGCACGACAACGTCTACGTCGGGCCGCAGAGCAATCTCCGCGGCTGTGTGGTCGGCAAGAACACCGACGTGATGCGGGCCGCGCGGATCGAGGACGGCGCGGTGATCGGCGACGAGTGCCTGGTCGGCGAGGAGTCGATCATCGGGGCGAACGTCCGGGTCTACCCGTTCAAGACCATCGAGGCCGGCGCCGTCGTCAACACCTCGGTGATCTGGGAGTCGCGCGGGCAGGAGCACCTGTTCGGCGTCCGTGGCGTCTCGGGCATCCTGAACGTCGAGAT
The DNA here is from genome assembly GCF_044749365.1 of Kitasatospora sp. NPDC089509. NCBI lineage: Bacteria > Bacillati > Actinomycetota > Actinomycetes > Kitasatosporales > Streptomycetaceae > Kitasatospora > Kitasatospora sp. NPDC089509. Next base: position 144,510 of record NZ_JBIVHS010000025.1, on the reverse strand, counting down.
CACCCCGGAGCTGGCCGTGCGGCTGGCGGGCGCGTACGCGACGACCTTGAAGAAGGGGGCCACCGTCACCATCGCGCGTGACCACTCGCGTGGTGCGCGTGCGCTCAAACGGGCGATGATCTCGGCGCTGCAGACGTCCGCGATCGACGTCCGCGACCTGGAGAACGTGCCGATGCCGGTGGCCCGGCAGCACACCGCGCGGGGGAGTGCGGGCGGGATCTTCCTGCGGACCACGCCGGGGGTGCCGGACTCGCTGGACATCCTGTTCTTCGACGAGCGCGGGGCGGACCTCTCGCAGGCCGGGCAGCGCAAGCTCGACCGGGTCTACGCCCGCCAGGAGTACCGGCGGGCCTTCCCCGGCGAGATCGGGGACCTGACCTTCCCGTCCAGTGTGTTCGACTCCTACGCGGGCAACCTGCTGCGGACGGTGGACACCACCGGGGTCCGGGAGGCCGGACTGAAGGTCGTGGTGGACACCGCGCACGGCAGCGCCGGGCTCGTGCTCCCCAGCATCCTCGGTCGGCTCGGGGTGGAGGCGCTCACCGTCTCCGGCGGGCTGGACGAGGCGCGGCCGACCGAGGACGCGGAGACCCGGCGGGCGGGGCTGGCCAGGCTGGGTGAGCTGGTGGCCTCCTCGCGGGCGGCCTTCGGGGTGCGGTTCGACCCGGTCGGCGAGCGGGTCGCGTTCGTGGACGAGCTGGGCCGGGTGATCGACGACGACCGGGCGCTGCTGGTGCTGCTGGACCTGGTCGCGGCCGAGCGGCGCAGTGGCCAGGTGGCGCTGCCGGTGACCACGACCCGGATCGCCGAGCAGGTCGCCGCGTACCACGGCACCCAGGTCATCTGGACCACGACGACGCCGGACGACCTGGCGAAGGCGGCCTCCGCCGAGGGCACGGTGTTCGGAGGCGACGGGCGCGGCGGCTTCGTGGTGCCCGAGTTCAGCGGGGTGCTGGACGGTGCCGCGGCCTTCGTCCGGCTGGTCGGCCTGGTGGCCCGGACCCAGCTCACGCTGAGCCAGATCGACGCGCGGATCCCGCAGGCGCACATCCGGCGCCGGGACATCGCGACGCCCTGGGCGGCGAAGGGCATGGTCATGCGCTCGGTGGTGGAAGCGGCCGGCAGTCGGCGGCTGGACACCACCGACGGCGTCCGGGTGGTCGAGGCGGACGGTCGGTGGACCCTGGTGCTGCCGGACCCGGCCGAGGCGATCACCCACCTGTGGGCCGAGGGCCCGGACGACGAGGCCACCGACGCGCTGCTGGACGAGTGGGCGGCGGTGGTCGAGGGCGCGGGGCGATGATGCTCTGACCGGATCGGTCCGCTGATCGGACCGATCCCCGAACGGCGGGGCGTGCGGCTTGGTCCGTACGCCCCGCTGTCCGTTTTCACGTCATTCGGAGCGATCCTGCACCTTTCGTCGATGTGTGCGACGTGTGTGCAGCTCAGGGGCCGTGCGCCGGGGGCCTCCGGCGTCATGGGACGATGGTCCGCATGCCAGCGACGCCGACGCCGAGTGCCCCGAACGGACGGTACAACCGCCCGGACGCCTCGATGTCCCTGCTGACCAATGTGATGGACCACAGCCTGGACGAGGGGTACGCCGAGGCGGCCGCGGCCCGGGGCGGTGCGCGGGACAGTCGGATACCCGGGACGCTGAAGGGCCTGCTGACGCTGGGTGCCGGGTTGGCGCTGGTCGGGGCCGTGGTGACGGTGGGCGCGGTGAACGCGCACAAGGCCGAGCCGACGCTGGCCAAGGAACGGGACGCGCTGATCCACCGGATCAACGACAGCAACGGCGCGGCGGACCACCTGCAGAAGGAGGTCCAGGACCTGCGGCGCAAGGTCGACGACACCCAGCAGCAGGCGCTGGCCTCGGGCGACGGCGGGTCCGTCGCGCTGACCGGTGACGTGGGGCTGGGGGAGGTCACCGGGCCCGGTGTGAAGCTGGTCCTGGAGGACGCGGCCGGGACGGGCGGCGGGGGCAACGTCGACCCGCGGGCCGGGCAGGGTTTCTCCAACAGCGGCCGGCTGCGCGACCGGGACCTGCAACTGGTGGTGAACGGTCTGTGGGGATCCGGCGCGGAGGCGGTCTCGATCAACGGGCAGCGGCTGACCGCGCTCTCCGCGATCAGGGCCGCCGGTGAGGCGGTGCTGGTGGACAACCGGCCGCTGGTTCCGCCGTACAACATCCAGGCGATCGGGGACGGGCCCAAGCTCCTGACCGCCTTCGAGAACGACATGGCCGGGCAGTACCTGCGGCTGCTGGAGGAGAAGTACGGCATCAAGTCGACGCTCTCCGCGCAGAAGAGCCTGACCCTGCCGGCGGCGGTGGGCGTGACGCTGCGGACCGCCCAGCCGGTCACGCCCGAGCCCTCGCCCTCGGCGAGCCCCTCGGCCACCCCGGGCGGGAGCCCGTCGGCCGGCCAGGGAACCTCGCAGAGCCCCAGCGCGTCCGTTTCACCGTCCGCGACCAGCGGTCCGTCCGCGAAGCGGTGGCCGACCGGCGGATCCGCCAAGACCACGACAGGAGCAGCTAGACCGTGATTGCCGTACTGGGTCTCGTGATCGGGGTGGTCGTCGGCCTCTTCGTCCAACCCGAGGTGCCCGACGCCGTGGTGCCCTACCTGCCGATCGCGGTGGTGGCGGCGCTGGACGCGGTGTTCGGTGGCGTCCGGGCGATGCTGGACGGGATCTTCAACGACAAGGTCTTCATCGTCTCGTTCCTGTCGAACGTGGTGGTCGCGGCGCTGATCGTCTTCCTGGGTGACCAGCTGGGCGTCGGCTCGCAGCTGTCCACGGGCGTGGTCGTCGTCCTCGGCATCCGCATCTTCTCCAACGCGGCGGCGATCCGGCGCCATGTCTTCCGTGCCTGAGCCGGGCCGCGAGGAGGCGGCGAAGGACGGGGGGAGGAAGGCGGCGGAGCCGGTGGCCGGGGCGACCGGGACCGACCAGGAGTCCGAAGCCGTGTTCGAGGCCGCGTCGGCGCCGGTGGAGTCCGACGCTGAGGCTGAGCTTGAGGCCCGGGCGGAGGATCCGGAGCCCTCCGAGCCGTCGACGCCGGTGAAGTCGTCCGAGCCGTCCGCGCTGTCCGAGTCGTCGGAGCTGACGGTGCGGCTGACCAAGGCGACCGTTCCCGTGCCCCCGCCCGCGCCGGAGCGGGAGCCGGGGCACGAGGCGGTACCGAGCTCTGAGGCTGAGGTTGAGGCCGACGAGCCGTCGGAGGGCGCCGGACCGGAGGCCGTCGAGGAGCCGCCCGCCGCGGACCGGAGCGCCGGTCGGCGTCGGTTGAAGGCGGCGCTGTGGCCGCCGAGGCTGTCGCGCGGCCAACTCGTGGTGGCGCTGTTGCTGTTCTCGCTCGGCCTGGGGCTGGCGATCCAGGTGCGCTCGACCAACGACCACCACAACCAGCTGCGCGGGGCCCGGCAGGAGGACCTGGTCCGGATCCTCGACGAACTGGACAGCCGTCAGCAGCGTCTGCAGCAGGAGAAGGCCGAGCTGGAGCAGTCCCTGGGCAAGTTGGAGAACAGCTCCAACCAGGCCAAGGAGGCCCAGGAGCAGACCAGGAAGAAGATGACGGAACTGGGTGTGCTGGCCGGTACGGTCAAAGCCACAGGTCCGGGCATCGTACTCACGGTCGATGATCCCCAAGGGCAGGTGAAGGCAGATATGCTGCTGGACACCCTGCAGGAACTTCGAGCGGCGGGGGCGGAGGCGATTCAGATCAACGATGTGCGCGTGGTGGTCAACACCTACTTCACCGACCTCTCGGGCGGCGGGGTGCAGATCGACGGGAAGAAGGTCTCGCAGCCCTATCGGTTCACCGTCGTGGGGAACCCGCAGGATCTGACGCCCGCGCTGAACATCCCGGGGGGCGTCGTCCGTACCCTGGAGAGCCACCAGGCGCGGGCGACGATCGCCCAGCAGCAGAAGGTGGTCGTCGACGCCCTCGTCGATCTGAAGACGCCGCAGTACGCCAAGCCGGCTTCGAAGTGACGGGGCGCTCGACGAACGGCCCGTCACGGGCGGGCGGCACCCGGTGCGGGGTGTCGTCGTCGCTTAGGGGAGACTGGTTCGCACCAGTACGCTCCGTAGCAGCAAACGCCGCACCAACCGTCGGAGTACCACTCCAGCAGGCCCGGGCCGCAACCGGGCCCGCCGCCTGTCCGAGGTTCTCACCCTGCCCCGCGGGCGGGTCTGTCACACGCAAGGGGATTCGCCCGTGAGTTTCTTCTCGAAGTTGTTCGGTCGCAACAAGGGTCGCGACGCGGCCGCCGTCGAGGCGCCCACCGCGCGGCACCGCCGGTCGGACGACGAGCCCGCCGTGCCGGGCATGCGCCCCGCTCCCGAGGCCGGGCCGTACGCCGGACAGCAGCTGTACCGGGACGGTGCCGCCCCCCAGTACGCGGGGAATCCGGCGGGCTACGGCGCGTCGGTTGACCCCTCCGGCGACCCGCGCATAGGTTTCCCGTCAGGACCCTCAACCTCTGGTGGAGGGTTTGCCCCGGACCCGTACGCCGGGCACAACCCGTCGGGTGTGCCGCGCCAGGAGGCTGTGAACATGGCTGGCCCCACTCCGTGCCCCAGGTGCGGCAACCAGAACCCGGCCGCGGCCCGCTTCTGCTCCAACTGCGGTACCGCGCTGCGTGGGGGCCTGCTGCCGGAGGGGGCGGTGGAGACCACCTCGACGATCTCGATCTCCGGCCTGGAGTCGTACGACCCGTCCGCCACGACCGGCACCGGCACCACGCCGGCGCTGTCGGCCGAGGTGCTGTCGGCGATCGACGCGCTGCCGCCGGGCTCGGCCCTGCTGATCGTCCAGCGCGGCCCGAACTCGGGCAGCCGGTTCCTGCTGGACTCCGACGTCACCACGGCGGGTCGTCACCCGCAGGGTGACATCTTCCTGGACGACGTCACGGTGTCCCGGCGGCACGTGGAGTTCCGCCGCACCCCGGCCGGCTTCAGCGTCGCGGACGTGGGCAGCCTGAACGGCACCTACGTCAACCGGGAGCGGATCGACGAGGTGGCGCTGAACAACGGCGACGAGGTGCAGATCGGGAAGTACCGGCTGGTGTTCTTCGCCGGCCACAACCGGGGGTACTGAAACCAACGTCGGCAGGAGCCCGAGTGAATACGAATACCCCTTCCTCTTCTCTCGGGGCGACCAACCCTGCGTCGTCGTCCGGTCCGCAGGCGGACCGCGGCGGGCGCGGGGTGGTCGCGGGCCCCAGGCAGCCGGTCCGGCCGGACCGGCCCGCCGGGCGGCGGCGCGGCGCCGACGAACTGCTGAGCATCGGCGCGGTGCTGGCCTTCCTGCGCGACGACTTCCCCGAGGTGACCATCTCCAAGATCCGCTTCCTGGAGGCGGAGGGGCTGGTCGAGCCGCAGCGCACCCCGTCGGGGTACCGCAAGTTCAGCCCGTCCGACGTGGAACGGCTGGCCTACGTGCTGCGGATGCAGCGCGACCACTACCTGCCGCTGCGGGTGATCCGCGAGCACCTGGACGCGATCGAGCGCGGTGAGGCCCCGCCCGCGCTGCCGTCCGCGGCCGACACCCGGCCCGGGCCGCTGGAGGAGGCCGACCGCGAGCTGGTGGCCTCGGCCGAGGTCCCGCCCGGGGTCCGGTTGGGCCGGGCCGAGCTGCTGGCCGCCGCCGAGGCGGGCGAGCCGGAGCTGGCGGAGTGGGAGTCGTACGGGCTGGTCGTGCCGGGTCCGGACGGCGGGTACGACGGGGAGGCATTGCAGGTGGCCCGGTTGGTCGCCGAGCTCGGCCGGTACGGGCTGGAGCCGCGGCACCTGAGGGCGATGAAGGCGGCGGCGGACCGCGAGATCGCGTTGGTGGAGCAGGTGGTGGCGCCGCTGCGGCGGCACCGGAACCCGCAGACCCGGGCGCACGCGGAGGCCACCGCGAGGGAGCTGGCGACGCTGTCGGTACGGCTGCACGCGGCCATGGTCCAGGCCGGTCTGCGCAGCCGTGGATAGTCTCCGAAGCGTCCCCGGCCGGACCGGTGCACCGCGCTGACCAGCGGCGTCGGTCCTGCGCTTTCATATCCGGGGTCGGAGCCATAGGGTTGCCTGTGTGAATGAGCTCGACGTCGTGGGTGTCCGAGTGGAGATGCCTTCCAACCAGCCGATCGTGCTGCTGCGGGAGGTCGGGGGGGATCGATACCTGCCGATCTGGATCGGCCCCGGCGAGGCGACCGCGATCGCCTTCGCCCAGCAGGGCATGACTCCGGTGCGCCCGCTGACGCACGACCTGTTCAAGGACGTCCTGGAAGCGCTCGGCCAGCAGCTCACCGAGGTCCGGATCACCGACCTGCGGGAGGGCGTCTTCTACGCCGAGCTGGTGTTCGCCGGCGGGGTCGAGGTGAGTGCCCGGCCGTCCGACGCGATAGCACTCGCGCTGCGCACCGGCACGCCGATCTACGGGAGCGAGGAGGTGCTCGCCGAGGCGGGCATCGCCATCCCGGACGAGCAGGAGGACGAGGTCGAGAAGTTCCGCGAGTTCCTCGACCAGGTGTCGCCCGAGGACTTCGGCGGCGGCGGTCCGCAGTAGTGCGGACGGGGCCGGTCGGCCCTTGCGCGTGGCGTTTTGCCAAAAACCGTCCATCTACCCACACTAGGGGCACGAAAAACCACTCTCCTGAGTGATGTGGTTTGTCTGGCCCGGCGTGGCGATCGTTGACGGGTCATAGGGGACTGCCTACCGTCAGGAGTGGCTGTCCGGGTGACCGATGCCCGCAGTCGGGTTGCCCGCAGCACGAGTGGACGGAGGTAGGCATGAGCAGCACCGGCGATGACGCGGCCGTGGGAGGCCTGTGCGCCGTGCACATGCCGCGCACCGCTCACAGCGTGTCGGACCTGCCCAGGATGGGCCGGTTCCCGGCCGTCCAGCCGGGCCAGCCCGCGATCGAGCGGCTGGCCCCGACATCCGAACTGGTCGGCTTCCGCGGCCCGACGGCCTGTGCGGCGGCCGGCATCACCTACCGCCAGTTGGACTACTGGGCCCGCACCGGACTGCTGGAGCCCAGCGTCCGGACCGCGTACCCGGCGACCAGTCAGCGGCTCTACAGCTTCCGTGACGTCCTGCTGCTCAAGATCGTCAAGCGGCTGCTCGACGCCGGCGTCTCGCTGCAGAACATCCGGGTGGCCGTCGCCCATCTGCAGGCCGCCGAGCAGGCCGATCTGACCGGGCTGACGCTGATGTCCGACGGTGCGACGGTGTACGAGTGCACCACGGCGCAGCAGGTGGTCGATCTGCTGAAGGGTGGTCAAGGGGTGTTCGGCATCGCGGTGGGAGCGGTCTGGCAGGAGCTGGAGCTGACCCTCGGTCGGCTGCACGCGGAGCGGACCGACACCGGCGAGACGCTGGTCGGCAGCGACCCGGCGGACGAGCTGGCGCAGCGGCGCAACCGGGCGGTCTGACCGGCCGGACGATCGTTTCGACGGGGCCGCGGGCCCGGACGGGGAACCGTTCCGGCCCGCGGCCTCGTCGTGTTGCCTGGTGAAACGATCGAGGGAGGGGCACGTGGGGGTCGGCACCGGTATATCGGAGCTGCTGCGACGCCGGGCCGGGGGGATCCGGGCGCGGTTGCGGGAGCGCCGGACGCAGCGCCGGGTCTTCCAGGCGACCACGCTGCTGTGCTCGTTGGCGCTGGCGCCGAGCGCCTGGCTGTGGTGCGCGGCGGGGGACCGGGTGGGCACGGTGGAGAGCGCGCCGTCGGCGCCGGTGGCGGTGGTCTTCGGGGCCGGGCTGGACCAGGGCAAGCCCTCGCCGTACCTGGAGCACCGGCTGGTGGCGGCGCTGGACCTGTACCGGGAGGGCAAGGTGAAGGCGATCCTGGTGACCGGGGACAACGGGCGGGTCCAGTACGACGAGCCGGACGCGATGTACCGCTATCTGACCGAGCACGGGGTCCCGGCGGACCGGGTGGTCCGGGACTACGCCGGCTTCGACACCTGGAACTCCTGCACCCGGGCGCACCGGGTCTTCGGGGTGGACCACGCGGTGCTGGTCAGTCAGGACTTCCACGTCCGGCGGGCGCTGGCGCTGTGCGAGGCGGCGGGCATCCGCTCGTACGCGGTCGGGGTGCCGGAAGCGCACGACTCCACCTGGCTGTACGGCGGGCTGCGGGAGGTCGCCGGGGCGGGCAAGGCGGCGGTCAACATGGTGCTGCGGCCGGACCCGGTGTTCCTCGGGCCCAAGGAGGACGGCATCCCGAAGGCGCTGGCGGAGGCGGCGAAGCAGTAGCGGCGGGCGGCCGGCCCCCGGGCGACGGCCGGGTTCGTACGCACTGTCGGACCCGTGCGCGATGATCGGCGGGTGCGATCTCTGCCGAGCATCATCCACCTCGACATGGACGCCTTCTTCGCCGCGGTGGAGCAGGCGGCCAAGCCGAGCCTGCGCGGCAAGCCGGTGATCGTCGGGGGGCTGGGCGGGCGCGGGGTGGTCTCCACGGCCTCGTACGAGGCGCGCAGGTTCGGGGTGCACTCGGCGATGCCGATGGCGCAGGCGCGCCGGTTGTGCCCCAACGCGGCCTTCCTGGCCGGGCGGTTCGAGGCGTACCGGCAGAACAGCGAGATCGTGATGGGGCTGCTGCGCGGGCTGTCGCCGCTGGTGCAGCCGCTGAGCCTGGACGAGGCCTTCGTCGACCTGGAGGCCGGTCCGTACGGTCCGGTGCTGGCGGAGGCGGACCACGAGACCGGGGAGCGGCTGGTGCTGGCCCTCGCGGAGGACCTGCGGGCGGACATCCACCGGTTCACCGGGCTGACCGGCTCGGTGGGGGCGGCGGGGTCCAAGCTGATGGCGAAGATCGCCTCGGAGCAGGCGAAACCGGACGGGCTGGTGCTGGTCGAGCCCGGGCAGGAGCGGGCCGTGCTGGGGCCGATGCCGGTGCGGGCGCTGCCCGGGATCGGGCCGGCCACCGAGCAGGTGCTGCGGCGGGCCGGGCTGAGCACGGTGGCCGACCTGGCGGATGCCGGCGAGGCCGAGCTGGTGCAGCTGCTGGGGCGGGCGCACGGCGCCGGGATCTTCCAGATGTCGATAGGGCTGGACGAGCGGCCGGTGGTGGCCGATCAGGACGCCAAGTCGGTCTCGGTGGAGGACACCTACGAGGTGGACCTGGCCGACCGGGACCGGGTGCTGCGCGAGGTGGACGCCTTGGCCGGCCGCTGCGTGCGGCGGCTGCGGGCGGCCGGGCGTTCGGGGCGGACGGTGGTGCTCAAGGTGCGGCGGTTCGACTTCTCGACGCTGACCCGCTCGGAGACCCTGGGCGGGCCCACCGACGACGAGGCGGTGATCACCGCGACGGCGCGGCGGCTCGCCGAGCAGGTGGACATCACCGGCGGGGTGCGGCTGCTCGGGGTGGGCGTGGCCCAACTGGCCGACTACACCCAGGAGGACCTGTTCGCGCAGGCGCTGCGGGAGGAGGCGGCGGAGCACGCCGAGGAGGTCGAGGCGGCGGTGGCCGAGGAGGAGCCGGAGGAGCCCGTGGTGCGCCGCTGGATGCCCGGCCAGGACGTCCGGCACACCGAGTGGGGGCCGGGCTGGGTGCAGGGCAGCGGGGTGGGACGGGTGACCGTGCGGTTCGAGACGCCGTGGAGCGGGCCGGGGCGGGTGCGGACCTTCGGGGTGGACGATCCCGCGCTGGAGCCGGCCCGGCCGCTGCCGCTGCGGCAGGTCGAGGATCCCGGTGGGGCGGGGGAGTGAGGCGGGGCGGGGATCGCGGTGGGACGGGGAACGCGGAACGGCCCCACCCGGTGGGAAGTACCGGGTGGGGCCGCATACCGTGCCGGACCCCGGACGGTCGTGATGCCCTCGCGACCGAGTGGGGGCCGGGCCCGCGCGTCCTGTCCCTGAGCGCGCGGGCCGGACGCCTCGTCAGGCGTCGGTCTTGGCCAGCTCGGGGCTGGAGTCCTGCCGGGCCGGGCCGCCGGTGACGGCGGTGACGGCGGGCTTGGCGCTGCGGATCAGGAAGGGGACGATGCCGGCGATGATGCAGACGACGGCCGTGGTCCAGAACGCGTGCTTGTAGGCGTCCAGGGTCGGGATCTGCACCGGGAGCTTGATCGGGAACTTCATGGTGTCGCCGGTCAGGATGGCGGTCATCACGGCGGTGCCGATCGCGCCGCCGACGGTGCGGAGCACGGAGTTCATGCCGTTGGCGATGCCGCTCTGCTCGACCGGGACGGCGCCGTTGATGAAGGCGGGCATCGCGGCGAAGGCGAGGCCGATGCCGAGGCCGAAGATGGCGGAGGCGGTGTAGATGTCGCCTTCGGCGCTGTGGCGCAGGGCCAGGTAGGCCATCGAGATCGCGCCGAGGACGCCACCGAGGACCAGCGGCAGGCGGGGGCCGCGGCGGGAGATCATCATGGCGCCGACCGGGGCGGCCACCATCGAGCCGATGGCGGACGGCAGCAGCATCACGCCGGCGTGCAGGACGGTCGCGGTGAAGCCGTAGTGGGCCAGCTTCTCCGGGGTCTGGGCGAAGTTGCTGATGACCATGAACGAGCCGTACATGCCGAAGCCGATGAGCAGACCGGCCAGGTTGGTGAAGGCGACGGCCGGGCGGCCCATCATCTTGAGATCGACCAGCGGGTGGGCGACCTTGGTCTCGATGACGCCCCAGACCAGGGCGAGCACGGCGGCGACGGCGAACAGGCCGAGGGTCTTGGTGGAGGTCCAGCCCCAGTGGTTGCCCTGGCTGACCGCGACCAGCAGCGCGGAGAGCCAGGCGGCCAGGGTGACGGCACCGAGCGGGTCGGCGCCGCCCTCCTTGTCGATGACAGGGTCGGACGGCACCCGGAAGGCGACCAGGGCGACCGCGAGCAGGCCGAAGGCCAGGCCCATCCAGAAGATCGACTTGTAGTTCCAGTGCTCCAGCAGCAGGCCGGTGGCGACCAGGCCGAGGCCGGAGCCGACGCCCATCGAGGCGCTGATGGCGGCGACGCCGCCGGTCACCTTCTGCTTGGGCAGCTCGTCACGGACGATGCTGATCGCCAGCGGCATCACGCCACCGCCGGCGCCCTGGAGGACACGGGCGACGATCAGCCAGGTGAAGGAGTGGGTGCTGACCGCCAGGGCCGAACCGGCGACCAGACCGGCCAGCGAGATCAGCAGCATGGGCTTGCGGCCCCGGAGGTCGCCGAAGCGGCCCAGCAGGGGAGTCAGCACGGCCGCGGACAGCAGGTTGGCGGTCATCAGCCAGGTGATGTTGGACCCGGAGACGTCCAGTTCCTTGGCCAGCGACGGCAGGATCGGAACGACCGCGGTCTGCACCACGCTGAACGACAGCATCGCCAGGATGAGGGCCGGCAGGACCCGGGCGTTGCGCTGCTTCTCGGCCGCGGTGGTGGGCTGTGGTGCCTCACTCACGGTTGCTTCCTTCCGTACATAGTGAATGAACTGAAGTAACTTTGCCGGGAGATACTTCAGAGTGTCAAATATCGAGTGGTTAAGATTTGGCAAAGGCGAAGGTTCCGCTTGGCGTACCGCGGGGGTGACGGGTGGTCGGGCACGCGGAGGGCCCCGGACCGGAGTCCGGGGCCCTCGGGAACGCGGGGGTGATCAGGCCAGCGGGCGCAGGGCGGCCGGGCGGGAGCCGTCGGCCACGTGGGTGGTGTGGGCGGTCGGCTCGGCCGGCTCGGCCGGGGCGTCGGCGGCGGGGGTGTCGTCGTGCACCTCGACGTGCTCGCGGCGCAGCTCGTCCCGGACCACCTCCTCCGCGGTGTAGCGCTCGACCACCAGGCGGACCCGCTCGATCGGGGCGAGGTACTTGCGGACCACCGGCCGCTCCTCACGGAGGGTGACCTCCTCGACCGCCTCGGCGATCTCCTTCTCGCTGAGCGAGGCGCGCTCGGCGTCGCTGACCGGCATCCGCTCCACCCGGACCCGCTCGCGGACCACCGGGACGCGGCGCTCGACCTGCTCGCTGGTCACGTACTTGCGCAGCTTCGCGGTGCCCAGGACGTGCCACTCGGTGGTGATGTCCAGGCGCTCCTCGCGGCAGGTGATCTCGATCGGGCCGTTGGGGGCCGAGGCGGCGGCGGTGCCGTTCGGTGCGGGGGCGGCCTCGGTCGGGGCGGGCCGGGGCTTGGTCTCGACGACCGGGGCGGCGGCCTCGGTGATCGCCGGGCCGGCGACCGTCGGCGCGGGGGTGCTGAGGGTCCGCACGGGGGCCTCCGGGGTGGTGTAGGTGCTGGTGTTCGAGCTGGTGGTCGTCGTCATGGTCGGGCCGGTCCCGGGGGAGTGGAGGGCCAGCGGTTTGGCGGCCGCGGCGGCCGAGGTGGTGCCGAAGTCGAGGTCGGGCCGCTCGTCCCGGCCGGTCCGGTCGGCGGACGGGCGGCCGTCCACCGGGGTGTCGAGGCCGTAGTAGCGGTAGAGCTGGAGCTCCTGGGCGGGCGACAGGTGCTGGCCGACGCCGAAGTCCGGCGAGTCCTTGACCAGCGACTTGTCGTACGGCACCCGGAGCTCGTCGCCGGAGAACTCGCTCGTGGTGAGCGGGACGAAGGCGTCCCGGCCGAAGATGCCGGTCCGGACGGCCGCCCACTCCGGCTGCCCGGTGGCGTCGTCCAGGTACACCTCGTCGACCGTGCCGATCTTGTCTCCGTTGCGGTCGACCGCCTTGTGGCCGATGAGGTCCCGGGGGTCGATGTCGGTCTGCACTCTTTCCTCCAAGCGCTGCGGCTGCGGAACTCCCGCAGGAAAGGCGGCCGGAGCACCCGTTCCGTCCGCCACTTCACACCAAAAGGCATGAAACGGACGGGCGCGAGCGGGGTGCGGCCGGACGGGTTCGCGCTGAGCCGTCCGGGGGACGCGCGTAGACCCGAAGTGACCCGACGCACCCGTGATCGGAAGGCCTCCCGCTGGTACCCTGGGCCCCGACCGCCGAGCCCGCTCGGGAGAGTCCTCGGCAGTGAAAACCGCTGGTCGAGGCGCCGAAGGAGCAACTCCTCCCCGGAATCTCTCAGGCATCCGTACCGTGCGGGATAGGTCACTCTGGAAAGCAGGGCAGGACCGTCGGCGCGGGAGCCGACGGCCACCACCCTCACCGACGGTGCAAGCCGACGGTGCGCCACAGCGCGCCGTGCGGGCGAAGCTCTCAGGTCCCGATGACAGAGGGGGAGGCCTTTCGGGTCCGCCCGCCCAGGTCGGTCCGCTGTCCGCAGCGGCGTTGGCCGGCCGGCGAGCGTACCCCAGCCGGTCCGTGACCAGGAGGCCTCGACCACCATGAACGCCCAGCCGAACGCGGGACGCCCCACCGGCGCCTCGACCCTCACCGAGCTTGAGCTGGCCAGCCCCTTCGAGAACCGCCACATCGGCCCCGACGCCGCCGCGCAGGAGAAGATGCTGGCCTCGGTCGGCTACGGCTCGCTGGACGAGCTCGCCGCCACCGCCGTTCCCGAGGCCATCCGCTCCATCACCGCCCTCGACCTGCCCGCCGGTCGCAGCGAGGCGCAGGTCCTCGCCGAGCTGCGCGAGCTCGCCGCCCGCAACCAGGTGCTCCAGCCGATGATCGGCCTGGGCTACTACGGCACCTTCACCCCGCCGGTGATCCTGCGCAACGTCATGGAGAACCCGGCCTGGTACACCGCGTACACCCCGTACCAGCCGGAGATCTCGCAGGGCCGCCTGGAGGCGCTGCTCAACTTCCAGACCCTGGTCTCCGACCTGACCGGTCTGCCGACCTCCGGCTCCTCGCTGCTGGACGAGGGCACCGCGGCCGCCGAGGCGATGGCGCTGGCCCGTCGCGTCACCAAGGTCAAGGGCGGCGTCTTCCTGGTCGACGTCGAGACCCTGCCGCAGACCGTCGCGGTGATCAACACCCGTGCCGTGCCGACCGGTGTCGAGGTGGTCGTCGCCGACCTGTCCGAGGGCATCCCGGCCGAGATCGCCGAGCGCGGCGTGTTCGGCGTGCTGCTGCAGTACCCGGGCGCCACCGGCGTGGTCCGTGACCTCGCCCCGGTGATCGAGCAGGCCCACGGGCTGGGCGCGGTCGTCGCCGTCGCCGCCGACCTGCTGGCGCTGACCCTGCTCAAGTCCCCGGGCTCGCTGGGCGCCGACATCGCCTGCGGCACCTCGCAGCGCTTCGGCGTGCCGATGGGCTTCGGCGGTCCGCACGCCGGCTACCTCTCGGTGCGCGCCGAGTACGCCCGCTCGCTGCCCGGCCGCCTGGTCGGCGTCTCCGTCGACGCCGACGGCAACCGCGCCTACCGCCTGGCGCTGCAGACCCGCGAGCAGCACATCCGCCGCGAGAAGGCCACCAGCAACATCTGCACCGCCCAGGTGCTGCTCGCCGTGATGGCCTCGATGTACGCGGTCTACCACGGCCCGGACGGCCTGGCCGACATCGCCCGCCGCACCCACCGCTACGCCGCCGCCCTCGCCGAGGGCCTGCGGGCCGGCGGCGTGGAGCTGCTGCACGGCGAGTTCTTCGACACCGTCACCGCCGTCGTCCCGGGCCGCGCCGCCGAGATCGCCGCCGCCGCCCGCGCCAACGGCATCAACGTGCACCAGGACGGCGCGGACCGGATCTCGGTCTCCACCGACGAGACCACCACCCGCGAGCACCTGGCGGGCGTCTGGGCCGCGTTCGGCGTCCCCGCGGTCGAGGCCGCCGAGGCCGCCGACGCGCTGCCGGCCGCGCTGCTGCGCGAGGACGAGTACCTGACCCACCCGGTCTTCCACAGCCACCGCTCGGAGACCTCCATGCTGCGCTACCTGCGCCGCCTGTCGGACCGGGACTACGCGCTGGACCGGGGCATGATCCCGCTGGGCTCCTGCACCATGAAGCTCAACGCCACCACCGAGATGGAGGCGGTCACCTGGCCGGAGTTCGGCCAGCTGCACCCCTTCGCGCCGGTCGACCAGGCCGCGGGCTACCTGACCCTGATCCGCCAGCTGGAGCAGCAGCTCGTCGAGGTCACCGGCTACGACGCCGTCTCGATCCAGCCGAACGCGGGCTCCCAGGGCGAGCTGGCCGGCCTGCTGGCCGTCCGTGCCTACCACCACGCCAACGGCGACACCCAGCGCGACGTCTGCCTGATCCCGTCCTCGGCGCACGGCACCAACGCCGCCTCCGCGGTGATGGCCGGCATGCGCGTGGTCGTGGTGAAGACCCTGGTCGACGGCGACGTGGACGTCGAGGACCTGAAGGCCAAGATCGAGCAGCACCGCGACAGCCTCTCGGTGCTGATGGTCACCTACCCGTCGACCCACGGCGTGTACGAGACCCAGATCACCGACATCTGCGCCCTGGTGCACGAGGCCGGCGGCCAGGTGTACGTGGACGGCGCCAACCTGAACGCCCTGGTCGGCCTGGCCAAGCCGGGCAAGTTCGGCGCGGACGTCTCGCACCTCAACCTGCACAAGACCTTCTGCATCCCGCACGGCGGCGGCGGCCCGGGCGTCGGCCCGGTCGCGGTGCGCGCCCACCTGGCGCCGTACCTGCCGAACCACCCGCTGCAGGAGGAGGCCGGCCCGGCCACCGGCGTCGGCCCGATCTCGGCCGCGCCGTGGGGCTCGGCGGCGATCCTGCCGATCTCCTGGGCGTACGTCCGGCTGATGGGCGGCGAGGGCCTCAAGCACGCGACCCAGGTCGCGGTGCTGAACGCCAACTACATCGCCAAGCGCTTGGCCCCGCACTTCCCGGTGCTCTACACCGGCCCGGGCGGGCTGGTCGCGCACGAGTGCATCATCGACCTGCGTCCGCTGACCAAGGAGACGGGCGTGACGGTGGACGACATCGCCAAGCGCCTGATCGACTACGGCTTCCACGCGCCGACGATGTCCTTCCCGGTGGCCGGCACGCTGATGATCGAGCCGACCGAGTCCGAGGACCTGTACGAGATCGACCGCTTCTGCGACGCGATGATCGAGATCCGCGGGGAGATCGACAAGGTCGGCTCGGGCGAGTGGGCGGCCGAAGACAACCCGCTGCGCAACGCCCCGCACACCGCCGCCACGCTGGCCGGCGACTGGGCGCACGGCTACTCGCGGCAGGAGGCGGTCTTCCCGGCGGGCGTGAACCCGGCGGACAAGTACTGGCCGCCGGTGAGCCGGATCGACGGTGCGTACGGCGACCGCAACCTGGTCTGCTCCTGCCCGCCGCTGGACGAGTACGGCGTCTGATCGGTCGCGCGCTCAAGGGGCAGGGCCCCGGCAGAACGTTTCTGCCGGGGCCCTGCCCTTCGCGCTGGTCGTCGTGCCTGGCACCGGACCCGGTCGGACGGGGGTTCCGGGCGGCCGGGTTCGCTCCGACGGGCTCGGGCCGCGTGGGCTCAGGCCGCGTGGGCGACGGGACGGCGCGGGGCGATCACCCGGCCGTCGGGCAGCAGCTCTCCGGTGTCCTCGAACAGGACGACGCCGTTGCAGAGCAGGCTCCAGCCCTGCTCCGGGTGGCAGGCCACCGGCTCGGCGGCCTCGCGGTCCGCGGACTCGGCCGACGGGCACTCAGGACGGTGCTGGCACATACGCGTACCCTCGCTTCGCTCTGCGATCCTCCCCGTGGTGCGGTCCCCGGAGGTCGAGCCGTCCGGAGCCGCCGTGGTGGTCGGATCCTGTCCGGGCGCCGACCAGGTGTTGACCGGCGCTCAAGTGGGTAGGACAGGTGGTCCTTCCACGCTGGTTCCCAGTGTCGGCATCTGCGGACGCGCGCGCAGGGATTTCGTGACATGCGCCACAACTCCCGGGTAGAGATCACCCGTTCAGGTGGGGCCGGAGGGAAATCGCGCACGGTCGGGTCAGTCGGGGCATGGCCCGGTGGGGTCATGGCCAGTGGCCCGTCCAGGTGGTAGCCGTTCGGGTGAGGCCGTCAGGGGGCCGTCGGGTGGCGCCGGAGCGCACGGCGAAGGGCCGCCGGGCGGACTGCCCGGCGGCCGGTGCGGTGGCGCGGGCTCAGGCGGAGCCGAGCAGCAGCGGTCCGGCGAGCGGCGCGCGGGCCAGCAGCGGGAGCAGCTCCGCGGCCGGGTAGGCGCGGTGCGCGGTGACCCCGAGCGGGGCCGGGGCCAGTGGGATCAGCAGATCGGCGTCCGGGTCGGCGTCCGGGCTGTGCAGCCAGAGCGCGGTGGCGTACTGGCCCGGGAAGGTGAGCAGCCTGGGCTGGCGGCGGGGGCGGGAGCTCTGGGCGAGCTGCCAGGCCTCGCGCAGCGCCCGGACGGTGGAGGAGAGGTAGGGGCCGGCCGTGAAGTGGGAGAAGGTGTGGCCCTCGGGGCTCTGCACCACCTCGGCGGCGGCGGCCACGTCGGGGCCGTCCTTGATCAGGAAGCGCCAGCCGGTCCGGCGGGCGGCGGGGAGTTCGGGGCGCGGGCCGTCCAGGACGTGCACCGCGAGCGGGTGTGCCGGGAGCAGTGGACCGGTCGGGTGACGCAGCGCTGCGGCGGCGGGCTGGCGCAGTGCGGTCTCCGAGTCGAGCGCGCCCAGGACCGCGCGCAGCGCGCTCGGCGGGGGCTGGGGGGTCTGCAGGGTCATGGCGGGGTCCGCCTCTCCAAGCGAGATCGGCGTGCGAGTGCGGCATACCGGCGCGGCGCGGTGCGTCTTCGGTGACGGGGCCCGGCCTTGTCCGGTTGTGCAGGATCGCGGTGCCGGCGCGGTCACCGCCGTCGACGAGGGACTCGGGGCGGGAACGGACCGGTCGGCACGCAGTGCGAACTCAGCGAACTTCATCGAACAAATGCGCAGGGTGATCTGTTTATCACAGGCAGTGGTGCCGGGCAAGTCTGCAGATGGCCTGAATATCCGTCAGTTGCCTTGCATTGCAAGCCAGTACGTGCGTTCGGGTATCGATCTTCGAGGTGGGCATGATGCTGGCACGGTCGACCGGCCGGGTGTCTCAGGAGGAGGGGACCGTGGGCGAGAAGGTCGTGGCGACTCGGGCGGACCTGGCGGACCGGCAGCAGTACCGGCTCAAGCTCCAGGCCTGTCTGGACGCGCTCGGGCGGATGTTGCGCGAGGACCGTTTCGACCGGCCGCGGGCGGTGATGGGGCTGGAGATCGAGCTCAATCTGGCCGACGAGCAGGGCCTGCCGGTGATGCGCAACGCCCAGGTGCTGAGCGCCATCGGGTCCAGCGACTTCCAGACCGAGCTGGGCCAGTTCAACATCGAGGTCAACATCGTGCCGCACCGGCTGTGCGGGCACGTCTTCGAGGAACTGCGCGAGGAGATCGACACCGGACTCCGCTACGCCGACCGGCAGGCCGCCGAGGCCGGCGCCCGGATCCTCATGGTGGGCATCCTGCCGACCCTGGAGAACGACCACACCGGGCTGGAGGCGATGAGCCACAACCAGCGGTACAGCCTGCTCAGCGACCAGATCCTGGCCGCCCGGGGGGAGGACATCGCGCTGGACATCGAGGGCGTCGAGCACCTCCAGCTGGAGTCGATCACGATGGTCGCCGAGGCCGCCGCGACCTCGTTGCAACTGCACCTCCAGGTGACCCCGGAGCGGTTCTCCTCGGTGTGGAACGCCGCCCAGGCGATCTGCGGGCCGCAGCTCGCGCTCGGCGCCAACTCCCCGTTCCTGTTCGGCCGGGAGCTCTGGCGGGAGACCCGTCCGGTGCTCTTCCAGCAGGCCTGTGACACCCGTTCGGCGGAGCTCAAGGCCCAGGGGGTGCGCCCGATCACCTGGTTCGGCGAGCGCTGGGTGGACTCGGCGTACGACCTGTTCGAGGAGAACCTGCGCTATTTCCCGGCGCTGCTGCCGATCTGCGACGACGAGGACCCGCTGAAGGTGCTGGCCTCCGGCGGCGCGCCCCGGCTCGCCGAGATGCGGCTGCACAACGGCACCATCTACCGGTGGAACCGGCCGGTGTACGACGTCGCCGGCGGGGTCGCGCACCTGCGGGTGGAGAACCGGGCGCTGCCGGCCGGTCCGACGGTCGCCGACACCCTGGCCAACGCGGCCTTCTACTACGGACTGGTGCGGGTGCTCGCCGAGCAGCCCAGGCCGGTCTGGACCCGGCTGCCGTTCGAGCGGGCGGACGAGAACTTCCGGCAGGGCGCCCGGTACGGCATCGACGCGGTGTTCCAGTGGCCGCGCCCCGGCCGGGCCGGCCGGAGCGGCGGACTGCAGACGGTGTCGGCGGTCGACCTGGTCCTCAACGAGCTGCTGCCGATGGCCCACCAGGGACTGGACGAGTGGGGCGTGGAGCCCGCCGACCGGGACCGCTACCTGGGGATCATCGAGCAGCGCTGCCTGCGCCGCACCAACGGAGCGGCCTGGCAGAGCGCCACCTTCCACCGGCTGCGCGAGCGGTACGGGATGGACCGTCCGGCCGCGCTCGCCGCGATGACCAGGCGCTACGCCGAGCACATGCGGGGCGGCGAGCCGGTGCACACCTGGCCGGTCGGCTGAGCCGCCCGCCCGCTGTGTCAGGATGATCGCTCCGGTCGTCGGCCGACCGCCGGAGCCATCACCTGCTCGCCGCAGGATCCGTCTGCTGGAGCGCCCGTGACGATCCGCCCGACCGTGCCGGAGACCGCGCCGCCCGACCGCCGCCTGCTCGGGGCGGAACTGCTGATCGTCCTCGGACTCTCGCTCGGCGCCAGCGGGATCAGCGCGCTGATCAGCTTCGCCGGCTCGCTCACCGCGCCGATCCAGCTCGGGCAGCAGGTCGCGACCCTGAACGGCTCGCACGCGCCCGGGCGGCCCTGGCTGGACCTGGTCTGGCAGCTCTACTACATCGGGCGCGGGCTGATGCCGGTGGTGCTGGTCGGCTACCTGCTGGTGCGCGAGGGCGCCTCACTGCGGGTGCTGGGCTTCGACCTGCGGGAGAAGCTGCGCGACCTCGGCCGGGGCGCCGGCGTCGCGGCCGCGATCGGCGGCTCCGGGCTGGTGCTGTACCTGGTCTCGCAGGCGGCCGGGTACAACCTGACGGTGGCGCCCTCGGGGCTGCCGGACGTGTGGTGGCGGGTGCCGGTGCTGGTGCTGTCGGCCTGGCAGAACGCCGTCCTGGAGGAGGTCGTCGTCCTCGGCTACCTGCTGCGCCGGCTGGGTCAGCGGGGGTGGTCCTGGCCGGCCGTGGTGGCGGCCAGTTCGGTGCTGCGCGGCTCGTACCACCTGTACCAGGGGGTCGGCGGGCTGGTCGGCAACATGGTGATGGGGGCGGTGTTCTGCCTGCTGTACCGGCGTTGGGGGCGGGTGATGCCGCTGGTGGCGGCGCACGCGCTGATCGACACGGTGGCCTTCGTCGGGTACGCGCTGCTCGCCGGGCACGTCAGTTGGCTGCCTACCCCCTGACGGCCGTTCCGCCGGCTGACAGCGACAGGGCGCGCGGCGGACGGCTGAGCAGCCGGTCGACGTGCCGGCGCTCCAGGCCCTGGCCGGGGTCGATCGTCAGCAGCAGGCGGTCGCGGCGCCAGAGCGAGCGGCGGACCAGCCGGGGTGGGATCACGTCGTCCACCCAGGCGAACGGTCGGCCCTCGGCGTAGCGCAGCAGCGGGGCCCACTTGCGGGCGGAGAACAGCTCCATCAGCGGGACGCGCGGGTCGCCGGGCTGGGGGACGTCACCGGTGAAGCGGACGAAGGGGAGCGGGTCCAGGCCGATCGCCGGGGCGATGTGGGTGTTGGCGTGCTCCTCCCAGGTGGTGGCCCAGACCAGCTCGTACGTTCCGGCGAGCTCGCGCAGCCAGGCGCCGTGCTTGGCGGCGAGCAGGACGGCGTAGCCGAGCAGGGTGTGGGAGTCGAACCCGGCGTCCGGATGCGGACAGACCGGGTTCAGCACCCCGTCGACGTCCAGGAACAGCAGTGGCTTAGGCACCGGTGGGCCCCCCAGGTGGATGGTGTTTCCTACCTGGTCGGACGAACCATTCGCACCGGTGGTTGCTCGGCGGCGGGCGCACGCGGGGCGCACAGGGCGCTCACGGCGTGGGCGTGGGCGCGACGGCGGGCACCGGTGCGTCCGCGGTGCTTCGGTGCGGGTCCCGGCGGGAGAGCCGGCGGACCTGGGGGTCGATCAGCACGACGGCGCTGAGCAGCAGGCAGAGCCCGGCGCAGGCCCAGAGCGCGCCGGACAGGCCGAGCACCACGGCGGCGGGGCCGGCCAGCGCGGTCCCGATCGGGGCCAGCGAGTAGGAGCCGAGCTCGTCGTAGGCGGTGACCCGGGAGAACATCTCCTCGGGGATCTCCTGCTGGAGCGCGACCATCCAGTTGACGCCGAAGACGGTGACGCCGACGCCGGAGAGGAACATCGCGGCGATCAGCAGCGGGAGCGGGAAGCGGGCGGCCAGGGCGAGGGCGGGCAGCCCGAAGAGGAACACGCCCCAGTTGCCGACCAGCAGGATCCGGCGGGGACGCCAACGGACCATCAGCAGGCCGGTGGCCACCAGGCCGAACCCGTAGGCGGACATCGCCAGGCCCCAGTCGGTGGCGCCGCCCAGGTATTCGTTGGCGTACGTCGGCCCGTACACCGCCTCGACCGCGTTGATGCAGGCGATCAGGACGGCGAACTGCAGCACGATCACCCAGAGCCAGCGGCGGGAGGAGAACTCCCGCCAGCCCTCGCGCAGGTCGCGCAGCATGCTGCCGCCGGAGGGGGCCGGCGCGGACTCGGGCTCCAGGAGGAAGCGCAGGGCGGCGGAGAGCAGGAAGCAGAGGGCGTCCAGGGCGAGCACCCAGCCGGGGCCGACGGCGGTGGTGAGCGCTCCGCCGAGGGCGGCCCCGCCGATCTGGGCGGCGTTCTGGCTCATCCGGAAGACCGAGAACGCGCGGGTGGCGTGCTCCTGGGGGACGGCCTGCATGATCATTCCGCCGGCCGCGGGGGCGTAGAGGGCGTAGCCGGCGCCGCCGGCGGCGGAGAACACCAGCAGCTGCCAGAGCCGGACGTCCCCGGCCAGCACCAGGGCGGCCAGCACGGCCTGGGCGACGGCGCTGAACAGGTTGGCGCCGACCATGATCCGGTGGCGCGGCAGCCGGTCGGCGAGGGTGCCGCCGAGCAGCAGGAACAGGACCGTGGGCAGCAGACGGGCGGCGGTGACGTAGCCGACCTCGGCCGTGCCGCCGCCGTTGCCGAGGACGGCGAAGGCGGTGGCGATCGGGGCGCCGGCGTTGCCGAGGCCGCTGATCACGGTGGCGGCGGTCTGGATGCGGAAGTTGCGACTCGCCCAGGCGAGGCGGCGGGCGGGCGGCGGGTGTGGGGTGGGCACCCGGGTGACTATGGCCGGAGTTCGTACAGGTGTCCATCGGGTTTCGGGTCTGCCCGGTGGCGTGGGCGGGAGCGGTCCCGGGCGTGGGCCGGAGGCGTTCCGGGGGTCAGCCGAGGTGGCCCCAGAGGAAGGTGAGGGTGCGTCGCCAGGCGGTCCGGGCCTGGAGGGCGTCGTAGCCGCCGAGCGGGTTCTCGTCGTTCATGAAGGCGTGCCCGGCCGGGTAGAAGTGGATCTCGGGGCGGACGTCGGTGGCCTCGCCGATCCGGATCGCGGCCTCGTCCACGGCGGCCATCGGGATCGAGCGGTCGAGCTCGCCGAAGTGGCCGAGGACGTGGGCGGTCAGGCCGCGGTAGTCGAAGTCGGGGTCGGGCGGGAGGCCGTAGAACGGGACCACCGCGGCCACCCGGTCGCCGGCCCGGGCCGCCAGCATCAGGGCGAAGCCGCCGCCCATGCAGAAGCCGACCGCGCCGACCGCGTCGCCGACCACGCCGTCCAGCGAGAGCAGGAAGCCGACGGCGCCGGAGAGGTCCTCGACGGCCCGTTCGACCGGGAGCTCGCGCTTGAGCCGGGCCGCCTCGGCGCTGTCGTGGGTGGTGGCGCCGCCGAACAGGTCGGGGGCGAGCACGGTGAACCCCTCGGCGGCGAAGCGGTCGGCCAGGTCGGCGACGTGCGAGGTGAGCCCCCACCACTCCTGCACCACCACCAGTCCCGGCCCGATCCCCTGCGGAGGGCGGGCCAGGTACCCGTGCGCGGTGCGGCCGTTGCTCGGGAAGGTGACGTTCTGCCGGGAGCCGCCCTGGTCAGGCATGGCTACCTCTCGGTGGGTCGGGCCGCGTGCGGCGGGGGCGGGGGAGCGGGCGGGGACTCAGCCCATCTCCTCCAGGGCGCGGCCCTTGGTCTCCTTGATGCAGAAGGCCACGAACGGGATGGAGAGCAGCGCGAAGGCCGCGTAGATGATGTACGTCGCGGAGAGGTTCCAGTCGGCGAGGTCCGGGAAGCTGACGGTGATCGCCCAGTTGGCGATCCACTGGGCCGAGGCGGCGACCGACAGGGCCAGCGCGCGGATCCGGTTGGGGAACATCTCGCCGAGCAGCACCCAGACCACCACGCCCCAGGAGAAGGCGAAGCAGAGCACGAACACGTGCGCGGCGATCAGGGCGACGGTGGCGTGGGTGTTGTCCAGGGTGGCGGTGTCGCCGGTGCCGCTCCGGTAGGAGAAGGCCCAGGCGGCCGTGGCCAGGGCGAGGGCCATTCCGATGGAACCGGCCAGGGCCAGCGGCTTGCGGCCGATCCGGTCCACCAGGACCATCGCGATCACCGTGCCGATCACGTTGATGATCGAGGTGGAGAGGCTGATCAGCAGCGAGTTGGACTCGTTGATGCCGACCGACTGCCAGAGGAAGGAGGAGTAGTAGAAGATCACGTTGATGCCGACGAACTGCTGGAACACCGAGGCGCCGATGCCGACCCAGACGATCGGCAGCAGACCGAAGCGGCCGCCGAGCAGGTCCTTGAGCCGGGGCTTGTGGGAGGACTCCAGCACCTGGCGGATCTCGGCGACCCGGGCGTCCAGGTCGACGTCCTCGCCCTCCACCTCGACCAGCACCTTGCGGGCCTGCTCCTCGCGGTGGTCGGCGATCAGGAAGCGCGGCGACTCCGGGATGGAAAGGGCCATCAGGCCGTACACCAGGGCCGGGATGGTCTCGACGCCGAGCATCCACTGCCAGGCCTGGATGCCGCCGAGGTGGCCGGTGGACTCGCCGCCGGCGGCCTGGTTGAGCGCCCAGTTGGCGAGCTGGGAGACGGTGATGCCGAGCACGATCGCCATCTGCTGGAAGGACGCGAGCCGGCCGCGGTAGGCGGTGGGGGCGACCTCGGCGATGTAGGTGGGGGCGATCACCGAGGCGATGCCGATCGCGACGCCGCCGACCACGCGCCAGGCGGCCAGCGCCTCGATGTTCGGCGGGAACATCGAGCCGATGCCGCTGGCCGCGAACAGCACGGCGGCCAGCAGCATGGTGCGGACCCGGCCGAGGTGGTCGGCCAGCCGTCCGGCGGCCACCGCGCCGACGGCCGAGCCGAGCAGGGCGATGGCCACCACGAAGGCGGTGGTGCCGTGGCCGACCTCGAAGTGCTTCTGGATGCCGGTCACCGCGCCGTTGATCACGGCGCTGTCGTAGCCGAACAGGAAGCCGCCCATCGCGGCGGCCGCCGAGATGAAGATGACGTGGCCGAGGTGGGCCTCCCCGGACGCCCGTGGGCTGTGGACTGTGGACAACGCGCGCTCCCCGAGGTGGACGGGCCCGCTCCGACGGGCGGGCAGGACTCGTCTCACATTCGAGCAGCGCGGCGGCCGACCTGCCCGGGCTGGGCACCGATCGGGTGAAACGGGGTCAGTCGACGGCGCGTCCGGTGGCCGCGCGCCGCTGATGGCGCCGCAGCAGTTCGGTGCGGGCGGCGGCGTCCTGGTCGCGGCGCAGCGCCGGGCCGTTCGCGCGCTCGGCGAGCCGCCCGGCGATCGCCCGCTGCTCCTCGGCCGGCTTCTTGTCGTCGTACTTGAACTTGGCGCGGACCTCGCGGACCGTCAGCCGGAGTCCGCGCAGGCCGGGCAGCAGCCGGGCGAGCTCGTTCGGGCCGGGGACCACCCGGAAGTCCGGGGTCTCCGGCTGGAAGTGCGCCAGCTGGCGGTTGAGGATCTCCGCCTTGCCGGCGGCGGACTCGACCACCTCGGCGGTGCAGTGGAAGTGCACCGAGGCGTAGTAGCTGGTGGGCGTGCCCGGCTCGCCGCGCCAGTGGCCGGGGGCGAAGGCGTAGCCGTCGGTGACCGCCAGGGTGACGTTGGGGTCGGCCCGGACGGCGGCCAGCAGCGGGTTGGGCGCGGCGAGGTGGAGCAGGATCTCGCCGCGCTCCTCGTCCAGCAGGAAGTGCGTCGGGACCAGCACCGGGCCCTCGCCGGGGCGGCCATTGGCGGCGAGCAGGCCGAAGTCGCGGCCCTCGGCGAGCCAGGCCCGCCACTCGTCCTCGTCGCCGCGGTCCCAGGATCTGATCAGCATCGGAGGGTTCCGTTCAGCGCGGGAAGCGGCGCATGTGCGCCGGGAGCGGGGCGGCCGCGTCGTGCGGTTCGGGGGTGCCGTACACGGTGCGGACCGGGACGATGCCGGACCAGTGCGGCAGGTCGGCGTCGGCCGGGTCGTCGTTGGCGCCGTCCGAGCGGGTCTTGGCGGAGACCTCGTCCAGCTCCAGCCGGATCACGGCGGTGGCGGCGAGCTCCTTGGGGTTGGCCGGGCGGATCTCGCCGGAGCGGCCGGGGACGACCTGGTCGACCAGGGCGGCCAGGGCGACGTCCAGCTCCTCGGGGTCGGTGACCTGGTGGGCGGTGCCGTGGGCGACCACCGAGCGGAAGTTCACCGAGTGGTTGAACGCGGACTTGGTCAGCACCAGGGCGTCGACGTGGGTGACGGTGACGCAGACCTGGAGGCCCTGCTCGTCTGCGGCGCCGCGCAGCGGGCGGCTGCCGGTGGAGCCGTGCAGGTAGAGCCGGCTGCCGACCCGGGCGAAGATCGTGGGCAGCACGACCGGGGCGCCGTCGGCGACGAAGCCGAGGTGGCAGACGAAGGCCTCGTCCAGGACAGCGTGGATCGCCTCCTGTTCCCAGGTGGCGCGGTCCTTGTAGCGGGTCGGGGTGGTCCGGGGGGTGCGGGCGTAGGTGGACCCGTGGGTGTCTTCAGGGCTCGCCGACATGACAACCTCTATGTACTAGTGCATAATCATGTTTGTGCTAGGAGACTATCCGCTGAAAGGGCGACGCGCCAGCGAAATCGCGGCCCACATCGAACAGGGCGTGAGCAGCGGGCGGCTCGCCCCCGGAACCGCGCTGCCTCCGCTGCGCGACCTCGCCGCCGAACTCGGCGTCAACCCCAACACCGTGGCCGCCGCCTACCGGCTGCTGCGCGACCGCGGCGTGATCGAGACGGCCGGCCGCAAGGGCAGCCGGATCCTGCCCCGGCCCGCACTCACCCCGCGCGACCAGATCCGCATCCCCGTCCCCGCGCACGCCCGCGACCTCGCCAGCGGCAACCCCGACCCGGCGCTGCTGCCCGACCTCGCCCCGGCCCTGGCGGCCGCCGCCGAGGCCGCCAGGGCCGAGCCGGTGCTCTACGGGCACCCGCGCCTCGACCCCGGACTGCACGAACTCGCCCGCGGCTCCTTCGAGGCCGACGGGCTGCCCGGCGGCCCGATCGCGGTCGCCTCCGGTGCGCTGGACGCCGTCGAGCGCACCCTCGGCGCCTGGCTGCGCCCCGGCGACGCGGTGGCCGTGGAGGACCCGGGCTGGGGCAGCCTGCTCGACCTGCTGCCCGCGATGGGGCTGCGGCCGGTGCCGGTCCGGCTGGACGACGAGGGGCCGCTGCCGGACGCGCTGGCCGGGGCGCTGGCCGAGGGCGCCCGCGCGGTGGTGGTCACCAGCCGGGCGCAGAACCCGACCGGTGCGGCGGTCGGCGTGGAACGGGCGGCAGAGCTGCGGGCCGTCCTGGCCGAGCACCCCGGGGTGCTGCTGATCGAGGACGACCACGGGCACGGCATGGTCGACCAGCCGTACCGGCCGCTGGTCGGCGCCGGGCCGCGGCACTGGGCGGTGGTGCGTTCGGCGGCCAAGGCCTACGGGCCGGACCTGCGGGTGGCGGTGATGGTCGGTGACGAGGAGACGGTCGGCCGGGTCTCCGGGCGGCTGCGGCTCGGCGCGGGCTGGGTCAGCCACCTGCTGCAGCGCACCGTCGTCGAGCTGTGGCGTGCCGACGCGGTGCCGGTCGCGAGCCTGGCCGCGACCTACCGGGCGCGCCGGGACGCGCTGTTGACGGAGCTGGCGGCGCGCGGCATCCAGGCGCACGGGGCGAGCGGGCTGAACGTCTGGGTGCCGGTGCCGGACGAGACCTCGGCGCTGGCGGCGCTGGTGCAGCGCGGCTGGGTGGCGGCGCCCGGAGCGCGGTACCGGATCCAGTCGCCGCCCGGGCTGCGGTTCACCGTCGCACGCCTGGACCCGGCGGACGCAACGGAACTGGCCAACGATCTGGCAGCGGTTCTGGGAACGGACGGTGTCGACACCCGGCTGGTCTGAACCCGTCGGTAACAAAGCGGGAAACCTGCTGCAGGTGCCTAGCGGTGACCGGCGCGGCCATGCCATCTTCCTTTGCGCCACCGGCCGGCGGCCCACCCTCACACCCAGGCGTCTCCCCGCCCCCGAATCGCGGGGAGACCGAGCCGCAGGAGTTCCGCCGTGCCCGAAAACGGTTCGAGCATCACCCGCAGTACCCGCTGCCCCGCCCGACGGCTGCTCGCCGCGGCCCTCGCCCTGCCGCTGACCGTGGCCGGACTGGCCGTCGCCGCGCCCGCCTCGGCGGCTCCGGCCGCTCCGGCCTCTTCGGCGGCGCGGGCGGCGGTGCCGACCGGGCCGACCGCCAGCGTCGCGCTCGGCGACAGCTACATCTCCGGCGAGGCTGGGCGCTGGCAGGGCAACTCGGCCGGCGGCAGCGCCGACCACAACGGCACCGACCGGGCCTGGAACGGGAGTTCGGCCGACCCCTCGCTGGTGTACGGCGCCACGGCGGCGAGCGGCTGCGACCGCTCCGACGTCTCCGAGGTGCTGGGCGCCTCGACCGTCGCGCAGAACCGGATCAACCTGGCCTGCTCCGGGGCCGTCACCGCGAACGTCTTCCGCGCCGCCGACGGCGGCCAGTCGCTCAAGGGCGAGGCCCCGCAGGCGGACCAACTCGCCACCGTGGCCCGGCAGAACGACGTCAAGCTGATCACCCTGTCGATCGGCGGCAACGACCTCGGCTTCTCCGGGATCATCTCCGACTGCGTGCAGGACTACCTGATCTGGAACTCGTACTGCCACGACTCCGCGCAGTCCCAGATCGACTCGCAGCTGCCGACCGCGATGGCCGGGGTCGGCAAGGCGGTCGACGAGATCCGCGCGGTGATGTCCGACGCCGGGTACGCGCAGTCGGACTACCGGCTGGTCCTGCAGTCGTACCCGTCGCCGATCCCGCGCAGCGCCGAGATGCGCTACCCGGAGAGCGGCTGGACCCGCTCGGACACCGGCGGCTGCCCGTTCTGGAACGCGGACGCCGACTGGGCCCGGGACTCCATGGTGCCCGAGATCTCCAAGGCGCTGGCCGGGGTCGCGGCGGCCAAGGGGGCGCAGTTCCTGGACCTCTCGAACATGCTGCAGGGCCGCGAGGTGTGCTCCACCGCCACCCAGCAGCCGACGGCCGGCTCCGCGCCGTCCGCGACCACCAGCGAGTGGGCGCGGTTCCTGGACGGCGGGCTCAACACCACCCAGGGCGTGCTGCAGGAGTCGATGCACCCCAACTACTACGGGCAGGCGGCGCTCGGCAGCTGCCTGAGCCAGCTGTGGGCCCGGCCGACCGGCAACTACGCGTGCGACAACACGGCCGGGCAGGACGCGAGCGGGATGTACCTGACCGCGGAGTGACCCGGACGTGCCGTCGCCCCCTCACCGACCCGGTGAGGGGGCGACGGCACGGGCGTGGTCAGCCCTTGGCGAGCAGGGACTGGGCGTGGGCGCGCACCTGATCCTTCGTCAGATAGGCGTCGGTGTACTCGAAGTCCTGCAGCCGGGCGGGCTGGCGGGCCAGGAAGCCGGTGCGGACGAAGTCGTCCCCGGCGGTCGCGTTGAGCAGCCAGTTCGCGCCCACCCGGAACTTCGCCGCATTGGTGCGCATCGCCATGATGTGGTAGCCGCGGGCCACCAACTGGGCGGGCACGCCGCGCAGTTCGATGCCGAGCGGCTTGGACACCGCGTCCTTGCCACCGAGGTCGACCACCAGGCCCAAGTCCTTGTGGTAGTACGGCTCCAGCGGCTGGCTGCGGAGCGAGGCGATCACGTTGTCCGCCACCGCGCGGCCCTGGCGGGCCGAGTGCTGGGCGGTCGGCGGGCAGACGGCTCCGTCGCCCTTGGCCAGGTCGGGGACGGCGGCCGCGTCGCCGAGCGCGAACACGCCCTCCAGCTGCGGCACCCGCATCTCCGCCGTCACCGCGATCCGGCCGCGGACCGTCTCGGCGTCCAGGGTGCCGATCAGCGGGCTGGCGGCCACGCCGGCCGTCCAGATCAGGGTGCGGCAGGGGAGTACCCGTCCGTCGGTGAACTTGACCGTCTCGGCGCCGACTTCGGCCACCGAGACGCCCAGGGACACCTCGATGCCGCGCTCGCGCAGCACCTCCAGGGCGGCGGTGCCGAGCGCGTCGCCGAGTTCGGGCATCAGCTTGGGGGCGATGTCGATCAGGTGCCACTTGATCTGGCGGGCGTCCAGGCGCGGGTAGCGGCGGGCGGCGGCGGTGGTCAGGCGCTGCAGGCAGGCGGCGGTCTCGGTGCCCGCGTAGCCGCCGCCGACCACCACGAACTGCAGCCGGGACTCGCGTTCGCGCTGGTCCAAGGTTGCCGAGGCGAGGTCGAGTTGGGCGATCACGTGGTCGCGGACGTAGGCCGCCTCGGCGAGCGTCTTCATGCCGCGGGCGTAGTCGGTGAGGCCCGGGATGTCGAAGGTGCGGGTGATGCTGCCGGGGGCGAGCACCAGGACGTCGTACTTCTGCGCGATCACCTCGTCGGTGATCTTGCGGACCACGCACACCTTGGCGGCCGGGTCCACGCCGATGGCGCCGCCGGGGACGATGTGGGTACGGCGCAGGCTGCGGCGCAGCGAGATCGCGACGGACTGGGGGGTGAGGACGCCGGCGGCGACGTGCGGCAGGAGGGGGAGGTAGAGCTGGTAGCTGAACGGCGTGACCAGCGTGATCTCGGCCTCCGAGGGCGAGAGCTTGTGTTCGAGGCGGCGGGCGCACTCCAGGCCTGCGAAGCCGCCGCCCACGATCAGGATCCGAGGTCGTTCCATCGCTCATCCCTTTGCCGTGCGGGTCGTACCGGAAGGTCCCCATTACTGTCCGCCACACTCGCACGGAGCAGCGGGGGCTGCCACCGGGGTGGGGCGCTGGGGGGAGGGGGTGAGGGAAGGGGTGCGGGTGGGGTGCGGGGCGGACGGGGAGCAGTGGTGAGAGGCCGTGGGTGACGGGGTGTGGGCCCGGTGCGCACGGGGGTGGGTGGTGCACCGATAAGCTGTCGGGCGTGCTCCCCGAGGTGACGGCGATCCGGTACGTGACGCCACTGCGAGAAGGCGGCTCGATGCCGGGCCTGGTCGAGGCCGACGACCGGCGGCTGTACGCGCTGAAATGGGTCGGCGCGGCGCAGGGCCGGAAGGCGTTGGTCGCGGAGGTGCTGGCCGGGGAACTGGGGCGGCGGCTCGGACTGCCGGTGCCCGAGTTGGTGACGGTCGACCTGGACCCGGTGCTCGCGCGCAGCGAGCCGGACCACCAGGTGCAGGACCAGATGCGGGCCAGCGGCGGGACCAACCTCGGGATGGCCTTCGTCAGCGGCGCGTTGAACTTCGATCCGCTCTGCTTCGACGTGGACTCCGAACTCGCCGGGCAGGTGCTCTGGTTCGACGCGCTGATCGGCAACGTCGACCGCTCCTGGCGCAACCCCAACCTGCTGGTGGCGACCGGCGGGCTGCGGCTGATCGACCACGGCGCGAGCCTGATCTTCCATCACAACTGGGCCGGTGCGGCCGGCTGGGTGCGCCGCCCGTACGACGCCTCCGACCACGCGCTGCTGCGCGCCCGGCCGGACCTGGCGGCGGCGGACAAGGCGCTCGCGCCGCTCGCGGAGGCGGCGATCGAGGCGGCCGTGGCGCAGATCCCCGAGGTGTGGCTGGTGGACGAGTTCGGCTTCGACTCGCCCGAGGACGTGCGCGCCGCGTACCGGGCCCAGCTGACCGAGCGACTGGCCGGTCCGCGCGACTGGCTGCCGGAGGTGTCCGGATGACCGGGCCGCTGTCGGCCGCGCTGCCGGCCGTCGTCGAGCTGCACGACTACGAGTACGCCGTGATCCGGGCGGTGCCGCGGGTCGAGCGGGGCGAGTGCGTCAACGTCGGGGTGCTGCTGTACTGCCGGCAGGCCGCCCACCTGGCGGCGCGGACCCACCTGGACCAGGCCCGGTTGCTGGCGCTGGACCCGGTGGCGGACGTGCAGGGGGTGCGCCGGGCGCTGCAGGGCATCGAGGCGGTCTGCCTGGGCGGCCCGCCGGCCGGTCCGGCGGCTTCGGACAGTCCCGGGCAGCGGTTCCGCTGGCTGACCGCGCCGCGCAGCGCGATCGTCCAGCCGGGGCCGGTGCACACCGGACTGACCGCGGACCCGGAGGCGGAGCTGCGGCGGCTGTTCGACCAGCTCGTGCTCTGACCATCGGCGCCCTGCTCGTCCCCCGATCGGGGGAGTGTGAGGCGGCTCGCGGACGGTTGCCGTGCTCAAAGCTTGAGTTGCTGAAGCACTCGGCCGTACGCTGACCCCATGGGTTCGACCTCGACGACGACCGTACCGACCAACGCCGATCTGATGGAGGCGTTGGCCGCCGTCGGCGCCGCGTACTTCCAGGACTTCGCGGCGGCCGCGGCCCGGCACGGGCTGTCCTCCTCCCAGGCCAAGGCGCTGGGCTCGGTCCAGGAGCCGGTGCCGATGCGGGCGCTGGCCGGACGGCTGGGCTGTGACGCGTCGAACGTGACCGGGATCGTGGACCGGCTGGAGACGCTGGGCCTGGCCAACCGGGAGGCGGCCGCCGGCGACCGCCGGGTGAAGATCGTGGTGATCACGGACGAGGGCCGGGAGATCCTCAACCGGATCCGCGGCGAGATGGCCCGCACCCACCAGGCCTTCGAGGCGATGACCGACGAGCAGCGGATCGCGCTGCACTCGATCTGCGGGCAGGTCCTGCCGGTGCTGGCCGGACGGGCGGGCGGCGCGCAGTAGCGGGGCCGTGTCCGGGTTCGGGCGGGGGCCGCGCGCCGGCCGAAGCGGCGGCCGTGCCCCGGCCCGGGCGGGGGCCGCGCGCCGGCCGAAGCGGCGGCCGTGCCCCGGCCCGGGCGGGGGCCGCGCGCCGGCCGAAGCGGCGGCCGTGCCCCGGCCCGAGCGGGGGCCGCGCGCAGGCCCACCCCATCCGCTGACGGTCGGCGTGACCTCGACTGTTACTCTTGCGAAGCGTGAGCGCGAAGCCCCAGATCCCCAATGTCCTGGCCTCCCGGTACGCCTCGGCGACCCTGGCCCAGCTGTGGTCCCCCGAGCACAAGGTGGTCCTTGAGCGCCATCTGTGGCTCGCCGTCCTGAAGGCCCAGCAGGACCTCGGTGTCGAGGTTCCGGCGACCGCCGTGGCCGACTACGAGCGGGTGATCGACCAGGTCGACCTCGGCTCGATCGCCGCCCGTGAGCGGATCACCCGCCACGACGTGAAGGCCCGGATCGAGGAGTTCAGCGACCTCGCCGGCCACGAGCAGATCCACAAGGGCATGACCTCCCGGGACCTGACCGAGAACGTCGAGCAACTGCAGATCCGCCAGTCGCTGGAGCACGTCCGGGACCGTACGGTCGCCGTCCTGGTGCGTCTGGCCGGCCTGTCCGCCCAGCACGCCGAGCTGGTCATGGCCGGCCGCTCGCACAACGTGGCCGCGCAGGCCACCACCCTGGGCAAGCGCTTCGCGTCGATCACCGACGAGCTGCTGGTCGCCTTCCGCCGGCTGGAGGAGCTGATCGCCCGCTACCCGCTGCGCGGGATCAAGGGCCCGGTCGGCACCGCCCAGGACATGCTGGACCTGCTCGGCGGCGACACCGAGAAGCTGGCCGAGCTGGAGCGCCGGGTCGCCGGCCACCTCGGCTTCGAGTCCGTGCTGACCAGCGTCGGCCAGGTCTACCCGCGCTCGCTGGACTTCGAGGTGCTCACCGCCCTCGTCCAGCTGGCCGCCGCGCCGTCCAGCCTGGCCAAGACCATCCGCCTGATGGCCGGCCACGAGCTGGTGACGGAGGGCTTCAAGGAGGGCCAGGTCGGCTCCTCCGCGATGCCGCACAAGATGAACACCCGCTCCTGCGAGCGCGTCAACGGCCTGGCCGTCATCCTGCGCGGTTACGCCTCGATGACCGGCGAGCTGGCCGGTGACCAGTGGAACGAGGGCGACGTCTCCTGCTCGGTGGTGCGCCGGGTCGCGCTGCCGGACGCCTTCTTCGCCTTCGACGGCCTGCTGGAGACCTTCCTGACCGTCCTGGACGAGTTCGGCGCCTTCCCGGCCGTGATCGAGGCCGAGCTGGACCGCTACCTGCCGTTCCTGGCCACCACCAAGGTGCTGATGGGCGCGGTGCGCGCGGGCGTCGGCCGGGAGACCGGGCACGAGGTCATCAAGGAGCACGCCGTCGCCTCCGCGCTGGCGATGCGCGCCGGCGCCCGGGAGAACGAGCTGCTGGACCGCCTCGCCGCCGACGAGCGGATCCCGCTGGACCGGGCCGCGCTGGACGCGCTGCTGGCCGACCGGCTGTCCTTCACCGGGGCGGCCGGGGCGCAGGTCGCCGAGGTGGTCCGCCAGGTGGAGGCCGTTGCCGCGGCCTACCCGGAGGCCGCCAAGTACGCGCCCGCCGACATCCTCTGACGTAGCGTCAGCGTCGGTCAGTCGTCCGACGAGGGCCCCGTCGCCGTTCCGGTGGCGGGGCCCTCGGGCGTCCGGGGGCGGCCCGGGTCGAGCGGCGGGGTGGTGGTGGCGCACGGCCAGTCGCAGTTCGGCTCGGCCACCGGGTGCTCCTCCTCGGGGGCGAGCACGTTGCCGCGGATGGTGGTGAAGGCGATCAGCCCGCCGCAGACCAGCAGTCCGGCGCAGATCAGCATCGCGGTGTGGAAGGCGGAGTCCACCGAGGCCGGCACCCGGTAGGCGTCGCCGCTCAGCCCGGCCAGTGCCGGGAGGGCGGCCACCGCGAGCAGGCCGGCCGCGCGGGCGGCGGCGTTGTTCACCCCGCTGGCGATGCCCGCGTGCCGCACCTCGACGGCGGCCAGCACGGTGGCGGTCAGCGGGGCGACCAGCAGCGTCATCCCGGAACCCATCACCGCGACGGCCGGCAGCACGTCCGCCCAGTAGGAGGAGCCGGGGCCGGTGCGCAGCATCAGCAGCACCCCGGCGGCGCACAGCAGCGGGCCGACGGTGAGCGGGATGCGCGGGCCGATCCGCTTGCCGAGGCGCCCGGCGCGCGCGGACAGGGTCAGCATCAGCACCGTGATCGGCACCAGCGCGAAGCCGGAGACCAGCGGGGAGAAGCCGGCGACGATCTGCAGCTGCACCACCAGCAGGAAGAACACCCCGCTGAACGCCGCGTAGACGCACAGGGTGACCAGGTTCACGGTGGTGAACAGCCGGGAGGAGAACAGCCCGAGCGGCAGCATCGGGTCGGGCGCCCGCCGCTCCACGGCCACGAAGGCCGCGCCCAGCAGCAGACCGGCCACGCCGGTGACCCAGACGGCGGGGGACAGCCCCTCCCCGGCGGCGGTGAGCGCGTAGGTGATCGCGCCGAGGGCGAGGGCGGCGAGCAGGGCGCCGGGCACGTCGAAGCGGCCGGCGGCGGACTCGTCCCGGCTCTCCGGGACGTAACGGGAGGTCACCGCGATCACGGCGGCGGCCAGCGGCAGGTTCAGCAGGAAGATCCAGCGCCAGCCGGGGCCGTCCACCAGCCAGCCGCCGAGGAAGGGGCCGACGGCCGCCGACACCCCGCCGAGGCCGGACCACAGGCCGACCGCGGCCGAGCGGTCGTCCGGGTGGAAGACGGCCTGGAGCATCGCGAGCGAGCCCGGGGTGAGCAGCGCCCCGCCGATGCCCTGGACGGCGCGGGCGGCGATCAGCACGTGGATGGTCGGGGCGGCGGCGCAGGCCGCCGAAGCGGCGGCGAACCAGACCACGCCGATCAGGAAGACCCGGCGCCGCCCGTAGCGGTCGCCGAGCGCGCCGCCGAGCAGGATCAGGCCCGCCAGGGTGAGCAGATAGGCGTTCAGGGTCCATTGCAGGGAGGCGAGGGTGGCGCCGAGGTCGGCGCCGATCCGGGGCAGGGCGACGTTCACCACGGTGCCGTCGAGCATCGCCATGCTGGAGCCGAGCACCGTTGCGAGGAGGACCCAGCGACCCTGTGCGCTGCCCAGGCGCAGGGTGCCGGCGTGAGAGGTGGCCACGGGTCGAATCCTGTGCCCACGGGGGTGTACGTGACAAGGGTCACCGGGTGGTGTGTCGGTCGGTGACGGTGGGTGCTCCTCTGGTCGCCCGGTGTTGCACTGGTCGGCGCAGGGTCGTGGATCAGTGGCGCCGGGTGAACGGATCGTGCACGGACCGTACGGCGGATCATGCGGAGGGTGACCGCGGGGGCGGGATCGGCCGCTGTTTCGAGAGATCGACATTGCTTCACCCGAACGGATGAGTTTTAGTTCAGCGACCGCCCGGCCAGCCCGGACGGATCCGCCGGGTGGAACGCCGAGTCCTGCCGCTGCCCGGTGGCTCGCAACGAACTCTGTACGGCAGGAGCGGGGGACCCACAGGTAAGTCGCCGGACCGGAGTTCGCGCTTTCACAGCGCGGACCACCAGGACCGGCTCGGGGTGAAGCCGCGCATGCGGCCGGGCAACTCCAGCCCGAACCCGACAGCTCACCTCGCAGGCGTCGGAGAGGAAAATTCCATGCCTGCACAGGCTCGTCGTATCGCCCTGCCCCGTGCCGCCCGCATCGGCATCGCCGCCGCCGTCACCGGCGTCTCGTTCGTCCTGCCGCTCGTGACCGCGATGAACGCCCAGGCGACCAGCACCCCGGCCGCCGTCGTCGTGGCCGCCCCGGCCGCTGTCGCCCCGGCCGCTGCTCCGGCCGCGGTCGTCCCGGCCGCCGTCACCTCCGGCTACGTCGCCCCGCTCGCCGCCCCGGTGCTGGGCGAGGCCTACGGGGTGGCGGGCGCCATGTGGGCCTCCGGCCACCACACCGGCCAGGACTTCGTCTGCTCCACCGGCACCCCGCTGCGCGCCGTCGCCAACGGGGTCGTGGTGAAGGCCGCCTACGACGGCGCCTACGGCAACGAGGTCGAGCTCAAGCTCGCCGACGGCAAGTACGCGCAGTACGCGCACCTCTCCTCGATCGGTGTGAAGGTCGGTCAGTCCGTCGCCGCCGGTCAGCAGCTCGGCTACTCCGGTGCGACCGGCAACGTGACCGGCCCGCACCTGCACTTCGAGGTCCGGACCGGTCCGGACTACGGCTCGGACATCAACCCGGTCAGCTACCTGCGCGCGCACGGCGTCGCGCTCTGAACCACCGGCTCCCGCCGGGATTCCTGAACCACCGCTGGTGCGGGGCGAATCGACCACCCGGGATGGTCATGTCGGGTGACCGCTCGACCGGGTGATCGCCGCACCGGTGGATCTGGGCGCGGGTCACGCCCACGGCCGGCCCCGGCCGTACGAGAACTCTCGTGCGGCCGGGGCCGGCCACCGTCGTGTCCGGAGTCCTCGTCGGCTCCGGCGTCCCCGGCGCTTCCGGACCGCGTTCGACGGCTCGAACGCGGCGTCAACTCCGCCGGTTCTTCGGATGATCTGCGGTTCCGTGGGCCGTGCCCCGCCGCGCGATCCTGTCCGCAGTCAGCGCCCGGCCGGTCCGACGGGCGGGCGCGCCCGGGTGGACGAGGAGGCCGGATGACCGTCCGGAGCGGGGACGCGGTCGGGCCGCGGGTCGGGTCGGACGGGGTCGACCGGCTGAAGGCGGACTCGGTCGGTCTGCCGGGCGTGGTGTTCATGGCGGTCGCCACCGCCGCCCCGATCACCGCGATGACCGGGAACCTGCCGATCATCATCGGGCAGGGCAACGGGGCCGGGGCGCCCGCCGCGTACGTCCTGGCGACCGTGGTGCTCACGGTCTTCTCGGTCGGGTACGTGGCGATGGCCCGGCACATCACGGCCGCCGGGGCGTTCTACGGGTACGTCTCGCACGGGCTGGGCCGGGTGGCCGGGATGGCGTCGGGGCTGCTCGCGCTGCTGGCGTACATCGTCTTCGAGGCCTCGGTCATCGGCTTCTTCGCCTACTCGCTGCGCGGGCTGGTCCGTTCGCAGGCGGGCGTGGAC
The DNA here is from genome assembly GCF_044749365.1 of Kitasatospora sp. NPDC089509. NCBI lineage: Bacteria > Bacillati > Actinomycetota > Actinomycetes > Kitasatosporales > Streptomycetaceae > Kitasatospora > Kitasatospora sp. NPDC089509. Next base: position 107,359 of record NZ_JBIVHS010000025.1, on the reverse strand, counting down.
CTCGACTGGGGCTGGTACGCGCTGGTCGGGCTGACGGTGATCGGGGTGACGGCCTGGTTCGACCTGCATCTGACGGCGAAGGTGCTCGGGGTGGCGCTGCTGCTGGAGATCGCGGTGCTGGGCGCGGTCTCGCTGGCCGTGCTGGCCGCCGGCGGCGGGCCGGACGGAATCGTGCTCGGGGCCGTGAGTCCGCTGAACGGGCTGAAGGGAGTGGGCAGTTCGGGCACGGCGGCGGCCGGGGTGGGCCTGGTCTTCGCGTTCTGCTCCTGGGTGGGCTTCGAGTCGACCGCGATGTACGGGGAGGAGTCGCGCGACCCGAAGCGGGTGGTGCCGCGGGCGACCATGGTGTCGGTGGTCGGGATCGGCCTGTTCTACGTGTTCGTCTCCTGGATGATCCTGTCCGGCAACGGAGTCGGGCACGCCGTCGCGGTGGCGGGCGGTGCGGTGCCGGGCAAGGACGGGAACAGCCTGTTCTTCGATCCGCTGGGCGAGCACCTCGGGGCCTGGGCGGTCACGGTGTTCCAATGGCTGGTCGTCACCGGCTCGTTCGCCTGCGCGATGGCCTTCCACCAGTGCGCCGCACGGTACTTGTACGCGATCGGGCGGGAGGGGCTGCTGCACCCGGCGCTCGGCCGGACCCATCCGCGGCACGGCTCGCCGTACGTCGCCTCGGTCGTGCAGTCGGCGGTCGCGGCCGGGCTGGTGCTGGCGTTCCTGCTGGCCGGGATGGATCCGTACGTCCATCTGTACACGCTGCTGGCGCTGTTGGGGACGATGGCGATCCTGGTGGTGCAGACGCTGTGCTCCTTCGCGGTGGTCGGGTACTTCCACGTGCAGCGGCGGCACCCGGAGACCGCGCACTGGTTCCGCACCCTGCTCGCTCCGCTGGTCGGCGGGGTGGCGATGGGCGCGGTGGTGGCGCTGCTGGTGGCCGACCGGGGGGCGGTGGCCGGGGCGGCGGCGGGCACCCTGGTGTTCCGGCTGATCCCGTACCTGGTGATCGGGGTGTTCCTGGTCGGGATCGGAACGGCCTTGGTGCTGCGACGGGTTCGGCCGGAGCTGTACGCGCGGATGGGGCGGATCGTGCTGGAGGACGCGGTGGAGCGCTGAGCGGGGCGGTGCCGGGTGGGCGGCGGGCTCAGTGCCGGTGGGCGGGCAGGCCGTGCTCGGCGGCGCTCAGCAGGGCGTGCATCCGGTGGCCGAAGTCCTCGGTGTCGCAGGCGGGTTCGGGGAAGACCAGGCGGACGTCGCGGTGGCCGTGCGGGTGGTCCAGGCGCAGGACCAGGCCGTGCCGGTCCAGGGCCAGCGGGCGCACCTCCGGGTTGCCGGCGAGCAGGGCCGGGTCGAGCAGCCGGGTGAGCAGGTCGAGGGCGTCGGCGTGGTCGTCGGCCAGGTGGGTGAGCAGGGCGGCCTCGTGCCGGGCCAGCGGGTCGGGGACGGCGTGGGCGAGGTCCTCGGCGGTGAGCGCGCTGGTGCCGTACGGGGTGGACAGGACGGCGTGGGCGACGTCCACCCGCAGGTGCACGCCGAGGCCGTCGTCGGCGAGGTGGGCCAGGTGCAGCCGGCCGGCCAGGGTGAGCCGGGCGCGGACGCGGTGGCGCACGGCGACGGGGGAGACGTCGGTGACGTCGAGGACGACGGCCAGGCCGTCGGTGGCACCGGCGGCGGCCGTGGTGAGCGGGGCGTCCAGCGGGAGGCACAGGCGCAGCCGGGAGCCGTGGACGGAGACGGGGGCGTCCAGGTCGTGGCGCTCGCCGAGGGCGCGGACGGTGAGCGAGGAGGTCGCGCTGAGCAGGCTGTGGACCCGGTCGGCGGTGGTGGGCTCGGGCACCTCGGTGTCGCCGGTGGGGTGGCTCATGGGCGGACCTCCTGTTGGTTAGGTGAGGCTAACCTAATGTCCGCGCGAGGGTGTGGCAAGTACGGGGAGCGGGGTGCGGCGTGTACGGGGTGCGGCGGGTGCGGCGAGGGCCCGGACGCGCGGTGGCGTCCGGGCCCTCGTGGCACCCGGCGGTGGGTCAGGCGACCACGGCCTGGGCGTCGATCTCCACCAGCATCGGCTCCTGCGGCAGCTCGACGAAGATCGTGGTGCGGCACGGCTTCACCCCGCCGGGCTTGATGTTCTCGTCGATGAACTCGGCGTAGACCTCGTTCATCAGCGGGAAGTCCGCGCGCTTGGTGAGGTAGACCCGGAACATCACCACGTCCTCGATGGTGGCGCCGCTGGCCTCAACGATGGCCTTGACGTTCTCCAGGGTGCGGCGGGTCTGGGCCTTCACGTCGCCGTGGTGGAGGTACTCGCCGGTCGCCGGGTCCTGCGGGCCCTGGCCGGAGACCTGGAGGATCGGGCCCTTGCGGACGCCCTGGGAGAACATCCAGGCCGGGGCCGGGGCGCCGTCGGTGCGGATCTCGATCTTGTCGGACTTGTCGGAGGACATCGGGTTCCTTCGGTGCGTGGTTGACGGTGGGTCAGTTGTGCTCGGGGCGGCCGCAGTCGGCCGAGACGGCGCGGGTGGTGGCGAGCAGCTGCGGGAGGAGGTCCAGCACCTGCTCGTACGGGAGGAGGACGTCGGGCACGGAGATCGAGGCGGCGGCGATCACCCGGCCGCTGGCGTCCCGGATCGGGGCGGCGACGCAGTTGATGAAGGCCTCGTGCTCGGCGTGGTCCTGCGCCCAGCCCTGGGCGGCGACCTTCTCCAGCTCGGCGAGCAGCGCCTCGGGGGTGGTGAGGGTGCGTTCGGTGTGCGGGGTGAAGTCGATCCCGGCCACCACCCGGCGCCGCTCGGGCAGCGGGAGGTCGGCCAGCAGCACCTTGGAGACCGCGGCGCTGTGCAGGGCGGCCCGCAGACCGATCCGGGAGTACATCCTGACCGGGTGGCGGGAGTCGTACTTGTCGATGTAGACCACCTCACCGCCCTCGTAGGCCGCCAGGTGCACGGTCTGGCCGGTGGCGGAGTTCAGCTCGGCGAGGTGCGGGGCGGCGATCCGGCGGATGCCGCGCTGCTCCAGGGCCAGGCCGGAGAGGGCGAACAGGCCCGCGCCGAGGTGGTAGCGGTAGGCCGCGTCGCGGTAGACGAACCGTTCCTCCTCCAGGCTCTGGAGCAGCCGGAGCACGGTGGTCTTGTGCACGCCGAGGACCTCGGCCAGCTGGTCGAGGGAGCGCTCGCCCTCGCCGAGCTGGGCGAGGATGCGCAGGGCGCGGGTGACGGTCTGGCTCATCGGCCTCTGGCTCCGGTCGGGTGGCTGGGGTGGCGGCTCATTCTGCCCGGGCCGGGGTGGTCGGAGCGGGCAGGGCCGGGGAGGTGATGCCCCGGGCGGTGACCCGGGTGGCCGCCCAGTCGGCGGGGGAGGCGTCCAGCAGGGCGGTGACCACCGGGGCGGGCGGCAGCTCGGCCTGGTCGCCGGGGGCGGTCAGCGCGCAGGCCGCGCCCAGGTGCCCGAGCCGCAGCCGGCGGCGCTGGTCCAGGCCGTGCAGGGTGCCGGCCAGGTACCCGGCGGCGAAGGCGTCGCCCGCGCCGGTGGCCTCGACCACGTCGACGGTCAGCGCCGGTTCGGCGACCGCCGTGCCGTCCCGCCCCAGGGCGGTGACCACCCGGGCGGCGTCCTTGACCACCACCGTCGCGGGGGAGGGGAAGCGGCGGCGCAGTTCGGCCGGGTCACCGGTGCCGAAAGCGGCCTCGGCCTCGTCGGCGCCGAGCAGCAGCAGGTCGGCGGCGTCCAGCAGGGGCGGCAGCACGGCCGGGTCGCGGTCCCGCCAGAGCGCGGGGCGCCAGTTGAGGTCGAAGCTGACCAGCCGCCCCGGGCGGCGGTCGGCGAGCAGGGCGCGGAGCAGTTCCAGGCAGCCGTCGGAGAGCGCCGCGGTGATGCCGGACAGGTGCAGCAGCCGGGCGCCCGCCAGCAGTCGGGCGGCGGCCGGGTCGGCGAGCAGGGCGGGGGAGAGCGCGGCGGCCGCGGAGCCGCGCCGGTGGTAGTGCAGCCGGCTGCGCCCGGGGCCGAGGTCGTGCCGGTGGCCGGTGGCGCCGCCGACCTCCTTGAGGTAGAGGCCGGTCGGGCGGTGCGGGTCGACGGTGACGCCGGAGACGTCCACGCCGCGGGCGGCGACCTCGGCGAGCAGGCGGCGGCCGAAGCCGTCGTCGCCGACCCGGCTGAGCCAGGCGGTCGGCACGCCGAGCGCCGCCAGTGCCCCGGCCACGTTGGACTCGGCGCCGCCGACGGACAGCCGGAAGTTCTCCACGGCCTCCAGCGGCCCCGGGCGGTCGGGCAGCAGGACGGCCATCGACTCGCCCACGCACACGGCCGTCGGGGGAGGACCGGGGCGGGTCGGCCCCGGGTTGTCCGGTCGCGGCATCTGCTGGGCTCCTCGTCTGCGGTGGCCGGCTGTCGACCCTTGACGGTGGTTCGACTCCGTTGGCGGTTCGACCCCGTTGCCGGTTCGACTCCGTTGACCGTGATCCGGCGCCGATGCTAGAACCGTGGTGCCAGCATGTGCAACCCTCGTTGCATATGTTGCAACACGGCGGATGGAGGAAGACGGTGGAGCAGACCTTCGCAAGCGGCGACGGTTCGGCGGGCGACGGCTCGGCGCGTGGTGGTTCTACGGGGAGCGATTCGACGGGCGGTGCCGCCTTCGCGAGCGCCGCGGCCGGACCGGGGATCGCCGAGGGCGCGGTGGCGGCGCTGGCCGACGAGACCCTCGACTGGCGCTTCAAGGCCGCCCCGCCGGAGAGTTGGGGGCGCACCGTCCGCGAATGGCTGGCCACCGGGCCGACCCTCTCCGGGCTCGGCACCCCGTTGCTCACCCTCGACGGCGCCGCGCTCGACCACAACGTCCGCACCATGGCCGACTGGTGCGCCAAGGCGGGCGTCGCACTCGCCCCGCACGGCAAGACCACCATGGCGCCCGAGCTCTGGCGGGCCCAACTCGCGGCCGGCAGCCACGGCATCACCCTCGCCAACCTGCCGCAGGTGCGGGTCGCCCGCGCCTTCGGCGTCCAGCGGATCCTGCTCGCCAACACCCTGCTCGACCCGGCCGGACTGGCCTGGCTGGCCGCCGAACTGGCCGCCGACCCGGGTTTCGCCTTCCTCTGCTGGACCGACTCCACCGAGGGCGTACGGCTGATGGACGAGGCGCTGCGCGCCGCCGGGGCCGAACGGCCGGTCGAGGTGCTGGTCGAACTCGGCGGCCCCGGCGGCCGGACCGGTGCGCGCGGCGTGGACGCGGCCGTCGAGATCGCCGCCGCCGTGCTGCGCGCGCCCACCCTGCGGCTGGCCGGCGTCGGCGGCTACGAGGGCGCCCTCGCCCATGACGCCACCGCCCAGGGGCTGGCCACCGTCCGGAGCTACCTCCGGGCGCTCGGCGAACTGCACGGGCGGCTGGCCGGCTCCTACCCCGACGGCGTGCCGCCCGTGGTGTCGGCCGGTGGCAGCGCCTACTTCGACCTGGTGGTCGAGGAGTTGGCCGCGCTGCCGGAGGCACTGGTGGTGCTGCGTTCGGGGGCGTACATCGCCCACGACGACGGGTTCTACCGGGGCATCTCGCCGCTCGTCCGCGGCGCCGGCGGGGCGCCCTTTCGCGGCGCGCTGCACGGTTGGGCCCGGGTGGTCTCCCGGCCGGAGCCGCACCTGGCGCTGCTGGACGCGGGCAAGCGCGACCTGCCCTTCGACGAGGGCCTGCCCGAGCCCCAACTGGTACGCGGCGGAGCCGAGTTGATCGGGACGCCGGCCCGGGTCACCGCGCTCAACGACCAGCACGCCTTCCTGCGCGAGGCGGGCGACCTGGCGCCGCTCGGCGCGGTGCTGCGGCTCGGCGTCTCCCACCCGTGCACCGCCTTCGACAAGTGGACGGCGATCCCGGTGCTGGACTCCGCGGACGCGGCCGAGCCGAAGGTCACCGGCCTGGTCAGGACGTTCTTCTGATGACCGGGAGACCGGCGCCGTCGACCACCGTCTTCAAGGGGGCGACGGTGGTCGACGGCACCGGCGCCGAGCGCTACCGGGCGGACGTGCGGATCGCCGACGGGCTGATCGCCGAGATCACCGAGCCCGGTGGCGGAGCGGGCGGCGCGACGGAGGTGGACGCCGACGGGCTGGTGCTCGCCCCCGGCTTCATCGACATGCACGCCCACTCCGACCTCGCCCTGCTGCTCGAACCCGAGCACCCGGCCAAGGTCACCCAGGGCGTCACCTGCGAGGTCCTCGGCCAGGACGGCCTGTCCTACGCCCCGGTCGACGACACCACCCTGCCCGCGCTGCGCCGCCAACTGGCCGGCTGGAACGGCGATCCGGCGGACTTCGACTGGGACTGGCGGGACGTGGCCGGCTACCTGGACCGGATCGACCGCACCCGGGTCGCCGTCAACGCCTGCTACCTGGTCCCGCACGGCTCGCTGCGGATGCTCGCCATGGGCTGGCGGAACCGCCCGCCCACCCCGGCCGAACTCGACCGGATGCGCCAGGTGTTGGCGCAGAGCCTGCTGCACGGGGCGGTCGGCATGTCCAGCGGCCTCAGCTACACCCCCGGGATGTACGCGGACACCGCCGAGCTGGTCGAGCTGTGCACCGTGGTCGCGGCCTACGGCGGCTTCCACGCCCCACACCAACGCTCGTACGGCAAGGGTGCGTTGGAGGGCTACGCGGAGATGGTGGAGATAGCCCGACGGTCCGGCTGCGCGCTGCACCTGACCCACGCCACGATGAACTTCGGCGTCAACCGGGGTCGGGCCGGCGAGCTGCTGGCGCTGGTCGACCGGGCGCTCGCGGACGGAGTCGACCTCACCCTGGACAGCTACCCCTACCTGCCCGGCTCCACCACCCTGGCCGCCCTGCTGCCGAGTTGGGCCACCGAGGGCGGACCGGACGCGACGCTCGCCCGGCTCGCCGACCCGGCGGACCGCGAACGGATCCGCACCGCCATGGAGGAGCAGGGCAGCGACGGCTGCCACGGCGTGGTCGCCGACTGGGCCACCGTCCAGATCTCCGGCGTCCGTTCGGCGGAGCTCGCGGGGGCGGTCGGCCGGACCGTCGCCGAACTCGCCGCCGAGCGGGGGAGCGGCGGGACGGAGGTCTTCCTCGACCTGCTGCGCCGGGACGAGTTGGCCACCACCATCCTCCAGCACGTCGGGCACGAGGAGAACGTCCGGGCGGTGATGCGCCACCGCGCCCACACCGTCGGCAGCGACGGACTGCTGGTCGGGGCCCGGCCGCACCCGCGGGCCTGGGGCACCTTCCCGCGCTACCTGGGCCACTACAGCCGGGAGTTGGGGGTGCTCACACTGGAGGAGACGATCGCCCGGATGACCGGTCGGCCCGCCGCCCGGCTGGGGCTGGACCGGCGCGGCCGGATCGCCCCCGGCCACCACGCCGACCTGGTGCTCCTCGACCCCGAACGGGTCCGGGACGCCGCCACCTTCGAGCAACCCCGGCTGCCCGCCGAGGGGATCGAGTACGTGTACGTCAACGGCACCGCCGTCGTCCGGCAGGGTCGCACCACCGGCGCCCGGCCGGGGCGCGCCCTGCGCCGCACCGACCGAGGGACTCTGGCCCGATGACCGAGACAGTTGAGACAGCCGAGACGGCCGAGACGGCCGGTACGGCCGACCTCTCCGACCTGTGGGACGACCCGGTGATCGCGGTGGTCCGCGCGCCCCGGATCCCGGATGCCGCCGCACTGTGCGCCGCACTCGCCGAGGGCGGCATCAGGTTCACCGAATTCACCTACACCACACCGAATGTGACGGACCATCTGGAGATCGCGGCCGCGGCCGGGTGGCGGGTCGGGGTCGGCACGGTGCTCACCGCCGAGCAGGCCGAGCGCGGGATCGACGCCGGGGCGTCCTTCCTGGTCACCCCCGGCTGTCGGCCCGAGGTCGCGGAGGTCGGACGGGCCCGCGGGGTGCCGGTGGTGCTGGGGGCGCTCACCCCGACCGAGGTGGCCCGGGCGGTCGACCTGGGCGCCGCGGCCGTCAAGATCTTCCCGGCCCGGTCCTTCGGCCCCGGCTACTTCAAGGACCTGCGTGGCCCGTACCCGGACGTGCCGCTGGTGGCCTCGGGCGGGGTGAACGCGGGCAACGCGGCCGAGTTCCTGGCCCAGGGGGCGCTCGCGGTGTGCGCGGGGACGGACGTGGTGCCGCCGGCGGCGGTGGAGGCGGGGGACTGGGCGGAGATCACCCGGCGGGCGCGGGTGTTCACCCGGGCCTGTGCGGCGGGGGCGGCGTAACGGGCGGGGCAGGGTCGGGCGGGGCGGGGTGCGCGGGTCGGGCGGCGGTTCCGTGAAGGTGTGAGGCGGGCTGTCGGGACGGCCGGGATTGGACGAGAATCGGTGGCACCCGGCTCGGCCCGGCCCCTCGGCACTCGGCCCGGCCCGGCCGCTCGGCCCGTACGGCTCCCGGAACCGGCAGGAGGACCCGCCCCCATGACCTCGACCCGCCCCGGCCCCGACTGGCTGGCCGACGCCGTCCTGTACCAGATCTACCCGCAGAGCTTCGCGGACTCCGACGGCGACGGCATCGGCGACTTCGCCGGCATCACCGAGCACCTCGACCACCTCTCCTGGCTGGGCGTGGACACCGTCTGGCTGAACCCCTGTTTCGCCTCTCCCTTCCGCGACGCCGGGTACGACGTCACCGACTACCTCACCCCGGCGCCGCGCTACGGCCGCACCGAGGACCTGGTCGCCCTGGTCGAGGCCGCCCGCCGCAAGGGCATCCGGATCCTGCTGGACCTGGTCGCCGGGCACACCTCCGACCGACACCCCTGGTTCCTGGCCGCCGCCGAGGATCCGTCCGACCACCGCTACATCTGGTCCGACCGGCCGGTGGAGGGCTTCGTCGCCTCGCCCGGGAGCCGTCCGGGCTGGCACCGGCCGAACTTCTTCGACTGCCAGCCCGCCCTCAATTTCGGCTACGCGCGCAGCAGTTCGGCGGAGCCCTGGCGCCAGCCGGTGGACGCCGAGGGTCCGCGCGCCAACCGGGCGGCGCTGCGCGGGATCATGGCGCACTGGCTGGGCCTCGGCGTGGCCGGGTTCCGGGTGGACATGGCGTACTCGCTGGTCAAGGACGACCCGGGCCGGGTCGAGACCGCCAAGCTCTGGACCGGACTGCGCGACTGGCTGGACCGGACCCACCCGCAGGCCGCGCTGTTGGCCGAGTGGGGCGAGCCGGCCGCCGCGGTCGCCGCCGGCTTCCACGCGGACTTCTTCCTGCACTTCGGCGGGGAGGACCACGGGCTCCCTCTGCGATCCCTGTGGAACAACGGCGGCGGGACGGTGGAGGAGTTCTGGCACCAGGGGCCGTGCTACTTCGAGGCGGAGGGGCGCGGCACCCCGCAGACCTTCCTGGACGCCTGGCGCTCCGCCGCCGAACTCACCGAGGGCGCCGGGCACATCGTGCTGCCCACCGCCAACCACGACTTCTCCCGGCTCGCCACCGGCCCGCGCACGGGTGCGCAACTCGCCCCGGCCTTCGCCTTCCTGCTCACCTGGCCGACCCTGCCCGCGGTGTACTACGGCGACGAGATCGGGATGCGCTACCTGCCCGGGCTGCCGGACGTCGAGGGCAGCGTGCTCGGACCGCGCTTCAACCGGGCGGGCTCGCGGACCCCGATGCAGTGGGCGCCGGGCCCCTCGGCCGGGTTCTCCACCGCGCCGCCCGAGCGCTGCTACCTGCCGCCGGACCCGGACCCGCACCGGCCCGACGTGCTCTCCCAGCGCGCCGATCCGACCTCGCTGCTGCACACCGTCCGGCGGTTGATCGTGCTGCGCCGCGCCCATCCGGGGCTGGGCGCGTCCGGCGGGGTGGAGGTGCGGCAGGCCGGGTACCCGCTGGTGTACACGCGCTCCGGCCGGTACCTGGTGGCGGTGAACCCGCGCCGGGAGCCGGGGGCGGTCCGGCTGGCGGAGGGGCTCGGCGGGGGCGCGGTGCGGCCGCTGGAGGTGCAGGGCGTGCGGGTGGTGGACGGCGAGCTGCGGGCGGACGGCTTCTCGTACGGGGTGTTCGAGCTGGGCTGAACCCACGGGTCGTACCCCGGGGCGTGACGGGGGTGGGGCTCGGGGCCCGGCTTCCGATCACTGTCGGACAGTTGTAAGCTACATCCATAGACGGTTGCATTTGCCACCTGTATTGGTTGTATTTGCCACCTTCAAGAAGAGCTTTCGGAGGACGGTACGAACGCCATGAGCACACCCCAGACCCCCGCCGCAGCGCCCACCCCGGGGCACTCGCTCAAGCACCTCGCCGTCCACCTGATCACCCCGCTGCTGATGTGCCTCGGCATGGCGCTCGCCTACCAGGGCGCCTTCCACCAGCCGGAGCCCCACCACCTCAAGGTCGCCGTCGTCGGCACCGGCGCCCAGGCGCAGGGCCTGGCGCAGGCCGTCCAGGAGAAGGCCGGCGCCGCGCTGGACGTCCGGAGCGTCCCCGACCGGGCCACCGCCGAGCGGCAACTGCGCGACCGCGACCTGGTCGGCGCCTTCGTCCCGGACGCCAAGAGCCCCGAACTGATCGTCGCCAAGGGCAACTCGGACACCTCGGTGGTGGCCGCGACGGCGGTGTTCACCAACGTCACCGACCGGCAGGGCGTGCCGCTGCACGTCACCGACCTCACCACCCCCGCCAAGGGCGACCCGACCGGCCAGGGCCTGTTCTTCCTGCTGGTCGCGCTGAGCATCGGCTCCTACGCCAGCGTCGCGGCGATCGGCGCCGCCGGGGCCGGCCTGTCCATGCGGATCCGGGCGCTGACCGGGGTGGCGGTCTCGCTGGTGGTCAGCGTGATCGGGATCGTCACCGCCGGGCCGGTCTTCCACGTCGTCGACCACTCCTACGCCGCGATCTGGGCGCTCGGCTGGCTCTACTCCGCGGGCATCGTGCTGATCGGCATCGGTCTGCACAGCTTCCTGAAGAAGTGGACCACGCTGGCGCTGATGGTGCTGTTCGTGATGCTGAACTTCACCTCCTCCGGCGGCATCTACCGGCCGGAGCTGCAGAACGGCTTCTTCGGCGGCCTGCACGGCTTCTGGACCGGCGCCGGCTACCTGGAGGGCGCGCGCAGCATCCTCTACTTCGACGGCGGTGCCGGCCTCGGCGGCCACCTGCTCACCCTGCTGGTCTGGCTGCTGCTGGGCGGGGCGGCCCTGGTCGCCGCGGCGATGTACGAGGGTCGCGGACGCCGCCGGGTCGAGATGCCGATCGAGACGCCGGTCGAGTCGTCGGTCGAGGCCGAGGAGGAGATGGAGGAGGCGGTCGCGGTCTGAGGACCGTGCGCCGCAAGGGACTTCACCCGGTACGAGGGCATCGGCACCGGGTGGGGATCGGCGGCCCGCGCCCGGCCTCGGACAAGCCGGGCGCGGGCCCGTTCACGCGTCGGCCGCCCCCGCCCCGCACCCCGCGCCCCGTTCCGGCCGGGGTGCGGGGTTCAACGGCCCTCCCCTGTGGGGTCGTTGACCCCCGCACCGGCCAGCGAGATCGAGTCTGGCCCGCGCGGGCCGGCCGGACCTCCCGCTGCGGAGGGGAGTTGCCTCCATCCCGTGGAGGAGCCCGGCTCCCCCGGGAGAGCTGCCCGTAGGCTCGATGGCGTGCGTACCGATCCCCTGCCCCGCCCCGGTCGGCCCCGGCGGTGGCCCGCCGTCGGCGCCGCCCTGCTGCTGCTCGCACCCGTCGCGCTCGCGCACCCCGGGGAGCACGCTGCGGCCCTGGTGCCCGCCCTGACGGCCGTGCTCGCCACGGCGGTGGCGCTGCTGCCCCGGCCGCCCGGTCGGGTCACGCTCGCCGCCGCGGCGGGCGCGTCGGCCGGGGCCTCGCTGCTCGTCGACCTCTGCTACTCGGGGCCCTACCGACTGCCCGCGTTCTGGCTGCCGTTCGAGTGGCTGGCGTTGCTCGGCGTGCTGTTCCGGGCCGTCCGGGGGCTGCCCGACCGCTGGGCCGGGCCGATCGGCGGACTGGTCGGGTCGGCGGCCCTGGTGCTGCCGCTGCGGTTCGCCCTCCGGATGCCGCACGGCGGGCCGGCCGGACCGGTGGTCGCCGTGCTGGTCTCCCTGCTGCCGGTGCTCGGGGTCGCCGGGGCGGGCCTCTACCTGCGGGTGCTGGACGCCCGGCGGGAACGGGCGGTGGCCCGGGCCAGGCGCGAACAGCGGCTGGACGTGGCGCGCGGGCTGCACGACTCGGTCGCCCATGAGATCACCGGCATCGTGCTGGAGGCCCAGGCCGGCCAACTCCCGGGCCAGGAACCGGCGGAGACCGCGGCCCTGCTGCGCCGGCTGGAGGAGGCCGGGCTGCGCGCGCTGGACTCGATGGACGAGATGGTCGGCGCCCTGCGCGCGGACCGGGCGTCGGCCGCCGCCACCCGGCGTCTCGGCCTGGCCGACCTGCCGGAGTTGGTGGCCCGGTTCGGAACGGCGGGCGGCCCTTGCGCCACCGTCGAACTCGCGCCGGAGGCCGTCGGGTTGCTCGCCGCCGAGGCCGAGGCCACCGCGTACGCCGTCGTCCTGGAGGCCCTCACCAACGTCCGTCGGCACGCCCCGCGGGCCACCGAGGTGACGGTCGGGGTGGTCGCGGGCCCGGCGGGGTGCACGGTGAGCGTCGTCGACGACGGCGGTCCGGCCGCCCGCGGGCCCCGGTTCCGCCGCCGCCCCGGCGCGGGCGGTACGGGCCTGGCGGGCCTGTCGGCCAGGGTCGCCGCCCACGGGGGCGCCCTGACCTCGGGCCCGCTCGACCCGTCCGGCTGGCGGGTGTGCTGCACCCTGCCGGGGCGGTAGCGACAGGTCCGGTGGAACGCGTTCCGGACGCCTCGCCTCAGTGACCCCGGCCGCCGCCGCGCAGGCCGCGTGGGCGGGTGAGGGTGAAGCGGTCGACCGGCACCAGGTCGCCGTACGGGCCGCTGACGGAGTAGTACGTGACGTCGATGGTGGTGTCGCCGCCGCGCTCGCCCGGGTCGACGTCGAAGGAGGCGAAGCCGTACGGGTTGTCGGCGTCGCGGAAGGCGGACCAGGGGGCGTCCTCGATCACGTAGACCGGCGGCCGCTTGCCGGTGGAGCTGTCGACCGGGCCGACGCCGGTGATCACCCGGGCCTTGGGCGGGGTGAAGAAGAGGTGGTTGGAGGGGGCGGAGGTGCCGCCGCCGCCGATGACCATGTGGACGGTGCCCTTGGTGGTGTCGACGGTCTCGGTGTCGGTGGCGACCGGGATGGGCGTGCGGGTGTCGGTGGGCTGCTGGCCGCGGATCGGGTGGGAGCGCTCGTAGTGGTGCTCGTGGCCGCAGACCACCAGGTCGACGCCGTACTTGTCGAACAGCGGCACCCAGGCCTCGCGGACGCCGAGGTCGGCGCCGTTGAACTTGTCGGCCGTGGAGATGACGACCTGATGCATGCAGATGACGATCCAGTCGATCCCCGGGTCCGCGTTGGCGGCGATCAACTCCCGCTCCAGCCAGCGCTGCTGGGCGCCGCCGGAGTAGCCGTGCACATAGCTGTTGCCGGCGTCCTGGTAGGCGACGTCGTCGTTGTTGAGGCTGATGACGCGCACCGATCCGGCCGTGAACGCGTACCAGAGGCCGCGCAGTTCGCCGTCCGCGCCGGTGTCCGAGCCGGAGTCCGGGAGGTCGAAGTAGGCCTGGTAGGCGCCGTAGCCGATCGGGCCGTTGCCCTTCTCGTTCTCGTGGTTGCCGGCTGCGGGCATCCAGGGGCGGTGGCGGGCCGAGCGGGTGTTGTTCTCGAACCAGTCGGACCAGGTGCGGACCCGGTCGGTGGCGAGGTTGGCGTAGCAGAGGTCGCCGTTGACCAGGTGGAACAGCGGGGCGACCCGCTCGACCCCGGCGGTGGTGTCGCCCGCGGCGGGGCTGCCGAGGTTGTCGTTGACGTAGCCGTTGGCGGTCTGCTTGCCGAGGGTGGGGGTGCCCTGGTCGCCGAAGCTGGTGAAGGTGAAGGCGGCCCGGCCGCGCGGGGCGGTGCGGACGGTGCCGAGCTCGGGGGTGGCGCCGTCGTGCACGGCGGCGTAGACGTAGTCGGTGTCGGGCCGCAGGTTGCCGATCCGGGCGTGGTGCACCTGGACCTCGGTGCCGGAGTTGGCGTCCCGGTAGGTGCGGGTCTCCGCCTGCGCCGTCCGGCCGAAGCCGCCGTGCGAAGTCCCGTACATCACCCGGGGGTTGGAGACGGACGCGGTGGTGTGCCAGGAGACCGTGACCTCGCGCGAGGCGTCCGAGCCGAACTGCAGGTGCAGTCCGCCGACCCGTGGGGCGCCGGAGCGGTCCGGCCGTTCCCAGAGCAGCGGGGAGGCGGCGGCGGGGGTGGCCGCGACGCCGGAGAGGGAGACCGCGCCGCCGAGGCTCAGGCCGGTGGCGCCGGCGAGCAGCCCGCGCCGGCTGACGGAAGGGCTGACGGCGGGGCTGACGGGGGTGCGTCCACTGGAAGCGTTCATGGGCGCCAGCCTCACCGGGCGGAGGTGAACCGCGCCGGATCGGCGGCGTGAACTTTCCCGGGCCGGGTCGGGCAGCCCGGCAGCCGGGAAGTCGGGAAGTCGGGCAGTCGAGCCGGTGGTCGGGCGGAGCTTCCCGGCGGGCGGACGGTGCGGGAGACTGCCCGGTGTGACGAGTGCGAACGGTGGGTGTCCGCGGGTGATCCGGGTGTTGATCGCGGACGACCAGGAGGCGGTGCGGCGCGGCGTGCGGCGGATCCTCGCGGCGCAGCCGGACATCGAGGTGGTGGGGGAGGCCGCCGACGGTCTCGCCGCGCTGGAGCTGGCGGCCGAACTGCGGCCGGACGTGGCCCTGGTGGACATCCGGATGCCCCGGCTGGACGGGTTGGAGGTGACCAGGCGGCTGTCCGGTGCGGTGCGGGTGGTGGTGCTGACCACTTTCGACCTGGACGAGTACGTCTACCCGGCGCTCCGGCACGGCGCCTCCGGCTTCCTGCTGAAGCGTTCCGGCCCGTCCCTGCTGGCCGAGGCGGTGCGGGCGGCGGCGGACGGCGAGAGTCTGATCAGCCCGTCGGTCACGGTGCGGCTGCTGAAGCACGTGACGGCGCCGCGCCGGTCCGCGCGGCCGACCGCCGGCGTGCCGGTGGTGGCGCTGACCGAGCGGGAGGTGGAGATCGCCGGTCAGGTCGCGGCGGGCCGGACCAATGCCGACATCGCGGCCGAACTGTTCATCTCCCCGGGCACGGTGAAGACGCACGTGGCCAGCATCCAGCGGAAGTTGGGGGTGGCGAACCGGGTCGGGATCGCGGTGCACGCGTGGGAGATGGGGTACCCGGTGCCGTAGCGGCGCCCGGTGGGACGGGACGGGGGCCGGGCGGCGGTGGGACGAGTGCGTCCACGGAGCCGAGGGGACGCTCCGTGGACGCGGGGAACCTACGAGGCGGGGGCGGCCTCCGGACGTGGCGTCCTCCGGCCGGTAGTTCGATCGTCGACCGAGGTAGTACCAGCGGCAGACCCTGATCCGTCTCGATCTGTCACCACTGCCTCCTGCGGTCGAACTTCCTTCAGCTGCCTCGCAGGTCCATCTCCCATCATGCGCCTCCTACGGCGGGTGCACCAGGGGTCAACGGCCCGAAATCGGGCGAATTTCGCAACTCGGGCGCTGTGCCGCCTCGGGTTACGGCGCCGGCCACCCGTCCACGAAGGCCAACGTCCGGTGGTACGGCCCGTCCGGCCCGGTGCTGCGGTAGTCCTCGGTGCTGCTGCCGGTCCGCACCGTGCGGTCGCCGTCGTGGCGCCGTGCGGTGGGTCGCAGGGTGTGGTCCACGGTGGAGCGCTCGGTGACGTGGCCGCCGGTCGCCGTGGTGGCCGCGCGGTGGTAGCCGAGGTTCATCGCGGTGTTCTGGTCGGTGTTCCCGGCCGCGTCCCGGCTCACCTTGTACGTGACGTCCAGCGGTTCGCCCTCGTGCACGGTGGTGGTGCGGTGCGGTCCGCCGCCCCAGGTGCTGGTGGCGCGGGTGAGGTCGGCGTCGTTGTGCAGGGTCACGTCGTTGCCGCTGTCGCGCAGTTGCTGGGCGGAGCTGAACGCGAGGTCGTCGCGGACCTCGGTGGTGATCCGGCCGTGCGAGGTCTGCACCCAGCCGCGGGCGAGGTCGTGCCGGGCGGCGGTGACGGTCCAGTCGCCGCTGCCGCTGCCGCCGCCGTGGTCGGCGAGTCGGGTGGTGACGGCGGCCTCGGGGGCGACCCGGTAGTCGGTGAGCTGCCCGGAGGTGCGGGCGGTGCCGTGGTCGACCTCGGCGAACAGGTTGAGCTGGCCGGTCCAGACGTCGTTGCTCTGCGCCTCGGTCGCGTTGACGGTGACGCCGAGCCGGTGCGGGCGCCCGTCGAGCAGCAGGCCGACGTACGGGGTGAGGTCGAGCCGGTAGGCGGGCAGGTCGAAGGCGAAGACGCCCGGCACCGGCCGCCACAGCAGCGGGTCCCAGCCGCCGGTGTAGATCACCGGGTAGGGCCAGACCGCTCCGGCCACCCGGCCGTCCACGGTGAGCCGCAGCTCGCGGAACGGGCCCTTGCCGCAGGCGCCGATCGACGGGTTGGCGGCCACGAAGGCGTCCGGCGCGGCGGCGTAGGCGAACTCCTCGCAGGCGCCGCCGCCCCGGGCGTACAGCTCGGCGGTCAGTCGCTCCAGGTTCCGGGGGAAGGTGACGTCCCCGGTGCTGGCCGGGGCGGCCTGGGTGAGCGAGAACGCGCCGGTGGTGAGGACCTGGTCGGCGCCGTGGGCGGCGGGCCAGCGGTCGTCGGCGGTGTAGAAGGTCAGGCTCGCCGAGAGCTTGTAGACGCCGGTGTAGGTGGCGTCGGTGACGTTGGCGAGATCGAGCGAGAAGGGCTGCGGTCCGGCGGCGAACAGCGGGGCGTAGCGGGTGAGATCGCGCTCGACGTTCCACTGGATGCCGTCCTGGGACGGTTCCGGGGTGGAGGACAGCAGCACCTGGACGCCGCCGATGCGGGCGCTGAAGATGCGGTCGAACTGCCGTCCGGCGACCTGTCCGTGGAGGTCCAGGACCACCGCGGACCAGGGGCCGGCGCAGTCGGCGGGCGGGGTGACGCTCGTGGTGTACGGGGTGTCGGGCGGGTTGCCGTAGCCGTTGCGGAACTCGCGGTCGTGCATCACCTCGACCGTGCAGGAGCGGGTGTCGGGGCGGGTGAGCGGCTTGGTGGCGGTGATCGGGTCGTGGTAGCCGCTGCCGAAGTCGGCGTGGGCGGGTGCGGCGGCGGTGAGGGTGCCGGCCAGGGTGAGGACGGCGGTGCCGAGCAGTCCGGCGGCGCGGCGCAGCAGTGGGCGGCGCGGGCGCGGGGAGGGCAGGGAGCGCAGGGCCAAGGTGGGTCCCCGGGGTCGGGCGGCCCGTCGGCGCGCGACGGGCCGGGTGGGTGATCCGGGCATCCTTCCGGCGCTGGCATGTGAGCGTCAAGAGTCGGCGCGGGGGTCGCGGTCGGTCCTCGCCACTTCCGGTCGGCCCCCGTCGTTTCCCGCTGTTTCCCGCCGTGGGGCACCGTTTCCCGCCGTCCTGCAGTGGTTCCCGCCGCGCCTCACCACTCCTCCAACTCCGCGGCCTCCTGCCGGATCAGGTTGCGCAGCGTGGCGAGCGGGGGCCGTCGGTCGTCCGTGCGCCACTGCATCTCCAGCGGCAGGGTGGCCCGCCCCTCCAGCCGTACGGTGGCCACGTCCTCGGTGAGGTGGCCGGTCATCGAGCCGGGTACCAGGGAGAAGGCGCGGTTGCGGGCGAGCAGGTAGAGCCGGGAGCCGACGATCCGGGGTGGGCTGACCAGCACCGGCGGGTCGATGCCGTGCTCGGCGCACAGGCCGAGCACGTGGTCGTAGTACCGGGGGTGCTGCTCGCGCGGCCACAACAGCAGCGGCAGGTCGCGGAGTTCGGCGAGCCGCAGGCCGGTCCGTCCGGCCAGCGGGTGGTCCCGGCCGAGGGCGACCCGGACCGGCTCGTCGGCGATCCGCTCCAGCCGGTAGCCGGGGACGTCCGCCAGGAAGCGGCCGAGGCCGATGTCGGCGAGTTCACCGGCCAGCGTGGTGGACACCTGGCCGGTGTCGACGGCGAGTTCGGCGGTGTGGAGCGTGGGCAGCTCCTGTTCGGCCCGGCTGACCACGGCCGGCAGCAACCGGTTCACCACGCTCGGCGAGGCGACGATCCGGGCCGTCCCCAGCCGGGACTCCTCGTGCAGCCGGACCCGGGACAGCAGCGTCCCGGCCTGTTCGAGCAGCCGGGCGCTCTCGGCGACCATCACCTCGCCGGCCTCGGTCAGCGCGACCGAGCGGCGGCTGCGGTCGAACAGCTCGACGCCGACGGTCCGCTCCAGCCGGGCGACCTCCTGGCTGACCGTCGGCTGCGAGATGTGCAACCGCTCGGCGGCCCGGCCGAAGTGCAGCGTCTCGGCGACGGTGAGGAAGACCTCCAGCTGCCGCAAGGTGAAGCCCATACGGATCATCCTAGTGCGAACCAATAGGCCCTCGCCTATCGGAAACCCCAGGACTCATTCTGGTTTCCGATCCGAACCGTCCATACGCTGAACGGCACGTTGCCCCATCGCAGTGGCATCTCACAGGGAGCCCCACACCATGACCGGACTGCCCGCCAGCACCCCCGCCAGCACCCCCGCCATCCAGGTCGCCGAGGAGGTCGCGCGGGCCGTCGCCGACGGCCGTCCCGTGGTCGCCCTGGAGTCGACGATCTTCACCCACGGACTGCCGCGGCCGCGCAACCTCGCCGTCGCGCTGGAGGCCGAGCAGCAACTGCGCGCGGCCGGCGTCGTCCCCGCCACCATCGGCGTGCACGCGGGCGTCCCCACGGTCGGGCTGAGCACCGAGCAGATCACCGAACTCGCCGCCACCGACGGCCTGGACAAAGTCAGCCTGCGCGACCTGCCGGTGGTCGCCGCGCTCGGCCGGCACGGCGGCACCACCGTCGCCGCCACCGCCTTCCTGGCCCACCGCGCGGGCGTGCGGGTGTTCTCCACCGGCGGCCTCGGCGGCGTCCACTTCGGCGCATCCGAGAGCTTCGACGAGTCCGCCGACCTGACCACCCTGGCCGCCACCCCGGTCACCGTGATCAGCGCCGGGGTGAAGTCGATCCTCGACATCCGGGCCACCCTGGAGCGCTTCGAGACCCTCAACATCCCGGTCATCGGCTACCGCACCACCAAGTACCCCGGCTTCTACGTCACCGACTCCGGCCACGAGGTCAACTTCGCCGTCCAGTCCCCGGAGGAGGCCGCGCGGATCATCGACGCCCGCGACCGGCTCGACCTGCCGCAGGCCGTCCTGATCGCCAACCCGGTCGACCCGGCCCGGCAGTTGCCGCCGGAGGAGCTGGACGGCATCCTGGCCCGCGCCTGGGCCGAGGCCGAGCGCCGGGGCATCACCGGCAACGCCTCCACCCCGTTCCTGCTCGACCACATCCAGCGCGACACCGGGGGACGCAGTCTGGAGGTCAACGTCGAGGTCTACCGCGGCAACGTCCGGCTCGGCGGGGAGATCGCCGGCGCGCTGGCCCGGATCCCCGCGGCGGGCCGGGCCGGTGGGGCGAGCGGCCCGGACGGGACCGGCGGGGCCGGTGGGTCCGTCGCCGCGCCCACCGGGGCCTGAGCCGTGCTCGGGGTGCTCGGCGACCTCGTCGAGGACATCGTGGTCTGGACCGACGGCCCGCTGCGCCACGGCACCGACTCCGGCGCCCGGGTCTTCCGGCGGCGCGGCGGCAGCGCCGCCAACGTCGCCTGCTTCGCCGCCGGGCAGTACCCGGCCCGGTTCCTGGGCTGCGTCGGCGCGGACCCGGTCGGGGACGGCATGGTGGCCGAACTCGGCGGCCACGGCGTGGACGTGCGGGTGCAGCGGCACGGCCGGACCGGCAGCGTCGTGGTGCTGATCGACCCGGACGGCGAGCGGACCATGCTGCCCGACCGCGGCGCCGCCACACTGCTGGAACGCGTCCCGGAGGACTGGCTGACCGGCCTGACCCACCTGCACGTGCCCGGGTACTCCTTCGACGGCGAGCCGGTCGGCCGGACGGCGGTCGACGCGCTCGACCGGGTCCGGTGGGCGGGCGGCACCACCTCGGTGGACGCCTCCTCCACCGGCATGCTGGAGGAGTACGGGCGGGAGCGCTTCCTCGCCCTGCTGGCCGGGTTGGCGCCGACCTTCGTGTTCGCCAACCGTTCCGAGTCGGCCTTCCTCGGACTGCTGGTGGACGGCCTGCCCGGGCCGGAGCGCGCCCGGCTGGCGGCCACCACGGTGGTCACCAAGGCGGGGGCCGAGGCGACCACCGTCGACGTCCCGGGTGACGGGCTGTTCACCGTGCCGGTGCCGCCGGTCGCGGAGGTGCGCGATCTCACCGGAGCCGGGGACGCCTTCGCGGCGGGGTTCCTGGCCGGGTTCCTGGACACCGGGGACCTGCACCTGGCGGCCGGCCTCGGGCACCGCAGTGCGGCCCGGGTGCTGGGCTCGCCGGGGGCCAGTTGCGCGTAGGTCGTGGCTGTGGCTGTGGCTCTGGCTGTGACTGTCGCCGCGGCCGTTCCGGGTCGACTACGGGTGTAGTCGACCCGGAACTACTTCTGTAGTGCGTCCTTGCGGAGGAAGTGCTTCAGCTTCTGCCACGTCCAGGCGTTGACGACGTCCTCGACGGTGAGCCAGCCGCGCTGTGCCGTGCCGATCCCGAAGCGCGGGTAGGCCAGCTGGCCGGTGGCGTGGGCGTCGCTGTCGATCGCGAACCGCACGCCGTGCCGCTTGGCCCGCAGGACGTCCTCGTCGCGCAGATCGAGCCGCTGCGGCGAGCTGTTGATCTCGATCGCGGTGCCGGTGCGGGCGGCCGCCGCGAACACCGCGTCCAGGTCGACGTCGATCGGCCCGCGCCGGCCGATCCGGCGGGTGGTGAGGTGGCCGATGACGTGGACGTACGGGTTCTCGCAGGCGCGGATCAGCCGGCGGGTCTGGGCGGCGCGGTCGAGGGTGAAGTGCGAGTGCACCGAGGCCACGCAGACGTCGAACCCGGCCAGGAACCCGGCCGGCCAGTCCACGCCGCCGTCCGGGCCGATGTTCAGCTCGGTGCCGTGCAGCAGGCGCAACTTCCGGTGGCGGTCGGCGAGTCGGCGCAGCTCCGCGCGCTGGGCGAGCATCTTCTCGTCGGTCATCCGCTGCATCACCAGGTCCGGCGCGTGGTCGGTGACGGCGTAGTAGGAGTAGCCGCGGGCGGCCGCGGTGTCGATCATCTCGGTGAGGGTGGCCAGGCCGTCGGTGAGGTCGGTGTGGGTGTGCAGGTCGCCGCGCAGGTCCGATTCCTGGATCAGGTCCGGGAGTTCACCGTTCAGCGCGGCCTCGATCTCGCCCCGGTCCTCGCGCAGCGTCGGCGGGATCCAGGGCAGCCCGAGGGCCGCGTACACCTCCTCCTCGGTCGCGGAGACCACCTTGGCGCCCTCCCGGCCGCCCTTGGTGTTCCGGTCGGCGTCCTCCTCGCCGCCGACTTCGAACAACCCGTACTCGGAGAGCTTCAGACCGGCCCGCACCGCCCGCGTGCGCAGCGCGATGTTGTGCGCCTTGGACCCGGTGAAGTAGACCAGCGCGGCGCCCCAGTCCTCCTCGGGGACGACCCGCAGGTCCACCTGGATCCCCTGGGTGGTGCGCACCGAGGTCTTGGTCGGCCCGCTGCCGATCACCTCGGCCACGTACGGGAGTTCGGTGAGCGCGGCCATCAGCGGTGCGGAGTCGGCGGCGGTCGCCAGCACGTCGATGTCGCCCACCGTCTCGCGCATCCGGCGCAGCGAACCCGCGTACGCGCAGCGGGTGCAGCCGGGGACGGCGGAGAGCGTCTCGACCAGCTGCTCGGCCAGCTCGGTCGCGGCGTCCAGGAGGGTCCGGCCGCCGGACTGCCGCATCAGCTCGATGCCGTGCAGGATCTTCTCGCCGCTGCGCTCGCCGAAACCGGCCAGGCCGGAGAGCCGGTCGGCGCGGACCGCGGCGGCGAGTTCGTCGACCGAGGTGATGCCGAGGTCACGGTGGAGGGTGCGGGCGCGCTTGGGGCCGACGCTGGGGACGGCCATCATCTCCCGTACGCCGGAGGGGATCTCGGCCCGCAGGGCCTCCAGCGCGGGGATCGTCCCGGAGGCGAGGTACTCGGCGATCTTCTCGGCGGTGGACCTGCCGACGC
The DNA here is from genome assembly GCF_044749365.1 of Kitasatospora sp. NPDC089509. Classification (NCBI taxonomy): domain Bacteria; kingdom Bacillati; phylum Actinomycetota; class Actinomycetes; order Kitasatosporales; family Streptomycetaceae; genus Kitasatospora; species Kitasatospora sp. NPDC089509. The sequence continues at coordinate 85,260 of NZ_JBIVHS010000025.1, read as the reverse complement.
CCGGGATCTGCTGCAGGCCCTTCACGTCCAGACCGGCCAGGTCCTCGGGGTGGCCGCCGACGGCCCGGGCGGCCTTCTCGTAGGCGCGGGCCCGGAAGGCGTCCCCGCCGGTGATGTTGATCAGGTCGGCGTACTCCTGGAGCAGCTCCCTGACCTGGTCGTTGAGCCGGGGCATGGGGCAAGTCTAGGTTCGCCGGGCGCTGTTCGCCGGGCGGCGGGTTCCGGGACCTCAGTCGTAGGCGACCGCGAGCAGCAGCACCACGGTCAGGCCGCCGCCGGGGGTGGGTTCGACCGCGAGACCGCCGCCGGCCGCCAACACCAGGTTGCGCAGGGCCGGGCCCACCGCGCCGGTGGGCCGCGGGTCCGCCGGCGGCCGCTCCCCGGCCCCGGGCGGCCGGTAGGCGCCGCGGTCGGAGATCCGGATCTCCACCCGCTCCCGGCCGCGTCCGCCCGCCGGCCGTCCACCGGCCGTCCGGGCACCGGCCACTCGTCCGCTCGCGGACCGGGGTGCCGCCGGGCCGATGCGCCGGACGTCCGCCCGGACCAGCACCCGGCCGTCCGACGGGCTGCGCCGGATCGCGTGGTCGAGCAACCCGGCGATCGCGGCCTCCATCCGGCGGGCGTCCCCGGCCACCACCGGCAGCCCCGGGGCCAGCCGGACCGTGACGGCCGCCGCCCGGCCGCCGCCGCGCACCACCCGGCGCACCACCTCGGCGACCTGCACGTGCCGCGCCTGCGGCTCGCACCCGGCCGGTCGGCCGGTCCGGTGCAGCTGGTCGAGCTCCGTCCGGGACAGCGTCCTGGGCCCCGCCATCGCGATCGGCGGGAACGGGCCGAGGCCCTCCGGCGCGCCCTGCCCGCCCTGGCCGCCCTTGCGGTCGGCGCCGCCCGCGCCGCCGAGCGCACCCAGCGCCCGGGCGCCCGACGCGACGTAGCCCCAGAGCTTCCCGCGTGCCATCGCCCTGCCCCTCGTGCCTGACCGGTGGCCGTCATCGAGTCCGCGGCCGACCGGGGCGGGCCGCTTCCCGGGCCCTGCTGCCAGCCTGCGCCTCCTCCGCCCGGGTGACAACCGGCTCCGGGGCGCGAACCGGCCCACGCCCCCCGCCGAGCGGCGGGTACCCCGCACCGCCGACCGGCGGGGCGGGACGTCCGCCCGTCTCCCGGGCGCCCGGGGCGAGGGCCGGGTCAGCGGGCGAGGGCGGCTCGTGGGGGCGGCTGTCCCGTCCAGTGCAGGAGCAGCAGGCTGGCCAGGGCGGCGAGGGCGCACCAGGTGGAGACGAACGCGAGCTGCCAGAGCAGGGCGCAGACCACGGCGCCCGCTCCGGTGAGCAGGCCGAGCCGGTGGAGCAGGCGGTCGCCGCTGATCAGGAGGGAGCCCACGGTGGCGAGGAGGTAGCCGGTGAGCAGCAGGGCCGGGTACGGGATGCCGATGGCGTAGCCGAGGGTGTGGCCGTGCCGGGAGGCCGTCACCGGGCGGGTCGCGACGGCGACCGCGAGCGGGACCGCCACCGCCGCGCCCAGCAGGGTCAGTACGGTGAGCGCGCGACGCCGGCCGGGGCCCGCCGGGTGCCCGGGCTCGCCGGCCGCGCACCGGACCCCGGCGGGGACCAGGACGGGCAGCAGCGGCAGGGCGATCACCGCCCAGGCGGTGCGGGCCGCCCGGGCGGGGGCCGACGGCAGCTCGCCGTCGGTGCCGAGCCAGACCAGCGCCTCGATCAGCTGGTGCACGCCCAGCACCAGCGGGAGCGCGGCCAGCAGCAGGCGCCGTGGCCGTCCGGACCGTGCGACCCGTGCCAGACAGGCCAGCCCGACGGCCGCGACCGTCCCGCCGGCCACGGCGTCCGCCTGGGCGCTCCAGCACATCGGTCCCGCTACTCGCCCTTCTGCTCGCCGTTCCCGGTCGGGTCGCGGGCGGCGTCGCCGTCGGCGGCGGCTCGCTCCTCCGGTGGGGCCCCGATGCCCTCCAAGGTGTCCCGGACGGTGCCGGGCAGCGCCGGATGCCGGCCGATCACGATCACCCCGACCACGATCGCCACCAGCCCGGCCGCCTGCCAGGCCAGCGCGCCCGGGGTGACCCGCAGCCGGTCGCCCAGGAAGCCGACGGCGCAGGCGATCCCGGACAGCGGCTGGGCCGCGGTCAGCGCCGGTAGGGACATCCGCAGCGGGGCGGCCTCGAAGGCGCTCTGCACCAGCAGCAGCCCGACCACGCCCGCCACCACCACCGCGTACGGCTGCCAGCTGCGCAGCACGGCGGCGAGCCCGCTGTGGTCCAGGCGCTGGGTGGTGGTGCGGGTGAGCGCGTCCTGGAGGCCGTACAGCAGCCCGGCGGCCAGCGCGAGCAGGGTGGCCTCCTCGAACAGCGGCAGCCGGCGGGCGAGCGCCACCAGCAGCAGGGTCAGTCCGACCACCGTGCCGACCACCAGCCAGTGCCGCAGTTCCCCGGCCGGCGGGCCGCCGCCGGTGGGCTGCCCGGCCACGATGAACGCCGTCACCCCGAGCCCGAGCAGCAGCACCCCGGCCCAGCCGGAGCGGCCCAGGGTCTGACGGGTCAGCACCCGGGAGAGCGCCATGGCGAAGATCAGGTTGGTCGCCAGCAACGGTTCGACCAGGGACACCTCGCCCTGGTTCAGCGCGAGCGCGGACAGCAGCAGCCCGGCCACCATGAACCCGGTGCCGAGCAGCCACTCGGGCATCCGCATCAGGTCCAGCAGCAGGCGCCAGCGCAGCAGGTCGGCACGGGGGGCCCGTTGCGCCGCGTGCTGCTGGAGGACGAAGCCGAGTCCCAGACAGCAGGCCGCGCCCAGAGCGAGGAGGAAGACCGCCACGGAGGGACCACCAGGTTGTCGCTGCCCCGCGCCGCGCCGGCGGTTCCGGGGGAGGGTCGACGGTCGCGGCACGCTTCCGTCAGCGTACCGCCGGGGCGGTGGCCGGGCCGATCGGACGCGGGCCTCCCGCACCGGCCGCCGCCCGGGCCGCCGCGTGGGCCGCCCGTCGGCCGTCGGCCGCCGTCCGCGACGGCCGCGCTTGCCGCCGCGGGTGGGGCGGGCGCACGCTGGTGGGAGCGGCCGCCACGGGCCCTCCGTCCGGCGCGGCCCGGACCGGCGTGACGGGGGCCGGCGCCAGGAGGTGTGGCATGCACAATCAGTGGGATGTGGAGCTGAGCTTCGACGAGGACGGCGTGCATACGGTGTGCGACGCCAGGTTGACGGGCGCGAGGGCGCCGGGCCTGAGCGCCCACGGTGAGTCCGAGAAGAGCGCCGAGGACCGTCCGCTCGCCAGGATCGGCGAGGAGGTCGCGGCCTCCCGGGCCCTGGAGGAGCTGTCCCGCAAGCTGCGGGCCCAGGCCACCGGGGAGATCGAGGACGAGGGGCACCGCCCGGGTTATCTGATCTACTGACGAGCCGCCGACGGCGCCGGAACCGCTCGCGCGGCAGGGGCAGCCGTCCTCGAACGGCCGCCCCGGGAACGGTTCGGGCCGGTCAGCTCCAGGGGTCGGCCGGCTGGTCGTCGATGGCGGTCCAGAACCGGGTGCCCTGCGGGAGCGAGCCGGTGGCCCAGAGCGACCAGCCCTCGCCGTCGTGGAACTCGGCCATCCGCCAGTCGCCGCCGAAGGTGTCCGCGCACAGCCCGTCGCCGACGTCCCGGCTGGTGAGGTCGGAGCCCGCGGTCGGGTCGGTCGCCGCCACCTCGCCGCCGGCCCAGCTGTGGAAGCCGCTGGTCGGGATCCCGTCCGGGGCCGGGCGGTCGTCCACCCGGATGCAGAGCACCGGCAGTTCGGTCCCGGGGGCGGTGTCGCCGAGGTAGGGGTTGCTGAGGCGGTCCGTCCCGACGTGCACCGAGGTGCCGCGCTGCTCCAGGACCGACCAGGTCAGCCCCAGGTGCCCGGCCGGGGAGGCGTCGACGGTCAGGGTCGGCCCGGCGGTGACGGCGGAGGCACCGCTCGGGGCGACGGTCAGGGCGGCGAGCGCGAGCACCGCCGCGGGGGCGAGGCGTCGGAGGAACACGGCCATGGCTGCTCCAGGGGAGAGGCGTGGGAGTGGTGCGGCTGCGGGGCGACAGTGTGCCAGCGCCAAGTGTCCGCTGGAGCAATGGACTTGACGGGTGCGTCGGTTTCCGGCCGCCGGGCGCCGTGATGGTCCGTGGGCTACCGGATCGCGGTCTCGGGGTTCCCTGCCGGTAGCCCATCGGGGGCGGGCCGTGGTGCGGTGGGTGGGGGTCAGGGGGTGGGCCGGGTGAGGAAGGTGAGGACGTGACGGTTGACCTCGGGGGCGGCGGCCACCGGGAAGTCGTGGTGGGTGGCGCCCGGGACGGTGGTCACGGTGGCGTGGGGGACGGCCCGGCGGGTGGTCTCGGCGGCGCGGTGGGGGTCGAGGGCGCGGGAGCGGTCGGCGTAGAGGGCGAGGAGGGGGGTGGTGAGGGCGCCGAGGCGGGCGGGGGTGGGGCGGGGGCCGGTGATGACGCGGGAGGCGGGGAAGTCGGCGTAGCCGAGGGCGTAGACCTCGCGCCAGTCGGGGTCGGTGCGGGGGCTGCCGGCGGTCTCCCAGTCGAGGAAGGCGTGGGCGCGGGCCGGGGTGCGGCCGGGGAGGAAGAGGGGGAAGGCGTGCAGCAGGTAGCCGGGGCGGAAGCCGGCGAAGCACTGGGTGGGGTCGAGCAGGGCGAGGCGGCCGACCCGGGCGGGGGCGTGCAGGGTGTAGGTGAGGGCGATCCAGCCGCCGTACGAGTGGCCGCAGAAGTCGGCTTCGGTGACGCCGAGTCGGTCGAGCACGGCGTCCAGCCAGCCGTGCAGGCCGGGGACGTCGCCGAGCGGGGTGCCGTCGTGGACGCTGCGGCCGGGGTCGCCGATGAGGTCGACGGCGAGGACGCGGTGCCCGGCCTCGGCCCAGGCGCCGGCGTTGGCGAACCACATGGTGGAGGTGGCGCCGCCGCCGTGGAGCAGCACGAGGGGGCGTCCGTCGGCGGGGCCGCAGGCGTTGACCCGGGTGGTGCCGTGGGCGGTGCGGACGGTGAGAGGTTCGACCGGGACGGGCCACCGGGCGAGCAGCCGGTCGTAGGCGGTGAGGAAGGGGGTGAGGTGCGGCGCCGGGGAGCGGTCGGTGCGGGCGGACATGCTGGGCCTCCGCGAGGTGTGGTGTGATCGCGTGCGGATATGGCACAAACTCACTCGTTGAGCGAGTCTCTCGCTGAACGAGAGAATAATGGCACGCGCGTGCCCGAGGAAGGAGGGCAGGGTGCCCGAGGTTGAGGAGCCGATGCGGCTGGTCCATCTGCTGCGCGGTCTGACGGTCGAACTCGACCTGTTCGGGGCGGAGTTCGCCGCCCGCAGCGGCCTGCACCCGACCGATCTGCGGGCGCTGATCCACCTGCTGGACGCCGCCCGGGCCGGGGCGGTGGTCACCCCGGGGCGGCTCGGCGAGGCGCTGCGGCTGAACTCGGCCGGGACCACCGGCCTGGTGGACCGGCTGGAACGGCTCGGGCTGATCCGCCGGGAGCGCGATCCGGGGGACCGGCGGAAGGTGCGGCTGGTGGTGGAGCAGCGGGCGATGGAGCTGGGGGAGGGCTTCTTCGGCGGGCTGATCGGGGACCTGGTCGCGGCGATGGGCCGGTTCGACCCGGCGGAGCTGGCGACGGCCCGGCGCTTCCTGGAGTCGATGACCTCGGTGGTGGCCGCCGCCCGCGCGGAGTAGGGCGCGGGGTCGGGTGCGGGAGCGGGAGCAAGGGCCCGGCGGCGGACGGGGGTTACGCGGGTCCGAGGCTCCAGGCGATCAGGGAGAGCGTCGCCATCGAGACCAGCGTCGACCAGAGCACGGTGTCCCGGGCGAGCTCGGTGCCCTGTCCGTACTCGCGGGCGTAGGTGTAGATGTTCTGGGCCGTCGGCAGGGCGGAGAACAGCACCACGGTGAGCAGTTGGTGCATGGGCAGGTGGAGCACCGGGCCGGCCACGAGCAGCGCGACCAGCGGTTGGACCAGGGTCTTGATGGCGACCGTCAGCCCGAGCTCCGCGCGGCGCGAACGGCCGTCCGCGGGCGGCCGGTTGTGCAGCGACATGCCGAGGGCGACCAGGGCGGTCGGCACTCCGGCGCCGCCCAGCAGATCGGCGGAGTGGTGGAGTTCGGCGGGCAGGCGGAACCCGGTCGCCGAGGCGACCGCGCCGAGGGCGGTGGCGATCAGGATCGGGTTGCGCAGCGGCAGGGTGAGCAGGGCCCGGCGGCCGGCCGCACCGCTGTCCAGGACGGCCAGCACGGCCGGGGTGACCAGCAGGATCTGGAAGAGGATCACCGGTCCGACGAAGGAGGCGTCGCCGACCACCTGCATGGTCACCGGGATACCGAGGTTGGCGGAGTTGACGTAGCCGGAGGCCATCGCGCCGATCGCCAGTTCACCGCGCTCGCGCCGGAACAGCAGCCGCCCGACGAGCAGTCCGAGGCCGGTCGCCACCGTGGTGCCGCACACGAAGGCGAGCATCGACGCGTTGGCGAAGTGCCCCAGCGGGGTGCGGGCGATCATCAGGAAGAGCGCGGCCGGCATCGCGACGTGGAAGACGAACCGGGTCAGCACCAACTCCGCCTGCGCTCCGAGCAGTCCGGCGCGGGCGACGACGTAGCCGACCGCGGTGAGCACCCAGATCGGGGCGAAGGCGGACAGCAGCGGGTGGAGGGCGTGCATGGTTCCTCGGATCGCTCGACGGGCCTGCCGGGTGCGGCGGGTGTCACCCGCCCGAGGGGCCAGGACCACCGAAACCGCCGAGAACCCCCCTGAGGCAGTAAACCAGTGGCCGCCGGGGAGTTGATCGTCGGGCCGGGCGGAAGCGGGCCCGGGCGGAAGGCGGACGGGCTGCCCGATAGGCCCCGTTGAGGGGTCCGGCCTACGATGAGCCGATGGAGGACCAGTACCTGAGCCTGTCCGAGGTGGAGGCGGTCGCGCGCCGTGCCCACCGTGGGCAGACGGACAAGAACGGCCACCCGTACGACGAGCACGTCGCGGCGGTCGCCCGGGGGACGGCGGCGCGCGGCGGCAGCGAGGCGCAGATCGCGGCGGGCTGGCTGCACGACACGGTCGAGGACGACCGGCTGAGCCGGGAGTGGCTGGCACGGGCCGCACTGCCGGAGGAGACCAAGGCGATCGTGGACGCGCTCACCCGGCGTCCCGGCGAGCCGCTGGAGCCGTACGCCGCGCGCATCCTGGCCACGCCCGGGGCGCTGCTGGTCAAGCGCGCCGATCTGGCGCACAACTCGGACCCGGCCCGGATCGCTCTGCTGGATCCGGTGACCGCCGAGCGGTTGGCCGCCAAGTACGCGCGGATGCGGGAGCTGTTGGGGCTGGGCGCGGAGCTCTGAGGGCTCCGAGGGCTCCGGGGGGCGCTCCGGGGGGGGCGGGGGCGGGGTTCGGCGCGGGGGAGCACGAGAGGGCCCGGGCCACGCGGTTCGCGCGGGCCCGGGCCCTCTCGGGTCACCCAGGTGGTCCCTGTCCGGCCCCCGGGGTGAGGGGGATGAGGTCAGGAGACAGGCGGTACGCCGGTACGCCGATGGTCGATCGGCTTAGTACCAGTGGTTGGCCTGCCAGAAGGTCCACGCGGCGTTCGGGCTGCCGTAGCGGGAGTTCATGTAGTCCAGGGCCCACTTGATCTGGGTGGCGGGGTTGGTCTTCCAGTCCGCGCCGGCGGAGGCCATCTTGGAGGCCGGCAGGGCCTGGCCCAGGCCGTAGGAGCCGGAGCTCGGGTTGGTCGCGGTCACGTTCCAGCCGGACTCGTGGGAGATGATCTGGCTGAACGAGGCCAGCTGGTTCGCCGGGACGATCTGCGCGGCGATGGCCTGCGGGGAGGCGGTCGCGGCGTTCGCCGTGGCGGGGAGCACACCCGCGCCCAGGGCGGTGAGGGCGGCGGTGCCGGCCAGAACGGCGGCAGAGGTGCGCATACGGAGCTTGAAAGTGGGCATGTAGGACAAGACCTCAATCAGGTTGGGCCGAGTCGCGCCCCACCCAGGACCACGGGCCGGACAGGGGCCGTTGTGGTTGTGGGGTGCGACTCGGCGAAAAGCCGTCCACCGGCGGGACAGGTGCCGGTGCGGCTGACGACGAGAGCCATTGTTGCCAGACCGGATCGGCCCCCGCCAAGACCCCCTCGTTACGACGTGCGGTCGTAGGCGTCGCGGGGGCCGTGGATTCGAAGGGGCGCTCCGCCGGGCCGCTCGGACGGGCTCTGAACTGGGCGGATGCCGGTCGGCGGGCGACCGGTCCGGGGGTGCGCGGGCCGGCCTGCGGTCACCACTACCGTCCGTCGTAGGCGTGATTCGCCTGTGAGCGCACTCACCGTTTAGCGGCGGCGGTCGTCACCGGACGGTCCGGTCACAGCACTTTGGGTACAGACGATCTGTGCCCGGCGCCACAGGAATCGGTCGCGTTCCGGAGCGAGGTCGACACCAGGGGTCACCGAACGGTCTTCGGTGGACGCAGAACGGTCGTGGAACGGTCGCGGGGTGGTCGTCGGACGGTCGTCGGGTGATCGTCGCGCGGTCGTACAAGGCGACCGAACGGTCATCGAAGGTCGCCGAGGCGCCGGTGCCGGAGCGCCCGGGCGGTGAGCCGGTCCAGCTCGGTGGTGGCCGACAGCTCGCCGAGGGCCGTGACGACGGCCGCACCGAGGCGGGCGCAGAAGGCCTCCGGCTCCTCGGCGGCGTCCGGCAGCTCGGGGACCACCTCGTCGACCAGACCGACCGCCGCCAGCCGGTGGGCGCCGATGCCCTGGGACCGGGCCAGCTCGGCGGCGTGCGCTCCGTCCCGGTGCACGATCGCCGAGGCGCCCTCCGGCGGCAGCGGCGCCAGCCAGGCGTGCCCGGCCGCGAGCACCCGGTCGGCCGGGAGCAGGGCGAGCGCGCCGCCGCCGGAGCCCTGGCCGAGCAGGACGGCCAGGACGGGGGTGCGCAGCGCGAGCAGGGTGGTCAGGCAGTGCGCGATCTCGACCGCGATCCCGTCCAGCTCGGCCCGGGCGGACAGCTCGGCCCCGGCGGTGTCCACCACGGTGACCAGCGGCAGGCCCAGCTGCTCGGCCAGCCGCGCGGTGCGCTGGACGGCGCGCAGGTCGGCGGCGGTGAAGGGGCGCTCGTGTCCGGCGCTCTGCCGCTGCTGGCCGACGACCAGGACGGGGTGGCCGCCGAGCACGGCGAGCGCGCGGACCAGGGCGCCGTCGCGGCCGCCGGGCGCGTCGAGCAGCACCAGCTCCTCGGCGGTGCGGCGCAGCAGCTCGCGGGTGCCGGGGCGGTCGGGGCGACGGGTGCGGCGGACGGAGTCCCAGGCGTCGGGGTGCCCGGGATCGGGGTGCTCTGGACTGGGGTGCCCGGTGTCGGATGCGGCCGGAAGAGAGGGCTCCCTATAAGAGGTGTAGACCGGTCGCGGAGGAGGGGTCGTGCCGAGGACGGTGAGCGTGCGGCGGAGCAGCTCGCGCAGCTCCTGCGGCGGCACCACGGCGTCGACCAGCCCGTGCCCGGCCAGCGTCTCGGCCCGCTGGACGTCCGGCGGCAGCTCCACGCCGCGCAGTTCCTCGTACACCCGTGGGCCGAGGAAGCCGAGTCGGGCGCCCGGCTCGGCGAGGACCAGTTGACCGAGGGTGCCCCAGGAGGCGAAGACCCCGCCCATGGTCGGGTTGCGCAGGTAGCTGAGATAGGGGAGGCCGGCCGCGCGGTGGGCCTGGACGGCGGCGGTGATGCGGAGCATGCAGAGGAAGGCCGCGGAGCCCTCCTGCATCCTGGTGCCGCCGGAGACCGGCAGGGCGAGCAGCGGGAGCCGTTCCGCGGTGGCGCGCTCGACGGCCCGGGTGATCCGCTCGGCGGTGGCGACGCCGATCGAGCCGCCGAGGAAGCCGAACTCGGAGGCGATCAGGGCCACCGGCCGCCCGTCGATCAGGCCGCGGCCGGTGAGCACGGCCTCGTCCAGGCCGGTGCGCTCGCGGGCCCGGTCGAGCGAGGCGCGGTAGTCGGGGTCGGGGTCCGGGCCGGCGGTCTGCTCGGTCGGCGGCTCGTCCCAGCCGCGGAAGCCGCCGGGGTCGACCAGCAGTCCGATCAGCTGGTGCGCCGTCAGCGCGGTGCCCGCTCCCGTGCCCATGTCCACCCCGTCAGAGATCGTCGTCCGCCGGTGGAGGTCGTTCCGGCCGCCCGACACGCTCCGTCACTCTATGCGGCGCGGGCGAGCCGTTGTGGGAGTGCTGTGAAGGTGTGAGGAGCCCGACAGCGGGGCCGTCGGTTGTTCGATGGCGGTCGACCCAAGGGTGGTACGGGCGGTTCGTGGACGGCCTCGGCGGTCGGCCTCCGGGGGTGGTTGTACGGGTCAAGTCGCAGGCGGGAAAGGTGAGTTACCCACCGGTAAAAAGTTGTCGGCGACCCTTTCGGACTTGTCGGTGGCTCGCCACACTGGTGGACATGACTCGCACTCTACGCGCGTGGAAGACTCGCGCTGCCGCCATCACCGCCGTCGCCCTGATGACTCTCGCCCCGGTCGCCGTCGCCACCGACGCGCACGCCGACGTGAGCGGCACGGTGTGCCTCTCCGCGCTGCCGTCGCAGGCCACCGACACCCTGAACCTGATCGCCTCGGACGGGCCGTTCCCGTACTCGCAGGACGGCGTGGTCTTCCAGAACAGAGAGGGCGTCCTGCCCAGCCAGTCGTACGGGTACTACCACGAGTACACCGTCATCACCCCGGGTGCGCCGACCCGTGGTACCCGCCGGATCATCACCGGCGAGGCCGCCCAGGAGGACTACTACACCGGCGACCACTACGCCACGTTCTCGCTGATCGACCAGACCTGCTGACGTCCTCGGACGTGACCGTGGCCCCGGCGGACGCCCGCCGGGGCCACGGTCGTGCCGACAACCGGCCGGGTGGACCTCAGAGCTCGGACGGCCCCCAGTCGCTCACCGTCAGCTCGTCCCCGACCCGGAGGGTGCCCGGCCGCAGGACGGAGAACTTGCTGCCGAACGCGACCCCGCCGGCCGTCGCCCGGCGGTAGCGCGCCAGGGTGCGCAGCGGCTCCGGACCGGCCTTGCCGCCGGTGGTCTGGTCCACCAGCGTCACCGCGCAGCGGATCGCCAGCTTGGTGTAGCCGAGTTCGGCGCCCGTCCCGGAGCCCGTCCGCGCATCCGGGCCGGTCCGGCCGACGGTGAACCGGCGGAGCAGGTCCTCGGTGTGCGGCTCCGGCCAGCCGTCCACCACCACGTTCGGGCGGAACCGGTCCACCGGCACCGGGGCCGCGCCCTCGTCGATGCGCGCGTTGAAGTCGTCCAGGGTCGCGCGGGACAGCAGGTGCACCGCGCTGCTGTCGGCGAAGCCGGAGGTCCCCGGGGTCAGCCCGTCGGTCACCCGGTCGTGCTCCGGCGGCACCCGGACCAGTCGGCTGGGCGAGCCCAGCACCTGGGAGAGCCACTCGGCGGCCTCCGCGCCCTGGTCGACGGCCAGGTACGGCGCCCCGAACAGCTGCACCTCGCGGCGCGGGCCCACGGTGTCCACGGCGAACGCCACCGGCTCCACCCCGGGGGCGACGAGGCGCAGCCGCCCGCCGTCCTCCTCCACCGCCGGGCGGACGGTGGCCAGCAGCGGGTCCCGCCGCTGGGAGCGGAACACGCCCCGCTCGTCCACCACCATGAACGCCCGGTCGTGGGCCAGCCCGGCCCTGGTCAACTCCGCCTGCTCCGCCCGCACTCCGGCACACCCCTTCACCGGGTAGTACCGCAACTCCGTCACCGTGGCCATGTCGCCCCGCCCCCGTACTGTGCGGCCGCTGCGGGCCGCTGCTGATTCGTGCCCCCGTAGGGTAGTTGCCGGCTCCGACCGGCTCCGACCGGCTCGGCGCCGGCGGTGCACCCGGCGGCTGCTCCGGTCGTCGAGTCGGTGAACTCCGGGCGGCCGTACGGTTGCTAGGGTCTGCGCATGGCACCGAGCAGTGCGAACCCTCCGGTACGGCTCCGGCGCGACGCCCAGCGCAACCGCGACCTGCTGCTCGCCGCCGCCCGCGACAGCTTCGCCCGGTACGGCCTCGACGTCCCGCTGGACCGGATCGCCAAGGAGGCCGGCGTCGGCAACGCCACCCTCTACCGGCACTTCCCCACCCGCGACGCGCTGATCGCCGAGGTCTTCGCGGACGCCGGGGTCGGACTGGCCGCCGCCGGGCAGGAGGCGCTCGCCGCCGAGGACGCCTGGACCGGCCTGGAACGCTACTTCGAGCGGATCCTCGAACTCGTCGCCGCTGACCGGGGCATCAACGACCTGGTCACCCGGGCCGTCCCGGGTGTCCCCGGTGTCTCTGGTGTCCCCGGCGCGATCGGGATCGGCCGGGGCCACGCCGCCACCGTCGGCGCGCTGATCGCCCGCGCGCAGGAGCAGGGCGCCATGCGGCGCGACGTGGACGCCAGGGACCTGCTGTCCCTGTTCGGCCCGCTCTGCCAGGCCCTGCCCGCCATCACCGCACTGCACCCGGACCTCTGGCGCCGCTACCTCGCCCTGCTGCTGGAGGGCTTCCGCGCCCGGGCCGCCCGTCCGCTGCCGGTCCCGCCGATCGGCGAGCAGTGCCCGGACGGGACGGCGCCGGACGCCTGATGCGTCGCAGGCCCGCTCCGCTGCCCCGTCCGCTGCCCGGGCATCGAGGGTGGCGCGGGCGTCGCGGGCCGCGCGGGCATCAGGGACGCGTACGGAATGCCGGGCAGCGCGTCAGAGCCGCGTCAACGGGCCGGGCCGGACGGGGGTGGACCGCTTTGCTGGGGTGACGCGCCGCAGGGCGGTCGCGGCGGACGCATCGTGCACGACGGACGCGCCCGGGGCGCAGAGGCGGAAGGGCGGGGCGGACCATGACGGACGCGGACACGGGTGCGGACGAGGGCCGGATCGTGGTCGGCGTCAGCGGCTCACTCGGCAGCCTCGCCGCCCTGCACCACGCGGTGGCCGAGGCCCGGCGGACCGACGTCGAGGTGCTCGCCGTGCTGTGCTGGACCCCGCCGGGGGAGGAGCTCGGGTACCGCCGCTCGGTCTGCCCGCCGGTGGTCGACGCCGGCCGCGACGCCGCCGTCGCCCGGCTGCGGCAGGCCCTGGACGAGGCCTTCGCCGGGCGCTACACCGGCGTGCGGCTGCGCTGCCAGGCCGTCCGCGGGGAGACCGCCCACACCCTGGTGCGCTGCGCCGACCGGTCGGACGACGTGCTGGTGCTCGGCGCGGGCCGGGAGCGCGGCTGCCTCTCCCGGCTGATCCGGCCGTCGATCAGCGCCTACTGCGTCCGGCACGCGACCTGCCCGGTGCTCACCGTGCCGCGCCCGCCGCTGCAGCGGGACCTGGAGGCGCTGGAGCGCGGGTACGGGCTGCGCGACCTGGTCACCGGGAACTGACCCAACGACTGTTTCCCTCAAGGGAGTTGAGCCGCGATACGGGCGGCGGCCGCGGGCCACGGCGGGAGTAGCTCGCCGCCCTGCTCCGCCATCACCTCCTCCTCCCACCATGCGCGCCCGTCCAGCCAGTCGGCCAACCAGCGGGCGAGCGAGGGGGAATCGGCCCGCAGCGGCTCGTGCTCCTCGTCGGGGGCGATCAGCAGGACGGGTGCGTCCGGGGTCAGGCAGTCCACGGCGCCGGTCATCCCGCAGCCCCAGTCCAGGAACTCCAGCACGCCGTACGGGTGTCCCGGCCCGCCCGCGACGACCTGGCTCAGTGGCCACAGCGGGTAGCCGTCCGGGCCGTACCCGCCGTCGCCCACCTCGCGGTAGAGGCGGGCGAACAGCGGTGGCAGCGGAAAGCCCAACTTGGCCTCGGCGGCCGCGAGTTGCTCGGCGGTGACGGGCGGCGGCAGGGCCGGGCCGACGTGCTGCCGGAGCCGGTCGATCAATGCGTCCTCGGCCGTGGTGGTCATGACGGCCATGGTGCCGGTCGGCTATGACAGTCGTACTACCGGATCCCGGCCGCCCGGGCGAGGACGGCGGCGGTGCGCCGGCCGGCCGCCAGGGTGGCGGGGTCGGTGGCGGGCAGGCAGCGCTGGGCCGCGGGGCTGTAGGCGGTCATCACCACGCCGGCGTGGTCGGTGGGGAGTTCGAGCAGTTCGGCGGTCGGCACGACGGTGCGCAGCTGGTGGGTGAGCTCCGCCGGCACCACCTCGTCCGTGGTGCCCAGCACCAGCAGGATCGGCACCGGGGAGGGGTCGGTCGCGAGGTGGTCGAGCGGGACGTCGCCGGTGGTCGCGGCCGGGCGGCCGTAGGCGGAGGCGATCCCGACCGCGGCGGTGGGGCGCAGCTCGGCCGGGGTGTCCGGGTGGGTGGCGACCGCGACGGCCTCCCGGCCGCCGAGCGACCAGCCGGCCAGCACGAAGCGCTCCGGATCCCCGCCGTACGCGGCGGCGTTGCGGCGGGCGAAGGCGAGCGAGGCGAGCAGGTCGGCGCGGCCGCCGTCCTCCCGGTCGGAGCGCCAGTCCGGGACCAGGACCAACAGGCCCAGCCCGGCGGCCTCCTGGGCGAGCGTGTGCAGCACGTCCCGCTCGTCGGGGCCCGAGCCGTGCCAGAGCAGTACCACGGGGGCGGGCCCGGTGGCGGTGGCCGCGGTCGGGCGGTGGACGTCCAGCAGCCGTCCGTCCGCGTACGGAACGGCCTCCGGTCGGGCGTTCGTCATGCGGGGTTCCCCTCCGATTTGGTGCGTGATCACGGAGCTTGTACTGTACTTCCTGTCGCGAGGGAGATGATTCCTCGTCAGGCGTCAGCGGTGCTACCAGAGCACGTCCTACTTTCAGTAGGAAGAGTCCGTGCGATCCGGGCCTGGCGCTCCATGATCGGATGGGGTCCGGTGCCTTTCCAGGCGCCGGGCCCCGTCCGCATTACTGGCCCGATGAGCGTTGCCCGAACGCCGACCAGTGTCAGGACGGCTGGCGGTCGGAGCCCAGTTCGCGGGAGATCCGCAGGCCGACCTGGGCGACCACCGGGCCGAGCGCGCGGACCCGGGCGGCGGTCATCCGGGAGGTGAGGCCGGAGACGGAGAGCGCCGCGGTGACCTCGCCGGTGTGGTCGAAGATCGGCGCGGCCACGCAGCGCACCTCGGGCTCGTTCTCCCGGTCGTCGATGGAGTAGCCGCGGGCCCGGATCCGGGCCAGGTCGGCGCGCAGCCGGGTCTCGTCCGAGATGGTCCAGGCGGTGACCGGGCGCAGGCCGGCCGCCACCACCTCGGTGACCGTCTCCTCGGGCAGCCAGGCGAGGATCGCCTTGCCCGTGGCGGTGCAGTAGGCGGGCGCCCGGCTGCCGACCCGGGAGGCCATCCGGACGTTGGTCTCGTCCTCGACCTTGTCCAGGTAGACGATCCCCGGGGTCTGCCAGACGGTCAGATGGACGGTCTCGCCGGCCTCGCGCTGGAGCCGACGCAGGTGTTCGGCGGCGACGCTGCGCAGGTCGAGGGTGGTCAGGTAGGCCTGGCCGAGCCGGAGCGCGCCGTGGCCGAGGCGGAACCAGCCGGTCTCGCGGTCCCGTTCGAGCAGGTGCTCGTCGAGCAGCGGACCGGCCAGCCGGAGCACGGTGCTCTTGTTGAGGCCCAGCCCGTCCGCGAGTTGGGCGAGCGGGACGCCGCGCCCGTCGCCGTGGTCCCGGACGTGGCCGAGCACGGCGAGCGCCCGGCGCAGCGAGGAGGACTGGTTGCGCTCGGTGGTGGGCTTCGAGGAGGGCGCGGGCGTCGACGGCGCGGGCGCCGAGGTGGTGGGTGGGGGTTGCTGGGGCGACGTCTCCGTCATGGGTCCGTTCCCTGGTCCGGTTCCGCTGGTGTTCCCCCGCACGACGGCGGCGGTTGTCAGAACGTACCCCTTCGGGCCCGGGACGGCGCATCTGCGATACAACGTTGTGCAGTGCAAAACTTCGTGAACCGCCTCTTGTTGGGGCCGATCGCCCACGCCTAACGTCCCTGCCATCGAGCAGGCGGCGTCGCCCACCCGAGGCGCTGCGCCCTGCCGTTCACCCCCACCACTCACCCACCATCGGCCCCGGTCAGGGCCTGCTTCGACGTGCCCGTCCGCAGCGGCGCGCGTCTCGGCGGCAGCTGTCGGGAGGGGAGGTCTCCACCCATGCGACTCACCAGTCGGGCCGCCGCGGCCGCCGTGCTCGCCGTCGGCTGCCTCGCCGCCACCGCCTGCGCCCCGGGCACCGCCGCACCGGCCGGCGACAAGGCCGCCGACGACCGGACCGGCACGCTGCAGGTGTGGCTGTACAACGAGGCGGGCAACGCGGCCAAGGAGGCCGTGGTCACCAAGGCCGTCAACGAGTTCCAGGCCTCCCACCAGGGCGTCACCGTCAAGGTCAGCTACATCGACACCGACGCCTCGGCCCGCGCCGCCAAGATGAAGGGCGCCTTCAACGACCCCAACAGCGCCCCCGACCTGGTCGAGTTCGGCAACACCGACCTGCCCGGCTACGTCGCCGCCGGCGGCCTCGCCGAGATCGGCGCCGAGCTGGACAAGTGGCAGGACAAGGGCGACCTCGACCCGGCGATCGCCAGGACCGCGGTGGTCGACGGCAAGACCTACGGGCTGCCGTGGTGGGTCGGTGTCCGCGCCCTGTACTACCGCACCGACCTGTTCACCGAGGCCGGGCTCACCCCGCCCAGCTCGTACGCCGAACTGGTCGCCGCCGGGCAGAAGATCCACGCCGCGCACCCCGACACCTTCGGCATCGCGGTCGGCGGCAAGTACACCTTCGCCGCGCTGCCCTTCGTCTGGGACGCGGGCGGCGACATCGCCGCCAAGAACGGCTCCGCGTTCAAGGCCGCCATCGACTCGTCCGCCTCGCAGGCCGGGATCAAGCGCTACACCGACCTGTTCGGGCCGGACGGCTGCCCCGCCCAGCAGTGCGCCGACCTGACCGGCGGCAAGACCGTCGACCTGTTCGCGGCCGGCAAGTCGGCGACGGCGATCCTGCTCAACTCCAACCGCGGCAAGGTGGACGCGGGCGCGGTCAAGGGCAAGTACGGCGTGGTGCCGCTGCCCGGGGAGAAGCCCGGCTCGATCGCCCCCGCTTTCGCGGGCGGCAACAACCTCGGGGTGATGAAGGCGGCCAAGCACCGCACCCTGGCCGTCGAGTTCGCCGAGCTGCTGGCGAGCCCCGGGTACCAGGAGCAGATGTACGACGCGATGGGCAACCTGCCGACGCTCAAGTCCGTCAGCGCCAAGGTCGGGGCGAAGGACGCCTTCCTGAAGCCGTTCACCGACACCATCGCGGCCGGCACCCGCTTCGTGCCGCTCGACCAGGGCTGGGCGCAGATCGACGCCCAGGCGGTGATCCCGACCATGCTGCAGCAGGTGGTCACCGGCAAGGCGGACGTGGCCAAGGCCTCGGCCGACGCGGCGGCGCAGATCAACTCGGCCTTCGCCGCGCACTGACAGCCGCGCACCGGCAGTCGCGCACTGACGCTCCCTCTTCCGGTTCGTCACAGAGAGCAGGTCACGCACGTGTCCGCATCCACCACGACCGCCCCCACGGCGCCGCCTTCCCCGCGGCGCCGTGGGGGCAGGGCGCCGGCCGCACCCCCGGGCGGCCGGCGCCGCAGACCCCCGCTGCTGCTGCTCCTGCCGGCCGCGGTCATCCTGATTCCGCTGGTCGCCTACCCGATCTACCAGCTCGGCCTGCTGTCCGTGCTGGACTTCGGGCAGGCCCAGGCCTCCGGCGGCGTCCCGACCTCCTTCGTCGGCTTCGGCAACTACACGAGGATCCTCGACGACGGCCAGTTCTGGACGGTGCTGGTGCAGACCGTCGGCTTCGCCGGGTTCTGCGTGGTCGCCACCCTGGCGGTCGGCGCCACCCTCGCGGTGCTGCTGACCAAGGTCGGCCGCTGGCCGCGGCTGCTGCTGACCACGGCGGCGATGGCCGCCTGGGCGGCGCCCGCGATGACCGGTTCGACCGTGTGGAGCTTCCTGTTCGACACCAACCTCGGCCTGGTCAACCACACCCTGGTGCGGCTCGGGCTGAGCGGCTTCCACGAGTTCAACTGGTTCTACGACAAGTGGACGGCGTTCCTGATCGTCGGCGCCGTGGTGGTGTGGCACTCCTTCCCCTTCGTGATGGTCACCCTCTACGCGGGCATCCGCGCCATCCCGGAGGAGATTATGGAGGCCGCCGCCCTGGACGGTGCCGGCACCTGGACCACCTTCCGCCGGATCACCGCGCCGATGCTGCGGCCGATCCTGACCATCGTGGTGATCCAGTCGGTGATCTGGGACTTCAAGGTCTTCACCCAGATCTACGTGATGACCGAGGGCGGCGGCATCGCCGGCCAGAACCTGGTGCTCAACGTGTACGCGTACCAGAAGGCGTTCGCCTCCTCGCAGTACGGGCTGGGCGCGGCGATCGGCGTGATCATGCTGCTGATCCTGGTGATCCCGACGGTGCTGTACATCCGCACCCTGCGACGGACGGGGAACGAACTGTGAGTACGGCGACGACCGTTCGGCGCGGTCCCGGACCCCGCAACGTCCGCAGGCGGTGGAGGGCGGCCGCCAACGCCGGCGCGATCGTGGTGGCGGTGGTCACCGCCTTCCCGATCTTCTGGATGGTGCTCTCGGCGTTCAAGCCCAAGGGCGAGGTGCAGGCGCTGGATCCGAAGCCCTGGACGGCCCACCCGACGCTGGAGAGCTTCCGTCAGGTGCTCAGCGTGGACGGCTTCGGGCGGTACTTCGTGAACAGCCTGGTGGTCGCGCTGTCGGTGGTGGTGCTCTCGGCGGTGGTGGTGTTCCTGGCCGCCGTGGCGGTGACCAGGTTCAGGTTCCGCTTCCGCACCACGATCATGGTGATGTTCCTGATCGCCCAGATGATCCCGGTCGAGGCGCTGACCATCCCGCTGTTCTTCATGTTCCGCGACGCCGGACGGTTCGCCCCCGGCATCGGGCTGAACACCCTGGCCTCGCTGGTGCTGGTGCAGTTGGCGTTCTCGCTGCCGTTCGGGATCTGGATGATGCGCGGCTTCGTCGCGGCGGTGCCGGTCTCGATCGAGGAGGCCGCGCAGATCGACGGGGCGAGCCGGACCCGCATCCTGTGGCGGATCCTGCTGCCGCTGGTGGCCCCGGGCCTGGCCGCGACCAGTGTGTTCTCCTTCATCGCGGCGTGGAACGACTTCGTCTTCGCCAAGACCTTCATCATCAGCGCCACCCAGAACCAGACGCTGCCCTCGGCGCTGCTGGTGTTCTTCAAGCCGGACGAGAACGACTGGGGCGGGATCATGGCGGCCTCCACGCTGATGACCGTGCCGGTGCTGGTGTTCTTCATCGCGGTGCAGCGGAAGCTGGTGTCCGGGCTGGCGGGCGCGGTCAAGGACTGACCGCCGGCCGCTGGGCGACGGGGGCGGGCAGCCGGGCGGGCGGGCTGCTCAGGCCACCCCGTGCGGACGGAACTGGATGCTGATCCGCGGGCCGACCGGGCGGGCGGTCTTGGGGATCGCGTGTTCCCAGGTGCGCTGGCAGGATCCGCCCATCACCACCAGGTCCCCGTGGCCGAGCTGCCGGCGCACCACCGTCCCGCCGCCGAACCGGGGCCGCAGCGCGAGGACGCGCGGCTCGCCGACGGACAGGATCGCCACCATGGTGTCCTCGCGGGCGCCGCGCCCGATCCGGTCGCCGTGCCAGGCCACACTGTCGCGGCCGTCCCGGTAGTAGCAGAGCCCGAGGGTGCGGAAGGGCTCGCCCAGCTCCGGCGCGTAGTGCCGGCCGAGCGCCGTCCGGGCCGCGCCGAGCACGGGGTGCGGCGGCTCGTCGTCGGCGGCGTAGGAGGCGAGCAGTCGGGGGACGTCGACCGTCCGTTCGTACATCTCGCGCCGCTCGGCCCGCCAGGGCACCGTCGTGGCCAGCTGTTCGAACAGCCGGTCGGCCCCGCGCAGCCAGCCGGGCAGCACGTCCAGCCACGCGCCGTCGCCGAGCGGCAGGCGCTGGAGGCCGTCGAGCGGGCCGAGCCGGGGGTCGGCGGCTGCTTCGAACAGCGAGGGCTGGAGGTGGACGGTGCCGTGCATGGGTTCAGCGTACGCCGAAAATCGAACAACTGCTCGAATTGTGGGGTGTGGGGTAGGGCGTGTCTGGCAATTCGCGCGCCCGGCGGGAATTGCCAGACACGTCCTAGCCTGCCGGTATGGCGATCAACGGGTTCGGGGTCACCGAGTTCCAGCTCTACCTGCTGCGGCGGATGGCCGACTACCACCCCGGGCTGGTGGAGGACGCGGTGCGGCGGCTCGGGGCGACCCGCGCCTCGATGCGGGAGGCGAACAAGCGCTGGCAGGCGATGGTCCGGGCGCCCGGGTTCCCGCGCGGCGCGGGCCGGTACGCCGCCGTGCTCGGGCCGGCGGAGGCGAGCCTGCCGCGCCGGATCGGCGACCTCGCGTGCACCGCACGGCAGTGGGCGCTGCCGCTCTGGCCCGGGCTGCGCTTCGAGGTGCTGCTGGGGCCGGCGGAGATCGGTGCGCCGGTGCTGAACGAGTGGCTGGTGCGGGCGGCGGACGTCCCGGTGCCGGTGCTGCGGACGGCGGCGGATCTGGTGCCGTGGGGCTGTGTGGTGGGCGACGTGGGGGCGGCCTTCCCGGGGGCGGTGCCACGGGAGGGGAGTGCGCCGACCCGCTTCCGGCTGGACTTCGCGGCGCCGGACGCGGACGGGCGGGTGCGGCCGTGGGAGGCCGAGTTCACCTGGGGGCTGCTCCAGGAGGTCCGGCCGGGGGCGGGTGGGCGATGACGGCGGGTGAGCGATGGCGGGAGGGCGATGCAAGGCACCATTCAGTGAATGCCTTTGATTTGCAGGCCATAGAGCCACTATGGGAGCATAATTATAGACACTGAATCGGGATTGACCTCAGAAAGCGAAGGATCATGTCGGGCGGCGCGCGCGTCATCGTCGGAGTGAGCGGCTCACTGCACAGTCTCACCGCCCTGCACCGGGCGGCCGAGGAGGCCCGGGCCCGCGGGGCGGTCCTGGTCCCGGTGCTGGCCTGGACCCCGGTCGGCGGCGAGCGCAGCTACCGGGCCCGGCCCTGCCCGCCGCTGCTGCGCGCCTGGCGGGACGCCGCCGAGGCCCGACTGGAGAGCGCGCTCGGCCAGGCCTTCGGCGGTCTGCCGGTCGGCCTGCCCGTCCAGCCGCTGGTGATGCGCGGCGAGGCGGGGCCGGTGCTGACCGCGCTGGCCGACCGGCCGAACGACCTGCTGGTGATCAGTGCCGGTCGGCACGGCTCGCTGCGGGGTCGGCTGCGCCGGCTGCTGCGCGGTTCGGTCGCCCGCCACTGCCTCGACCACGCGCGCGGTGGCGTGCTCGTCGTCCCGCCGTCCGGCCTGCACGAGGACCTGCGCGCCCTGCACCGCGATGGCGTCGACCTGCGGGAGCTCATCGCGGCCTGATGGTTAGTCAGCCGCCGTGCACCGTACGGCCGTTGACGATCGTACGGGTCGGCAGCAGCTCGCGCAGCGCCGCCGTCGGGCAGTCCAGCGGGTCGGCCGGCCACAGTGTGAGGTCGGCCAGCGCCCCCGGCCGCAGGCTGCCGCGCTCGCCGCTCTCCCCGGTCAGCCGGGCGGCGTTCACGGTGTGCAGCGCGATCGCCTCGGCCCGCCCGATCGCGTGCTCGGGGCCGACCACCCCGGCCGTGGTGCCGCGGGTCGTCATGCCCCACACCGACACCATCGCGCCGTACGGGCCGACCGGGAAGTCCGAGCCGGCCGAGAGCTGCGCCCCCTCGTCCAGCCACTCGCGCAGCGGGAACAGCGCGGCGGTGCGCTCCTCGCCCCAGGCGCGCTGCTGGGTGAGCGCGCCGTCGTGCAGCAGCGGGTGCTGCACCGTCACCGGGATCCCGAGGGTGATCGCCCGGGCCCGCTGCTCGGGCCGGGCCAGTCCGCCGTGCTCGACCACCAGGGTCCCCGGGGCCAGGCCCGGGCGGCGTCGGAGCACCTGCTCGAAGACGTCCAGCAGGACGCGCAGCCCGCGGTCGCCCCAGGCGTGCACGCCCACCCGCCAGTCGCGGTCGACCACCCGCTCCACCGCCGCGAGCAGCTCCTCCGGCTCCCAGAGCAGCCGCCCGTGGTAGCACGGCTGCCCCTGGTACGGCTGCTCCAGGGCGCCCGCCTCGAAGCCGCCGTCGATGCCGAACTTGACGCCCCACAGCCGCAGTTGCGCGTCGTCCCGGCCGCCGGAGCGCCAGTCGTCCATCCGGTCCAGCAGGGCGTCCACCTGCTCGGGGGTGCGCGCCGCGAAACCGGAGACCAGCGCCCGGACCCGGACGGCGAGGGCGCCCTCGGCCCGGGCCGCGTCCAGCACGTCGAGGTCCTCGACCGGGACCAGGCAGTCGCGCACGGTGCCGATCCCGGTGGCGGCGTAGTCGGCGGAGGCCGCACGCAGCCCCTCGATCCGCTCGGCCGGGGTCGGGCGCGGCAGCACCCGCTCGACCGGCTCGGTCGCCCGGTTGATCAGTCGACCGGTCAGCCGGCCCCGCTCGTCGCGCTCGATCACGCCGCCGTCCGGCGACTCGGTGGCCTCGTCGATCCCGGCCAGCCGCAGTGCGGGCGAGTTGAGCACCATGTTGTAGGCGCCCCGGCGCACCAGCACCGGGTGGTCGGTGGTGACGCCGTCCAGCTCCTCGGTGGTCGGCATCCGCTGCTCGGCGAGCAGCACCTCCTGCCAGTTGACCGTGGTGGTGATCCACTCCCCGGCCGGGGTGCGGGCGGCGCGCTCGCGGATCAGGGCCAGGAAGCCGGCCAGGTCGCGGGCCCGGTACACGGGGACGCCGTGGACGCTGTGGCCGGCCAGGATCAGATGGGTGTGGGTGTCGTCGAAGGCGGGCAGCACCGTCCCGGTCGGGGCGTCCACCACCTCGGTGCCCGGGCCGACCAGGGCGTCCAGCCCGTCCGGGGCGGCGGAGAGCGCGGTGATCCGGCCGCCGGTGACGGCGATCGCCCGTCGGGGCGGCTCGCCCGGCACCAGGGTGTGCACGGCGGCGGCGCGGATCAGCAGGTCGGCGGGGGCGGTCATGACGGCTCCTGGTGCTGGGACGGTCCGGCGGACGGGGACGGGGACGGTCCGGTGGACGGGGTCGGTCCGGTGGACGGGGTCGGTCCGGTGGACTGGGTCAGTCCGGTCACCTTCTCGACGTACCGCAGGCTGGGGTCGGCGAGCCGCCCGTGCACCTCGGTGAACACGGCGCGGGCCGGGCGGGCGTTCCAGTCGGCGGGCAGCAGCGGCTCGGGCAGTCCCGGGTCGAGGTAGGGCAGCCGCCGCCACTGGGTGAGCATCGGCACGTAGTCCCGGAAGGCCTCGACCGGGTCGACCTGGTCCCGCCCGCGCAGCTCGTCGGCGAGCGGGCCCCAGGCGTCGGTGAAGGCCGCGTACTGCGCCTCGATCGCCGGGAGGTCCCACCAACCGGCCACCGCCGTACGGAGTTCGGCGAAGCCGGCGTACTCGGCGGAGAGGAACAGGTGGACGTAGGCGCTCAGGTCCAGGCGCTCCAGCAGGCGGCGGGCGTCCGGCAGCAGCCGGGCCGGGGCCAGCCAGACGCCGGGGGCGGCGTTGCCGAAGCCGAGCCAGCTCAGCCGGGAGCGCAGCTGGTGGCGGTGGGCGCGTTCGGACTCGGGCACCGAGAAGACCGCCACCACCCAGCCGTCGGCGAGCGCGGCGGGCTCCAGGCTGTGGAAGATCCGCCGGTCGCCCTCGTCGAACACCGGGTCCATCGCCGGGGCCAGCCGGTAGCCGGTGCCCTCGCGGCGCTCCTGGAGCAGGGTGCCGGCCTTCTTCAGCCGGGAGATCGCCGAGCGGACGGCCGGGCCGTCGACGTCCAGCTCGGCCATCAGCGCGATCAGGTCGGCGATCGATATCCAGCCGCCGAGGCGGCGGACGTACTCGCCGTAGACGGTGTTGATCAGGGAGCCGGGCCGGGTCGTGCTCGGCGTGCTCTCCGGCATGGCTGGGCCCTCCTCCCCGACGGCTGGTGGTGATCATAGGGCGTCAGCGGTAGGCCCCGGAGAGCAGGTGCCCGGCGCCGGGGGCGACGGCGGGCAGGCCGAGTGCCCGCAGCAGCTGGTGGGTGGTGCAGATCGCGGCCGAGACCACCGGTTTGCCGAGCTGTTGCTCGGCCTCCTCGACGGCGGACAGCGAGGGCAGCTGCACGCAGGCGGAGAGCACCACGGCGTCGGCGCCGGAGTGGGCGAGGCGCTCGGCGATCGCGGGCAGCCGGGCCGGGTCGTGGGCGGCCACCTCCAGGTTGTCGGCGATCTCCAGGGCGGCGTGGTCGAGCACCTCGACGCCCTCCCGGGCGAGGTAGTCGACCACCGTCCGGGCCAGCGGGCGGGGGTACGGGGTGACCATCGCGATCTTCTTCGCCCCGAGCGTGTGCAGCCCGGCGACCAGGGCGCCGGCGCTGGTGACCACCGGCGCGGGCGCGCCGTTCTCGACGGTGCGGCGGTGCAGCCGCTGCTCGGCCTCGCGGTGGTAGCCGGGGCCGGTGGCCATCACCGCGACCAGGCAGGCGTAGCCGATCACGTCGACCCGGGCGTCCGAGAGCTCGGCGGCGCAGCGGTCGGACTCGGCGTCCATGGCCCGCAGTTGCTCGGGGGTGACCCTGGTCATCCGCATCCGGCTGGAGTGGAAGGTGAACCGTTCGGGGGCGATCGCCTCGCGGGCCCGCAGCAGGGCGGGGACCTCCGTCTCCATGGTGACGTTGGAGCTGGGGACGATCTGGCCGATCCGGTAGCTGGTCATCTGCGTCGGGCTCCTATCGGCGGGCGTCGATCACGGGGTTGGCGAGGGTGCCGATCCGCTCGATGGTGGCCTCGACCAGGTCGCCGGGCTGGAGGAACTGCGGCGGGACCATTCCGGCGCCGACCCCGGAGGGGGAGCCGGTGGCGATGACGTCCCCGGTTTCCAGGGTCATCCCGGCGGAGATGTCGGCGATCAGCCGGGCGACGCCGAACAGCATGTGGCGGGTGTTGGAGTCCTGCCTCAGTTCGCCGTTGACCCGCAGCGAGAGGTCGAGCGCCTGGGGGTCGGGGATCTCGTCGGCGGTGACCACGACCGGGCCGAACGGCGCGTAGCTGTCCTGGCCCTTGGAGAAGAACCACTGCCCGGACCGGCGTTGGTCGCGGGCGCTGACGTCGTTGACGATGCTGTAGCCGAACACGTGCCGCAGGGCGTCCGCCTCGTCCACCCGGAAGGCGGTTTCGCCGATCACCACGGCGAGTTCGCACTCCCAGTCGAGCTGCTTGGTGAGGTCGGCGTTGTGCAGGATCGGCTGGCCCGGGCCGGTGACGGCGGTGGCGGGCTTGCCGAACAGCACCGGGCGGTCCGGGAGTTCGCGTTCGGTGTCCAGGCTGAGGTGCGACTCGGCCACGTGCTCCACGTAGTTGAGTCCGACGCCGACGATCTTGCCGGGGCGCAGCGGGGCGCACAGGGTGACCTCGGTGAGCGGTCGGGTCGGGCCCGCCTGGTCGAGCAGGGCCCGGGCGGTGGCCAGGGCGGGCGCTCCGGCCCGGATCAACTCCAGCAGGGTGCCCGGTAGTTCGACCCCGGCGGCGGTGGCGAGGGCGGTCAGGTCGGCGACCCGGTCGGGGCCGGTCCGGGCGCCGAGGCGGGGGGTGGACTCGCCGTCGGCGCGGTAGGTCAGCAACTGCATGGCGGTGAACTCCTGTTACGGGGTGGTGGGCTGGTGGCCGTCGTGGTCCGGGTAGGACTCCTCGCGGTGGAGCCCGAGCGCGTGGGTCACCGGGAAGTCGTTGAAGGAGAACAGGCAGGCGTCCTCGCCCTGGTCGAGGTTCGCGTGCTCGTGCCAGGCCCAGGACGGGACGACGAAGACGTCGCCCTGCTGCCACTCGAAGCGCTGCCCGGCGATCACCGAGACCCCGCGCCCCTTGGCCGCGGTGTAGACCACCGAGCCGGTGTGCCGGTGGGCGCGGGTGGCCTGGCCGGGCCGGAGCAGCTGCAGGTGGGCGCCCATGGTGGGCATCACCGACCCGCCGGTGACCGGGTTGGTGTACTCCATGATCACGCCGTCGTACGGGGATCCCTCGGTGGCGCGGGCGAGTTGGCACAGCGCGTGGTAGCTGGGCTCCCAGGGCCAGCCGAGCAGCGGGGAGTACGGGCGGCTCCACTTCTCCACGCCGTACGGGAGCAGGTTGCCGCCGTAGCTGAGCAGCGAGGAGTTCGGCACCGGGCCGGGCCGCTGGTGGAGGTCCGGGTGGACCTCGTAGAAGTTGGCGTCGAGGGTGTTGACCAGCGGGATGTCCAGCCCGTCCTGCCAGATCACCGGGTCGGACGCGGATTCGTTGCCGTGCTCGTGCCAGCTGCCGTTGGGGGTGATCGCGAAGTCGCGCGGGCCGACCCTGAGCTTCTGCCCGTCCACGATCGTCCAGGCGCCTTCGCCCTCGTGCACGAAGCGCAGGGCGGCGGCCTGGTGGCGGTGCGCGGTCATCGCCTCGCCGGGGCCCATGATCTGCAGGCCGGTGTACAACAGGCCGACGGCGGCGCTGAGTTCGCGGCGCCCGGGGTTGACCAGCATCACCACCCGGCGGCCCGCGTCGTCGGCCTTCACCAGCGGCAGGGCCTTGCGGACCAGGGGGCGCAGGTCGGTGTAGCGCCAGAGCACCGGGACGGACTTCGGTTGCGGGTACCAGGGCTCGATCTCGTTCGCCACCGTCCACAGGGCGCCGGCCTCGTGTTTGGCCAACTCCTCGTAGTAGGCGAGCAGTTCCGGGCTGTCGGTGACCCGCGCCCGGCCGATCCGGTCGTCGTCGTAGCGGTCTTGGCCGGTCATGGCGGCTCCTCGCTCAGGTCAGATCAGGTCAGATCAGGTCGGGTCAGGTCGCGTCGTCGGGTCAGGTCGCGTCGTCGGGGAGGGTCAGCGGTCGCAGCGGGCGGTTGTCCACATGCAGCCGGAAGACGTCGAAGCGGTTGTAGTGGCCGACGATGTCGTGCATCTGCTTGGGCTGGATGCACCGGCCGAGGTCGATCTCGGCGTAGACGATGCCCTCCTCGTCGACCAGCGGCTCGGTGACCGCCCGCCCGTCCGGGCCGAAGATCCCGGACAGCGCGGCGCGCGGGCGGGCGAGTTGCTTGCGGACCTGCTGGTCCTCGCCGGCGATCAGGTCCACCATCGCGGGCGAGATGGTGGAGCAGGAGACCACGGTGAACAGCTTGCCCTCGAAGCAGTGGGCGGCGGCGCGCAGGGCGATCGCCTCCGCCATGTCGTAGTCCTCGGGGGCCACCGGCAGGGCGATGTAGCTGGCGGCGTGGACGAGTTCGCCCTGGGCCAGCAGAGTGAACCGGGCCAGGGTGTTGGTGTTCTCCCCGCAGGCCAGCGCGCCGAGCGGGCCGACGGCCGTCCGGTGCACCCGCAGCGAGCTGCCGTCGCCCTGGGTCCAGGTCAGCTTCTCCGCCCAGGTCGGCACCAACTTGCGGTGCACGTCGAGCAGTTCGCCGTTGGAGTCGATGACCAGCAGGGTGTTGTAGAGCACCCCGAGGCTGTGCCGGCCGCGCTCGTTGACGCCGATCACCAGCACCACCCCGGCCTGTCGGGCGGCGGCCCGCAGGGTGTCCACGTACGGCCCGGGGACGTCCACGGCGGCCCGGTACAGCCGCTCGTACCAGGGCGATCCCTGGACCGGGGTCATCGTCCAGTTCCAGTACGGGTAGCCGGGCACGAAGACCTCGGGGAAGACCACCAGTTCGGCTCCGTGCCCGGCGGCCTCCTGGATCAGCGCGACGGCCTTGTCCACGGTGGCGCCCGGGTCCAGGTAGACCGGGGCGGCCTGGACGGCGGCGGCGGTGAAGCGGGGCAGGTCCATGCTTCTCTCACTCCTCGGTCGGGGTCGGCCGCCACCGGCGGTGGACCGGCGGGGCGGGCGCGCGCAGCAGGTGCAGCCGCGGGGCGACCCGGTCGGCGCCCGGTCCGGGCGGCCTGCGGCGCCCGGCCAGCCAGGGCTCGGGCCAGGGCGCGCCCGGGCCGGTGTACTCCTGCTCGGCGGCGGCGTGCAGGGTCCAGAACGGGTCGTGCAGCTGGGCCCGGCCGATCGCGACCAGGTCGGCGCGGCCGGCCAGCAGGACGGAGTTGGCGTCGTCGTGGCCGGAGATCGCGCCGACCGCGACGGTCGGCAGTCCGGTGGCGGTGCGCACCAGTTCGGCGAAGGGCGTCTGGTAGCCGCGCCCGTACGGCGGCCGCTGGTGCGCCACCACCTCGCCGGTGGACACGTCCACCGCGTCCGCCCCGGCCTCGCCGAGCGCCCGGCAGATCGCCACCGCCTCCGCCTCGGTGGTGCCGCCGGGGGCCCAGTCGGCGGCCGAGATCCGGACCAGCAGCGGCCGTCCGGCGGGCCAGGCGGCGCGTACCGCGGTGAGCACCTCGACCGGCAGCCGCAGCCGGTTCGCGAGCGGGCCGCCGTAGCGGTCGGTGCGGTGGTTGGTGAGCGGGGAGAGGAACGAGGAGAGCAGGTGGCCGTGGCCGAACTGGAGCTCCAGCACGTCGAATCCGGCCCGCGCGGCCCGCTCCGCCGCGGCCGCGAAGTCGGCGGTGACGGCGGCCAGTCGGACCTGGTCGGCCTCGTGCGGGGTCGCGGCGGCGGAGTCCCAGGGCAGCGGCGAGGGGGCGAGCAGCGGCCAGCCCCCGGCGAGCGGGCGGCCGATGCCGTCCGGTCCGGGCGCCTCCGTGGCGCCCCGGCGGCCGGCGTGGGTGAGCTGGAGGCCGATCGGGGTGTCGCTCACCGCTCGCACCGCTGAGCGGAGTTCGGCCCAGGCGGCCTCCTGGCGGTCGGTCCACAGCCCGGGGCAGCGGTCGGTGGCCCGGCCCGCCGGGTCGACCGCCGTCATCCCGGCGATCACCAGCCCGGCGCCGCCGAGCGCGTGGGCGGTCAACTGGGCCCGGTCGAAGGCGCTGGGCAGCGCGTCCGGGGAGGTGAAGGTGGCCAGAGGGGGGACGACGATCCGGTTGCGCAGCTCCAGCGCGCCCAGCTTCAGCGGCCGGAACATCGGCGGCACCCCGGGCGAGCCGCCGACGGCGGTGTCCACGGCGGCGGTGAACTCCGGGTCGCGGGCGCGCAGATTGTCGTAGGTGACCCGGCGGCTGCGGGTGAGCAGGTCGAAGGCGAACTGGTCGACGCCCTGCCCGGTGCGGCGGCCGACCGTCTCGAACCACTCCAGGCTGGCCTGGGCGGCGCGCTGGGTGGACTCCACCACCGGCCGCCGTTCGGCCTCGTAGGCGGCCAACGCCCTGTCCAGGGTGGGCTGTTCGGCGAGCGAGGCGGCCAGTGCGAGGGCGTCCTCCAGGGCCAGTTTGGTGCCGGAGCCGATCGAGAAGTGGGCGGAGTGCGCGGCGTCGCCGAGCAGGACGAGGTTGCGGTGGCGCCAACTGGCGTTGCGCACCGTGGTGAAGCGGATCCAGCGGGAGGCGTTGGGGATCAGCCGGTGGCCGTCCAGGTGGCCGGCGAGCAGCTCCGCGCAGCGCCGTACGCTCGCCAGGTCGCTCTCGCCGCGGGCGAACTCCCGGGCGGCCAGGGCCTCGAAGCCCGCGCGGCGCCAGGCGTCGGCGGCGATCTCGACGATGAAGGTCGAGCGGGTGGCGCTGTACGGGTAGGCGTGCACCTGGACGGTGCCGAAGTCGAACTCCTCGACGATGAAGGTGAAGGCCTCGAAGACCCGGTCGGTGGCGAGCCAGATGTAGCGGCAGTGCCGCTCGTCCAGCTCGGTGCGGAAGGCCTCGGGGCAGCCGGACCGGGTGGCCGAGTGGATGCCGTCGGCGGCCACCACCAGGTCGTAGTCGGCGGTGAGTCGGGCGACCGGCGGGGCGGGCGTGCGGTAGCGCACGTCCACCGCCAGCTCGGCGCAGCGCTGTTGCAGGACGGCGCGCAGCCGGTTGCGGTCCAGCGCGGCGAAGCCGTGCCCGCCGCTGGTGCGGACCTGGCCGGCGTAGCGGATGTCGATGTCGCTCCAGCGGGCGAACTCGGCGCTGATCGCGGCGAAGACCCGGGGGTCGGCCTGGGCGATGCCGTCCAGGGTCTCGTCGGAGAAGACCACGCCGAAGCCGAACTCGTCCTCCCGGTCGTCGCGTTCGAACACGGTGATCTCGCGGTCGGGGTCCAACTGCCGCGCCAGCGCGGCGAAGTAGAGACCGCCGGGGCCGCCGCCGATGACCGCGATCCGCCGGGCGGTGCCGGCCGTGGGCCGCGCTCCGGTCGTCATGCCAGCACCTCGGCCTGTTGCGGCCCGGCCTCGGTCAGCGCCCGGCGGACCGGGTCGGGCCAGGGCTCGGCGCCCCCGGCCCGCGGTGCGGCGTGCACCACCGACATCCGGCCGCTGGCCGCCAGCCCCTGCGGGCCGTGCACCTCGAAGGCGTAGTGCAGCGAGGAACCGCCGACCCGGACCACCCGCAGCTCGGTGCGGACCACGTCCCCGAACCAGAGCCGTTCCCGGTAGTCCGCCTCGAAGTGCACCCGGGGGATCCGCCCGAACAGCTCGGCCAGCCCGAGCCGGCGCAGCAGCGCCGCCTCCGCGGCCTCGGCCCAGCGCTGGACGGCGGAGAAGTGGTAGTGCCCGGCGGCGTCGGTGTCCGACCACTCGACCCGGCGCTCGACGGTGATGCTGGCGGGGTTCGGTCGCGGTTCCAGGGCGGCCCTCCGGCGGAGTTCGACGCGCAGCAGTTTGCCGGTCGCGGTGCGCGGCAGCTCGCGGACGAACTCGACCGCGCGCGGGTACTTGTACGGCGCGATGGCGCGCTTGACGTGCTCCTGGAGCTCCTTGACGGTCTCGGCGCCCGCCGACACGCCCTCGCGCAGCACCACGTACGCCTTGACCACCGTGCCGCGCCGCTCGTCCGGTGCGGCCACCACGGCGCAGTCGGCGACCGCCGGATGGGCGGCGAGCGCCTGCTCCACCTCGGGGCCGGCGATGTTGTAGCCGGCGGAGACGATCATGTCGTCGTTGCGGGCCTGGTACCAGAAGTACCCGTCCCGGTCGCGCAGGTAGGTGTCGCCGGTGAGGTTCCAGCCGTTGCGGACGTAGTCGCGCTGACGCTCGTCGTCCAGGTAGCGGCAGCCGGTCGGGCCCTTGACCGCGAGCAGTCCGGGTCGGCCGTCCGGGACCGGGTCGCCGTGCTCGTCGAGGATCGCGGCCCGGTAGCCGGGGACGGGACGGCCGGTCGCGCCGGGCCGGATGTCGTCGTCGGCGGCGGAGATGAACACGTGCAGCAGCTCGGTGGCGCCGATGCCGTCGATCAGCCGTCGGCCGGTGGCGGCGTGGAAGGCCGCCCAGACGTCGGCGGGCAGCGGCTCGCCCGCCGACACGCAGCGCCGTACGCCCGCCAGCCGGTCGGCCAGCCCGGCGGCCAGGATCGCCCGGTAGGCGGTCGGCGCGGTGAACAGCACGCTCACGCCGTGGCGGGCGACCTGCTCGGTGAGCTGCTCGGGGGTGGCCTGTTCGAGCAGCAGGCTGGCGGCGCCGACGCGCAGCGGGAAGACCAGCAGGCCGCCGAGGCCGAAGGTGAAGCCGAGCGGTGGGGTGCCGGTGAACAGGTCGTCGGAGGTTGGGCGGAGCAGATGCCGGGAGAAGGTGTCGGCGTTGGCCAGCACGTCGCGGTGGAAGTGCAGGGTGGCCTTGGGGCGGCCGGTGGTGCCGGAGGTGAAGGCGATCAGCGCGACGTCGTCGGCGGCGGTCGGCACGGCGGTGAAGCCGGGGCGGTGGGCGGCGCAGCGGGCGGTGAGGTCCTCGCGGCCGGGGCCGCCGAAGGGCAGGATCCGCAGGCCGGGGGTGTCCGCCCGGTCGAGCTCGGCGAGGAAGCGGTGGTCGCACAGGGCGAGGGCGGGTCGGGCGATCCTGGTCAGTTCGGTCAGTTCGGCCGCGCGCAGCAGCGGCATGGTGGTGACCACCACGCCGCCGGCCTTCAGCACGCCGAGCCAACAGGCGGCCAGCCAGGGCGTGTTGGGGCCGCGTAGCAGGACCCGGTTGCCGGTGGCCAGGCCCAGTTCCTCGGTGAGCAGCCGGGCGATCCGGTCGGCGTGGTCGCGCAGTTCGCCGTAGCTCCACCGGTCGGTGGGGGTGAGCAGGCAGCGGCGGTCGGGCCCGAGTCGGGCGATGGTGTCGTCAAGCAGGGCCGCCGCGCAGTTCAGGCGGTCGGGGTAGGCCAACTCCGGGAGTTCGAAAAGGAGTTCGGGCCACTGCTCGAAGGGCGGGAGATGGTCTCGACAGAACGTGTCCACGTGCGCTGAGGGGGAGAGCTCCATGGGCTGGCACCTCGTCGTGCGGGCGGGAGTGAAGCCAGTATGGCGCCCTTGTGACGCCAGTCAAGAGAGCGATACATGCATTTGGACTACGGGGGATGGAGGTGTGGAAGGGATGCCGGGCGTCGGGTGCCGGGGCAACGCGAACGCCCCGCGGGCCGGTGCGGCCTGCGGGGCGTTCGGGGCGTACGGGGGGGTGCGTCGGGGTGCGGGGCGGGCGGGGCCTGCGGGCCGTGCGGGAGGGCTCAGTCGCCGGAGCGGAAGACCGCGTCCGGGCTGCGGCCGTCCAGGGCCTGCTGGGCGCGTTCGGCGAGCAGCCGGGCGAGCGGGGGCAGGACGGGCGCCGCGGCCGCCGCGCCCGGTCCGTCGTCCCGTACGGACAGCAGCGTCGGGCCGACCCGGACCAGCACCTCCGCCATGCTCGCCCCCTTGGTGCGGGCGGCGCTCCGGTCGCCGATCGATGGGACGGTCACCGTGGTCGCGTCGCCCGCGCCGTCGACCTGGGCCAGGCTCCCGTCCAAGGCCCGGTCGGCGGCGTCGGCGGAGGCGAAGGTGACCACGGTGAACCGCGCGGCCTGGACCGGTACGGCACGGAACGTCGCGGTGGCGTAGGCGAGTTGCTGGTCGCAGGCGTCCGGCAGCAGGCAGGGCACCTCGGCCCCGCTGCCGGTCCCGGACCGCGGCGCGGCCGCCACCTGCCAGCCACCCGGCAGCGACGCCCCGTCCGGCAGCACGCCCTGCAACTGCGCGGGGTCGCGGACGGCGCGCGCGGCGTGGGCGAAGTCGGGCCCGGTGGGGTGCAGCAGCGGACGGGAACCGAGGTTGATGCCGAGCGCGACCAGCGCGGCGATCACCACCAGGGCCAGGGCGACGATGAGGGCGGCGTTGCCGCGCCCGGCGGCCAGGGCCCGGGCCCCGGCGGCGGCCGGGCCGACCCGCAGCTGCACGGTGCTCGGGCCGGACGGGGACTCCGGGCCCGTGCGGAGCTGCACGGTGGCCGGATCGGCCTCCGGGCCCGTCCGGAGCTGCACGGTGGCCGGGTCGCCGTCCGGGCCCGTGGCGGGGTCGCCCGCCGGGCCGGTCCGCAACTGGACCGTGACAGGCCTGCCCGCCGGTCCGGTCCGCAGCTGGACGGTACTCGGATCGCCCGACCCGGCGAGCGCGGTGGTGCCCAGGTACTGGGCGAATCCCGGGTCGGTGGCGAGCAGTTGGACGACGGCCGCGGTCAGCGCGCCCCGCACCCGGGGATCGCCCGGCGCGGCCTCGGCCACCGCCACGGCCCGCGCCCCCTCCGGCATCAGCCGCAGCCGGGCCCGCACCACCTCGGCCACCGCCTGTCGCGCCCCGCCCGTCTCACCCCGGGCCAGCCGCAGCAGCGCCTCCACCACACCCGGCACCAGCTCCCGGCCGTCCCCCATGACAACTCCCCCCACCGCATGAGCCGTTGCCATCAGCCTCCCGGACTGGCGGCCCCGACACACCCCTGCCGGACTGAACGGAGACTGAACTGCAACCGCATCCGGACGCGGCGGTCACCCGCACCGCCCCGGCGCCGGCCGTCACGGGCCGGACAGGTGCCCAGCCATCAGTTCCGCCATCACCGCCACCGGCAGGGCCGGGTTGGCGGCGGCCGCCTCGGCGGTGCGCCGGTCCTGGGCGGCCAGGCAGTCGGCGAGGAGGGCGGGGGAGGCGTTCGGGTGGGCGGCGACGGCGTGCCGGGCCCGGCCGGCCAGTGGGAGGGCGGCGAGACGGTCCAGCAGGTCGGTCGGGGCGCCGGGGTTGCGGGCCACGGCGGTGGCCACTCCGGGGCCGAAGCGGTCGACCAGCAGGGCGAGTCGGCGCCCGGCGAGACCGGGGTGCGGAGCCACCGCCTTGACCACCCTGGCGTCCGGGTCGGCGGCCAGCCGGTCGCGGAGGGCGGCCGGCAGGTCGCGGCGCGCGGCGACGAGCGCGCGGACCCGGGGCTCCGACGACCCCGCGAGCTCGGTGAGTTCGACGGGGTCGGCGGTGGCGATCCGGGGGAGCAGGGCCGGGCCGGTTCTGGTGGCGGCGGCGATCCGGGCGAGCACGTCGAGCGGGACGCGTGGGTGGTGGGCGAGCGAACGCCGGACGTCGTGGCCGTCGTCCTCGGCCAGCCGGCGGATCAGCCGGTCGTCGATCCCCGGGTTCCCGGCGAGGTTGGCGCGGACCAGGGGGATCTCGTCCCCGCCGAGGCGGTGGTACGCCTCGGCGGGCAGCCCGGGGTGGGTGGCGAGGGTCTGCCGGACCATCACGTGATCGGCCGCGAGCCGGGCGGCGGCCGCCCCCGGGGTCGCCGGGTTGCCCGCCGCCTGCTCGCGGACCGGTACCTCCGGATCGTCCAGCAGGGCGGTCAGCAGCTCGGCGGGCATCGCCTCGTTCGCCGCCGCCCAGCATCGGACCCTCGCCACCGGGTGCGCCGCCAGGCGGGTCAGCAGGTCCGCGTGGGTGGTGTTGACGGCGAGTTCGGCCACCACGTCGACGGACCCGTCGAGGGCGAGCAGCCCGGCGGCGTCCGGCGGCAGGTCCGGGCAGGCGGCGAGCCGCTCCCGGACGGCCGGGTCCGGACAGCGGGCCAGCAGCAGCGCCCAGTCGGGCTTCCCGCGCCCCTCGTCCAGCAGCCGGACCGCTGCGGTCGGCCGGGTGAGCGGATCCACGTCCTCGGCGCCCAGCAGCCCGGCTTCGGCGAGCAGCAGGGCGGCGCCCTCGTGCCGTTCGGCGAGCTGCCGGACCTGCTCCGGGCCGAGGTCCGGCCGGTCCGCGAGTGCCCACGCCAGCTCCCCGTCGGTCTCGGCCCGGTCGAGCAGCCGCCGGAGCAGTTCGGGCGGCAGGGCGGGGTTGCGGGCGACGGCGTACAGCAGCGATGGCATCCGCGCATTCTGCCCGCGGTCCGGCCGGGCCCGCCGTCGAATATCGCGGCGGGCCCGGCCGTGGGGACAGTGGGCCCGTGGAGGGCTCCCTGCCGTCCGGACTGCTCCGACCGGGTGATCCTCCGTCCGGGACGCCGCCTCCGGTCAGTGCACGGGTGTCGACATGTAGACGGCGCGCCGCCCGTAGCAGTCCGGCACCGCCACCTCGCGGTGCGCCCGGTAGCCGAGCAGCCGCAGCAGGATGTCCGCCCCGCGCACCGCGACCATCGAGATCCGCTCGTAGCCCAACTCCTCGGCGTGCGCCC
Organism: Kitasatospora sp. NPDC089509; assembly: GCF_044749365.1. Classification (NCBI taxonomy): domain Bacteria; kingdom Bacillati; phylum Actinomycetota; class Actinomycetes; order Kitasatosporales; family Streptomycetaceae; genus Kitasatospora; species Kitasatospora sp. NPDC089509. The sequence continues at coordinate 49,885 of NZ_JBIVHS010000025.1, read as the reverse complement.
GGAAGTGCCGCATGAACCCCAGGGCGACCTCCCGGCCGCGCAGTTCCTCGGCGATCACCAGGTCGTGCACGTGCAGGTTGTCCGAGGTGTACGCGGTGTCCTCCGCCCGGGAGAGGTCCGGGCAGCGCAGCGGCGGGTACGGCAGGCTCAGCAGGTAGCCGCGCACGACGCCGTGCTGCTCCAGCACGAAGCAGGTGCCCGGCGAGTTGCGGGCCCGGGACTGCAGCGCCTCCCGACCCTCCGACAGGCCGTCGGCCGCGTAGGCGTCGTGTTCCAGTGCCACCACGGCGTCCCAGTCGCCGTCGGCCAGCAGACGGATCCGGAGGTCCTCGCTCACCGGCTCGGCACCTCCGTCGCGCCGTCCGCAGCCGCACTTCCCGCTGCCGCCGTGCTCGCCGCCGGGTCGCCGTGCAGTCCCTCCGCCCGCGCGGCGGCCACCAGCGCCGCCCAGGCCTCGGTCAGCACCACCCAGAGCCCGGCGTCCCGCTGCGCCTCGTCCAGCAGTCGCCGGCGCTGCCCGGCCACCACGTCCGCGAGTTCGGTGTACTTGCCGCCCAGCTTGCGGTACGAGCGGTCCAGCACGTCGAGGCAGTGCTCGTTCCCGGCCCGGTCCCAGTCGACGGCGCCCCGCGCCAGGCCGATGATCGGCTCGACCCGCAACTCGTGCCGCTCGTCCAGCAGTTCGGGACCGATGTCGATCATCCCGCCGTAGACCGGGTACAGGTACAGCATCGAGAGCAGGAACTTGACGAACCGCAGCTGGTAGGCGATGAAGCCGGTGCCGGTGCGGCGCTCGGGCGTGTAGTAGTTGACGATGTGGCGGTTGTGGACGACGCCGGGCAGCCGGGAGTGGACCAGGGCGTGCAGCAGGGCGTAGTCGCTGCCGATGGTCTCGGTCGCGGGCGGCAGCGGCAGCGCCTCGTAGGAGCGGTGGTCCAGGGCGATGTTGCACATGTAGACGTCCCAGATGTCGGGCACGCCGAGGACGGAGTCGTCGGTGCTGAACGGCCCGGAGTCGGAGCCCTTGAAGGAGACGTCCACCATGGCGTCCCGGTCCTCCTCCGGCCACACCGGCGGGGTCCACAGGCGCACGATGTCGCGGTAGACGGCCGGGTCCAGCTCGTGGATCTCACTGATGTCCACGTTGAGTTCGCCGATGAAGGACCCGCTGACCAGCATCACCGGCTTGTCCGCGTCGGCCGGGTCGAGCCGGGAGCGGGACACCCCGGCCACCGCCTCGCCGGCCGGTCGGCCGATCGAGAGCAGCTCGTGGTGGATCGGGAAGACCTTCCGGCCGTCGACGACCTGGAAGTCGGCGTCGTCGTTGCGCAGGTGCGTGGAGCTGCAGCCCAGGGCGGCGGCGCCGAGGAACAGCCGGTTGACGCAGGAACCGTAGGCGACGGCCTCCGGGAGCATCAGGTCGAGCAGCAGTGCGGGGTCGGCGGCCCCGGAGCGCTCGGTCACCCGGCGCAGGAACTCCCGCTGCCGCGCCTCGCCCAGGTGGTGGACGACCACGCCCGGGGTCGGGGTCAGCGCCGCCACCGCAGCCGCGTTCTGCGCGAACGCGGCCGCTCCGGTGGTGTCGAGGATCAGGAGGTGCACCTCGACCCCGAAGGTCGCGACGGCGTAGGCCGCCTCCTCGGCGAGTTCCGCGATGGTCTCGGGGCAGGGGCGCATGGTGGGCAGGGCGAGGCAGACTCTTTGCATGGCGGTGGATCTCCGTCTGATCGTCAGAATCGGTGCGGCGACGGCGACATGAGTGCGTCGGGCGCACCACGCTGGACTAGACCACTTGCGAAGTCAACGATTGACAGGGCGGCTGCGGCGGGGTGGAATGCGCCCCCGCCAGGCGGCTTCCGGGGCCTCCCGGGCTTTCCCCGGCCCCTTTTCCGGGCAGGACTGAGTACGGATCCGGCGGCACGCGTCGCGAGCCCCGGTCCGTACCTGCGGACGAATTCCTCTTGTTGATCCGAACGGCCGTACGGGCCCGGGAGGTTCAACGCCCCTCACTGCGCCACCGATCGCGCCGCCGGGGTCAATCCCCGACGCGTACCTGCCGATACCGGCAATGACGTCATTACGCCGTTCGGAGGAGCCAGCATGCCCGAACCGTGGCTGCCCGGTGCCGAGATCCACGACCTCGGCGACCACGCGCCGACCGACCACCAGTACCCGCCGAAGGCCATCGCCCACATCACCTGGGACCGCAACGCCACCGCCGCCGCACCGCAGGACTGGTGCTCCTACGAGGACCTGGTCGGGTACTTCACCGGCCCCGGCGCCGGCGACGCCCCGCACCTGGTCTGGGACCCGTTCACCGGACGCACGACGCAGCTGTTCCCCGCCGACTCCCGCTCCAAGAGCCTGCTCAGCCCCGACCAGAGCCCGACCCGCACCAACCGGGCCGGGCGGGTGGTGATCCAGATCGAGGCGGTGTTCTTCCCGTACTGCCGCCACCAGGGCACGGTCTACCCGCGGCTGGTCGACACCCCGTGCGCGGGCTGGGAGCTGATCCACGCCTGGATCTCCTCCTGGGGGGTGCCCGACGCGTGGCCGATGGGGCGGCCGACCGACTTCTCCGAGCACCGCGACGAGCAGGTGTGGGAGAGCCGGGCCGGCTGGTACGCCCACGCCCACGTGCCGTACAACGACCACGTCGACCCGGGCTCCTGGCCCGCCTTCCCCGGCGGACCGGGCTCCCCCTCCGACCCGCCCCCGCACCAGCACCCGGCGCCGCCGGCCGGCACCCCGGCCCGCTACCAGACCACCGTCAACGGCCTGGCGTACGGCTACGGCGCCCACGGCTACCAGGTCACCACGGTCGGCCGGGCGCTGGTCGCGGGCGGCTTCGGCAGCCACTACCGGTCCGGCCCCGGACCGGACTGGACGGACGCGGACACCGAGAACTACGCCGACTACCAGGCGAGCCTGGGCTACACCGGCCAGGCCGCGGACGGGGTCCCCGGCGAGGGCTCGCTGCGCCGGCTGCTCGGCTACCTGCCCGGACCGCGCACGGTCTCGGTCGCCCACGTGGTCGCCGCCGCGCACACCGATCCGGGGGCCGAGCAGGGGCACCGGACCTACGGGGCCGAGGTGGCGATCGTCGAACAGGCGCTGGCGGACGAGGGGTTGCTCGAACAGCGCTGGGTGGACGGCTCCTACGGCTCGCTCACGGTCACGGCGTACGCGGGCTGGCAGCGCCGGTGCGGGTACACCGGGGCGGCCGCGGACGGGACCCCCGGGCGGGACTCGCTCCAGCGGCTGGGCGCGGCGCAGGGGTTCGCGGTGACGGACTGAGCCGGCCGGCGGCGGGGGAGCGGCGGTCGGCTCCCCCGCCGCCGGCTTCCCTGCGTCCTCGCCGGTCGTACTCCTGGGGGAGTTCCTCGGCGGGGAGGGTGTCCGGCGCGTACTCGCCTGGGAGTAGTCGAGGTTACTTCCCTCGTCAGATGCCCGAGGAGGGGTGGACGGGGGAGTCTGGGCGCGTCGTCGTGACCCCGACTCGAAGGAGGTACCCGTGCGCTCGTCCACCGGAGCCGTCGCGTCGTCCGGGCCCGCCCCCGACCCTGCCCCCGCCCGCGGCGCGGCGCGGCGGTCCGGAGGCCGCCGGCTGTCGCCGGGGGCGCGCAAGCGCCTGGTGGTCCTGCACGTCGTCGTCTCGGTGAGCTGGCTGGCGCTGATGCTCTGCCTGCTCACCCTGGCGGTGACGGCGCTGACCACCGACGACGCCGACCGGCTGAGAACCGCCTACCGGGCGATGGGCATGCTCGGTGACGCGCTGATCCTGCCGTTGAGCCTGCTCACCTTCCTGAGCGGGGTGGCGCTGGGGCTCGGCACGTCCTGGGGCCTGTTCCGCTACTACTGGGTGAGTACCAAGTTCTGGCTGACGCTCGGGGCGATGGCCGCCTCGGTCTTCGCCCTCACCGCGCGGCTGCACGACGCGGTCCGCCTGGCGGACGCGCACCCGACCGGCCCGATCCCGGTGGCGGAGCTGGGGTTCGTCCGCTACAGCACGGTGATCGTCCCGGCGGTCGCGCTCGCGCTCTACCTGTTCAACGTCATCCTGTCGGTGTACAAGCCCTGGGGCCGCCGCCGCACGGCCGTGGGCGGGCGCCCGGGCCGAATACCCGCGGCGGGCGCCCGGGCCGCGGCGGTGGCCGGGCGTGACTCCTCGGCCGGTTCCCCTTCCGGGTCCGGGTCCAGTTCCGGCATCGGGCCCGAGCCCGGCGGGCGATGAGCGGGCGGCGGGCCGCACCGGCCCCGGGGAATGCCCACCCGGCGGCCGGGTGTTGTGCACCGACGTGACCAGCGCTACGCCCGCGACCAGGCTCTCCGTCCTCGACCGCTCCCGGACGAGAGAGGGTGAGGAGCCGGCGCAGGCGCTGCGGAACACGGTGGCCTTCGCCCGTGAGGCCGAGCGGCTGGGCTACCACCGGTTCTGGGTCTCCGAGCACCACGGCGTGCCCGGGGTGGCCGGGTCGGCGCCGACGGTGCTCGCCGCGGCGGTCGCGGCGGCCACCACCCGGATCCGGGTCGGCACCGGCGGGGTGATGCTCCCCAACCACCAACCGATGGTGGTGGCCGAGCAGTTCGGTGTGCTGGCGGCGCTGTTCCCGGGGCGGATCGACATGGGGCTCGGCCGCTCGGTGGGCTTCACCGACGGCGTCCGGCGGGCGCTCGGGCGGGAGAAGGACGCCGCGGACGACTTCGGTGGCCAGCTGACCGAGCTGCTCGGCTACTTCGACGGCTCGCAGCAGGTGCACCGTGACGTCCACGCCCGCCCGGCCGAGGGTCTGCACGTACCGGCTTTCGTCCTGGCCACCGGCGCGGGCGCCGACCTGGCCGCCGACGCCGGGCTGCCGCTGGTCATCGCCGCCGCCCGTGGCGAGGAGCGGATGCTCGCCGCGATCGAGGCCTACCGCAGCCGCTTCCGCCCCTCCGCCCAGGCCGCCGAGCCGTACGTGGTGGTCTCGGGCACGGTCGCGGTGGCGGAGACCGAGGAGCGGGCGCGGGACCTGCTCGTCCCGGAGGCCTGGGCGGGCGCCTACTCCCGTACCCACGGGGAGTTCCCGCCGCTGGCGCCGGTCGACGAGATCCTCGCGCGTGCGATGAGCGCGCGGGAGCGGGCCGCGTTCGAGCAGTCGCTCAAGGGCCACATCGCGGGCACCCCGGAGCAGGTCGCCGCCGAGTTGGCCGCCCTGGTGGCGCGCAGTGGTGCGGACGAGTTCCTGGTGGCCACCAGCACCTACGACCGCACCGCGCTGCTGGACTCCTACCGACTGCTCGCCGAGGCCGTCGGCCAGGTGTGAGCCGCGCCCTTGGTGGGGCCCTGGGCGGAGTCCGGGGTTCGATTTCTGACCAGGCGCGATGAGCTGCTACTGTTCATCTCGTCGAGGGGAAATGATCTTCCGAAACGAAGACCCCTGAACATGCGTCAGTGGTACTACCAGAGTACGCCCTACTTTCAGTAGGGAGAGTCCGTGCGATCCGGGCCTGGCGCTCCATCCGAAGGGGCCCGTTCCATTCCGTGGAACGGGCCCCTTCGTCATCTCCGGTATCTCCGGTATCTCCGGTGCACGGCGCGGGGATCGGCGACCTCGCCGACAGGCGTGTCCTCTTATCGCATTTTCGTCCTCGAAACCCTCGGCTGCAGCCCCGTATCGGCCAAGGTGCCACACCAGGTGGCCGTCGGACGGCGGTCCGGGGTGGCCGCGCGGCCAGCGGGTTTGCCCGTGAGGCAGTCCTGATGCTTCGTCACACCTTGGCCGGAACTAGCGGTAGCTGATGTGAATATGCCATTGGAATGTTCGTCCTACGGAAACCGGCAGTAGCCTTCCGTGTCGAAGCTGCCACTGCTGGTGGCGACCCGGCCGGAGTCGCACTGTGTCCGGCCACCCAGACCCCCCTCGAAGGAGCCGGTGTGCCGGGTATCGACGACTGTCTCTCCGGAGCGATGGCGATCGCCGGAGCCCGCTCGGCGAGCCTGGTCGACTGGGGCAGCGGCCTCGCCCTCGGCAGTCTCGGCGAAGGCCCGTCCGGTGAGCACGAGACCGCGGCCGCCGAGGCAACCGATCTGGTGCGAGCGGCAGTTGAGAGCCAGACCTTCACGGCGACGGAGGACCCCCGCGCACCGCTGGAGGACATCATCGTCACCGCGGGCCGCAACTACCACCTGATCCGCTTCATCGACACCGTCTTCGACAGCCGACTCGTCCTGCACCTCTGGCTGGACCGCTCGACGGGCAACCTCGCGGCCGCCCGCTTCCGGCTCCAGGCCCTCGCCGAGGAACTGGTGCTGGGGTGAACGCCGGGTTCGCACCGACCGTCGCATTCCGGCCAGCCGGTCACCCGGACACCTCGCGCCCGGCCGCGCTCCACTTCCCACTCCACTTCCCACTCCATTCCCCGCTCCACTTCCCGTTCCGATCCCCGCCCTCCTCCCCGCTCCACTCCCCGTGCCCGTTCGGCCGGGCCCGCCGGCGGTGGCCCGCATGACCGCCGCGCCGTCCCTGACCGAACCCGTCGGCCAGGCCGGGGCGGTCCCGCCGCGGACCCCGGGCGAGGCCGTCTCCCTGCTCGCCGCCCGCCGTGCCACCGGCGCCCTGTACGGCCCGCTCGGCAGCCTGCACCTGGTCGACGGCCAGGTGGCTGCCGCCGAGTCCCCGCGCGCCCCCGGCCTGGCCGACCTGCTGACCGGCTGCGGCCGGATCACCCGTGCGGGCTGGGCCGAGCTGCTGCACGACCACGGCCCGCGCGGCCGGGTCGGCGAAGTCCTGGTGGAGCGACAGCTGCTCAGCCGCGGCGAGCTCGAACTCGGCCACCTGGGAACGCTGTTCGACGCCGCCTACTTCGTCCTCGCCGACCGGGCCGGCGGCACCTGGCGGTTCGAGCCCGAGGCCCGGCACTGGCTCGGCACGGTGGCGCTGGTCGACCCGGTCCGGCTGGGCCGCGAGGTCGAGCGCCGGCACCAACTCCTCGACCGGATCTGGCCCTGGCCGCAGCTCGACACCGCCCCGGTCCGTCCGGTCGAGCGCGGCCGGTGCCCCGCGCACCGCCCGCCCGGCCGCCGTCGACGCGAACTGCTCGACCACGCCGACGGCCGAAGAACCCCGGCCGACCTGGCCCGACTGCTCGGCCGCTCCGGTTTCGGCGTGACGGCGGACGTCCGCCGCCTGGCCGCCGCGGGCCTGCTCGACGCCCCGCGGCACGACATCCCCCGGCACGAGGTCCCGCGGCACGACGCTCCGCGACACGACATCCCCCGGCACGAGGTCCCGCGACACGACGCCCCGCGGCACGCTGCGCCGACCGACCCCGTTCCGCCGGCCGCACCGCCCCCGGCCACCGCACCCCCGCGGCCGGTCGGCGGCCTGCACCGCAGGATCCCCGGCGCCACGCTCCGCACCACCCCGCCCCCCAGCCCCGCCGCCCCCACGCGCCCCGACCGACCGCCCACCACGGCAGCGGCCCACCCGCTGGCCGTCCCCGACCCGGACATCGCGCTGCTGACCCGGGTCCGAGACCTTCTGGAGGCCCGACTTTGAGCCACTCTCCGCCCGCGACCCCGTCGTACCGGCCATGAGGCGGGCGCTCAAGCAGCGTGTCGGAAGGAGACAACTGATCGCCTTGGAGACCGAGTTGCTCGCCGAACTCCGCGCCGTCAAACGCCGTGTCCCGCACCTCGCGGGCGGCCTGGTGGCCAGCGTGGACGGCCTGTTGGTCGCGCACGACACCCACGGAACCGAACCCTCCGGCCTGGCCGCGATGACGGCGGCCTCGCTCTCGCTCGCCCAACGGCTCGCCGACAGCACCGGCCAGGGCGAGTTCCGCGAGTCGGTGGTGCGCGGCGAGCACGGCTACGTCGCCACCTACGCGGCCGGCGGAAGTTGCGTGCTCACCCTGCTGGCACTCCCGGACGTCAACGTCGGTCGGCTCCACCTGGAGGCCCGCCGCTGCGCCCGGCGCATCGCCGAGCTGCTGAACGACGCCCTGGTGCCCAAGGACCCGCGCGACGCGCTCTGACCGGATCCCTCTGCACCATCACCTCGCCATCCCACCACCTCACCAACCAAAGGGAGTTGACCAGACATGACCGACGCACCCGGCGCGCTCAAGCAGGCCATGACCACCATCGAGGGCGCCATCGGCGCGGCCCTGGTGGACTACAACAGCGGCATGGCGCTCGCCACCCTCGACGGCCCCGGCGGCCTGGACCTCAACGTCGCCGCGGCCGGGAACACCGACGTGGTCCGCGCCAAGATGCGCACCATGGACATGCTCGGCCTACAGGACGGCATCGAGGACATCCTGATCACGCTGAGCAGCCAGTACCACCTGATCCGCCCGCTGGCCGGCCGCACCGGCAAGGGCCTGTTCCTCTACCTCGCGCTGGACAAGGGCCGGGCCAACCTGGCGATGGCCCGCCACCAGCTCACCAGGATCGAGGCCGACCTGGAGGTCTGATCAGGCCCCGGTCCCTCAGGGCCTGTCCGGCGGATCCCCGCTTGACGAGGCCCCGGTCGACGAGGCCCCGGCGGCGGCTCACGCCCCGCCGGGCTCCGTCCACCGGACCTCGCCGCCCGCCAGCCCCGCGCACACCGCGCCCTCCGCGGTCAGCACGCTCCACGGCGCGAGCACCGCGTGCGGCGGGACGGACAGCGCACCGCCCTCCGCGAAGCCCAGCTCCAGGCCGCCGGCCAGGGTGATCCGGGCGGTGCCGACGGTCCGGCCGACCAGCGTCAGCAGGGTGGGGGTCGGCCGGAAGGTCAGCGCCGGGAAGAAGTGCTCGACCTCCTCCGGTTCGGCGAAGGAGGGCGCCGCGAAGCGGAACTCGTGCGCCACCCGTACGGTCACCGGCCCGTCGAGCCGCAGGTCGAGCCGGACTCCGCCGCTGACCGCCTCGACCCGCCGGCCGGCCAGTACCTCAGTGATCGCGTTCTGCATGCTCCCAGTGTTCACCGACCGGGCGCGCCTGAACCTCCTGAACCTCCCGACCACCGGACCACCCCGATCACCGGGACCGCCCGGATCACTGGGACGACCCGGACCACCCCGCCCGCCCACGCACCAGCTCGACCGGCCCGGCCGCCCGCTCCCGGGCCGCCAGCGCGGCGGCCACCCGCTCCCAGGACGGCCCGGACAGCAGCGTCCGCGCCTCGGCCGGGTCGCAGAGCCGCCACTCCACCAGCTCCTGCTCCTGCAGCTTGATCGAGCCGAGCAGCTCCTCCGTCACCGTGCCGCCGTCGTACACGTACACCAGGACGGCGGTGTCCTGCCCGGTCGCCGGATCGGCCCCGGGATCGGCCGCCGTCCCCGGCTGCCAGTCCAGTGCCAGCAGCGACCCGGGCTCGACCTCCCAGCCCAGCTCCTCGCGGACCTCCCGCCGCGCCGCCGTACGGGGCGTCTCCCGCTCCGCCTCGACCCCGCCGCCGGGCAGCGTCCAGTGCGGCCGCTCTCCGCGCGGCCCGTCCCACGGCCGCAGCCGCACCAGCAGCACCCGCCCGTCACCGTCCGTGAACAGCGTCCGCGCCTTCGCCCGGATCCGCGGCCGGGTGGCGTAGAAGGTGTCCCGGTCCATCGGCGCTTCGGGCGACGTCTGCTCCACCGCCGGCCCGGGCGCGCTCCCCAGTCCAGGCGTGCCCCCCGACCCGGACACGGCGGCCAGCCCGGTGTACTCGGGCACCGGACCGTCGGCCGGCAGCTCCCGCAGGGTGTGCCCGGCCGGCCGGCTGTCCTCCAGCTCCAGCGGGCCGGCGGTACGCGGCGCCCGCAGACAGGCCGTCACCCGCCGTGACAGCCGGGGCGGCAGTGCGTGCCCCGCCTCCTCCGCCGTCAGCCAGGCCCAGCCGCCGACCTCCGCCGCGTCCGGTCGGATCGCCGCCACCTGTTCCGCCGTCAGCGGCTCCGCCCAGTAGAGGTACGCCACGATCGGCGGACGGCTCGGCATCATCGCCCAGTCGACGCACGCCAGCGGCCCCAACCGGGGCGTGAACCCCAGCTCCTCGGCGATCTCCCGCTCCGCCGTCTCCCGGGGCGACAGGTCGCCGGGCTCCCAACCGCCACCCGGGACCGCCACCGGATGCTTCCGGTCGTACGGCAGCCGCACCACCAGTACGCGCCCCCGCTCGTCCGGGAACAGCACCCCGGCCGCCGCCAGAATCCCCCGACCCGCCCTGTCCGACGTCTCCACCCCGGCTCCTTCCGCCACATCACTCCCCATCACTCCCCGGGGACGACACCCCGGCCGACCCGATGGTTCCCACCCGCCACCCGGGCCGACCCCACCCCGACGGGTGATCCAGCTCCCCACCGGACCCACCCGGCCGACCGGCTCACCCGGCTGACCGGCTCACCCGGCCGACCGGCTCACCCCAGCGAGGCCAGCGCCTGCGCCGCCGCCCGGGCCATCTGCTCGTCGTGCCGCCCGCTCGCCCCGCGCAGACGGGCGGCGCCCTCCACCGCCGCCAGGGCGAGCAGGCCCGGCAGCAGGTCGGTGCTGCGGGCGGAGACCCAGCGGGTGCCCCGGGTGGCCATCCACCACAGGTCGGCGGCCAGGCCCGGCGGCGGCTCGGCGGGCGCGGCGGTCGGCGGCGGGCCGAGCGGGTGCCCCGCCGTACTGAGCAGTTCGTGGTACCGGCGGGCGATCAGATGGTGCCCCTCGGCGCTGGGGTGGAGGCGGTCCACGCTCAGCAGGTGCCGCTGCTCGGTCCAGGGCAGTTCGGCGATGTGCAGGTGCACCGCCCGGTGCCGCAGGGTGAGGGCGTGCACCACGGTGTTGACCGCCCGCATCCGCCGGGCCAGCGGCCGGGCGAGCGGCTTGGGCAGCCGGAGCAGCAGGCCGGGGTCGGGCAGGCAGGCGGTCAGCAACACGGCACCGTGGCTGGACAGTTCACCCAGGGTGGCGTCCAACTCCAGGGTGGTGTGCCGGATGTCGAAGCCGGCCCGCAGGGTGTCGTTGCCGCCGACCAGCACCGCCGCCAGCTGCGGCCGCCGGGCCAGCGCGGCCGGGAGTTGACGGATCGTCAGATCGGCGGTCAGGGCGCCGGCGTAGGCCAGGTTGGTGAACTCGACCGACTGCCCCTCGGGTGCCAGTGACCGCGCGAGCAGGGCGGCCCAGCCGCGCCACTGCTCACCGACTTGGTCCCCGATCCCCTCCGTCAGGGAGTCGCCGAGCGCCACGAAGCGCAGCAGCTCGCCCGCCGTGGGCCGATCCTCCGCCGCCCGGTCAGGCCCGGCGTCCAGCACGCTCATCCCGCACCCCTTCCCCCGCGTCGGAGCCGACCACCCCGACCACCCCGTCCGCCGCCTCCGCCGCCTCCGCTGCCGCCACCTCCGCACCGGGCCGCCGGACCCCGTCCTCCGTCGTTCCCGCACCAGGCGCCCGCACCCCGTGCGCCGCCAGGAACCCGGCCACCGCCGCGGGCCAGCCGTACCGTTCCGCCTGCGCCCGCGCGGTCGCCCGCCGTACCTCCTCCGGCCGCCGCAGCAACTGGCCGACCGCGGCGGCGAAGCCGGCCCCGGTGTCGACGGCCGCCACCCCGGCGAGCCCGATCAGCCCGGGCAGCGCGGACGAGCGGCTGGCCACCACCGGCGTCCCGCAGGCCAGCGCCTCCATCGCGGCCAGCCCGAAGGTCTCCACCGGTCCGGGGGCCAGCACCACGTCCGCGCTGCCCAGCAGTCCGGCCAGCTCGGTGCGCCCGTTCAGGTGACCGAGGAACCGCACCGGCAGCCGCAGCCGCGCGGCCCGGGCCGCCAGCCGGTCCCGCAGCGGGCCGGCTCCGGCGACCACCAGGACGGCGGGCAGGCCGCGTGCCCGCAGCCGGGCCAGCGCCTCGACCGCCCGCTCGGGCCGCTTCTCCGCGGAGAGCCGGGAGCAGAGCACCAGCAGCAGCTGGTCGGCCGCCGCGTACCGGGCCCGCTCCACCGCCCGGCGCTCCGCCGGCAGCGGCCGCAGCGCCGTCAGGTCGACCCCGAGCGGCGCCCGGACCAGGTTGGGCACGCCGATCCGGCGGAACTCCGCCGCCGCCCAGTCGGTGGTGCACAGCACCGCGTCGTACGCGCGGGCCGTCGCCGCGTTGAGCCGGTCGGCGGCCGCGCCCGCGAGCGGCCCGGGCACGCCCCAGGTGCGCAGCAGCCCGGTGGCGCTCTCGTGCGAGACCATCACCGAGCGGACGCCGTGCCGGCGGGCCCAACTCCCGGTCCAGCGCAGGGTCGTACGGTCGGAGACCTCCAGCCGGTCGGGGCCGAGCCGGGTCAGTTCGGCGGCCACCGCCCGCTGGTCGGTGAGCAGCCGGTAGCCGCCGCTGGCGGGCAGCACCGGGCCGGGCAGGGTGACCACCAGGCCCTGTTCGGTGTCCTCCTCGGAGCGCCGTTCACCGGGCACGATCAGGACCGACCGGTGCCCGGCCGCCCGGTACCCGGCCCCCAGATGGCGCAACGCGGTGCGCAGGCCGCCGGAGACCGGGGTGACGAAGTTGGCGAGCCGCACGATCGTCAGCGGCCCGCCGTGCGGCGGGGGTGTCATGCGGGCAGCTCCTCCGGCAGGGGCGGCGGCACCACCGGGCGGGCGGAGGCGGTCCACGCGGGGGCGACGAACGGCAGCACGGCCGACACCGGCACCCCCCGGTGCTCGGCCAGCACCTCGGCGTAGTGCCGCAGCAGCAGGTCCCCGACCGCCTCCCAGGTGCGGGCGGTCACCTCGGCCCGCCCGGCCTGCCCGTAGGCGGCCCGCCGGGCCGGGTCCGCGGCCAGTTCGGCGACCGCCCGGGCCACCGCCGCGCCGTCCCGGGGCGGCACCAGCAGCCCGGTGCGGTGGTGCGCGACTAGGTCCAGCGGGCCGCCGGCGGCCGGGCCGACCACCGGGACCCCGCTGGCCATCGCCTCCTGGATGGTCTGGCAGAAGGTCTCCAGCGGGCCGGTGTGCACGAAGACGTCCAGGGTGGCGAAACATCGGGCCAGCTCCTCGCCGGTGCGGCGGCCGAGGAACACCGCGCCGGGCATCGAGGCCCGCAGCCCGAGCGCCGACGGGCCGTCGCCGACCACCACCACCCGCACCCCGGGCAGGGCGGACGCGGCCGCCAGCAGGTCGACCCGCTTCTCCGGCGCCAGCCGTCCGACGTACCCGACCAGCACCTCCCCGCCCGGCGCCAGCGCCCGGTGCAGCGCCTCGTCCCGGTGCCGCGGGTGGAAGCGCACCGAGTCCACCCCGCGCGGCCACAGCTGCACCCGGGGCACCCCGTGCGCGGTCAGGTCCTGCGCGGCCGGGGTGGACGGCGCCAGGGTACGGGCGGCCGCCCGGTGCACGGCCCGGATCCGTCGCCAGGCCGCGGCCTCGCCGAGCCCCCGCCCGGCCCGGTAGGCGTGCGCGTACCCGGCCAAGTCGGTCTGGTAGACGGCCACGGCGGGCACCCCGAGCCGGGCCGCGACCTGCATCCCGCGCGCGCCCAGCACGAACGGGCTGGCCAGGTGGACGAGGTCCGGCCGGTGCCCGCCGAGCGCGGCCGCCAGCTGCCGGCTGGGCAGCGCGATCCGCACCTGCGGGTAGCCCGGCAGCGGCATCGACGGGATGTGCACCACGGGGATCCGCTCCGCCTCGGTGCCGGAGCCGAAGGTCTGCGGCGGGCAGTGGGCGCCCCGCGCGGGCGCGGGGGTGACGACGAGGGGCCGGTGGCCCCGGCGGAGCAGGTGCTCGGCCGTCCGCAGCACGCTGTGGGCGACTCCGTTGACCTCGGGAGGAAAGGATTCGGTGACGATGGCGACGCGCATGCCTGAGTTCTGTCCACGCCCGGCGTGCACCCGGCCAAAGGGATCTGTCGTACAAGCGAACGCGGGTCGGCGATTTGCACCGCCGACCCGCGCCCCGGACCCACCGCGTCACACCGACCCGGCCGCCTCCTTGAGCTCCGCGTACGGCGCGAGCTTGCGGATCGACTCGATGCTCCTCAGACAGTCGTCCTTGCTCTCCTGCGGATCCCCGGTCACCACGACCGTCCCGTTGCTCGCCTTGAGCCGGAACCGGTGCATCCCGCTCTCGTCCATGTACAGCTCGAACTTCCCAGCCATGCCAGTGACAGCCTTCCGCTTGAGTGACCCCCTCGCTCGAAAGGTACGGTCAAACCCATCACCCCGCAGACCACCTGCCCCACCCGAGTGGCACCCATCCGAGCCACGGAGCCGAGGACCCCTACCCGCCCCTGCACCCACGAGCACCCCGCGAGCGCGGGGCCGACGATTCCCACGCGGTTCCCCGGGCCTTGTTGGGAGATCAACCCCCGCGAGCGCGGGGCCGACTCGGGAGATGGGGGGGCTGCAGGGAGGCGCCGGAGAGGAACCCCCGCGAGCGCGGGGCCGACACGCCGCCCGCGCAGGTGCCTGCGATGTTGGCGGAGCAACCCCCGCGAGCGCGGGGCCGACCGTACGTGGGGTTCAGCGATGGCCGAGGGAGCGAGAGCAACCCCCGCGAGCGCGGGGCCGACCTCCAGATGCCCGGCCGCGATCCGGTCATGGAGTTCGTGCAGTGCCGCGTCGGCCGATACCACTGCGGTGCTGTCGGCAAAGGCCCAGGACTCGATCACGACGCGAGCCTCTCATATGCGGCTGGGCCTCGGGGGCTGTGATCCCGTTGCTGCTTCGCAGTGGGTGGGTCGCACTCTCGCTGTTGGGACCAGAATGCGGTACGGAGTAGTGCCTGGCTGACGGTCGCGTAGAACTCGCTGTCCTCTCGGCGGTTGGCGTCTTGCGGGGTCGTCGTTCGAACGGTACGGGCCGTGACGTGCCGCGCGGTGAGGCGGACAGCGATTCCACCCGGCCGGTGACTGCGGCGGTGTTTTCGGCTCGAAGTCGCGAGGGAGTCGGGATTTCACTGGGAAGTCCGGAACCGCCCGGAGTCGCGTCGCGAGGGGAAGAGGAATGGCTCGCCGACCCGAAGGCAGCGGCGGTGAAATGGGTGGAGAAACGTTCATTCCTTTGTGCAGCGGCTGATGAACAGTGCTGGAAAGCCCGGTGTAGTGACTTTCCGGGGCCGGTCGGCGTGCGACCACGTCATCGGCCACCGCCGACGGGTCGGTGGCCGGCGGAAGGCGGGTCTCAAGTCGGAGGTGGGGCCGCTCCGGAGCGGGTCCCGGCGATCGTCAAGTGCCGTGCAGTAGAGAGGCTCTGACTGAGCATCAGTCTCACGGTGTCCGCCTCCGTCGCAGGTGCGCCCGCGGTCGGACCGGCTGCCGGCGGATCGCCGGAAAGCCGTCCCGGGCAGCGGGATCGAATCGAAAATGTGATCGCCATCGGAGAATTGTCAGCGGTCGTTAAGGATTCTCAGAAACGCCGCCCCGGCGAACCTCTCGCGGGAGAGAACCCCAAGTCCGGGCGCTGTAAAGCTGAGAATCGGACGAAGAAGCCGGAAACTGCTTCACAACCCGTCAGGCCGCTGCCTAGTGTGGTGGTCATGCCGCACGGCGATGCGCTGGGATACAGCCATCCACTGCCTGAGGGGGAGTCATGGGGGTCTCCGGTGTCGCCGCTGCGGAGCGAAGGACCGCCCCTGTCAGATCGGTTCGGGAGAGCCGGTAGACGTCCAGGGGTGACGGGCGGGCGGCCGCGCCCACTCGACGCCGGGGTGTGCTGACCCCGTGCGACCCGGCAGGTCGGACCCTGCCGGTGAACCCGGCCGCCCTCCGTGTGCTCGTACCCACCTGTACGGATCCCGACCGTCGCGGCGCAACTGCCCGACGGTGCCGACGGGTTGTCCAGACCGCGCTGCCAGGCGCGGTCCCACCCGACCCCACGCTCTCTCGTGGGTCGGACCAGCCGGCGTTGATCTCCGCCTGCCAGAGGGAGTTCACATGAACACACTGTCCATCGTCATACCCGCGCTCAACGAGGCCGAAAACCTGCCGGCCGTGATGGCGTCGATCCCGTTCGCCGAGCTGGAGGAGGGCGGGTGGCGGACCGAAGTGCTGGTCGTCGACAACGGCTCGACCGACGGCACCGGCGACGTCGCCCGGCTGCTCGGCGCCCGGGTCGTCGACCAGCCCGCGCGCGGTTACGGCAACGCCTACCGCGCCGGCTTCGGCGCCGCCACCGGTGAGGTGATCGCCACCGGCGACGCCGACCGCACCTATCCCTTCGACGCGCTGCCCCGCCTGCTGCGCACCCTGGTCGACCACGACGTCGAGTTCATGACGACCAACCGGTTGGCCCGTGGCAACAGCGAGGCGATGAAGCCCTCCCACTCGTTGGGGAACCACGTGCTCAGCGCGATCAGCCGCTCCCTCTTCCGCAACGAGCTGCGCGATTCGCAGTCCGGCATGTGGGTGTTCCGGCGCTACGTCTGGCAGCGGCTGGACGTCCGCTCCACCGGGATGTCCTTCTCCCAGGAGATCAAGAACGCGGCCACCAGGGCCGGTTACCGGTACCTGGAGCTCCCGATCGAGTACCGCAAGCGCGGCGGGCAGGTGAAGCTGAACGCGCTCCGGGACGGCACCGAGAACCTGCGCCAGCTCTTCGAGCACACCTTCCGCCGCGCCCGCCCGGTCCGCCGTCCGATGCTGCTCGACCGCGCCGCCCAGGAGTTCGACACCGTATGACCGAATCCCTGGGCGGGGTCCAGGGCCTGACGCCGTCGGCCCCCCCGTCCCACCGGGCGGGCCGACGGCCGGGCGGCCCGCCCGGCCGTCGGCGGCCGCGCCCGCGGGCCCTGGCGTTGCTGGCTGCCGTGCTCGCGACGGCGGTCGCCGTCCCACTGCTGTGGGCGCAGCCGACGGTGCGCCTGGCACTGCGCCAGACGTTCACCCGGATCCCCGCCGACTACGACGAGTTGTACTTCACCCAGCTGCCGACCACGGCCGGTGGCCAGGCGGTGATCCCGCTCTCGCTGGTGCAGCACGGCACCCCCACCCCGAACCTCCAGTTGCGGGTCTCGCTCACCACCCCCGGTGGCACGGTCACCGGGAGCACCACCGTCACCCTCGTCCCGAAGCCTGACGCCCCGGTGGGCACCACCGTCCACCTGCCGCTGACCGAGCCGGACGCGGAGGTCCAGGTCGCCTTGCTGGGTCATGACCAGACCCTGCACTACCGCTTCCAGGCCGCCGCCTCCCCCGAACCCGAGGCCTCACCACGATGAACGCCACGACGAACGCCACACCGAACAGCACGAACAGCACGACGAACAGCACGACGAACAGCACAACGAGCAGCACAGCGACCGGCACGACCGGTCGGCGGCACGTCACCGTCACCACCAGCTGGGACGACGGGCACGTCCTCGACTCCCGCCTGGCGGCGCTGCTGGAGCGCCACCGGCTGCCCGGCACCTTCTACATCGCCCCGCGCAACCATGAGCTCGCCCCGGTCGAGCGGCTGCCCGCAGCGGGCATCAGGGAGCTGGCCGAACGCTTCGAGATCGGCGGGCACACCCTGACCCACCAGCGGCTGCCGCGGCTGACCGACGCCGACGCGGCCGGGGAGATCCGGGCCGGCCGGGAGGAGCTGGAGTCCGTCATCGGCCGACCGGTGACCAGTTTCTGCTATCCGCGCGGCGAGTACGCCGCCCGCCACCTCCCGCTGGTCGACCGGGCCGGCTTCACCCTGGCCCGCACGGTGCGGCGCGGCCGCCTGCGGCCCGGACGCGCGCTGGAGCTGGCCACCACGGTGAACGCCTACGCGCACCGGGTGGACGGGCCGTCGGCCGTGCGGTTGGCCCGCGGCCGGCCGCGGAAGGCGGCCAGGCTGTTCCTGGCCTGGGACGAGTTGGCCGTCCACTGGTTCGAGCGCTGTCTGAGCGAGGGCGGCGTGTACCACCTGTGGGGCCACAGCTGGGAGGTGGACGCCCGGGGCGACTGGGCCCGCCTGGAGCGGGTGCTGGCGCACATCGCGGACCGCCCGCAGGTGGCGTACCGCACCAACGGCGAACTGCTCGACCTGGCGGCCCGATGAGCACCGTCCTGCAGATCACCCCCTACTACCCGCCCCATCTGGGCGGCCTGGAAAGGGTGGTGGAGAACCTCGCGGCCGGTCTGGCCGCGCGGCACGAGGTCCAGGTGCTGACCACGACGATCGGTTCCGGCGGTGCCCCGCGGCGCAGCAGGCAGGGCGGCGTGACGGTGCGCCGCCACCGCTCGGTGGAACTCGCCCACACCCCGCTGGTCCCGGGACTGCCGCTGGCACTGCTGCGCGGTCGGCGGGACAGCGTGCTGCACCTGCACGCCGCGCACGCGTTGCTGCCCGAACTGGTCGCGTTCGCCGCCCGGTTGCGCCGCCGGCCGTTCGTGTTGCACTTCCACCTGGACGTCGACTCCTCCGGCCGGCTCGGTGTGCTGCTGCCCGCCTACAAGAAGTACGTCTTCGGCCCGGTGCTGCGGTCGGCCGCCGCGGTGATCGTACTGACGCAGCGTCAGGCCGACTTCGTCCGAACGGTCTACCGGGTCCCCGAGGGACGGATCCGGGTGGTCCCCAACGGCGTGGACGGCGGCTATTTCATGCCGGTGCGCGAACCGGTCGATCGGCCCCTGCAACTGCTCTACGTGGGGCGGTTGAGCCCGCAGAAGAACGTCGGCCGACTGCTGGAAGCGATCGCCCTGCTGCACCGGCCGGTGCGGTTGCGGATCGTCGGCGACGGTGAGCTGCGCGGCCGACTGGAGCGGCAGGCCGCCGAACTCGGCCTGGAACAGGTGGAGTTCGTCGGGGCGAAGCTCGGGCCGGAACTGGTCCGTTGCTATGCCGAGGCGGAGGCCTTCGTGCTGCCCTCGGACCGGGAGGGGATGCCGCTGGTGGTGCTGGAGGCGATGGCCGCCGGCCTGCCGGTGATCGCGACCGACGTCCCCGGCAACACCGAACTCGTCCAGGGCGTGGGCCTGTTGGCCGCACCGGACCCGGCCGCACTGGCGGCCGCCGTCGACCAGGTGGCGGGCGACGCCCGGCTGCGCCGTCGGCTGGCCGAGCAGAGCGTCGCCGCGGCGCCCGCCTTCGCGTGGGACACCGTGGTCCGGCAGGTGGAGCGGATCTATGCGGAGGTGCTCGGATGACCGGGCGGGAGCGGGAGCCCACCCCCGCGCCGCTGCCCGTCACCGGCCCGTCGACGGACGCGATGCCGACCGGGGCAGGCCGATGAGGCGCGTGGTGGCCCCACTACGGCGCAGCGGCCGGGCCGTCGTCCGCCGCACCGGAGCCCGGTGGAGGCTGCTGGCCGTCACCGCGCTCGCCGCGGCCGTCGAAACCCTGCCCGGGGTGCCGACCCCACTGCTGGTGCCGGCCGGCTGCTGGTTGCTGCTGGGCGGGCCCTGGGTGCTCTGGTACGGGTATGCCGACACCTTCGTCGCCACCAGGACCGGGCGGGCCCTGGTGGCCGTCGGGCTGGCGGTGGGCGGTGACCTCGCCACCGAGTTGCTGCTGAACACCACCGTGCCGTTGCTCGGCGACGACCGCCCGCTCCGCCAGGCCCCGTTGGCGCTGTCCGCGGCGCTGGCGGTCCTGCTGATGACCTGGACGCTGCCGCTGCCGGGCCCCAGCGCCGACCCCAGCCCCGAGCCCGAGCCCCGACCCCGACCCCGGCGCCGAGCCGGCACGGCACGCCGCCGCACTCCGGGCCTGCGCCCGGTGCTGCTGCTCGGGGCCGGCTGCCTGCTGCTCGCCGTCGGCGGGGCGATCCGGCTGAACAACGGCCTGGGCCCGACCATGGCACTGCTCGCCCTGGGGGCGATGGCAGTGCTCTTCGTCCAACTGCTGCGCGGCCGCCGCCGCTACCCGGAGGAGGTGCTCTGCCTCGGCCTGTTCCTGCTGGCCGCCGCGCTGCTGCTGCTGACCTCCCTGCGCGGCTGGTTCATCACCGGCCACGACATCCAGCGCGAGTACGAGGTCTTCCAGTTGGCGTCCGGCGCCGACCGCTGGCAGATCGCGGCTTTCCGCGACCCCTACAACGCCTGCCTGAGCATCACCCTGTTGCCCACGGCGTTCGCCCGGCTGACCGGGATCAGCGGCCTGTACGTCTTCAAGGCCGTCTTCCCGCTGCTCTTCGCGCTGAGTGTGCCGCTGGTCTACCGTTCGGTGCGCAACCTCGCGCGGCGGACGGTGGCGCTGCTGTCCGCGCTGTACTTCGCGGCCTTCCCCACCTTCTTCACCGACATGACCTTCCTGGCCCGCCAGGAGATCGCCTTCCTGCTGTCGGGTGCCGCCCTGGTGGTGCTCACCGACCGGGGGCGGCCGCTGCACCGGCGACGGGTGGTGTTCACCGCCCTGATGGGCGGCGTGGTGCTCTCGCACTACTCGACCACCTTCGTGCTGGTGGCGGTGCTCGCCGTCGCGCTGCTCACCGATCACGGCTGGCGCCTGCTCTCCCGGCTGCGGGCCCGGCGCGCCGGACGGCCGCGGCCGACCGCCACCGCTTTCGTGACCTGGTGGATCGTGCTCGCCACGGCGGTGGCCGCGGTGCTGTGGACCGGACCGCTGACCGGCACCGGCGGGCAGCTGCGCAGTACGGTCAGTGCGACGGTGCAGGACATCACCAGCCCGGCCCAGGTGCAGAGCGGCTCCTCGGACACCTCCTACAGCCTGCTCGGCGGGCAGGCGGTCAGCCCGCAGCAGCGGCTGGCCCAGTACCAGGCGAGCACGCTGCACCTGACCGCCGAGGGCCGGGCGAAGGGTGACTACCTGCCGGCCGAGGAGGTCGGCCGGTACCCGGTGGCGGCGGTGACGGAGCCGGACCTGCCGCTCACGTGGCTGGGTCGAGCGCTGCAGCACACCGGTCTGGACGTCTCCGGCGCCAACAAGGCGATCCGCCAGTGGGCCGCCGACCTGCTCCAACTCCTGCTGCTGGTCGGGCTCGCGGTCTGTCTGTGGACCAAGCGGCGGGCCTTCCGACCGGTGCGTGACCAGATCACCCTGACCATCGGCATGCTGACGGTGATCGGGCTGCTGACCGTGCTGCCGCAGTTGTCCGTGGACTACGGCGTGCTGCGCGCCTTCCAGCAGGGCCTGTTCTTCTTCGCGCCGTTCATCGCCGCCGGTTCGCTCTGGGTGTTCCGCTGGGCCGGGCGCTGGACGCCGCCGCTGGCCGGCGCCCTCGCGGTGGCCTTCTTCCTGGACCTCACCGGGGCCGTCCCGCAGTTGATCGGCGGCTACCCGCCCCAACTCAACCTCAACAACGCGGGCCAGTACTACGACATCTACTACGTCCAGCCGCAGGAGCGGACCGCGATCACCTGGCTGGAGCAGCTCACCGCCGGCGATCGGACGCAGAACGTCCAGTCCGAGGTGCAGACGGACCGCTACACCTTCAGCCGGCTCCAGACGTTGATCCGCGGTCGGGCTCTGGACGACATCTACCCGACGTTGATCGGCGCCGACTCCTACGTCTTCCTCGGCAGCACCACGGTGGCGAAGGGCGAGGCGACCGCCTTCTACCAGGGCGACCTGGTGACCTACCGCTACCCCACGGGCCTGCTCGACGCCACCAAGAACGAGATCTACAGCAGCGACGGAGCGGAGATCTACCGATGACCCACGAGACCGCGAAGACCCCGAAGACCCCGAAGACCGCGAAGGCCCCGAGGAGCGCCGACAGCGCAAAGGCCGGACGGGTGCTGCTGGTCAGCCACTACTACCCGCCGCACGTCGGCGGGATAGAGAACGTCGTACGCCAGGAGGCCGAGCAACTCGCCCGCCGCGGCGTGGCGGTGACGGTGCTCACCACCGGCGCACGCCCCGCCCGGGCCCAGCCGGACACGGACGCGGACGCGGACGCGGATGCGGATGCGGTGACAGCGCCGGAGAACGGGAAGGCAGGCGTACGGGTCCTGCGCTGTGCCGCCTGGAACGGCATCGAGCGTCGCACCGGCGTACCGTTCCCCGTCCCCTCCCCGCAACTGCTGCTCGACGCGGTGCGCGAGGCCCGCCGGGCCGAGGTGATCCACCTGCACGACTGCCTCTACCCGACCTCCTGGGCCGCCTGGGCGGCCTCGGCGCTCACCCGCACCCCGCTGGTACTGACCCAGCACGTCGGCCTGGTGGCGCACCCCTCGGCACTGGTGCGGAACGTGCAGCGGGTGGTGTACGGGGTGTTCGGGCGGGCCCTGTTGCACCGGGCCCGACGGGTGCTGGTGCTGAACGACACGGTCCGCGCCTTCACCCGGGCGCACGGCGCCCGTGCCCACGCCGTACGGCAGTTGGCCAACGGAGTGGACACCGTGCTGTTCCACCCGGCCGGTTCGGCGGCGGAGACCCGGCGGCTGCGGGAGCACTACGGGCTGCCGGTGGACCGGGCACTGGTGCTCTTCGTCGGACGACTGGTCCCGAAGAAGGGGTACGACCTGCTGCGCGCGGCCGCCGATCCGGCCTACGACCTGGTCTTCGTCGGGACCGGCGCCGGGGGAGAGGAGCACCGCGGCGGCGGCGCCGGGGTCCACCACCTCGGGTCACTTCCGCCCGACCGGGTCGCCGAGGTCTACCGGGCCTGTGATGTCTTCGCGCTGCCCTCCACCGCCGAGGGCTTCCCGCTCACCGTGCAGGAGGCGATGGCCTCGGGGCTGCCGGTGGTCACCACCGACGACCCGGGTTACGCGCCCTACGCGCTGGACCGGGCCGAGGTCAGCCTGTTGCCGCGCGACGCGCAGCGGCTGCGGGCCGAACTGGCGGCCCTGGTCGCCGATCCGCCCCGGCGGAGGCGCATGGGGCGCTACTCGCGGTCCTACGCGGAGCGCAGCTTCGGCTGGTCGGAGCACGTGAGCGCACTGCTCGGCCACTACGCGGCAGCGAGCACGCCGAGCGCCGGGTGGGCCTCGACGGGGACGAGGTCGGGCTGATGACGCCTGACCGCCCACGGTCCCCCGCCCCCGGTGCCGGCGGGCCCGACCGCGCCGACCGGGCCGACCGCGCTGTACGGCCCGACCGCGCCGACCGGGCCCGCAGGCCCCGCCGGGTCGACCGCATCGCGCACGCCGTCCGCACCGCCCGCCACGACCAGGTGGCCCGCAGCTCCGTCTACCTGATGGCCGCCACCGTCAGCACGGCCGCCCTGGGTTTCCTGTTCTGGGTGGCCGCCGCGCGCCTGTTCTCCCCGAGCCAGGTCGGCACGGCCACCTCGCTCACCAACGCGATCTCGCTGATCGCCTACTTCAGCCTCTGCGGCCTCAACAGCACCCTGGTACGGTTCCCGGCCGCCCCCGAGCGGCGGCACGCGCAGATCAACCGGGCCGTGCTGCTGGTCTTCGGAGCCGGCTGCCTGCTCGGCACCGGCTACCTGCTCGGGCTGCCGCTGTACGGCACCCGGCTGCTCGCGGTGCGGGCCGACCCGGTGCAGGCGGGGCTGATCGTACTGTTCTGCGCCCTGTCGGCGGTCAACCTGCTCACCGACGCGGTCTTCGTCGGCGAGCGGCTCGCCCAGTACAACACCCTGGTCGACGGGGTACTGCAGGGCCTGGCCAAGCTGGGGCTGCCGTTCCTGTTGACGGGTCTGGGGTCGTTCGGGCTGGTCGCGTCCATCGGCGGCGGCTACGCGGTGGCGGTGCTGGCCTCGCTGTGGTTCCTGAGGCGGAGGATCGGCCTGCGCCCGACCGTGCTGGGCGGCGGCACCCGACTGCGCGAGCACCTGGGCTTCTCGGCCGGCAGCTACCTGTCCAGCCTGCTGAACCTGGTGCCGCTGCTGGTGCTGCCGCTGCTGGTGCTGCAACGCCTGGGCACCGAGGCGGCCGCCTACTACTTCGTCGCCTTCCAGATCGCCAACCTGGCCAACGCCGTCCCGTTCGCGGTCTGCGAGTCGATGTTCGCCGAGATATCCGCCGACGAGTCGCGCCTGGTGCCCGTGCTGCGCCGCTCGGCCCGGCTGATCGTCCTGCTCCAACTCCCGGCCGCGGTGGTGCTGGCGGCCGGCAGCGGGTTGCTGCTGCGCCTGTTCGGCGGGTCCTATCCCGCACGGGCCCAGGGTCTGCTGGTGGTGCTCGCGGTGGGCACCGGCGCGGTGGCCCTGAACACGGTCGGCAGCTTCGCGCTGAAGCTGGTCCGCCGGATGGCACCGCTGGTGTGGAGCAACGTCGTCTACGCCGTGGTGACCGTGGGCCTGGCCGCCGCGTGGGCCGGGCACGGACTGATCTGGTTCGGCTACGCCTGGGGCCTGGGCAACCTGGCCTCCGGCCTGATCGCGGTCCTGGCGCTGGCCCGCACCCCGCTGCCGGCCCCGGCCGCCACCCCGCCCCCCGCTCAGGCGGGCCTGCGAACGGA
This sequence comes from Kitasatospora sp. NPDC089509, assembly GCF_044749365.1. Taxonomy (NCBI): domain Bacteria; kingdom Bacillati; phylum Actinomycetota; class Actinomycetes; order Kitasatosporales; family Streptomycetaceae; genus Kitasatospora; species Kitasatospora sp. NPDC089509. The sequence continues at coordinate 25,684 of NZ_JBIVHS010000025.1, read as the reverse complement.
ACACCTCCCCATGCGAGTGCTGGTCGTCAACGCCTACGTCCGTGAGAACGCCGGAGACGCCGCCCTGCTGGCGGTGTGCCTGCGCCAGGTCCGCGCCGCCTTCCCGGAGGCCGTGATCACCGTCGCCGGGATGGAGGACCCGGAGGTCCACCCGGCCTTCGACGGCGCCGCCAACATCGGCTCCATCCGCCGCTACGTGGCGGACGCCGGGATCGGCACCGCCCGCCGGATCGCGCGCAAGGCGATGGGACTCCTGGCCCTGCCGCTCGTCCTGTCACTGCCGTCGCGCGCGCCGGGCAGGCTGTTGCGCACGCTGCTGCCGACCGAGGTGTGGCGCGAGGTGGAGGCGGTGGAGGGGGCCGACCTGGTGGTGTCGATGGGCGGCGGCTACTTCAACGCCCGTCCGGGCCTGGACGGTTACCAGAACGTCTTCTACGTGGCGCTGCCGCTGCTGCTGGCCCACCGCCGGGGCGTGCCGGTGGTGTTCGCCCCGCAGTCCTTCGGCCCGTTCCCGGCCCCGGTCCAACGCCGGCTCGCCGCCTACGTCCTGCGCCGGGCCGCGCTCGTCCTGACCAGGGAGGACGTCAGCACGGACATCCTGGCGAGGTGCGGGGTGCACGGCGGCCCGGTGCGCCGGGCGGTCGACTCGGGGTTCGCCTTCGCGCCCCCGTCGCGGGGCGACTGGCGGGCGAGGCTGGGGGTGGGCCCGGAGGTGCCACTGGTCGGCGTGACCGCCCGACAGTGGCTGGCGGCCGCCGAACAGGAACGCTACGAAAGGGCGTTGGCGCAGACCATCGACGCGGTGCGGGCCACCGGTGCCCAGGTGGTGCTGATCCCCCAGGTCACCACCGACTACCTGGGCGACGACGACCGGATCGTGGACCGCCGGATCGCGGGTCACTGCGCCACGCCGCCGCTGCGGGTGGACGAACGGGTCGACTTCCGCGAACTCAAGGGCCTGTACGGCGAGTGCGCCTACGTGCTGGGCACCCGCTTCCATTCGGTGATCTTCGCGCTGACCAGCGGGGTGCCGTGCATCGCGATCGAGTACGAGCACAAGACCCGCGGGATCATGCGGGACCTGGGGCTCGAATCCTGGGTGCTGCCGATCGCCGAGGTGTCGGCGGCCAGCCTCGGCGCACTGGTCGAGCGACTCCGGCTGGGGCGTGAGGAGTACCTGAGGGTCCTGGCCGAGCGGCTGCCCGGCTACGTGGCCCGGGCCGAGGAACTGCCGGAGCTGCTGCGCGCCGCCACCGACCGCCGGCCGGAGCGGGTGGCGGCATGACCGGGCGCACGGTACTGCTCGCGACCCCCTACTTCCCGCCCGACACCGGCGGGGTCGAGCAGTACACCTGGGAGCTGGCCCGGCAGTTGCGGACCCGGCACGGCTACCGGGTGGTGGTCGCCGCGACGGTGGGCGACGGCGGCCGCCCGGGCCGGTACCGGGAGCGGGACGGTCTGGTGGTGCACCGGCTGCCCGCCCCGCTGCGGGTCTCCCGCACCCGGCTCGGCACCGGCTGGATCACCGCACTGCGCGCGCTGATCCAGGAGGAGCGGGTCGACCTGGTGAACGCGCACGCCCCCGTGCCGCTGTTCGCCGACGCCGCCGCCAGGGCCTGCGGGGCACTGCCGTTCGTGCTGACCTACCACACCGGCCGGATGCACAAGCGCGATCCGCTGCGCACGGCCGCCTGCTCGCTCTACGAGCACACCCTGCTGGCCGGCACCGTGCGCCGGGCCGCCGAGCTGATCTGCTCCTCCGACCACGTCCGGGGCGACCTCGCCCGGCTGTTCGCCGGGCGGGCCGTCACCATCCCGCCCGGTGCCGACCTGGAGCGCTTCACCGCGAGCCCGGTGCCGGGCGGGCCCCGGATCCTCTTCGTCGGCTCACTCGAACGTGCCACGTCCTACAAGGGGTTGACCGATCTGCTGCGCGTCCTCCCCGAACTGGCCCTGCACGTACCGGGGGTGAGCCTGGAGGTGGTCGGGGACGGCTCGGCCGCGGCCACGTACCGGCGCCTGGCGGACCGCCTGGGGGTCGCCCGACGGGTGCGGTTCAGCGGCCGGCTGGCCGGAGCCGAGTTGGCCGACGCCTACCACCGGGCCCGGGTGGTCGCGCTGCCCACCCACTACGACAGCCTGCCGAGCGTGCTGGTGGAGGCGATGGCCGTCGGGCGCCCGGTGGTCAGCACCCGGGTCGGCGGCATCCCCTCGCTGGTGACCGAGGACCGCCCCGGCCCCTTCGACGGCACCGGTCCCTTCGACGGCACCGGCCCCTCCGACGGCACCGGCCTGCTCACCGACCCCGGCGACCGGCCGGCCCTGGTCGCGGCGCTGACCGCGGTCCTCGGCGACGAGGCGCTCGCCCGTCGGCTCGGCGCCGCCGGCCGGCGCCGGGTCGAGGCCGGGTTCTCCTGGGAGCGGCAGGCCGACCGGACGGCGGAGGTCTTCGCCCGGGCGCTGTCCGGCAGGCGCCGGCGCGGGGTGGCGGTGGTGGCCCCCTACTACCCGCCGAAGATCGGCGGCGTGGAGAACTACGCGGCCAGGATCGCCGGGGCGGTCGCCGGGGACCCTGGCCTCCGGGCCGCCGTGATCACCAGCAACACCACCGGCCGCCGCACCACGGTCCGGGTCGAGGACGGTCTGCCGGTGGTCCGGCTCGGTACGTGGGCCCGGTTCTCCAACACCCCGCTCAGCCCGCTCTGGCCCTTTCAACTCCCGTACTGGCTGCGCCGCCTGGACATCGACGTGGTCAGCGCGCACGCCCCGGTACCGGGCCTGGCGGACCTGGCGGTGGCGCTCGGCGGCGCCAGGGCCTCGGTGCTGACCTACCACGCGGGCTCGATGGCCAAGGGCGAACCCGGCGTGGACCGGCTGATCGGCTGCTACGAACGGTTCCTGCTGCCGCGGGTCTTCCGACGGGCGGCGGCCCTGGTCGCGGTCTCCCCGGTGTCGCTGGCGGCCGGCCACAGCGGTGCGCTGCACATCCCGCCCGGCGTGGACACCGACCTCTTCACCCCCGGCCCGCCGGCCGTCCGGCGGGCGCCCACGGTGCTCTACGTCGGGCGGATGGACCGCACCTCGGCCTGGAAGGGCGTACCGGTGCTGCTGCGCGCCTTCGCACGGCTGGCCGACCTGCCCTCGGCCCGGCTGCGACTGGTCGGCGACGGCGACGCCCGGCCGGAGCTGCGGGCCGAGGCGGACCGGCTGGGCATCGCGGACCGGGTGGAGTTCACCGGGGCGCTGACCGGCCGGGCCCTGGTGGCCGAACTCCAGCAGGCCGCCCTGCTGGTCCTGCCCTCGCTGAGCCAGGCCGAGTCCTTCGGCATGACCCTGATCGAGGCGATGGCCTGCGGCACCCCGGTGGTCGGTTCGCGGGTCGGCGGCATCCCGTACGTGGTGGACGACGGCGTGACCGGACTGCTGGTGGCGCCCGGTGACGAGCGCGAGCTGGCCGCGGCGTGCCGACGGCTGCTCACCGACACCCGCACCGCCGACCGCTTCGGCACCGCGGGCCGCCGCCACGTCGCCGAGCACTACGCCTGGCCCGGGCTGACCCGGCGCTACCTGGAGCTGTTCCGGGAGCCGCCGCGGTCCTGAACGCAGCGGTGGGTTCCGGCCGCCGGGGCGGGTGCGGCCTCGCATGTCCTCCCGCGTCGCCGTCCGATCGGGTGTCACTATCGGACGGATCCGCACGGAACAGAGCATTTCGCCCTTGAGGAGGAGTTCGCATGCCCAGTCGTCCCCTCGGTCCGGCCGCCCTGCTGGTGGGTGCCGTCCTCGTGTTCGCCCCGCTCACCGGCTGCAGCGGCGGCGGGGTGGACGCGCCCGGGCCGGTCGTCGCCGCGCCTCCGCCGCCGGAGAAGGCCTTCGGCCAGGCCTGCACCGCCCTGTCCGGGAACGGTGGCGGCGGGAGCCTGGACGCGCTCGGCGGCCAGCCCGTGCTGACCGCGATCGACCAGACCAAGGACCTCGGGCAGCTGTCGGCCCTGATCAAGACGGCCAAGGCCAAGGACATCTTCGACTCGATGGAGAACGTCACCGTCTTCGCCCCGAACGACGCGGCCTTCGGGAAGCTGACCGAGGACCAGAAGAAGTCCCTGGCCACCCAGCAGGGCGCGGGGGACCTCGTCCGCAAGCTGATCGTCGTCCGCGACCTGCGCAAGGACGACCTCCAGGACAAGCAGTACAACTCGCTCCAGGGCGCCGTCATCAAGGCCACCGGGAGTGGCGAGGACTACCGCATCGGCGGCGCGCAGGTGCTCTGCGGCAGCATCAAGACGGCCAACGCGCGGCTCGCGGTGCTGGACACGGTGCCGGCCTTCGGCTGACGAGCGGCGTCCCCGAGGTGGGCCGGTCCGGTGGACCGGCCCACCTCGTCGTGTACCGGGGGCCGGGCGCGGGCAGACTGCGCCGAACGGTCCGGGGTGTTGCGCCGAACGTGCGGATTCCGTGACGAACATCCGATGACACGATGTCAGGTCATCCTGACGCGGGGCCTTCCCTAGGCACGCTCTGATCTCGCACGCGCATTCGCGTGACTGTCGTGTGGTCCGCCGATCTGCGCCCAGCGGTGCGCGGTCGCGAGAGGAGACGCCGGATGGCTCCGGTCAGGTCGTTGCCCGGCGGTCGGTTCCCGACGGCGCTGCGCGGGCTGCTCGCGCTGCTCTGCCTCGTGCCCCAGAGCGGGCTCGCGCTCGCCGCGGCCGCGCCCGCGTACGCGCCGCAGGGGCTCCCGGAGAAGCAGCGGGCCGCGGTGGCCTGCACGCCGAGGTTCACCGGTGCGACCAACTGCGTCCGCTACACCTACAGCGGCGGTGACCAGACCTTCACCGTGCCGCCCGGCGTGACCAGCGTCTACGCCCGGGTCTTCGGCGGTGGCGGCGCGGGTTCCCCGAGCGCCTACTACACCGGCCAGTACGGCGGCGGTGGCGGTGGCTACACCACCGGCAGCATCGCGGTGACGCCCGGGCAGCAGCTGACCGTCACCGCCGGTCAGGGCGGCCTGTTGAACAGCACCGCCACGACCTACGGCGGCGGTGGCGCGGGCGGCCAGGGCGGCTACCAGAACCTCGGGACCGGCGGCAGCGGCGGCGGCCTGAGCGCCGTCTGGAACGGCAACTACGGCAGCACCCCGCTGCTCGTCGCCGGTGGTGGCGGCGGCTCCTCGCCCGGCGGCGACACCTTCACCCCGGCAGGCGGCAGCGGCGGCGGCAGCAACGGCGGCCAGGACAACCAGCCCACCATCTCCGGCCGCGGCGGCAGCCAGACCGCGGGCGGCGCCGCGGCCACCCAGACGGCCTGCGCGGCGGCCCAGGCCGGCAGCCAGTACCTGGGCGGCCGCGGGGCCAGTTCCAGCAACTACGAGGGCGGTGGCGGCGGTGGCGGCGGCTACTACGGCGGTGGTGGCGGCGCCTGCCAGCGTTCCGGCGGTCCCGAGGCCAACGGCATGGGCGGCGGCGGCTCCGGCTACAACCGGGGTGCCGGCGTCACCAACACCCAGACCTCCAACGGCACCAACGCCAGCGGCAACGGCGTCGGCGGCACCTCGGGCGGCCGCACCGACCCGCAGTACTCCACCGGCATCGGCAACGGCGGCGGCTACACCGGCGGCGGCAACGGCGAGGTCGTCATCGAGTGGCAGACCCTGGTCGGCCTCTCCATCGCCAAGACCGCCTCCCCGACCACCTACGTCCCGGGCCGCACCCTCACCTACACGGTCGTGGTGAGCAACTCCGGTCCGGCGCCCGCCGTCGGCGCGGCGGTGCGCGACGCGCTGCCGTCGGCGCTGTCCGGCTTCACCTGGACCTGCGCGCCCGGTTCCGGCAGCAGTAGCTGCGGCAGCGCGAGCGGCACCGGCAGCATCGACACCACGGCCACCATCGCGGCCAACGACCGGGTCACGTACACCATCACCGGTACCGTCCCGTCCGGCACCACGGGCACGCTCTCCAACACCGCGACGGTCACCCGCCCCGCCGCCTCGACCGACCCCAACTGCGGCCCGACCTGCTCCAGCACCGTCGACACACCGGGCCAGGTCACCACCGGGCTGTCGGTGACCAAGACCCCGGACAAGAACCCGTACGTGCCCGGCCAGCCGCTGACCTACACGATCACGGTGAAGAACACCGGCCCCTCGGACGCGACCGGCGTGAGCGTCCGGGACACCCTGCCCGCCGCGATCCAGAACTTCACCTGGACCTGCACGGCCGCCGCGGGCAGCAGTTGCGGCAGCACCCCCTCCGGCACCGGCAACATCAACACCACGGTCAACCTCCCGGCCGGCGGCCAGGTGACGTACACCCTGACCGGCACCGTGCCGCCGGACGCCACCGGCTCCCTGGACAACCGGGCCACCGTCACCCCGCCGGCCGGCGCCACCGACCCGAACTGCTCGCCGAACTGCACCAGCACCGCGAACCCGATCCCGCCGGGCGGCCAGGCCAACCTGGTGGTCTCCAAGACCCTGCTGACCAGCCCGGTGGTGCCCGGCCAGCCGATCAAGTGGCAGGTCAAGGTCACCAACAACGGCCCCTCGACGGCCCGCAACGTCGTCGTCACCGACCAAGTCCCGACCGGGGTCACCGGCCCGAGCATGGTCAACGACCAGGACTCCTCGACCTGTCCGATCAGCAACGGCACCGCCACCTGCCCGGCCGTCACCATCCCGGTCAACGGCACCGCCAGCTGGACGCTCTCCGGCACGCTGTCGGCCGACGCGACCACGACCCCCACCAACTCGGCGGTGGTCACCGGCGGCCCCGACCCGTCCGCCTCCTCGCGCACGGCCGTCGCCTCGCCGACCTCGACGCCCTCCCCGCAGGCCAACCTGACCATCTCCAAGACCCTGCTGACCAATCCGGTGGTCCCCGGTCAGCAGGTCCAGTGGCGGGTGACCGTCACCAACAACGGTCCGTCGCGGGCGCGGAACGTCGTGGTGACCGACCAGGTCCCGACGGGCGTGACCAACGCCTCGATGACGGCCTCGGACGGCACGGCCTGTCCGATCAGCAACGGCACCGCGACGTGCCCGGCCGTCGAGATCCCGGCCGGCTCCTCCGCGAACTGGACGCTCTCCGGCACGCTGTCTCCCGACGCCACCACCACGCCGACCAACACCGCCGTGGTCACCGGCGGTCCCGACCCCTCGGCCACGGCCCGCACGGCGGTGGCCTCGCCGTCCAATTCGCCGTCGCCGCAGGCGAATCTGACGGTCTCGAAGTCGCTGCTGACCAATCCGGTGGTGCCCGGTCAGCCGATCCAGTGGCGGGTGACCGTCACCAACAACGGTCCGTCGCGGGCGCGGAACGTCGTCGTCACGGACACCGTCCCGGCCGGGGTCACCGGTGCCTCGATGAAGGCGGACGCGGACGGGACGTCCTGTCCGATCAGTAACGGGACGGCCACCTGCCCGGCCGTCGAGATCCCGGCCGGGACGTCGACCAGCTGGACGCTGAACGGCACCCTGTCACCGGACGCCACCGTGACCCCGACCAACACGGTGACCGTCACCGGCGGGCCCGACCCCTCCGCCTCCACCCGCACGGCGGTGGCCTCGCCGACCGCCTCGCCCTCCCCGCAGGCCAACCTCACCGTCTCCAAGGCACTGCTCACCAACCCGGTGGTGCCCGGTCAGCAGATCCAGTGGCAGGTCACGGTCTTCAACTCCGGTCCGTCCCGGGCCCGGAACGTCGTGGTGACGGACCAGGTCCCGGCCGGGGTGACCAACGCCACGATGACCGCCCGGGACGGCACCGCCTGCCCGATCAGCAACGGCACCGCGACCTGCCCGGCGGTGGAGATCGCGGCGGGCCAGACCATGACGTGGACGCTCTCCGGCACGCTCGCCTCCGATGCGACCGTCACGCCGACGAACACGGCGACCGTCACCGGCGGTCCTGATCCGACGGCGTCCACCCACACGGCGGTGGCTTCGCCGTCCAACTCGCCGTCGCCGCAGGCGAATCTGACGGTGTCGAAGTCGCTGCTGACCAATCCGGTGGTGCCTGGGCAGCAGATCCAGTGGCAGGTGAGCGTCACCAACAACGGGCCGTCGCGGGCGCGCAACGTCGTCGTCACCGACACCGTGCCGACCGGTGTGACCAACGCGTCGATGAAGGCCGGGGACGGGACGGACTGTCCGATCGCCAACGGCACCGCGACCTGTCCGGCCGTGGAGATCGCGGCGGGCCAGACCATGACGTGGACGCTCTCCGGCACGCTCGCCTCCGACGCGACCGTCACGCCGACGAACACGGTGACGGTGACGGGTGGTCCTGATCCGACGGCGTCCACGCATACGGCGGTGGCGTCGCCGTCCAATTCGCCGTCGCCTCAGGCGAATCTGACGGTGTCGAAGTCGCTGTTGACCAATCCGGTGGTGCCCGGCCAGCAGATCCAGTGGCGGGTGAGTGTCACCAACAACGGTCCCTCGCTGGCCCGGAACGTCGTCGTCACCGATCAGGTCCCGGCGAACGTGAACGACGCCTCGATGCGGGCCGACGCCGATGGGACCGCCTGCCCGATCGGCAACGGGACGGCGACCTGTCCGGCCGTGGAGATCCCGGTGGGCCAGACCTCGACCTGGACGCTGACCGGCACGCTCGCCTCCGATGCGACCGTCACGCCGACGAACACGGCGACCGTCACCGGCGGTCCTGACCCGACGGCGTTCACCCACACGGCGGTGGCTTCGCCGTCCAATTCGCCGTCGCCTCAGGCGAATCTGACGGTGTCGAAGTCGCTGCTGACCAACCCGGTGGTGCCCGGCCAGCAGATCCAGTGGCAGGTGACCGTCACCAACAACGGCCCGTCCCGCGCGCGCAACGTCGTCGTCACCGACACCGTCCCGACCGGCGTGACCAACGCCTCGATGAAGGCCGCGGACGGAACCGACTGCCCGATCGCCAACGGCACCGCGACCTGCCCGGCAGTGGAGATCCCCGCCGGCCAGACCGTGACGTGGACGCTGACCGGGACCCTGGACCCGAACGCGACCACCACCCCCACCAACAGCGTCACCGTGACCGGCGGCCCGGACCCGACCGCCTCCAGCCACACCGCGGTCGCCTCACCGACCGGCACGCCGACGCCGCAGGCGGGCCTGACCATCGCCAAGGTCCTGCTCACCGACCCGGTGGTGCCCGGTCAGCAGATCCAGTGGCGGGTGAGCGTGACGAACAACGGTCCGTCCCGGGCGCGCAACGTCGTCGTCACCGACCAGATCCCGGCGGGGGTGAACAACGCGACGATGGCGGCCGACACCGACGGCACGCCGTGCCCGGTCGCCAACGGCACCGCCACCTGCCCGGCCGTCGAGATCCCGGCCGGCTCCACGCTCACCTGGACGTTGACCGGCACACTCGCGTCCGACGCGACCACCACGCCGACCAACACGGCGGTGGTCACCGGCGGCCCCGACCCGTCGGCCACCGCGCACACCGCCGTCGCTTCGCCGACCGCCTCGCCGACGCCGCAGGCCGGCCTCACCGTCTCCAAGGTGCTGCTCACCGACCCGGTGGTGCCGGGTCAGCAGATCCAGTGGAGGGTCAGCGTGACGAACAACGGCCCCTCGCTGGCGCGGAACGTCGTGGTCACGGACACCGTGCCCACCGGCGTGAACGACGCCTCGATGGCGGCCTCGGACGGGACCGCCTGCCCGATCAGCAACGGTGTCGCCACCTGCCCGGCCGTGGAGATCCCGGTGGGCCAGACGTCGACCTGGACGCTGACCGGCACCCTGGCTCCCGACGCGACGACGACGCCGACCAACACCGCCACCGTCACCGGCGGGCCCGACCCGGCCACCCCGACACACACCGCCGTCGCCTCACCGACCGCCTCGCCCTCCCCGCAGGCCAACCTCACCGTCTCCAAGTCGCTGCTCACCGACCCGGTGGTGCCTGGGCAGCAGATCCAGTGGCGGGTCAGCGTGACGAACAACGGGCCTTCGCGGGCGCGGAACGTCGTGGTCACGGACCAGGTCCCGGCGGGCGTCGGCAATGCGACGATGACGGGGTCGGACGGCTCCACCTGTCCGATCAGCAACGGCACCGCGACCTGCCCGGCGGTGGAGATCCCGGCGGGCCAGACCATGACGTGGACGCTCTCCGGCACGCTCGCTTCCGACTCGACCGTCACGCCGACGAACACGGCGACCGTCACTGGCGGTCCTGACCCGACGGCGTCCACGCACACGGCGGTGGCATCGCCGTCCAACTCGCCCTCCCCGCAGGCCAATCTGACCGTCTCCAAGGTGCTGCTGACCAACCCGGTGGTGCCTGGGCAGCAGATCCAGTGGCAGGTCAGCGTCACCAACAACGGTCCGTCGCAAGCCCGGAACGTCGTGGTTACGGACCAGGTCCCGGCGGGCGTCGGCAATGCGACGATGACGGGGTCGGACGGTTCCACCTGTCCGATCAGCAACGGCGTGGCCACGTGCCCGGCCGTGGAGATCCCGGTGGGGCAGACCATGACGTGGACGCTGTTCGGCACGCTCGCTTCCGATGCGACGGCGACGCCGACGAATACGGTGACGGTGACGGGTGGTCCTGATCCGACGGCCTCCACGCATACGGCGGTGGCGTCGCCGTCCAATTCGCCGTCTCCGCAGGCCAATCTGACCGTCTCCAAGGTGCTGCTGACAAACCCGGTGGTGCCCGGCCAGCAGATCCAGTGGCGGGTGAGTGTCACCAACAACGGTCCCTCGCTGGCCCGGAACGTCGTCGTCACCGATCAGGTCCCGGCGAACGTGAACGATGCCTCGATGCGGGCCGACGCCGACGGGACCGCTTGTCCGATCGGCAACGGGACGGCGACCTGTCCGGCCGTGGAGATCCCGGTGGGCCAGACCTCGACCTGGACGCTGACCGGCACGCTCGCCTCCGACGCGACCGTCACGCCGACGAACACGGCGACCGTCACCGGCGGTCCTGACCCGACGGCGTCCACCCACACGGCGGTGGCTTCGCCGTCCAACTCGCCCTCGCCGCAGGCGAATTTGACGGTGTCGAAGTCGCTGCTGACCAACCCTGTCGTGCCCGGCCAGCAGATCCAGTGGCAGGTGACCGTCACCAACAACGGCCCGTCCCGCGCGCGCAACGTCGTCGTCACGGATCAGGTGCCGACTGGGGTCGGCAATGCGACCATGACCGGATCGGACGGCTCCTCCTGCCCGATCGCCAGCGGTACGGCGACCTGCCCGGCGGTGGAGATTCCGGCGGGCCAGACCATGACGTGGACGCTCTCCGGCACGCTCGCTTCCGATGCGACGGCGACGCCGACGAACACGGTGACGGTGACGGGCGGTCCGGATCCGGCGACTCCGACGCATACGGCGGTGGCGTCGCCGTCGAACTCGCCCTCGCCGCAGGCCAACCTGACCGTTGCGAAGTCCCTGACGACGAACCCCGTCGTGCCGGGTCAGCAGATCCAGTGGCAGGTGACTGTCACCAACAACGGTCCGTCGCAGGCACGGAACGTCGTGGTGGCGGACCAGGTGCCGGCGGGTGTGACCAACGCGTCGATGACGGCTTCGGACGGTACGGTATGCCCGATCGCCAGCGGTACGGCGACGTGTCCGGCGGTGGAGATCGCAGTGGGGCAGACACTGACCTGGACGCTGTCCGGCACGCTCGCCTCCGATGCGACGGTCACGCCGACGAACACGGTGACGGTGACGGGTGGTCCTGATCCGACGGCTTCCACGCACACTGCCGTCGCATCGCCGTCGAACTCGCCGTCGCCGCAGGCGAATCTGTCGGTGTCGAAGGTGTTGCTGACCGATCCGGTGGTGCCGGGTCAGCAGATCCAGTGGCGGGTCAGCGTGACGAACAACGGTCCCTCGCAAGCACGAAACGTGGTTGTCGCGGACCAGGTCCCGGCGGGCGTGAGCGGTGCTTCGATGCGGGCCGACGCCGACGGTTCGGTCTGTCCGATCGCCAGTGGGACGGCGACGTGTCCGGCGGTGGAGATTCCGGTGGGGCAGACGCTGACCTGGACGCTGTCCGGCACGCTCGCTTCCGATGCGACGGCGACGCCGACGAACACGGCGACGGTCACTGGCGGTCCTGACCCGACGGCCTCCACGCACACTGCCGTCGCTTCGCCGTCGAACTCGCCGTCACCGCAGGCGAATCTGTCGGTGTCGAAGGTGTTGCTGACTGACCCGGTGGTGCCGGGTCAGCAGATCCAGTGGCAGGTGAGTGTCACCAACAACGGTCCGTCGCAGGCGCGGAACGTCGTGGTGGCGGACCAGGTGCCGGCGGGTGTGACCGGCGCGTCGATGACCGCGCAGGACGGTACGGCCTGTCCGATCAGCAATGGAACGGCGACGTGTCCGGCGGTGGAGATCCCAGTGGGTCAGACGCTGACCTGGACGCTCTCCGGCACGCTCGCCTCCGACGCCACGGCCACGCCGACGAACACGGCGACGGTCACCGGTGGTCCGGACCCGACGGCCTCCACGCATACCGCCGTCGCTTCGCCGTCGAACTCGCCGTCACCGCAGGCGAATCTGTCGGTGTCGAAGTCGCTGGTGACCAACCCGGTGGTCCCCGGGCAGCAGATCCAGTGGCAGGTGAGTGTCACCAACAACGGTCCTTCCCAGGCGCGGAACGTCGTGGTGACGGACCAGGTGCCGACGGGTGTCTCGGGTACGAGCATGAAGTCCGACGCCGACAACGCCCCCTGTCCGATCGCCAACGGCACCGCGACCTGCCCGGCCGTCGAGATTCCGGTGGGGCAGACGTTGACCTGGACGCTGTCCGGCACGCTGGCCTCGGATGCGACGCTCACGCCGACGAACACGGTGACTGTCACCGGTGGTCCGGATCCGACGGCTTCCACGCACACGGCGGTTGCGTCCCCGTCCAACTCGCCTTCTCCGCAGGCCAATCTGACCGTCTCCAAGGTGCTGTTGACCAATCCGGTGGTGCCGGGTCAGCAGATCCAGTGGCAGGTCAGCGTGACGAACAACGGTCCTTCGCGGGCGCGGAACGTCGTGGTGGCGGACCAGGTGCCGGCGGGCGTGACCGGCCCGTCGATGACCGCGCAGGACGGCACGGCCTGTCCGATCAGCAACGGGACGGCGACGTGTCCGGCGGTGGAGATTCCGGTGGGGCAGACGTTGACCTGGACGCTGTCCGGCACGCTCGCTTCCGATGCGACGGCGACGCCGACGAACACGGCGACGGTCACCGGCGGTCCTGACCCGACGACCTCCACACACAGCGCCGTCGCTTCGCCGTCGAACTCGCCGTCGCCGCAGGCGAATCTGTCGGTGTCGAAGGTGCTGCTGACCAACCCGGTCGTCCCCGGACAGCAGATCCAGTGGCAGGTCAGCGTGACGAACAACGGGCCGTCCCGGGCCCGCGACGTGGTGGTCGCCGACACCGTCCCGGCGGGCGTGACCGGTCCGTCGATGACCGCGCAGGACGGTACGGCCTGTCCGATCAGCAACGGGACGGCGACGTGTCCGGCGGTGGAGATCCCGGTGGGGCAGACGCTGACCTGGACGCTGTCCGGCACGCTCGCCTCCGACGCCACGGCCACGCCGACGAACACGGCGACGGTCACCGGCGGGCCGGACCCGGCCACTCCGACGCACACCGCCGTCGCCTCGCCGTCCAACTCGGCCTCGCCGCAGGCCAGTCTCACCGTCTCCAAGGTGCTGCTCACCGATCCGGTGGTCCCCGGGCAGCAGATCCAGTGGCGGGTGACGGTCACCAACAACGGGCCGTCCCGGGCCCGTGACGTGGTGGTCACCGACCGTGTCCCGGACGGCGTCGGAGGTGCGAGCATGACCGCGGCCGACGGCGCGGTCTGCCCGGTCACGAACGGGACGGCCGTCTGCCCGGCGATCGAACTCGCGGTCGGCCAGAGCCAGTCCTACACGCTGACCGGCATGCTCGTGCAGGACGCGACCTCCACTCCGACGAACACGGCGCTGGTGACGGGCGGGCCGGACCCGGCCACCCCGACTCACACGGCGGTCGCGAGTCCGTCCAACTCGCCCTCACCGCAGGCGAACCTGACCATCGCCAAGGCTCTGCTGACGGACCCGGTCGTCCCGGGGGAGCGGATCCAGTGGCGGGTGACGGTGACCAACAACGGTCCCTCCCGGGCCCGCAACGTCGTCCTCACGGACCGCATCCCGGCCGGGGTCGACAACGCCGTCCTCCAGGCGGACGCCGACGCGTCCCGCTGCCCGGTCACCAACGGCACCGCCGTCTGCCCGGCGATCGAGCTGGAGGTCGGGCAGACGACGTCGTACACGCTGACGGGGACGCTGGCCCCGGACGCGACCAGTACGCCGACGAACACGGCGGTGGTGACGGGTGGTCCCGATCCGAGTGCGACGGCGCACACGGCGGTGGCATCACCCAGCAACTCGCCCTCACCGCAGGCGAATCTGAGCATCGCCAAGGTGCTGCTGACCGACCCGGTGGTACCGGGGGAGCGGATCCAGTGGCGGGTGACGGTGACCAACAACGGGCCGTCCCGGGCCCGGAATGTGGTGGTCACCGACAACGTCCCGGCCATGGTCGACGGCCCGAGCATGACCTCGGACGCCGACGGGACGGCCTGTCCGATCGCGAACGGCACGGCGACCTGCCCGGCCGTGGAGCTCCCGGCCGGCGCGACCGTCTCCTACACCGTGACGGGGACGCTCGACCAGGCGGCGACCAGCACGCCGGTGAACGTGGCCGTCGTCACCGGCGGTCCCGACCCGACCGCGACCGCCCACACGGCGACCGCGCAGGCCAGTGAGACGGTCGTGCCGCAGGCGCGGCTGACCGTGTCGAAGGCGCTGGTGACCGACCCGGTGGTCCCGGGCCAGCCGATCGCCTGGCGGATCAGCGTCACCAACAACGGGCCGAGCCGGGCCCGAAACGTCGTGGTCAGCGACCGCATCCCGGACGGGGTCGTGGGCGCTTCGCTCTCCCCGGACGACACTCATGCGGCCTGTCCGATCAGCGGTGGGACGGCGACCTGCCCGGCGGTCGAGATCCCGGTCGGCGGGACCGTCACCTACACGCTCTCGGGCACCCTAGCCCAGGACGCGACCGTCACCCCGGCCAACTCGGCGGTGGTGACGGGCGGGCCGGATCCGGCGACGCCGACGCACACGGCGGTCGCATCGCCGTCCAACTCGCCCTCACCGCAAGCGAATCTGACGGTCGCCAAGGTGTTGGTGACCGACCCGGTGGTACCGGGGGAGCAGATCGAGTGGCGGGTGACGGTGATGAACAACGGGCCGTCCCGGGCCCGGAACGTCATGGTCACGGACCGGATCCCGGCCGGGGTGTCCGGCGCGACGATGACCTCGGACGAGAGCGGCGCCACCTGCCCGATCGGCAACGGCGTCGCGACCTGCCCGGCGATCGAGCTGGAGGTCGGGCAGCTGGCCTCCTACACGCTGAGCGGGACGCTGGACGCCAATGCGACCGTCACACCGACGAACACGGTGACGGTGACGGGTGGTCCGGATCCGGCGACGCCGACGCACACGGCGGTCGCATCGCCGTCCAACTCGCCCTCACCGCAGGCGAACCTGTCGGTGTCGAAGGTGTTGGTGACCAACCCGGTCGTCCCCGGGCAGCAGATCCAGTGGCGGGTGAGCGTGACGAACAATGGTCCGTCGAGGGCTCGTAACGTGGTCGTGGCGGACCAGGTTCCGGCGGGTGTGACCAATGCGTCGATGGTGGCGCAGGACGGCACGCCGTGTCCGATCGCGAACGGTATGGCGACCTGCCCGGCCGTGGAGATTGCGCCCGGTGAGACGTTCACCTGGACGTTGACCGGCACGCTGGACGCCAATGCCACCACGACGCCCACCAACACGGTGACGGTGACGGGTGGTCCGGACCCTGCGACACCGACGCACACGGCGGTCGCGAGCCCGTCCAACTCGCCGTCCCCGCAGGCGAGTCTCACGGTCGCCAAGGTGTTGGTGACCAACCCGGTGGTGCCGGGGGAGCAGGTCCAGTGGCGGGTGAGTGTGACGAACAATGGTCCGTCGAGGGCCCGGAACGTGGTCGTGGCGGACCAGGTTCCGGCGGGTGTGACCAATGCGTCGATGGCGGCGCAGGACGGCACCCCCTGCGCGATCGCGAACGGTATGGCGACCTGCCCGGCCGTGGAGATCGCGCCGGGTGACACGCTCACCTGGACGCTGACCGGCACGCTCGACCCCAATGCCACCACGACGCCGACGAACACGGTGACGGTGACAGGTGGTCCGGATCCGGCGACGCCGACGCACACGGCGGTCGCGAGCCCGTCCAACTCACCCTCACCGCAGGCGAACCTGTCGGTGTCGAAGGTGTTGGTGACCAACCCGGTGGTCCCTGGGCAGCAGATCCAGTGGCGGGTGAGTGTGACCAACAACGGTCCGTCGAGGGCCCGGAACGTGGTCGTGGCGGACCAGGTCCCGGCGGGCGTGAACAGCGCGTCGATGGCGGCGCAGGACGGCACGCCGTGCCCGATCGCGAACGGTACGGCGACCTGCCCGGCCGTGGAGATCGCGCCCGGTGAGACGTTCACCTGGACGTTGACCGGCACGCTGGACCCCAGTGCCACCACGACGCCCACCAACACGGTGACGGTGACGGGTGGTCCGGACCCTGCGACGCCGACCCACACGGCCGTCGCGAGCCCGTCCGGCTCGCCCTCCCCGCAGGCACGGCTGAGCGTCTCCAAGGTGCTGCTGACCGACCCGGTGGTGCCGGGGCGGCAGATCCAGTGGCAGGTCGCCGTCACCAACCAGGGGCCGGCCACGGCGCGCGACGTCGTGGTGAGCGACCAGGTCCCGGCCGGGGTCGCGAACGCCTCGATGGCGGCCGACGACGGCACCTCGTGCCCGATCGCCGGCGGCACGGCGACCTGCCCGGCCGTCGACATCCCGGTCGGCTCGACCCGGACCTGGACGCTCACCGGCACGCTGGACGCCGCCGCCACCGCGACGCCCACCAACTCGGCGGTGGTGACGGGCGGGCCGGATCCGGCGACGCCGACGCATACGGCGGTCGCGAGCCCGTCGACATCACCCTCCCCGCAGGCGAGTCTGACGGTCGCCAAGGCGCTGGTCACCGACCCGGTGGTGGCCGGCGGGCCGATCGAGTGGCGGGTGACCGTGACGAACAACGGTCCCTCCACGGCGCGTGGCGTCGTGGTGACGGACCGGGTGCCGGCGGGCGTGACCAACGCGTCGATGACGGCGCAGGACGGCACGTCGTGTCCGATCGCCAACGGTACGGCGACCTGCCCGGCGGTGGAGATCCCGGTCGGCTCGACCCGGACCTGGACGCTGACGGGCACGCTGGACCCCAGTGCGACCGTCACGCCGACGAACACGGCGACGGTGACGGGCGGGCCGGATCCGGTCACTCCGACGCACACCGCTGTCGCCTCCCCGTCCAACTCGCCCTCGGCGCAGGCACGGCTGACCGTCGCCAAGGTGCTGCTGACCTCGCCGGTGGTCGCCGGGCAGCGGATCCAGTGGCAGGTCACCGTGACCAACGACGGGCCCTCGCTGGCGCGGAACGTGGTGGTCACCGACCAGGTGCCCAGCGGGGTGAACAACGCCTCGATGGCGGCCGACGCCGACGGCACGCCGTGCCCGATCGCGGACGGCGTCGCGACCTGCCCGGCCGTCGACATCCCGGTCGGTGCCACGGCGGCCTGGACGCTCTCCGGGACGCTGGACCCGAACGCCACGGTGACGCCGACCAACACGGTCACCGTCACCGGCGGGCCGGACCCGGTCACGCCGACGCACACGGCGGTCGCGACGCCCACCGAGCCGATCACCGTGCAGCACGACCTCCTCCTCACCAAGCAGGCCGCCCCGGCGAACCCCAAGGCCGGTGACACCGTCACCTACACCGTCACCGCCACCAACCGGGCCAGCGGCACCTACCTCGGGGCCGTCGTCACCGACGACCTCACCGGAGTCCTGGACGGCGCGGTCTACGGCGGCAACGCCCACGCCGGCACCGGGCGGACGGCCTACTCCGCGCCGAGGCTCACCTGGACGCTGGACATCCGGCCGGGTGCCACGGAGACCCTCAGCTACACCGTCACCGTCAGGTCGGACGCGGGCGGCCGGACGCTGGTCAACCGGCTCACCGCCGACGGCTCCAACTGCGCCGGCGGCAGCGGTGCCCGGCGGGCGGTGAGCGGCGGCAACTGCTCGACCACCACGGAGGTGCAGTCGACGCCGAGCCCGAGCCCGAGTCCGTCGCCGAAGCCCCCGCTGCCGCCCACGGGCAGCGGCGGGTCGCAGCCGGCGCTGCTGATCACCGTGCTGCTCCTGGTCCTCGGCGGCACCCTGATCGCGGTCCGGCGCCCCCGGCGCTGATCGGAGCATGTGGAACGCCCCCGGGTGGTCGGTGGAACCGACCGCCCGGGGGCGTTCTCACGAGCTATGGGGAAGGCAGGAGCCGAGCGGTCACGCCGATTCGGCGGTCTTGCGCCGGCCGGCCAGCCAGACGTAGACCAGGATGCCGGCGAACAGGAACAGCACGCCCTGGTAGACGGCCGCGTACCCGGCGCCGGCCAGCAGCCAGATCGAGAAGGCGAAGGCGCCGAGGCCGAGGACGGCGTCGCGCACCAGGTGGGCGCCGTTGACCTTGTCGGTGGAGCCGCGGACCAGCCAGTACAGCTGGGCGGCGGTGGAGAGCAGGTAGGGCACGACCGCGGTGAAGGTGGTGACCAGCACCAGCATGTCGAACGCGCCCTTGGCGCCGCTGGCGAAGTTGGCGATGGTCAGCAGCGAGGCGAGGGCGACGCTGACGATCACGCCGAAGGTCGGCACGCCGCGCTTCTCCTTGCCGAAGGCGGCCGGGAACAGGCCGTCCTTGGCGGCCGCGTACGGGGCCTGGGCGGCGAGCAGCGTCCAGCCGTTGAGTGCGCCGGTCATCGAGATCAGCGCGGCGACGGCGATCACCGTGCCGCCCCAGGTGCCGCCGAACATGCCGTTCATGGCGTCGGAGAAGGGTGCGCTGGAGCTGATCAGCTGCGGGTGCGCGACGGTGCCGAACACGGCGAGCGTGCCCAGCAGGTAGACCACGGCCGCGCCGCTGGTGCCGAGCACGCTGGCCCGGCCGACGTTGCGCTCCGGGTCGCGGACCTGCCCGGCGCTCATCGCGGCCGACTCCACGCCCAGGTAGCTGAACAGCAGGATCGCGGCGGCGGCCGTCATGCCGCCCATCCAGCCCTGGCCGCTGGCGTCGAAGGGTCCGAGGTTCTTCGGGTCGAAGAAGAACAGCCCGCCCACCGAGACCAGCAGCAGCGGGATGAACTTCAGGACGGTGGAGACGAGTTGGACCGCCCCGACGAAGCGGGTGCCGGCCAGGTTGGCCAGCGCGGGCAGCCACTGGAAGGCCAGCGCAGCGGTGATCTCCAGCGGGATGCTGTGGTGCAGCGGCACCAGCACGCCCAGGTAGCCGACGGCGGCCACCGCGAGCGCGGCGTTGCTGACCCAGGTGGTGATCCAGTACGACCAGGCGGACAGGAAGCCGGCGAAGTCGCCGAAGGCCTCGCGGGCGTAGACGTACGGGCCGCCGGTGCGCGGGTTGCGGCGTGCGAGCTGGCCGAAGACCAGGGCCAGGGCGATCGCGCCCACCGTGAGCACCACGAAGGCGAGCAGGCTGACCGTCCCGAACGGCGCCACGGCGGCCGGGATCATGAAGATGCCGCCGCCGATGATGTTGCCCATCACCAGGGCGGTGGCGGTCGGCAGCCCGAAGCGGCGGCCGTTCTTCGGGGGCTCGGGGGTGGCCGGGGCCTGGTCGACCGGATCGGTCGGGGCGCTCGGTCGGGTCGCCTGCCGGGTTGCGGCCGGGCTGCTCTGCATGAGGGTGGTGCGCCTTTCGTGGTCCTGCTCGCGCTCGGTGGAGCTACCGTTCATGCTCGGACCGGGCGGCACCTTGTACCAAATCGACGGGATTTGTTCATCCGGCCCGGCCGATCACCGCAAGATTTCCGGTCCGGGCCCGGTTGGACGGGCACTCGTCCGACCCGCCCCGAGCGACTGTTCGACCGCTTATGCGCGCGTACGACCGGCTTCGTCCGGTCGGGGGAGATGTGTCACCCGGATGCCGCAGCGCGGTTGCGGCGCGCACGGCGGCCGCGAATTCGTGTGCAAACGTTGCCCCCGCGCCTCCCGGAGGGGCGTCGCCCGGCCTGCCCGGCGGCCGTACCGGCCGTTCCGGAGGCGGGTTGAGGACCAGAATCGGACCAATCGGACCAGAGGACATCTGATGTCGCTTCGTGGAAACATCCGCAAGTTCGCCGTGATCGCCGCCGTGGCGGGTGCCGCCGCCCTCGCCGCGCCGGCGCCGGCGATGGCCTTCAACGCGTCGCACTCGTCGACCTCGCAGAGCCTGGAGTCGGGTTCGGCCGGTGTCGGCCTGTTCGGCCCGCACGCCAGCTGGACCAACATCCACGCGAACACCGAGGACGACTGCTTCAGCGGCTGAATCGCGTGATCGCGTGATCGCGTGATCGCCTGATCGACCGGTGAGCCCGGGGACCGCCACGGCGGTTCCCGGGCTCACCGCTGCCGCCGTGACCGGCCGGGCCGCTCGGCCGGGCGGGACCTACGCCACCGGCACGGCCGCCCGCTCGCGCAGCTCCCGCAGCACCGCGATGTCCATCGCGTGCCCGGTGCCGTCCCCGCCGTGCTTGCGGTCCGGGGTCTCCACCAGCAGCGGCACCCCGGCCGTCTCCGGGTGCTCGAACAGCTCCCGGAACGGCTCCGCGCCGATCATCCCGGCGCCGATGTTGGCGTGCCGGTCCTTGCGGGCGCCGACCACGTCCTCCGAGTCGTTGGCGTGGATCAGCCGCAGCCGGCCGGGGCCGGCGGCCGAGGCCAGGGCGTCCAGTGCGGCCGTCACCCCGCCGGGGACGGCCAGGTCGTGCCCGGCGGCGAAGGCGTGGCAGGTGTCCAGGCAGACGCCCACCTTGGGGTGGCCGTCCAACGCCTCCATGTACTCGGCCAGCTGCTCAAGCCGGGAGCAGAGCGAGCTGCCCTGCCCGGCGGTCGGCTCCAGCAGCAGCCAGGGGGCGTCGTCGCCGAGCGCGTCCAGCTCGTCCAGCAGCGGCCGGACGTCGGCGCGCACCTGCGCCATCGCCTCGGCCCGGCGCGAGCCGCCGCCGGGCGCCGTACCGACCGCCGAACCGGTGTGCAGCACGACGCCGAGCGCGCCGATCGCGTGGCCGCGGTGCAGCGAGTGCCGCAACGAGTCGGCCGAGCGCTCCCGGGTGGCCGGGTTGTCCGAGCCGAAGTTGATCAGGTACGGGGCGTGCACCCAGGCCGGGACGCCCTGCTCGGCGCAGGAGGCGCGGAACTCCTCGTCCTGCGCCGGATTGCCCGCGGGGGTGGCCCAGCCGCGCGGGTTGGCCACGAACACCTGCACCGTCTCGGCGCCCACCTTGTGCGCGTACGCCAGTCCCGTGCCCGCCAGGCCGCGACCGGCCACCGGGACGTGGGCGCCGATCGGGTTGCGGCGGGCGGCGGCGGACGGAACGGGTGCGGTGCTCATGCCCCCGAGCATGTCACGGGCGCGGGCGGCCGCGGTGCGCGGGCCCGGCCGCCCGGCGGGTGCGCGCGCCACGCCGGGGCGTCCCACCGGTGGCCGACGCCCCGTCAGTCCGGCAGCCCAGCCCTGGTGGCGGGCCCCCCGGGGCGCCCGTACCGTCGACTCGGCCGTACTCACCGACCGTCACCACTCGAACACGCCGGGGCGGACCGTCCCGTCGCCCCATCGCCGCACCGCGCGCGCCGACAGACGCGCCGAAAGACAGGTCACCACTCATGCCCACGCGTCGGGTCCACCACCTCGCCGCGGCCACCGCCGCCGCCACCGCACTGACCACCGTCCTCGCCACCCTGGCCGCCGCCCCCGCGGCGCACGCCGCCGGTGGCACCGTGCACCTCGTCGAGCCGGGAGGATCGATCCAGCAGGCCGTCGACGCCGCCGCCCCCGGCGACACCGTCCAGCTCCTCCCCGGCACCTACCGCGGCAGTGTCCGCATCACCACCCCCGGCCTCACCCTGCGCGGCGCCGGCCCGGCCAGCGTGATCACCCCCGGGGACGACACCGGGAACGCCTGCGCCACCGCCGGGCACGGCGTCTGCGTGGCCGGCAGCGAGGCGGCCCCGGTGCCCGACGTCACGATCGAGACCCTGGCCGTCACCGGCTTCCGCAAGAACGGCATCGACGCCAGCGGCACCACCGGCCTGACCGTCCGGGCCACCTACGTCCACGACAACGCCCAGCAGGGCATCAGCCAGGAGATGTCGACCAAGGCCGCCATCCTCGGCAACCGCTCGGTCGACAACGGCCAGTCCGGCGTCTTCCTCGCCAACTACGCCTACCGCGAGGGCGGCGCGCCCGACACCGGGGGCACCGTCGTCGAGGGCAACGAGCTGACCGGTAACCGGGTCGGCGTCACCGTGCGCCGACTGCGGGTGCTGACCGTCCAGGACAACCGGATCAGCGGCAACTGCAGCGGCGTCTTCGTGGTCGGCGACGAGGGCGTGCCCCGCGCCGGGGACCTCGACGTCAAGCACAACCGGGTGGTCGCCAACAACAAGTTCTGCCCGGCCAACCCGCGGCTGGGCGCCATCCAGGGCGCCGGCATCGTGCTCACCGGCACCGAGGACACCCGGGTGACCGACAACGAGGTCCACGACAACGTCGGCGCCTCGGACTTCTCCGGCGGCATCGTCCTGTTCAAGAGCGTCGTCGGCATCCCCAACACCCGGGCGACCATCGCCGACAACCACCTCAGCGGCAACGGCCCGGCCGACCTCGCCGACCGCGACACCGGCACCGGCAACACCTTCACCCGCAACACCTGCGCGCTCTCCGAGCCCTCCGGCCGTTGCTGACCGCCCCCGATCGACAAGGACCGCCCATGACCACCGCACCCGCCAACGCCAATGCCACCGCCCAGCCGGCGATGCGCCTGCGCGAACTCGTCTTCGGCGCCGCCTGCGCCGCCGCCGTCCGGGCCGCCGCCCGGCTCGGCGTCGCCGACGTGCTCGACGACACCCCGGCCGACGTCACCGAACTGGCCGCCCGGCTGAACACCGAACCCCGCCAGCTGCGCCGCCTGCTGCGCGCGCTCACCTGCTACGGGCTCTTCGCCGAGACCGGCGACGACCGCTTCGAGCACACCGAGATGTCCCTGCTGCTGCGCGAGGACGCCCCCAACTCGCTGCGCCACATCGCCCTCTGGTGCACCGAGCCGTGGACCTGGGAGGCCTGGCCGAAGCTGGACGAGGCGGTGCGCTCCGGGCGCAACGTCTTCCCCGAGCTGTTCGGCAAGGAGTTCTTCGACTACCTGCACAGCGACGCCGGCGATTCGGCGAAGGTCTTCGACAAGGCGATGACCACCTCCAGCCGGCAGTCCGCCGAGGACTTCGCCGACTACCTGGACCTCACCGGCATCGACTCGGTGGCCGACATCGGCGGCGGCCAGGGCCACGTGCTGGCCAGCCTGCTGGAGAAGCACCCGGCCCTGCACGGCACCCTGCTCGACCTGCCGAAGGTCGTGGCCGGCGCCGACTCCCGGCTGCAGGACGGCGGCGCCTTCTCCGCCCGCGCCCGCCTGGTGCCGGGCGACTGCCGGGTGGACATCCCGGTGCGCGCCGACCTCTACATCATCAAGAACATCCTGGAGTGGGACGACGACAGCACCCGCCGCACCCTGGCCAACGTGGTCGCCGTGGCGCGTCCGGGCGCCCGGGTCGTGGTGGTGGAGAACCTGGTCGACAACAGCCCGTCGATGCGCTTCACCACCGCGATGGACCTGATGCTGATGCTCAACGTGGGCGGCGCCAAGCACTCCGAGGAGAGCATGATCCGGCTGATGCAGGAGGCCGGCCTGGACGTCGCCGAGGTGCGCCCGGTCAACCCGTACCTGCACGCCTTCGAGGCCGCCGTCCGCGTCTGAGCCCGGAGGCCCGGTCACAGCCGACGGCCGCTGCACCCCCGAGGAGGGGGAGCAGCGGCCGTCGGCTGTGACCGGGCCTCCGCGGGTGGTCAGGCCCGGTGCGAGGACTCCAGGTGGGCGAAGACCACCACGTTGTCGAGGTAGTCGCGCTTCTTCTTGTCGTACGCGCCGCCGCAGGTGATCACGCGCAGCTGGGCGTCCGGGGTCTTGCCGTAGACCTTCTGGTCCGGGAAGGCGTCCTTGGCGAAGGTCTCCACCGAGTCGACCGAGAAGACCGCGACGGTGCCGTCCGCGCGGCTGACCTCGATCTTGTTGCCGGGCAGCAGCATGCTGAGCAGCAGGAACACCGCGGGGCCCTTGGTGGTGTCCACGTGCCCGGCGACGACGGCGCTGCCGCGCTCCCCCGGGGTGACGCCGTCCCGGTACCAGCCGACCAGGTTCTTGTCGTCCGGCGGCGGCGCGTTGAGCTGTCCGGCCGGGTTGAGGGTGAGTTCGGTGAACGGCGCGTCCACCGCGATCTGCGGGATCCGCAGCCGGGTCGGCTTGGCGCGCTTGAGCGCCGGGGCGCCGGGGGCGGCGGCGGCCGGGCTCGCGGGGGCGGTCGCCGCCCCCGGGACGGCGGGGGCGAGGGCCGCCGGGGGAGCGGCCTGACCGACCGTCTGCCCCTGGCGGGCTCCGGTGTCCACCGAGTTGTAGATCAGCAGCAGACCGACCGCCGCCGCGCCCATTCCGCCGCGCAGCAGCCGGGGCATTCCGGTGCCGGGACCGCCTGTCATCCTGTCCTCCGCTGGAAGTGCTCTACGTCAGGTGCCTGTTCCGCAACGGCCCGCCGCCCCCGTGCGCCCCACCCGGTGGCCGGGGAGACGCCCAGAGGCGGCATTCAGCGGCTGGGGTCAGGCGACGGCGCCGGTCGTGCGGCGGCCGCGGCGCAGCGCGTACGCGCCCGCGCCCAGGCCGCCGAGCAGCAGCACCGCGCCGGAGGCGAGGCCGCCGCCGGACAGGGCCAGGCCGCCGCCACCGGTGTGCACGCCGCCGTGCGGGGAGCCGTGCTCGTCCTCGCGGCCGTCGGAGCCCTTGCCGTGGTCGTCGTTCCCCTTGCCGTGGTCGTCGTTGCCCTTGTGCTCGCCCGAGCCCTTGTGGTCGTCGTTGCCCTTGTGCTCGTCGGAGCCGCCGGACTTCTTGTCGTCGTAGCCCTTCGAGTTGTCCGAGCCGTGGTCGGACTGCTTCTCCTGCCAGGTGAGGTTCTTGCCCTGGTCGGAGGAGGTGCCGTCGGCGAAGGCCAGCGGAGTGCCGACGGTGAGGGCGGCGGCGACGGCCGCTCCGGCGAGCAGCGTGCGTGCAGAACGCATGAGGGTGATCCTTCCGGCGCGCGGACCGCGACCGCCGGCACGGTGCCGGTCAAGGGGACTCGCGGGAAGTGGCGCCTGATCCACCGTCAACCAGGCTGCGGCCGCCTGCCACCGGAGCGTGGCGGCGTCGGTACGGACTGTGCGCCCTTCGGGTGGTGTCCCGGGCGTGTTCACCCGACTGCCCCGGCGATCCGGGTGAAACCCGCACCCGCTTCCGGTGGTGCGACCGGGCTGCGCCGCCGCCGGATGGTAGAGGGGCGTGTCGGCCCTGGACGCGCACATGGGCCCGCCCCCGGCGCACGGCCGGGGGCGGGCCCAGACGGGACTGCGGAGCGCGGCGGGCGGTCAGCGGTCCCAGCGGTAGA
>NZ_JBIVHS010000024.1:0-155663 GCF_044749365.1 Kitasatospora sp. NPDC089509 | reverse complement strand
GTTCTTGGTGCTGGCCGGTGTTCAGACGGTGGGGAGGATGCCGCCGTCGACGCGGAACTGTGCTCCGGTGAGCCACTTCGCGCGGCTGGAGGCTACGCCCTGGACACCGAACCCGACACCAGCGAGTCGCCGCTGTGGGCGTCTCGCCGCCTGCGCGACCGTCCTGGTCCTGGCTTCTGGCACCGTCGCCGCTCAGACGGGCTTCGCGCACGCCACGACGGGCGTACGCGAGATCGATGCGAGCACGACCTTCACCGTCCCCGACGGCTGGCACCGCTACGACATGGGCATGGCCAGGTTCCTCCTGCTGGCGCTGTCGGGCGAGGACTCCACCCTGGACGACCTCGGTATCGCGACTTCGACCGCGCCGGTCTGGGTTCCCTCACGCTAGCCACGACTACCGAGTGCGACATCCACCACGCCCCGGCAGTGAACACGCGACACCTGAACATGCGAGCTCACCAGACTCAGCCCCCGATCCGGCGGTAGGCCTCTGGGTTCCGCCCCATCACCCTTCAGAAATCACGAACCCGTGGCTCTCCGTCATACGGCGCAGCAGGAGCAGGAGGCGGTCGGCACTGCCGGGTGGGGTGGGGGTGCGGTGCTGGCCGGTGGCGGGGTCGAGGTCGGCGCGCCAGACGGTGGCGAGGACCTGGAGGGTGATGCGGGCGGCGGCCGGGGTGCTGAGGGGGCCACCGCAGGCCGAGCGGCGCCGGGCCGGGGAAGGTGGCGACTCCGGCAGCTGAACGATCGGCTCCCCAATCCCGACGGCGCCTGTCGGACGCAGCTGTCGCGCCCCGACCTCTTGTGCGCGGCCGCCCGTCATGTTCCGCTCTACGAGGAGGGGCTGGCGGGAGGTTCGGGGGAGCCATGTACGTCTTTGAGTTCAAGAGGTACTGCGGGGAGTGCGGATACATGACCCGGTGGGCGACCGAGTCCGAGGCGGTCGCGGCGCTGTACGCCCACTACGGAGAGCGCCACCCGTACGTTCGCCTCAGCCCGTACGGCCCGCCCGGGATGCTTACCTGGAGGCGCAGGTATCGGATGCCCTTGCAGGCATGGATCGCTGCCTTCCTGGTGTTCGCCGGCTTGATCATCGCCGTTGCGATTGGGGCGGCGAACCAGCCGTCTGACCAGAACACGCCTGCGCCGTGCGCTACGTGCGGTGACAACAACGGCGGTGGCTACAGCCCGACCCCGCCCAACTACGACAGCGGGTTCGGCGGCGCCAGCGGATTCAACGCCCCACCGCCATAGGTGCAGGACTTCGAGGGGGCGTTCGGCGCGGCGGTGGCCGCCCTGGCCGGGTGAGACTCGACGGGCGCGGCAGCACCCGTGACAGCCCCACGGTGGTCGACACTCAGGCGGCACGATCCTTCACCGGTAGAGCTTGGCGTGCAGCACCCGCACCTCCCACCAGGGATCGTCCGGGGTGGAGACCAGCGCGGCCACCAGCTCGCGTTTGGTCGGGGCGGGCAGCACCAGCGGTCCCAAGTTCTTAACGGCGCGGTCCTGTTCGCACGTCTGGCACTCCAGCCGGTCCGGGCCGGCCTTCTCCCGCAGCTCCAGTTTCGAGCCCTCCTTCCCGCCGATCGAGCCCCGGCACGTCCAGCACGGGCGCAGCGCGGCGTTCGCGGCCCGGGCGGCCTCCAGCTGTTCTTCGGCTTCCCGTTCCAGGCGCTCGGTGTGTTCCCGGTGGCAGGTCCAGCAGCGGCCGTCGGGGTGGCGGGTCCAGTGCTCGTTGCCGTGGTTGCCGTAGTGCCAGGTGCTCTCCTTCTTCGGGACGTTGCCGCAGTCGGTGCAGGCGAGGGCGCGCATCCATTCGCGGTGGTCCTGGCGGGCCTTCTTCTCCCGGGCTTTCTGGCGCTGGTTGTAGGCGGCGCGGTTGTTCGGGTTCTCCAGGGCGTCGAGCAGACAGTGCCGGCCGGGGCGGCGGGGCCGAGGGGGCCGTGCTCGGCCAGCAGCTCCAGGGTGGTCGCGAGGATGGGCACGGCGTCGTCGTACTCGCGCCAGCCGTCGCCGTCGTTGTCGTCCTGGGGCACGGTCCACCACTGCCCGCGCCAGACCTCGGCTGACAGGTCCGCCACGGCCTGCTGGCGGTTGGCGAGTGCGACGGGTCCGGCGCCGGTGACGACCAGGGCGACGGGCGGGTGGCCGGGCCGGGTGTGACCGGGGTAGGCCCGGCGCCACCAGTGCACCGTACGGTCAGCCGGCTCCCGGTCGGCGAGGGCCGGGTCGTTGTCGCGGACCTTGGTGCGGAACAGCTCGCGGTAGCGGGGGAACTTCGCGGCGACGTCGGCCGGCGTCATGGTGGAGCGGTCGACCTCGACCATCAGGACCGGCACCCCGATTTCCGGGGCCTGCCACACGCCGTCCGGGCGGACCTTGCGCTTGCCACCCGGCAGCAGGAACTCGACCTCGGTCGCCCAGTCGGTCACGGTGCCGGCCCCGCCCGCGGCGCCGGGCGCGGTGCCGCCGAGGAGGAACGCGGCGATCGTCTCGTTGACGGCCATCGCGTGCTGGGCGCCGGAGCGGCCGGCGCCCCGGGCGGTACCGCCCATCTCCGAGCGGACCGTCCCGAGCACCACGGCGGCGGCGTCCAGCCCAGCCGCGCCTTGGAGGCGCCAGGTCTTGTGCCGGTCCCGGGTGTTGCCGTCAGAGGCAACCAGGCCGTGCAGCGCGAGATCGCGCAGCGCCTGCCGGATCACGGTGTTCGACGCCGCCCGGGGGCGCAGCAGGCGGTGGAGCTGGTCGGCGGTGGCGACCTTGAAAACGCCGAGCGCGCCGAGGACGTCGGCGCGCAAGCTCGTGGTCGAGCCGTTCGGGTTGGCTGCGCCGCGCCGGTACGCGGCCCGGCCCGGCCCGGCCGGCGGCGGTTCGACGGTGGGAGGACGCCTGCGTGGCGGTGGCGTTCGAGGACTTGGCGCCGGTGTCCGCGCTCCCGGTCGTGCCGGGGCTGTGGTGGTCGGCGACCACCGGGCGGCACGTGGTCGCCGGGTCGAACGCGATGCGCGCCCAGTTGATGGTCCTGGACCGCGACCCGCGGGTGACAGGGTTGGCGGGGCGCCCGGTGCGGCTGGTGTGGCGCGACCGTGGGGGCTCGATGCGGTCGTGGGTGCCGCAGCTGTTCGCCCGGTACGCGGACGGCACCGCCCTGCTGGCCGACTGCCCCCGGCCATCCGGAGGCGCAGTCGTGGTCGTAGCGCTCGGCGCGGGTGGTGGCGGTGTGGTCGCGCACGCCCGTACGCCCGTTCGCTGTCGGTGTGGAAGCCGGGCCGGCTTCCACACCGACAGCGCCCGTGTCTCTCACCTGTGCCGTGGGCGAGCTACTGGTGCCAGCCGACCGTGGAGAAGGGTCTAAATTGCTGCGCGATCGTGGAGAGCGGCTGGATGTACGTGTAGGGCTTCATCGAGTTGCCGGTCGAGCCGCCGGTCACTGTGCCGACCGCGCTACGGCCGAAGAGGGCGGCCCCTCCACTGTCACCGCCTACCGACTGCATTCCGAGGACCTTGACCTGGTTGTACGAGGTCTGCTCCTCCTGGTTCTCGTTGACCGTGGTGTAGGTGGAGACGCCGTCGATGAATGTGCCGCACCTCCAGCCGCTCCTCACGCCCGAGGCACAGATGAGGCCGTTGTCGGCTATCTCGTTGTCCGCGTTGTGGACGTAGCCGTTGTAGACGTTGAAGTCGCCGGAACCGTTCTTGACCGCACTCCCACCGGGGGTCCAGCCCCGCGGGTTGTCCATCCGAATCAACTCGTAGTCCGAACGGGGGAACTGCCGGTCGACGACCTCGCCGATCCGGGTGTTGCCCGCGTTGTCCCGCCAACTGTCATCGCGCCGGAACACCGCGCCGATGCGGGTTGAGCAGTGGCCAGCGGTCACCAGGTAGGTCACACCGGCCTGCTCGATCATGATTCCGGCCGAGCAGTATCGTCGGCTGTCCTCGTCATACAGGCCGTCGCCCCCGACCAGGCCGGTCCGGACGTAGGCGGTCCCCTGGTGGGTGGTGATGCTGACCTTCGCCCGGTCGGCACCGGTGACGCCGGCCACCCGCAGCAGCCCCTCGACATCCGTGCCGGCCGGCACGTCCAGCGCGATGCGGTCGGCTTCGGTGTCCAGGGACCAGGAACTGTCGCCCGGCGTCAACTTCTTCTCCGCAGCCGCGTTGAGCCGCTCGTGCACCTGCCTGAGTTCGGCGGTGGTGTAGGCGGCGCGCTTCGGGATGATTCCGGCGGCCCGGGCCGCACGTTCCCCCTCATCGTCCAGCACGTTGGCGTGGATCTCGCCGTTCATCACGTCGAGCCACACGCCTGCGGCCCGTGCGCCCTGGCTGTCGCGGAACGCCAGGGCAGTCTTCGACAGCCCGTCCTGCGCGGCGAGGCGCTGCGCCACCTGCCGCTCCGGGAGGCCGAGTTGCGCCGCCAGCGCGTGGACGGCGCCCTCCGGGGCGGGCGTGGGCGATAACGCGGCTCTTCCCGTGGCCGAGGCCACCGCCGGGCTCTGGGCCGCGGCCGGCACCAGGGTCACCCCGGCGAGCAGGGCTGCGGCCCCTGCCCTGGCGAGGGCCCTTCTGGAGACCTTCATGGTCATCTCCTTCTTGCGGATCGAACGTGTTGGCAGGGGCGCGGGGCGCACAGCCGCGCTCAGGCGAGGATGTTCATCTGCGAGGACATCAGCCGGTACTGGCCGGAGGCGTAGTCGTAGGAGACGTAGCCGGTCCAGTACGCGCCGACCAGCGAGTCGGTGAGCTCCCGGGTGAAGGTGTACGAGGTGCCGTACGAGGCCCACTGCCAGGCGCCCGAGACGTAGGACTTCACACCGCACTTGTCCGGGTCGCAGGCGTACAGCCCGACCCAGTCGTACTTCCCCACCGAGTTGCCGTTGTAGTTCCAGCCGATCGTGACGACCTGGGTCTCCTTCACGTGGATCGCGGCGGCCCAGGTGCCCGGCGCGGACTGGGCCACCGCCGCGGCGGCCGACATCGGCGAACCGGCCGCCGCGGCTCCATGGACGGGCAACGCGCCCAGCAGGGCAAGGGCCAGCGCCGCCGTCTTCGTCGACAGGGCCACCGGCTCAGTCGATGTGAGAGCGGTGGGACTCGATGATGCGGTACTGGCCGGAGGCGTAGTCGTAGGAGACGTAGGCCGTCCAGTAGTCGCCGCTGACCGCCGGGACGCTGGTCAAGTACGAGGTGCCGTGGTTGTAGGCCCACTGCCAGGTCTCGTAGTTGTTGACGCCGATGGAGTTCGGGTCCCGCTTGTAGAGGCCGATCCAGTCGTACTTGCCGACGTTGTTCGGCGGGGTCCAGTTGATCTGGATGTAACCGCCGTTCTTCTCGGCCCAGGTCGTGGGCGAGTCAGCGCCCAGGATCGAGCTCTGCGCGCTCTGAACGCCGGCGGGCACCGCCACTGACGCGGTGGCCGTGCCCGCAAGAGGCAGCACGACGGCCGTCACCAGAGCCGCGACGGCCGCGGCACGGGTGCGATGGGGAATGCGGGACATGCGAATCCTCCTGGCTCGCCTTCCGGCAGCCCCCGTCCGGCGGCCACCGAGTCCGTGACCGGACCAGGAAAACGGTCCCGGAGAATCGCAGACGAACGGTCAACGCCCGCTCGACACACGGATCAACACCCTGGTCAACACGATTGCCGGGGCCTTGGACAGCACCTCGCCCAGCGTCCCGGTAGACAATCGACGAACACCGGAGCGGTGAACTCCCTTCCACTTCCCCGTCACCCGTCGGTAGCCGAGACCCGGGTGCCCGCCGTTGGAGCCGGAAGGTCTCGGCGGTGTGCCACAGCAGAGCGCTCACGTGGGTGACGGGCATCAGGAGTTCGCCGCCCTCGCGCCGGTAGAGCACCAGGGGGAAGCCCTCGTCGTGCCGGCCCTCGTTCAGCTTGTTCCTTTTGGTCCGGCTTGATCATCGGGCGGTTGATGTTCGCTCGTTCAGGTGATCGCCCGGCATGGGTACGGCCTTCTTCGTGATCCTGAACTCAGCTACGAGAAGCAGGATTTCACCAAGAAGGCCGCGGTGGTCAGTGTGATGCAACCGGTAGGCGGGCGCGAGGTGTTCGCGGAACTCTCACGCTTCCGGGCGGGCGTGTACGCGTGCTTGTCGCGCCGGGCGGACGTGTTCTTCGAGCGCCGTCCAGCTCGAAGAAGGACCCCACCCCCACACCCTCAGCTTCGGCGGAGGCGGCTGCGCCTACGCCTTCACCTGCCTGCCCTACGCCCACGCCGTCCTCCTCTGGCAGTGCTGAACCACCCCAACGCCTCCGGGCCACCGGGTCCCTGGGCCTGCCCACCTGAACTGGCTCGCTGAACACGCAGGCCCCCGAGCACCGCACCGGCCCGGACGCCGAGGCGTACCCGACCCAGCCGCCGAACTCACCCACAGCGCGAACCCCGACGGCAGCCGACGCCGGTTACGTGCGTTCCCCGGGCCGGACGCAGGGACGCGACGGGCCCGCCGGGCTCCTGGTGGTTCCCGGCGGCGTGCTGCAACTGTTCGGCGGGCAGGCGGCGGGCCCCGGCCGGAGCCGGGCCTGTGCCCGGCCCGTACACCGCCGGGTGTGCGGGGGAGTGATCTCCCAGCCATGCCTAGCCACTGGCCTCGGCCGGGCAGGGCCGACCGCCGCTCAGGCATGATGGTCGGCGGCCGGGCATCCGTGTGTGCACGGTCTTTCCTTGACCTACGGGGGAGAGAGAACCGAATGAACCGCCCACTGCTGCTCGCCGCTGCCACCGCGCTGCTGGTGCTGACCGGCTGCGGCACCGTGCAGACCGGGACCAGGGCCGCCCCGGCCCCCGACACGAGCCGGTCCGCGCAGGCCGAGCAGGCCCGCAAGGACGCCGCCGAGCGGTACCGGCAGGCGCTGGCCGAGCACGACCGGCGCTACCCGCTGGTCGCCCAGTCCTGCGCGACAGCGACCGACGCCACCCCGTCCGCCGCCGGGTCGCCCGCGCTGGACCCGGAGGCCGCCAAGCACGCGGAGAACAACTTCTTCAAGCAGACCCTGCCGCTCAGCGACACCGCCAAGTGCCGGGGCGAGGCGCATGTGGCCCGGATCACCGCCGCGCTGGCCGGGGGAAGGAACGGGGCCCAGACCCAGCAAGCGCTAGAAAACCTCGGCTACCCCGTGGACACCATCAAGGTCACCGCCTACGACAACGGCCCAGCCGGCTTCGTACTGGAGGTACCGGGCGCGGGACCCTGCATCGAGGGCACCGCCTACCAGGGCGGGCGGCTGGAGGTCGAGGCGCACGGCTACTACCAGGACGGCGGCTGCGCCATGCCCAAGGGCGGCCACTGAGCCACAGGCCAGCCGGGCGAAGGCCTGGCACCTCACCGCAGCCGGCTACGCCGTCACCGCCACCTTCCCCGACGCCCGACCGCCGTGCCAGAGACCGAACAGCTCGCCGTCCGGCATGGGCGCGAGCCGGGACGGTGGCAGATCGTCCATCTGCCCGCCATCGCCCACAGCTCCCTCTCCCCCGGCGGCGACCTCCTCGGCCGCGACGACGGCGCACCGCTCGGCCACCCGGACATCGACGACGACCACGCGGCGCTCGACGCGCACTGGGCGGAGTGCCAGCCCACGTGCCTGGGCCAGGACTGAAAAGCGCTCTACCAGGGCAACCCCCGGCCCGTCGAGGGCACGCTGCTCACCCGCGAGCAGATCGCAGCCCGCCGGGCGTTCAGCAGCACCGCCGTGCCGGTGCGCGTCGGTGTCGCGGTCGACCCCAACGGCGGCGGCAGGGACACGGCCGGGATCGTCGGCGGCCACCTCGGCGACGACGGCCGCCTCTACTGGACCCACGACCGCACCAAGCGGTGCGGTCCGGCCGAGTGGTCACGCCGGGCGTGCGAGCTGGCGGAGCTCGCGTCGGACTTCATCGTGGTTGAGTTGAACTACGGCCGGGCCATAGCCACCCTCGCCGTGCGCACCGCCTGGAACGCCCTGCGCCGGAAGTTCGCCGACGAGCGGCCAGGGAGGCGAACCCGTACACCGACCTGCCCCCGCGCGTCCTCGGCCGGTCGGTGAAGGTCGGCAGCGGGACGTGCGCGCAGCTACGCCATCTCGGTCAGCTCCTCCTCGGTCTCGACACCGCCGCGCCGAACGATCAGCGCGCGCCGTGTGGCCGAGTCAGCCGCCTGTGGGTCGGCGGGGACATCCCGGACGGTGACCTCGGGCATCGGGGCCGCGTCACCGAGTTTGCCGCGCAGCTTCATGTCCCGACTGATCGCGTCCATCGCCGGATGCGCGGCCATCCTCTTGATGGTCGTCCGCTCGGCGGCGCGCAGTTCCTCCCAGCGTGCGTTCTCCTCGTCCGTCCAGGTACGCCGCTCCACGATCTGCTCGTCACTCGGGTACTGCCGACGGCGTCGTTCCTCCACCCGAGCGACGTAGAGGAGCAGGACAAGGCGGGCATCGCACCGCTCGCGCCGCAGGGCGATCAGGTCATCGGTAGATCATCAGTGTCGGACACTCGGATGATCCTAGAACCGCTGGACACGCCTGCGCGCACCGTCCCCCGTTCGAACACGGCGCGACCACGTCCGTCGGAACCGGGTGCGCCGTACGACGGGCCGGGCGGGCCGGTCCTGCTCGGCGCCGCGCAGGGCGAGGGCCGCGGTGCGGGTGCCCTCCAGCCAGCTCTTGACCTGGCGCAGGTCGACATCGACCACATGGTCCTGACGGCGGCGGGCCGAAGCGCGACCTGTAGCTTGCTGTCGTGATCTCTCCCGCCGTACCCGAACCGATTCTGCCGACGCGGCACCAGCTGAGAGACCTGCACGACTTCATCGACGGCCAGGCCTACGCCGCTCTCGGCCCCGTCACCCGCGTCCCGGGCACCGCGCACCCGCTCAGGGGCGAGGAGCGCGCCGTCGTCAGCAACGCCGTCAACGCGCTCTTCGCGGCCTCCCGACACCTCTACCAGGCGCCGTGACACCACCTCGGCCAGAACCCGGCCGGGCCACGCCGCCCACGCCGACTGGGCCGCCCTCCAAGCCCTCACCACCCCCTGGCACAACCACCCCGATCTCCCCGAGCACCTGCGCCCCCTCCTCAACCCCACACCCCACCCACACCCCTGACCGGCCACACGTCGACGGCCGACGGCTCGGACGTCACGGGGCCGGCGCGGCGACGGCGAGCAGCAAAACGGCCGACCGGACGTCGGCCAGGACGACCGCGGGTACCCGGGCCGGACGACGACGAGTGGCGGCGCGGCGGCACCACCCCGGCGGACAGGGGCTGGTTGCGGGTCCGGGCCGGTTGCTAGAACTTGGTCTTCTTCAAGGGATAAGGATTCTCAAGTAATGATCCTGAAGGTTCTCTTCGCAGGGAAATATATTTCTCCCTCAAGCCCGGAGGAGGTTGATGAGCTGATATCCGAAGCAATTCGGTTCATCAGTCCCGGGGAAGGCGGCGACGATGCTGTGTCACGGAATGAGGCGTGGTTCAGCTTCTCCGAGCCGCAGGCCGCCTTTCCCAGCGCTTCCCTTCGCGTTGCGGCCAACGAGCTAACTGGGTTCGGGGCCCTCGTGTGGTTCACCTTCGGCCGAGAAGGCGGGATCTACGATGATGCCTGGATCTCCGACAATCCCACCCCGCCCCAGATCGAGTCTCGACTCGTGTGCGATCCGTGCTACCCGAGATTCCACGATCCCGCCAGCGCTGTGCCACTGCCACAGGTCAGGGAAGCAATCAAGGAGTTCTGTGGGTCCGCCACAGGGGAACGTCCTGAATCCATCATCTGGACAACCGGAGAAATCAACGGCCCACGACACGACAGGCCACCGTTCGAAGACGGTCAAGTAATCAGCTGATGCATGAGGCGAGGGCCTTCGCTCAACAGTAGAGTCCCTCGCCTCCTCCGAACAGTTCGAAGCGAGCCTGCCCTCGGATCACTTGCACGGCCTGCCTGACCGGCCGCCTCCCGCTCAGCGATCCACCCCAAATGCACTCAAACTGGCGCCAGTTGTCACTCCCAGGGCTTCTCCTGCAGCTCCCATCCCGTTTCCTCATCCTTGTCGTGGAGGAACCGTGGCTGAGAGACGGTCCTCAGGCCTGCATCGCTGATCGGCCATTCGTCGAACTCGTCACGCAGCAGCCTCGACAGGAATTCCGCCATCCCGAAGGGGTGAACCGACCAGGCCGCGTGAAAGCGCGAATAGATGGCCACTGGCCAGCAGTCCGGATCTTCGCCGGAGATGATCCAGCAGAGGAAGTCCTGCTCCGTCCATCCCCAGAGAAGCATGTCCTCAAGGCGGTACAGGCCACCTTGGGATGGATCTACCCAGCTGTCCGCGCTCCCGCTGGCGAGCATGCCAGCGGGAAGCGTCGATACCACGTTTCCGGCGAGTTCGGCAGTCGTGGTGGCAGGCGCGTAGACATACAACACCTGTTCAATCGAACCGCTCCCGAACGCGGCCACGAATCGCTGGTAGTCGGATGGGAGACTCCGCCCGTACACCGTCTCCACCACACCCCAGTCGACGTTGTCTCCACGGGTGGGCCCGAAACTCGACAAGAGCTCCGTCAACTCAGACATGACTTCCCTGCCATCTTCTGTGCAGCCGAGCACGCCAAGAGCCATCCCGTAACTACTGGGTGGCTGTCACGCCTCGGACATGGACGACTCGGCTGGGCTCGCCCAGGAAGGGGCGGTTGATCCGGCCACGTCCGCGGTCGACGCCCTCGGCCGCGAACCGCCTCTGCAGTTCAGGAGGGGCGAGCGGTGTCTCGAAGCCTTCGCTGAGGCCTTGCCCGTTGTCGGCGTACTCGTAGCGGAGGGCGTAGACCTTCCCGTCGTGCAACCACTCGCAGCGGACCAGGGGCTGGGCCAGGACGGCTTCGAACCAGGTGGCCGTCCGGCTCGCCGTGTCCGCGGGATCGCCGGCAGCGGTGAAGGTGAACTCGGTCGGCGCGTCGGGGAGGGTGAAGTCCTGGTTGTGGAGCCGATCCGCGCGGACAGCGGTGCCGTCGAAGTGCGCTCCGATGGTCAGCAGGCCTTGGTTGCGTTCCGGATCGTCGATGTCGAGGTAGGCCAGCAGCTCGCGGTACGGGGTGTGCCGGGCCGGCAGGAGGACAGTGCTGAGCGGGTCTACTGGCCA
This sequence comes from Kitasatospora sp. NPDC089509, assembly GCF_044749365.1. Lineage (NCBI taxonomy): Bacteria > Bacillati > Actinomycetota > Actinomycetes > Kitasatosporales > Streptomycetaceae > Kitasatospora > Kitasatospora sp. NPDC089509. The sequence goes on along the minus strand of NZ_JBIVHS010000024.1, from coordinate 144,539 downwards.
GGTACTCGCGCGGGCGGCAAGGACGGCTGCGAACTCCCGCTGCGCGGGGCTCAGGTCGTCCGTCTCGTGTTCGAAGAAGGGAGCTTTTTCCACGGGCGCACCCTACTGGGTGAGGTGTCCGTGCCGGCTGGTGAGAAGGTGGTTGTGAAGTCGGGCGACGCCGAGGACGGCGTGGCGGACGCCGTCGCCCTTGAGGCGGTAGTCCCGGAGGATCTTCCGGGTCTTCATCCGGGCGAAGAGGTGCTCGACGCGTGCACGGGCCTGCTTGTGTTCGCGGTCGTGCTCGGCCTGCCATTCGGTGAGCTCGCCGCCGCGTGGCCGGCGGTACGGAATGGCCGGGCCGGTGCCCGGACAGCCGCCGTCTGCGATCGTCGCAGCCCAGCCGACTGCGGCCTGCGGTCGGCCGCCGACTTGGACACCCCGAACAGCGGCGTGAGCTGCCGCGGCGTCAGGTTCGTGCGCCAGTAGGCCGCGACCGGTAGGACCCGGTCTTCCGGCGGAAGGCTCCACGGCCGGCCCGGACTCACCGTGTCGGCACCCTCGCGGCGCAACATCGTCATCAGCTTGCGGAAGTCGCGCACACTCAGCCCGGTGAACGGGGCTGCCCAAGACGGCTCCGACGCCGTGATCACACCAGCCACGGCCGAGATCATCCCACCCTGGTGCGGGTCCACCGCGGGATCTGTCACCCCCACGGCAACCTGTCGGCCAGGCGGCGATACCACCAGAACCGAGTGCGCCACTGGCGCCGGTGCGCGAAGGGATCCGGGAGAGTGCGGCGCAGGAACACCGCATCCAGAGGCTTCACAAGGCGGCCGAGCTCGGCACGGGCCCGCTCCGGCAGCCGCTCCAGGACTTCCTCCAACACGTCGCGTGCATGCCTGACGTCGTCGAAGGAGCACCCGGAGCAGGAGCACACCGCCTCCTGCGGGTACAGCGGGCTCTTGCCTGGTGGGTGCAGGAACTCGCGATAGCGCCGCAGTGCCCGGTCGGTTCCGCCCGGGTGGATGTAGAAGCTGGGGTGCAGGTACTCGACCCGGTGCACGGCCAGGCTCGCCCCGGTCGAGAGTCCGTGAATCCGGAAGGGCGGGGCTGGCCCCCAGACGCGGGAGACCCGTAGTTCAGCGCGCAGCGCGCATGGCCGTCTACGCGGCATCGGCCTTTCGACACATAGTCACGGGAGCCATGATGCCAGGCATGACTGTCCCACCGCCCCCAGGTTTCGACCCTCTACAAGCAGCCACCAGGTCGTAGGCATGCTGCTCCAGCGCCGGTGGGAGGAGCGCGATGGGCAGACCGGGTCGGGCTCCTTCGAGTCGTGGGCGTCAACGACCGAGCATCCGCCTGATCCGACTCATCCGTGGCCCTCGACGGAGAACGGTGAGTAGACCTGCCGATTCGAACTCCCGCTGCAGACTCAGCAGGTACCCTGCAGCGCTCGTCCGCTGTTCGGCCGAGGTTCGCAGTGCGGCCCGGGTGGAGGAGAACAGCTGTACGGCGATCATTCCACCAGCTCCGGCGACGGGCGAGACATCAAGTGCGTGCGCGGACAGTGCTGCTATCGCTGGCAGCTCAAGGGACTTCAGGCCCAGTACGGCACGGACGGGTGTCATACCCAGGGTGCGCAGGCCTCGCTCCAGTTCCCGGGTCGGCTTGGTGAGGTCGCGATTGACCATTGCCTCTACGCGCGCTTGCAGGATCGCCGGGTCTTCGACACTTCCGAGCTCGGCGAAGTCCTCGCCCATGCCCTGGAGGTGAGCGCGGAAGGCATCGAACTCGTCGGCCAGCTCTCGACGGGCTCGCACGATCGCCTCGACGGGTACCTGCAGGATGTCCTGCGGAATGACGGCCTGCAACGCTGCACACGCGTACAGGTCAACTATCGGACCGACGGTTCGGCGACGGTTGCCCAAGAGGGCCGAGGCAAGCTCCTCCACGGTCCCCTGGCGGGGAAGGGTGAACAGCTGCGGGTCATCGGTCACGGGAGTGAGCGCGTTGGCTCGGGCGACCCGGTCGGCCAGTACACAGGAATAGATGGCGACAAGGTGAGGATGCATACCCACCCACTTCACGTCGTCCCGAACCCCGGTAAGGGGGTCGACACGCACGTTGACGGCCAGACCGAGGTCCCGCATCCGGTCGACAAGATCCCCGTCCTCGATCCATGGAGTGTCCCCCAGCTGTGACCGGTGGATCCAGGCGATGTTCCTCTCATCTTGGAACCAAGGCCCTTCCCAGCGCCCGGGATCGGCGTCCTCAGGGATGGCCAAGCGGTATCGCCGCCGCAGGGCCCGCTCTTCTCGGTCCAGCAGTTCCTTGAACTCCACTGCTACCGCCACGGCCTGCCGAGCAGGATCGACGTCGAGGAGGAAGCCGAGACCATCGCGCAGGGCAGCGGCTGTCGGAGAATCGCGAACCGGGTAGTCCTGCGGGCGGATCCGGGCGACCTGCGGCAGGTAGAGAGCCGCCAGCTTCAGCCACTGGTCGTCGCGTACGTGGAAGTACGGGTAGTACAGGCCTATCTCGTGCACGAGTCCTCCCCTTGCTCCCCCGGTCGGCAGCGCGTGGAACCCGACCTCCACCCAATCGCACCCCGACGGAGCCGAGTTCGGCCGAGGTGGAACGTCGGCCCCAGCCGTGACTCACGGTAGAGCTTCAAGCTGGGTCGGACGACCCCTCTCTCTTGGTGGCACCGAGACAGCCCAGTCGCAGACTGCGCCATCCGGCCACAGGGGCTAGCTCGATATTGGGCTTCACCCTGAGATGTGGACACTTCTGAGCAGCGGATCTGCGGGTTCGGGTGCGGGCGATGAGGACCTGTTGACCCCGGCCGAGTGCGAGGAACAACCCTCCCGCCACCCGGCAGCGCGCGCAGCCGACCGACCCGACGCCGACGACAGCGGCGGCTGCCGGGCGGGTCAGCGAGGCCTCAGAGGTGGGATCCGGGCCCGGGCGGTGGTGACGGCCGGATGGGGCGCGTCGAGACCCACGCTGAGCGGTGGAGCGGCCAGGCTCCCGCCGTCGTGGTGCTCGACTTCGGCGATAACTGACCCATGGACAACTGCAGTTGATCGGATTCAAGCTTCAGGCAGATGAAACGACAGTTGCTGACGGTTCGTCAAAACTCCTCCAGTAGAGGTCGTTGACTGGCATCATCGTCAACATCGGCGCGGAGCAGTCCCGTTGGAGAGTCGGCTCGTCCGAAAAGGATGGCAACAGACCTTGAAGTGGATCAGGAGGCGGGGACCGTCAGGGCCTTCCGAGGCGCCCCGCCCGCTGCCTGCGCCCACCGCCGTCTACCACTACCGCCTCCAGGTCGAACGTCGGTACGGCGGCTGGGTGAACCCCGTCGACCGGAGGACGGGCGCCACGGTGGACGGGTGCCACGGGATGGTCGAAGCGGCGGAGGGCGAGCTCGTCACGATCGCCGAGCAGGTCATGGCGCGCTCCGGCGGAAGTTGGCACCGGAGCCGCGTCGTCTTCGTCGCCGGGCCTCGCAGCCAGGACGCGGTCCTGCGCGACGACGAGGTGTTCGGCGTGGTCGGCCAGGGGGACGGGGTGTTGGCCCCCGGGCCCGCCCACCCCGGCTTCGCCTCGGGGGATCATCCGCAGTTCGGGCCGCAGCCACGGCCGCCCAGTAGCGAGCCGGAGACCGACCACGGTCTCGCGGACCGTCAGACGGTCGAGTGCGGCTCCTGTCGCACCGACATCACCGTACGCCTGGTGCAGCCGGGCGCTGTCCTCCTCTCGACGCCGGAGAACATCCGCGGTACGGCGTTGATCTGCGGGGGCTGCGGCCGACTCCTCTGCGTGGACTGCCTGGTTCCCGCCGTCGACCTGCCCTTCGAACCGCGCCGTCCGTCCTGCGACCGCTGCGGGGAGACGGTGGTCCCGCTCCAGGCGACGGCCGGTCAGGCAACGAGCTTCGGCCCGCAGGCGGCGAACGCGCGGACGTACGCCGACCGCACGGCGGCCGAGGTGATCGACCACGTGGTCGGCTGCCGGAGAGCCGGCCGCCGCGAGGACCGGACGGTGCGGTACATCCTCGACGAACTGCGCCGGGAGTACGGCCACCCCTCCTATCCGTTCGCCGCCTCCTTGGAGCGCCTGGCCTACGGCACGGCCGGCCCGCCGTTGTACCAGGAGTCGATGGAGCCCGACGAGGTGGAGGTCGTCGACGCGATCCTGCGCCGGCTCGCGGGCGACGCCCTCACCACCGGGCCGAACGACTAGTCGTGTCCATCCGATCGAGGACAGCCAGAGGAGTTGCGGTGGCACGACCCGAGGAGCCCGGGACGGATGCGGTCGCCGGACAGCGCACGGACTGTCCCCATGCCCCGCACGACTTCTCGTGCGGCCCCGTCCACCGCGATCTGTGCGCCTTCGCCCATCAAGGGGCGTGCGCGGCCGTGCATCCGATCTGCCCGGCGTGCTTCACCGCCCATCCCGACGTGGTCGTCCGCTCCATCGCCGGCGCCGTGGCACGTGACGGCGTCCGCATCTCGAACTGCAGCGCCTGCGAGCGGCTCTCCTTCCGCTACGACGCCGAGCTGTTCTGCTCCGTCTGCGACTGGCTCGTGCCGGACGTCAACGAAAGGCTGGCCGAACGCTACGCGGCCAACGGAGGCGAGTTCGCCCCCGGGTCGGGGGAATGCCCGGGCTGCCGTCAGACCGGGGCGGGCCCCGCGCTGACCTTCCCGATCGCCTGTCCCGGGTGCGGTGCGGGTCACATGGTCCCGCAGCAGAAGGTCGGCACGACCACCGGGGCGGTCCTGCGCTGCGCCTGCCACTTCGCGATCACGATCCCCGCCGAGGTGTGGTGCCCCGGCTGTCATCTCAACCTGCGCAACCTCCAGAAGATCTCGGCCCTGGTCAAGAAGGCGAACGAACCGGACGAGCAGCTGGGGGACAATGTCAAGGAACCGCCGCTGGACCGGGCGGCCCGCCGGGTGATCGGGCTGGCGACCGCCGGCGAGCGCCGATCCCGCACCCTGTCCGAAGCACAGCAGAGCCGGCTGCTGAACGGCCGCCACCTCGACACGCTGCTGTACAACGAGGGGCAGATCGCCGACTGGATCCTCGACCACGTCAAGCTCCGCTCGCTCGGCCACCACCTCCACCGGGACGGCGGCACGGACCTGATGTTGGCGGTGGCCGAGCGGGTCGCCGCCATGGACCGTGGGATCCTGCGATACGTGGAGTCCGTCTGGGACGGCATCGGTACCTGGCAGAAGTGAGCAGTGACCGGCACGGCAGGTCAGGGCCGCGCAGGCTCCTTGCGCAGGATCGCGTCGATCTCGCCACCGATCGCGGGCGTGAGCGCACCCTCACAGGGAATGCGCAACTGTTCCGCGAGCGCCGGGCCGTAGAGGTCGACGGCGGCCTCGACCAGCTGGCAGAGCATGTCGGCGGCGGAGCGGGCACGCATAGCGCCCACGGCCACGACGACGGCGGCGATGACCAGTGCCGGGCCCCACACCAGGCCGAGCAGAGCGTAGAGGACGGCCCAACCGGCAAGCCCGTCCGCTGCCGCGTAGGAGGACTGCGCCGCCGCGATGTCGGTACGCACCGTGTCGGGCAGGACGACCCACAGCCGCGGCCACATCAGCGTCACGTCCAGACCGTAAGCCCGGTGGATGCGCATCACGTTGGCCCGCAGCCGGTCGCCGACCCAGGTGGCGTTCTCGGGCCGCTCCAGGCTGACGGCGGACTGGCGGGCCCGCGCCTCGGCGATCTCGGGACCGACGGCCACCGAGCCGACGGCGGCACGCAGCGCCTCAGCCTCAAGCCGCTCAGCACGTTCCCCGGCCCGCTCCCAGCGTCGGACCCGGCGGGCGCGAAGCCACCGGGCAAGCCCGCTCCGCGCCGCCGCCGGCCGGAGTCCGCGGAGCACGGCCGCCAGCCCCGCCGCCGTCATGCCCGCGCCCGCGGCGGCGATCAGCATCCCGGCCACCACGGCGGCGCTCTGTGCAGCGGGATGGTCGCCACCCAGCCGGCGGAGCAGCGGAGCGGCCGCACCCGGGTCCAGCGCGTGCGCCCAGCCGAGCTGCCAGGCCAGCACGGCGGTGCACACCCAGAGCAGACCTTGCAGGAGCAGCGTGGTCAGCCACCGGTCGACGACCTTCTTGCCCAGCTCGTCCAGCAATCCGTTCACCCGCTGGTCACGCTCGCCCACGTCAGCGGATCGCCGGTCAGCTCGCACCGGCGCTCGGTCCGAGGGTCGGCCCCGATCTCAAGGCGCTCACAGGGCCGGACATGTGGACAGCGCCAGCCGCTGACCGTACGCAGGAGGGGCGCGGTGGCCGGCAGCGGCTGGTACGCGCGCGTCTGCACGGTGACACCGTCGAGGCCCGCGGCCGCCGCCACGTCTTCGAGCGTTTCGAGCAGCGGGGTCAGTTCCTCCGTCTCACCTCGGCGCACGGCCATGATGATCCGTGCCCACGTGTCCTCGGGGAGGCCTGATTCGTCGAGCAACCCCTTGAGGGTGTCGTCCGATGCCAACTCAGAACAGAGAATACCGATTTGACGTATCACCAGGGGGATGTCATGCACGCTACGATCATGCCACAGCAGACCGTCGCAGCCACCGGTGAGGCCGTTTCGTGACTCCGAAGGAGATGAAGCAGCGCGCCCTGGACCTGCTCCTCGCTTACGAGCGCACCCGGGATCCGCAGACCCTCCTGCGCGCCGTCACGGCCTACCGGCAGCTGAGCGGGGCCATCCCCCGACAGGACTCCGACCGCGCGAGCTGCCTGTCCAACCTCGGCGTCGCGCTGCAGTGGCTGTTCGAGTTGGACAGTGAGGTGACGGTGCTTCAGCAGGCTGCCACCGCCTACCGCGAGGCGGCCGCCGGCACTCCGCCCGGCGACCCCGAACTCCTGGCCCGGCAGTTCAACGCCAGTCAACTGCTGACACAGCTCTTCGAACTGACCGCGGCCCCGGCGCACTTGCGCGACGCGGGCCGGGCCGCCCGGGCCGCGCTGCGCGCCCTGGGCCCCGGTGAGCCCGACCGCGCGACCCTGCTGGTCTCCCTCGGTGACACCCTCCGGACGGCGTACGAGTGGCTGGGGGACGTCTCCGACCTGCAAGCGGCCACCACGGCCTTCCGGACGGCACTGGACGCGCTTCCGGCGGGCAGCGGCAGCCAGACCGGCTACCGGATCCGGCTCTGTGTCGCCCTGCGGCTGGTCCACGAGCGGACCGGCAACCCGGACGCCCTCCGGGAGGCGGTCGAGGTGGGTCGACGGGCGGTACAGGTCACCCCGATCGACCACCCGGACCGCACCGCGCTCCGCGGGAGTCTCGGCAACGCACTACGGGCGCTGTACGAGCTGAGCGGCGAGGCACAGGCACTGGCCGAGGCCCTGGAGATCGCCGGGGACGCGGTCGCCACGTTGCCCGCCGGACACCCGAATCGCGCGACAGCGCTGAACGTCCTCGCCACCACGTACCTGCTCGATCACCTGCGCACCGGCGAACTCCCGCTCCTGCGAAAGGCGGTGGAGGCAGGGCGGGACGCGATCGACGCTCTCCAGCCGCCGTTCCTGCACCTCGCGACGTACCGGATGAACCTGGCGAACCTCCTGGCGATACTCGCCGACCGTACCCACGACCGGGCCACGGCGAGCGAGGCGGTGCGACTCGGCCGCGAAGCCGTCGAGGCGTTCGCGCCGAACGACCCCGAGCGCGCCCAGGGCCAGTCCATCCTGAGCCGGGCCCTCAGCCTCCTCGGCCGGCTCGACGGCGACCCGGAGACGATGCAGGAGGCGGTGCGCGCGGCCGACAACGCCCGCGACGCCACACCGTACGACCATCCCGCGTACGTGGAGCGCCTGACCAGCCTCGTCAACGCTCTGATGGGGCTGTACCACCGGACGGGGGCCCGACAGTTCCTCGATCGCGCAGTGCGCGCCGCCTCGGACGCGGCCGCGTCCGCCCCGCCGGACCACCCCGACCGTGTCAAAGTCCTGACGAACCTGGCCGGAGTGCTGGAGGCCGCGACCCGAGCGGGTGTCACCGGCCTGGATCTGACGCAGGCCGAGCGTTTCGCCCGGAACGCCGTCGAGGCCGCACCGCCGGGCCTTCCCGAGCGCGCCACCCTGCTGTCGAACCTCGGCGACGTGCTCGTGCTGCTGGCCGAACGGACCGGTGACCCGGCCACGGCACGCGAGTACGTCAGCGTCTACTCCGCGGCCGCCCGCGTCCCCGGCGCCCCGCCGGTGGTCCGCGTCAGGGCGGCACAGCGTGCCGCGCGATCAGCCCTGCTGGCCGGCCACCGCCATCAGGCGATGGCACTCGCGGAGACCGCTGTCGCGCTGCTGCCGGAGCTGATCGTGCGCGACGTCGAGCGCGCCGACCGTGAACACCGGCTACGCGGCGTGTACGGCCTCGCCTCGACGGCCGCCGCGGCCGCGATCTCGGTCGGCCGCCCCGAGCGCGCGGTCGAACTGCTGGAGCAGGCCAGGGGTCTGATCCTGGCCAGCACGCTCGAAACCCGCAGCGACCTCACCGAACTGCGCACCCTCGCGCCCGACCTGGCCAAGCCGTTCGACGAGCTGCGCCGGGCCGTCAACGCCCTCGACCACGAGGCGACGACGCTCGGAGGCACCCTCTCGACGGATGAACTCGGAGCCCGGCTGAGCAGGCTCGCCACTACCCGCGACCACCTCGACCAGCAATGGACCCGGCTACTGGACCGCATCCGGCGACGCGACGGCCTGGAGCGCTTCCTCCAACCACCGCCCATCGACGAGCTGTGCGAGCAAGCCGGGTACGGCCCCGTCGTGTACCTCACGGTCCACGAGCAGCAGGGCCACGCGCTGATCGTGCGCGACGAACCCGGCAACGGCGTCCACGCACTCGCGCTCCCCCCGGAGGTCACGGCGGACAGGGTCGTCGCGAAGGCGGACGCCTTCCGTACGGCCCGGAGCACGGCCGTCGACCGGAGCCGCCCGGCCCAGGAGCGCCGGATCGCGCAACGTCACGTGCTCGACCTCCTCGGCTGGATGTGGGACAACATCACCGAGCCGGTGCTGTCGCACCTCGGCCACACCGCCGCGCCCGCCGCGGACGGACCGTGGCCGCGGATCTGGTGGTGCCCTGTCGGAGCGCTCGCCTTCCTGCCGCTCCACGCCGCCGGCCGTCACGCGGCCTCGCCCCGGGTCGACTCGGTGATGGACCGCGTGGTCAGCTCCTACACACCGAGCATCCGGGCGCTTGCCCATGCCCGCCGGAGGCCACCTGAGGAGTCCCCGTCAGCCGTCGTGGTCGCGGTACCGGACGCGCCCGAGAGTCCGCCGATCGACTCCGCGCTGCTCGAAGCCCAAGCCGTGGGCGCGCTCATTCCGGACGTCGCCGTTCTTCCCTCCCCGGGCACCGAAACCGACCACGACTCCGTGATCGAAGCCCTCCGGCGCCACGGCATCGTCCACCTCGCCTGCCACGGCATCGCCAACCGGAGCGATCCCGCCCACAGCCGACTGATCCTGCACGACCACCTCACCCGCCCGTTGACCCTGCACGACATTACCGAACTGCACCTGGAATCGGCCGAGTTGGCCTACCTGTCCGCCTGCAGCACCACCGACGTCAACCCGCTCCAGGTGGACGAGTCCACCCAGCTCACCGCCGCCTTCCAGCTGGCCGGCTACCGCAACGTGATCGGGACGCTCTGGCCGATCACCGATCAGACCGCCGCCGCCGTCGCACACGACGTCTACGCCGTCCTCACCGGCAACGGCACGTCACGGCCCGTCCTCGACGCCGTCGCGGAGGCGCTCCACCGGGCAACCCGCCGCCAGCGGGACCGGGCACCGGCGGTGCCGACCCGATGGGCCGCATACATCCACTACGGCGTCTGACCGACCCCCGAAGGACCACGACAGGCCGGCGAGGATGAAGACCAGGGCGCCGGGTGCTCCTGCGGTTGGGCCGCGACCGGAAGCTCAGCCCGCCGCCCCGGCAGGTCGTGACCGCCGCCGCAGTCGACGCCTCCGCAGCTGTTCCCGCCGCTCCCGAGGGTGTCCGTAGATCCCTCCTCCCTGGTGGATGATGATGAACAGCGGCGGGCCGCTCCCATGGCACTGGTACGTTGTTGGCCAATCCGGTCTTCAGTAGCCGTTGTCTTTCCGAACGTGGTAGCTGCCTGAATCGGCCGCAAGCGGCAGAATCCCCTGAACAACGCCGCCCTGCCTGGGGTCTCACCTTCTTGAGCGGCCGCTGAAAAGGCTCAAAGTTCACTCCGTTGCCGCATCCGCCATGCCCTGGCTTCTCTGCGCTCAACGTTATGCTGCACACGCACATCGGCCTGGATGTCCGACCTTTGCAATGCGACCTGCCTGTCGGCAGGAAATTTCTTGCCGCCTCAAGCGAGGTGTAATTTGCGAAAGCTCCTTGAGTTCGCCGCGATCACCGCCCTGATCGCTGGACTATCCAGCACGGGGATTCACGCTGCATCTGCGCAAGATGCTTGCAGCAGCAATGCCGTTGTTATTGTTGCACATCCGGACGATGCGCTCGTGTTCATGCATGACAACGTCCGCTATCAGCGGGCCATCGGAAACTGCGTCCATCTCGTGAGCATGACATCCTATTATGATGACGTCACGTCTGTACGAGAAGAGGCCGCGAGAGCGGCATACCAGAAAATCCTGGATGCGAACGCTCCTGACGATACGGTACAACACTTCGATACCACTATCAGGCAGCAGTACGGGAATTATGTGTACCACACATATCGGATCCACAATAGTACGGATCTGACGCTGTCATTCCTTCGACTGCCCGCGTCGACCTACCCCGGATTCACGGAGGGCTCAGTCTATTCCCGCAAGGACGACCAGACGATCGTCTCGTCACTGAAGTCCTTCCTCGAAGCGAAAATGCCTGACAGGGTGTACACCCTTAACACTCAGGGGCTCCTGTACGGCATCAATGAGTGTGTCGTACAGCAGAATGGATTCCTGAGCGCAAACGAGTGCGACCACTACGATCACGTGGGAACGGCCCTCCTGGCAAAAGCCGCATTCAGCGCCAGCGCCATCCGGGCAACCTTGTATGAATTCCACGCCTACGACATGGCCCGCGGCATGTCGGTGAATGCCAATATTTCAGTCCCAGCGTGTCAGCTCTTTTGCGCCGTCCGCGACGCCTACAACAGCATCGATACTGCGGCTGCCGCAACACCATGGGGCGCTTTGCTCTCTTCGAACGACATGTACTCGGCAACCGCTACAGTTTCCTCGGCATCCGGTTGACCTTTCGGGTCGCCGGCGTGCGAGTGCCTTACCGGTGGTTTGTCATTGATCCGAAACGGTAGGCGTTCTGTATCGTCGGACACCACGTGAGTGCCGCGACCCGGGCGGTCTGCAAGGCGTTGAACACGCGCGGGCCGGTGCGCTTTCGGTCGGTCAGACCCGGCAGGCCGTGCTCGGCGAATCGGCCCCGCCAGGTGCGCACGGTGTACAGGTGCAGTCCCGTCTCGCGGGCGATGCGCGCGTTGGATCGTCCGCGCGCGGCGTGCGGCACGACCTGCGCGCGCAGGCGCAATCGGTCGACAGACTCGGCGAGCGCGGCGAAGACGTCCTCAATCCGAGCCGGCCTCGACTACGACCCTCGCCTGGGATACCTGAGCGCGTGCCGGTTCGACACGGCAACGGACTGAACCGGCCAGCCCCTGTGGACATTCGTTGGTGAATGTCGATAGCGTCCTGCGACTCTTCCTCCTTCACGCCCAGCCGTCACACTCCCGGAGGTCCGTATGTTATCCCTGGCCACGCATGAAGGAAGGGGTGTGTGGCGCACCATATCGGGCCTCGCTGTTCCGCTTCTTGTGGCCGAGTCCCTCAATTTCGCTGTCCAGCTCGGTGTTGTCGCCATTCTGGGGCGTATGGGGGGTGACGCCATTTACATTCGCTCCCTGTATCAGCCTGTCAGCCTCGTCGTCCTCGCCGTGACCGTGGGCTTCTCGGTCTCCAACCAGGTCGCCGCCGCGATCAGCAAGGGGGCCGGGCGTCCCCGGGACGTCATGGCGAATGCCGCCAGCCTGGCCAGGGTCTGGCTCGGGCTCGGCGCGGCCCTGTACCTGGTCCTCGCGATCGCGGCTCCCCTGCTGACCGGTCCCTTCCATGTGGACGCCGAGCAACGGGACGCGTTCGTCTCCTTCCTGCGTTGGACCAGCGCCGCCGGTCTGCTGGCCGTCGGGTCGGAGCTCTGCGCGTCCAGCCTGCGCGGCTACGGGTATGTGCGGCACGCCACCCTTCTGATCGTCTGTACGGCGAGCGTACGGATCGGCCTCGTGGCCGGCCTCGGGCTCGGCACCGACGTCGGGATCGCGGCGGTGCCCGTCGCCGAGGCGGCAGCGGGTCTGAGCGGCCTGACCATGGGGCTGGTGCTGCTGCGGCGCACCGAGCTGTGGCATCCGCCGGACGTTCTGACATGGCGGCGCGAAGTCTTCACCGACTTGCGCCGCATCGGATTGCCCATCGCCCTGTCGCTCCTCCTGATCTCCGCGTACAACCTCGCGGTCATCGGCGTCCTCGGGAACTACGGGCAGGACGCCGTGGCCGGGTTCACGGTCGTGTCCACCCTGCAGAACGTCGTACTGCTGCCGGGAATGGTCCTGGGGACGGCGACCGCGATCACCATCAACCAGCAGCGTGGGAAAGGCGATTGGCGGCGTATGCGTGCGTCGATGCGCAGCGGCATCGAGGTCGCCGTCATGACCTACGTGGCGATCGCGGTGCTGGTGTGGCTGGTGCACGACCCACTGGCGCGGCTGATCGGTGGCGACGCCGGGGTGGCCGCGTCCGCCGGCAGCTACCTAGGCGCCGTGGCGCTCACCTACGCCGTCCAGGGCCCCGTACTCACCTCGCTGACCGTCATGGAGGAGACCGGCGGCGGCTTCCGGGCCATCGTGCTCAACGCCATCTACTTCGGCCTGATCGTCGCGGTCAGCACCGCGGCGGCACACGCCGCCGGCAGCGCGGGAGGCTTCTACGAAGCGGTGGCGTACTGCAATCTGATCGGCGTGAGCGTGCCGCTCATCGCCGTACGGCACATACGAGAGCTGTCAGCCGAGGGCAGCGCCCGGACAGCTGCCACGACCAGCTGAGTTGCCGCGGACCTCCCCTAGGGTCACGCCTCGACCTGGTGGAGCAGGATCGACAGTGGCCGGCCGGGCCGCGGCTCGTCCCGCAGGCCGTCCGACTCTAAGAAGGCCCCCACCCCTCAGCACCCGACGTGCGCTGGTGCGGCGGCATCACGTACCCGCCGGTGGGCGGTACGGGGTGCCGGTCCGCCCGCTCCCCGGGCGTGGGAGCCGCCGTTGTGGCCGGGCCGGGTGCGGTGCTACGCCGTACCGGTCCCGGCCTGCCGGTCGTCCAGGTAGCGCTCGTCGATCTCCTTGGGCCCGAACGGCCAGGCTCCCTCCAGGCGTGACCACAGGAGGTAGGCGGCCAGCCCGAGGAGGACCCAGCCGAGGGACCACTCGATCGGGTGCAGGCCCGGGTTGGCCCGGTCCGCGTAGCCGTAGATGACGAGCCAGCCGACGGCGGCCACCACGCTGGGCGCCGGGTAGAGCAGCATCCGGTAGGGGCGGGCGAGGCCGGGCTGGCGTCTGCGCAGCACGGTGACGGCGGCGATCTGGGCGAGCGCCTGGATGATCACCATGACGGTGGTGAGCAGGGTGATCAGCACGGTCAGCGGCGGGTGCTTCGCGGAGTTGCCGAGGTGGCGCGCGGCGAGGAAGGCCGCGGCCGTGATGACGCCCATCGTGAGCAGGCCGGCCACCGGGAAGCGGTACCGGGGGTGGAGGCGCGCGAAGGAGCGGAAGAACAGGCCGTCGCGGGCGGCGTCGTAGGGGACGCGGGAGCCACCGAGCAGGCCGGTGAAGACGGAGGCGAAGGCGGTGACGAGGATGAGGACGGTGACCACGTCCGCCGCGTCCTTTCCGAGGGTGCGCTCCATGACGGCCGAGGCCACCGACTGGGAGGCCGTGTTGCCCTGGTCGAGCATCTCCCGCCACGGCACGACGCCGAGGACGCCGATCTGCAGGAGCAGGTAGATCCCCATGATGGCCACGACGGAGTAGATGATCGCCCGTGGCATCACCCGGCCCGGTTCCCTGATCTCCGCCCCCATGTAGGCGGCGGTGTTGTACCCGAGGTAGTCGTAGATCCCGATGGTCAGCCCCGAGGCGAAGCCGAGCCAGAAGCCGCCGCCGGTGAGGTCGACGGCGTGCGCGGGCCAGGTGAACGCCAGCGAGGGGTGGAAGTGGGTGAAGGCGGCGAGGATGACGGCGGTGACGGCGAGGATCATCACCGCCCACATGACGACCGTGACCCGGCCGATGTTCTCCACCCGCCGCCACAGCAGCAGCACCACGAGCGCGACGACCGCGACCCCGACCAGGTCACCCTGCCCGGCCGTGATCCCGGGCCACAGGTAACCCAGGTACTGGACCAGCCCCTGGACGCCGGTCGACATGATCAACGGGATGAACAGCATCGCCGTCCACACGAACAGGAACGGCATCAGCCGCCCGGTGCGGTACTGGAACGCCTCCCGCAGGTACACGTACGTGCCGCCGGAGCCCGGCAGCGAGGCCCCGAGCTCGGCCCACACGAGCCCGTCCGCGAGCGCGAGGACGGCCCCGGCGACCCAGCCGATGACGGCCTGCGGCCCGCCGAAGGCGGCGACCATGAGGGGGATGGTGACGAACGGCCCGATGCCGCACATCTGGCTCATGTTGATGGCGGTGGCCTGGAACAGGCCCACCCGTCTGGACAGTTCGGGGGAAGGGGCGGTGGCAGCCAACTGGGCACCTCCGGGGGGAGAAGAGGTCGACCGGCTGGGAAAGTAAAGTTCCTTAACTCACCTGGGGTCAAGGCCCGTGCACCGGCGAAAAGCGAGCGTCCACCACCCGGTCCGCACACGGCGGGTTCAGTAGACGTCCGCGAGGCGGCAAGGCTCCTGGACGGACGGGCACAGATGGGCGGGGTGGTCCGGGTCCTCCCTCGGCGGAAGCTCGACCACCGACGAGTCGGGGTCGACCTTCACCTCGACCGCGTAGCGGTACTGCACGACGGTGATCGCCCGACCGGCGCCGAGGTCGACCGTGCGCTGGTGGAGCGGCCCGAACCGGGCTCCCCCGTCCTGCAGCACGACCCGGCCGGTGTCGGCGGGGAAGACCGTGAAGTACGAGGGCTGCCGCAGGCCGCCGATCGTCGACGGGCTCTGCCCGGCGGTGTAGGAGTCGATCGAGCCGTAGGAGAATCCCGTGGTCAGGCCGCCCTTGACGCGGCTGATCGAGGCGAGGCACAGGTAGGAGTCGTCCCTCAGCCACAGCACGTCGGCCCGGTCGTGGGCGTCCTCGCTGCGGTCGAGCACCATCAGATTCGCCAGACTGGGGGTGGGGCAGGGCTTCGGCGGGTTCTTGACCAGCTCGTCGACGATCCACTGCGCCGACGCCGGGGCGGGCTCGGGCAGCGCCACGGGGTGCGCCGTCGGGGTCGGGGTCGCAGTCGGGGTCGCGGTCGGGGCTGTCGTCGGAGCGGCCGTCGCCGTCGCCGTGGATGCCGCCGCCCCTGCGCCGCCCTGCCCCGTGCAGGCCGCCGCCGCCCAGGCCAGCAGCACCACCGCAGCCGATGCCGCGCCCCCGCGCCGCGCCGTACGCCCCATCGCGCAACCCCCGTCACCCGTTCGCCCCCGACATGTTCGACCACATCCTGCCCGATCCGGCGGGCCGGAGGTACCAGTCCCCCGGCGCCCGCGGCATCCGGCCGCGCCTGGACCTCCGTCAGGACGGCGGTGGTGTACGCGGCGCGCTGCGGGATGGCGCCGGCCGGCACCGCCGACCGGCGCGGTGGGCGCCGCTGTCCGTGACCGGACTCCGACAACGGTCGTGGACGTCGGAAGACGAACAGTCGATACGGTCAACACCCTTGTCAGAGAGGCGATTTGGGCCCCGAGGACGTCGGAGTGGACGCCCGATGGGCACCGCTCCGCGAGGCCGGCTCGGCAAGGCCCCGGGGTGCGGGCGGCGCGTCGGACCGGCCGGCGTCGAGGGGGCTCCGGGCGGTGGGGCTCATTCGCCCGGTGCCGGTTCTGCCGTGGGGGCGCAGCCGGAGGCGGTCATGACGCGCAGCAGCAGGCTGCGGAACTGGTCGCGCTCGGGTTCGGTGAGCAGTGCCAGTGCGCGGGCGTCGACGGGCTCGGTCAGCTGCTGCGCCCGCTCCAGTAGGTGCGCTCCGTCCTCGGTGATGTGGACCCGCTGGATGCGCCCCTGGGTGGGGTGGGGGCTGCGGCGCACCAGGCCGCGTCGCTCCAGGTCGGTGATCGCGGCGGACATGGCCTGCGCGGTGACCCCGGCCCGCCGGCCCAGTTCGGCGCCCGAGAGCCATCCCTCGTCGGTGAAGGTGAGCTGGGCCAGGGCCGCGAGCTGGGCCTGGGTCAGCGACAGCGGTTTCAGGGCGCGTTCCACCTGCTGGCTGAGCGTGTTCGACAGCAGCCGGACCAGGAAGGCGGTGCGGGTGCGGGGTGCGACGGGGTGCGGTTCTCGGCGGGACACTGTCTCTCTCCGGGTCATCGGCGCGGCCTTTCGGTGACCCCCGGGAATTCGAGCACGAGCTGGCCTCCGACGCCTCCGGCCTCGATCCGGGTGTGGGCGTCGGCGGCCTGGTCCCAGGGGGTCGGGTGGACGAAGCCGTCCGGCGGCCGGAACCCGGCGGACACCTCGGTCCAGAGGTTATCGCGGTGCGTCCGGTTGCCGGTGCGCACGCCGACGATCGCATGGCTGTGGAGGTACAGCTGCCGGAACCGCAGCGGCACCGGGTCATCGGTGATCGCGCCGGAGACGACGACCACCGCCGCCCGCGCCAGCGCGGGCAGGTAGGCGTCCCAGAGCGCCGGGATTCCGAGGTTGTCGATGACGCAGTCGATTCCGTCGTCACCGGCGGCGGAGCGGAGCCGCCCGGTCAGGTCGTGCGGGCCGGAGTCGATCGCCGCGGTCAGCGGCAGACCGGCCAGCCGGCCCGGGTCCCGTCCGAGCGCGATCACCCGGCTGCCGCGGAAGGCCGCCAGCGCGGCGACGGTCGAGCCGAGCGCGCCGCCGGCCCCGACCACCAGCACCGTCGTGCCCGGCCCGGCGCCGGCCGCGGCCAGCTGCGCCGCGGCGACGACGCCGTTGACGGCCAGTGAGGCCGCCTGGGCCAGGGTGATCCCGTCCGGGATCAGCTGGACGTTCGCCGCCGGTACGACGGTGAACTCGGCGTAGCTGCCGGGGCGGTGGATGCCGAGCAGGCGGAATTCGGGGCAGGCCTCCTCGCGGCCCTGCGCGCAGTACCGGCAGTGCCCGCAGGGCAGCGCCGACGAGACCGCGACCCGGGCGCCGAGCAGGGCGGTGTCGACTCCCTCGCCGACCGCGTCGACGAGGCCGGCGTGCTCGGTGCCGAGCACGTGCGGGAAGGTGCGGACCTGCTCGGCGAAGGGAGGCCGGCCGGCCCGCACGGCGACGTCCTTCGTGCGGGAGACCGTCGCGGCGCCGACCCGCACGCGCACCTCGCCGGGGCCGGGCTCGGGGTCGGGCAGCCGCGTGGTGCGCAGTACCTCGGGCGCGCCGAACCGGTCGATCACGATCGCCTTCATCGCTGCGCTCCTGTCGGGGGGTTGGCCATCGCGCGGGCGACGGCGGGGGTGATGCCGCCGCTGGTGCCCCAGACGTCGGCGTTCTCCTGGGTGCGCGGCCAGGCCTGCGCCTGCCAGTCGGGGCCGACCTCGATCAGGTCCGAGGTGTACTCGATGACGTTGCCGACCGGATCCTGGAAGTAGCAGAAGACGTTTCCGCCCGGTCCGTGGCGGCCGGGGCCCCAGATGGTGTCGTATCCGGCCTTGCGCATCCGGCCGAGCGAGCGCATCACCTCGTCGGTGTCGCGGACCTCGAAGGCGACGTGGTTCAGCGTGGCCCACTCGCCCGGGGCCAGGACCACGCAGTGGTGCTGGGAGTTGCAGCGCAGGAAGACCATCAGGTCGTTCTCGTAGGTGTCGGAGACCGCGAAGCCCAGCACGTCGGTGTAGAAGGCCTTGGCGGCGTCCAGGTCGGGTGAGTTCAGCACGACGTGGCTGAGCCGGTCCGGGCCGAAGGCCCGGCCGGCGGGTTCGCGGTGCTCCGGCAGGCCGGCGCCGACTTCGAGTACGCGGCCCTCCGGATCGGTGAACTCGACCGTGTAGCCGCCGTCGGCCCGCACGCCGGGTTCGGTGAGTACGACCGCGCCGGCCGCGCGGACCTTCGCCGCGATCCGGTCGACGTCGGCGGGCGTCGCCGCGCCGAGTGCGATCCGCCGCAGTGCGCGTCCGGCGCCCGGCACCAGTCGCAGCACGTGGTGTTCGGTGCCGCGGGCCCGCAGGGCGATCCCCCCGGCCGGGGCGGTCGGGTCGGGGACCTGTTCGAGACCCCAGGTCCGCTCGTAGAAGGGCAGCAGCTCCGCGGGGTCGGTGGCCGCGATGTCGATGCTGCGCAGATGGGTGATGCCGGTCATGGCGGTTCTCCTCGTTGCGCTCCCAGTGGATGTAAAGTACTTTATAAAGCAGTTGAGATTCTGGCAAGGATCGAGGAGGCCCCGGTGTCCGCAGCAACCGAGATGACGATCGAGAAGAACGTGCCGGTCCCCACCCGGGACGGCACCGTGCTCCGCGCCGACGTGTTCCGCCCCGCACAGCCGGGCCCGCACCCGGTCCTGATGGTGCACGGCCCGTACGGCAAGGACATCCACTTCGCCGACTTCAACGCCCACGCCTACGGCCTGATCGACGAGCAGGGCCCCCACATGACCTGGGAGACACCGAACCCCGAGTGGTGGGTGCCGCGCGGCTACGCCGTGGTCCGGGTCGACCAGCGCGGCACCGGACGCTCCGACGGGAGGATGGCGCTGTTCTCGCCCACCGAGTGGGAGGACTACCACGACGCGATCGAGTGGGCCGGGGTGCAGGACTGGAGCACCGGGAAGGTCGGCCTGCTGGGCATCTCCTACTACGCCATCGGACAGTGGCACGTCGCGGCACTGCAGCCGCCGCACCTGGCCGCGATCGTGCCCTGGGAGGGCGCGATCGACGTCTACCGCGACTGGTCGCACCACGGCGGCATCCTGAGCAACCGGTTCACCGACGAGTGGTGGACCCGCCAGATCACCGGCAACCAGAGCGCCCTGCCCGCCGGCGCGCCCAACCCGAACCGTGCCGTGGACGGCAACGCCGAACTGCCGGCCGAGTTCCGCGAGCACGCCCTGCTGCGCGACTACTACCGGGCCCGCGAGGTCGACCTCTCGAAGATCACCGTGCCGGTGCTGTCCTCGGGCAACTGGACCAGCTACCCACTGCACCTGCGCGGCAACATCGAGGGCTACCTCGGCGCCGGCTCCGAGCACAAGTGGCTGGAGATCCACGACGGCAACCACTTCACGCCGTTCTACACCGAGGAGAGCCGGCTCTACCAGAAGCGCTTCCTGGACCGCTTCGTCGCCGGCGACGAGTC
This sequence comes from Kitasatospora sp. NPDC089509, assembly GCF_044749365.1. Taxonomy (NCBI): domain Bacteria; kingdom Bacillati; phylum Actinomycetota; class Actinomycetes; order Kitasatosporales; family Streptomycetaceae; genus Kitasatospora; species Kitasatospora sp. NPDC089509. Next base: position 125,014 of record NZ_JBIVHS010000024.1, on the reverse strand, counting down.
GGCCTGGCAGGACGAACCGCCGGTGCGCCTGACCATCCGCGACCCGCGCGGCTCCTTCGTGCGCGCCGAGTCCGAATGGCCGATCGCGCGCACCGAATGGACCCGCCTCCACCTGGACGCCGAGCGCGGCTCCCTGGGCGCCGAGGCTCCCGCCGCCGAGGCGAGGGTGGACTATCCGGCGCCCGACGGGGGCGTCACGCTGCTCACCGCCCCGTTCACCGAGGACGTCGAACTCACCGGCCCGTCCGCGCTGCACGTGTGGGTCAGCGCGGACACCGAGGACATGGACCTGTTCGTCACGCTGATCGACCTCGACGCCGAGGGCAAGGAGGTGACCTTCGAGGACGCCTCGGGCATCGGGAACCGCGGCCCCGTGGTGAAGGGCTGGCTGCGGGTCTCGCACCGCGAGCTCGACGAGACCCGGTCCGAGCCCTACCGCCCGGTGCACCGCCACGACACCCGCAGCCCGCTCCAGGCCGGGGTCCCGGTCGAGGCGGCGGTCGAAATCCTGCCCACCAGCAGGGTCTTCGCGGCGGGCCACCGGCTGGGGCTGGTGATCCAGGCCGCCGACCGCAGCGACCCCACCCGGTTCCTGCACGACGACCCCGCCGACCGGGCCCACGCCACGGGAACCAACACGGTGCACACCGGCGGCCGGTACCCCTCGTACCTGCTCGTGCCCGTGATCCCGCCGAAGGACTGCTGAGCCGGTCGCCCGGCTGCCCGGCCGCGGCGCCGGCCGCGTGGCCGAGCGCGTTGCCGAGCGCGTGGCCGAGCGCGTGGCCGAGCGCGTGGCCGAGCGCGTTGCACAGAACCCCCTCCAGGCCGGTGCCGGCCGCTCCCCGTCTCGGAAAGGCTCACTGATGATCACGGACAGTCAGATTCCCACCACCACGAAGGCGGTTCGGGTCCTCGAACACGGCGGACCCGAGCAGTTGGTCCATGCCGACCATCCGCTCCCGCCCCTGGGCCCCCGCGACGTCATGGTCGCCGTCGACACCGCCTCGGTCTCGGGATGGGACCTGAAGTACCGCTCGGGGCAGCTGTCCGGGGAGCGGCTGCCCGGCCGGCGCGCGCTGCCGATGCCGCAGCAGCTCGGCCGTGAGGCCGCGGGTACCGTGGTGGCGGTGGGGGACGAGGTGACCGGGTTCCGGCAGGGGGACCCCGTCGTCGCCGTGGTGCACCCGGAGAATCCGTACGCGTCGGAGACCTACCGGGGCCTGGGCAACCTGTCGACCGGAGTCGACGTGCCCGGCCACGCCGGTCTCGGCTCGTACGCGCAGTACCTGGTGCGTGATCAGCGGCTCTGGCTGCCGCTGCCGGAACACGTCGACCTGGAGCAGGCGGCGGTGCTGCTCTGGCCCTATGCGACCTCGCACCGCCTCGTCCTGGACCGGTTGCGCGTGCGGCTCGGCGAAACCGTGCTGGTGTGCGGCGCCTCCGGAGGGATGGGGGAGGCCACCGTTCGCCTGGCCCGGATGGCCGGCGCCCGGGTCGTCGTGACGACCCGGCACGCCGACAAGGCCGCTCTCCTGAAGGAGACGGGCGCGGACCACGTGGTGGTCACCGCCGATCGGGCCGCGGCCGCGGCCGAGCTACGGGAGTGGACCGCCGGAACCGGGTTCGATCACGCCGTCGACTTCACCGGTGACGCGGACCTCTTCCGACTGGCGGTCGACGCCCTGAGGTTGGGCGGCACGATCTGTCCGGCGGCCGGCAACCAGCGCACGGGCGGACACCTGCCGCTCACGATGAACGACTTCACCCGCTTGGAGCTGACCGTCGTCGGTGTGCGCGGTGCCCGCCATCGCGATGCCCTCGCGGTCCTGGACCTGCTGGCCCAGGGGCTGATCGGCATCCGGATCGCCGCACGGTTTCCGCTGTCCCAGGCCGACCGGGCACACGCGCTCCTGGAGAACAGCACCGACCTCGTGGGCCGGGTCGTCCTCAAACCGGCGTCCTGATCGTCGAGGGCGGCTGCCCGTACCGCCGCACGGGCAGCCGCACCACCCGGCCCCCGGGGCTACAGCTTCTTCGCCTCCCGGACGCTGTGCAGGTGGATCAGGCCGTCGTAGGCCTGGCCGATGGCGACCACGGGCGTCGGGGTGACCGGGAACTGCGTGCCGAAGCTGTACGTCGGGCGCGGGACGTCCAGCCAGTTGCGGGCCGCGACCGGGGCCTTGCGCAGGTCGGCGTAGTAGTCGCGGTACCGGACCTGGTCGAGCGTGTACTCGTTCGTGCCGACGCCGGCGGCGGGAACGGTGAACTTCTTCCATTCGCCGAGGAGCGGCTGATCCTTGGAGAGGAAGGATCCCTGGTCGAAGGTGGTGCCGATGGCGAGGTAGTCCGCGCCCAGGGTGTCGCGCAGGAACGAACCCTGGGTCTTCGGATACATCGCGGGGTCGGAGGCGGCATAGCCGACGTGGTCGTCCTGGGCGGACAGCAGGACCTTGCCGCCGGTGTGCCGCTGCCACCACGCCGTGGTGTCGGCCATCACCTGGTCGCGGTAGCGCTCCATGGCGGTCACCGAGGCCGGGTCGGAGAGGTCGATGGCGAGGAAGGTGTAGGTCTGGGCGATGTTGCGGGCGTTCTGCAGGGCGAACTCGAACTCGCCGTCGCCCAGCTTGCCCTGACTCTCCATCAGCTCGATCAACTGCTGCGCCTCGGCCGCGTTCTGCCGGCGTTCCGCGAGCGGCCGCTTCAGGTACTCGCCGATGGCATCGTCGAGCGGGCGCAGGACGGTGAAGAGCTCGGTCAGTCGCGGCAGTGACTCCGGGTGAGTCCGCCGGACGTAGCCGGTGACCGCGTCGAAGACGCGGGCGTCGAGCCTGGGCGCGCTGATGTCGTCGCCCGTGAAGTGGACCGGGCGGTCGGGGTGCTGGATGTTGTGATCGCGCATCCACTGGACGAGGGTCACGAACTCCTCGCGGTCCCAGGGGGAGTCGGCCATCGTCTCGTGCACGACCTGCCGTGCGTCGCCGTTGCCGTGCTGGAGGTAGTCGTCGATCCGCAGCCCCGCCGACCAGCTCATCTCCAGGGTGAAGGTGGTGAATCCCTTCTTCTCGACGAGGTAGCGGAAGAGCCGGTCCTTCAGCGCGAAGAACTCGTGCGAGCCGTGCGTGGCCTCGCCCAGGCCCACCACCTTGGCGTCGCCGACCATCGCCCCGAGGGCACGCAGGTCGGCCGTGCCGGTGCCTGGCTCCGCCGACAGCAGGGGGTGGGCTATCCGGTCCAGCGCACGGACGGGGTCCGGCACGGCGGCGGACGCGGACGCCGCCGGTGCCGCGTACGCGGCCGTCGCGGGGGCCGCCATGGCGGCCAGGACGAGCGCCGCGGCCACCAGCCGGTTCCTGTTTGCGATCATGTGATGACTCCTCAACCTGGGTAATGCCGAACCCCGTTGAGAAGATGATCACGCGTGCGGCAGCCCGGACGCTCTGGGGCCGACCCGACACTTTCCCGGGGGATAACCCCCCGACCGGGCGACACGTCCGACCACATCAACAGTGCCCCGCCGGACGACCGGCTCAGGAATCAGCCATTGAGACCCGGCCCACCCACTGCTCTTCTCTCCAGCGGTAGGCGCGTGCTTTGCTGAGATGCTTCAACGCCTTTGCAATGCAAGGAACTTCCACCCGGCATGGATGTCCTGCTCATCGTGAACAGTGTGAAGGACGGGCTGTCCGAACCACTTCACTGTCGCGGGGACAGGCGGTGACACCATGTCTGACCACTACAGGGGGTACGTTGAACATCGCCACAAGGACACTGGGTCGCATCGCCCGTACAGTGGCTGCGGCCGTCACCCTGCCGGCCCTCGCGTTCGCCGGAGCCGGCACCGCAACGGCCAGTACGACCTCAACGCAGATCAGCGGCCAGCACCCACGGCTCAATGCGCCCAACGGCACCCTGGTCCTGCGCAGCGCGGCTACGGGCCTGTGCATCGACGACAGCAACTACGGCCTGCGCCACTTCGGATGCCAGGACCAGAACGGCCAGTACGCTGCTTTCCAGCGGTTCACCGTAGTGTCCAACAATGGTCAGACCTGGTCCCTGCACAGCGCGGCTACGGGCCTGTGCATCGACGACAGCAACTACGGCCTGCGGCACTTCGGATGCCAGGACCCGAATGGCCAATACGCCAACTTCCAGCAGTTCTACCTGTATGCGCAGCCCAACGGCTCCGTGGTCCTTCGGAACGTGGCTACGGGCCTGTGCATCGATGACAGCAACTACGGCCTGCGGCACTTCGGGTGCCAGGACCAGAGCGGCCAGTACGCCGGTTTCCAGCAGTTCTACCTGAGCTAGCCTCGATCGTTCGTGACGGTCCGTCGGTTCATCCGGCGGGCCGTTCCGGCTCGTCGCAGAGGTTGCGGGCGAGCCGATGGCCCGGCTGATGTGCCGGGTCGACACCGGGTTCCACTGCTCCGGGGCCGTGGGAGTCCCGGGTGAACAGGCGGTGCAGGTGGCCGACGGAGACCAGGCCGGGAGCGGAGTCCCAACCGTGGGCAGCCAGGCCGTCGCCTAGGAATTGTCCGGCCGATCATGTGACTATCGCCTGCTTTGGTCGTTGGCCCGGGCATGGGGCGGGTAGAGCGCGGTGATCTGTCGGATGCGGAGTGGGAGCGGCTGCGGCCGTTCCTGCCGGTCAGCAATAGGCGTTGTGGCAGGTGGCGAGATCACCGACAGGTGATCGACGGGATCCTGCACCGGGTGCGGACCGGTGTTCAGTGGCGGGATCTGCCGGAGCGGTTCGGTCCGTGGAAGACGGTCTACGAGCGCCATCGGCTGTGGTCGGCCGATGGGACCTGGGAGCGTCTGCTCCAGCAGGTCCAGGCCGCGGCGGACACGGCCGGGGACATCGACTGGGACATCTCGGTGGACTCCACGATCGTGCGGGCCCACCAGCACGCGGCCGGTGCTCGGACCGATCCGCCGCCGGTGCTCGGGCCAAAGGGGGCTGGGTCCGGGGAACACCAGGGCGAGACGCCGTGGCGGAGCCTCGTCGCCTGCCTGGCGGAGGTGGTGAAGGAGGCGAGGGCCTCGGGCGCTCGCGGGGCGGGTTCACCACCAAGGTCCACCTGAGCGCGGACGGCCGCTGCCGCCCGCTGTCCCTGGTCGTCACACCGGGGCAGCGGGCGGACTGCACACAGCTCGTGCCGGTGCTGGAGAAGATCCGTGTTCCCCGGACCGGTCCGGGCAGGCCCCGCAAGTCGCCCGACAGCCTGGCCGCCGACAAGACACCCCATGCAGCTATCGGGTCAAGCGGCCACGGCGAGTGGCGGCGTTTTCGGCGGTGCGAACGCGATTGCTTCGTCGAACTTTTGGCGGCTGCTCAGGCAGTGGTAGAGCTGCCCGAGCATGCGGTTGAACAGGTGGCGGAGGGCCGCATGGTAGCGGTCGCCGGTCTCTCGTCGGCGGCTGTAGTGGTTGTGGGCGCCGGGTGAGGCGGTGAGTGCGGCGAAGGCCCAGTGCCTACCGGTCGCGGCCAGGCGGCTGTTCTTGATCCGTCGGTGGCTGACGCGCCGGCTCTTGCCGGACTCTCGCGTCACGGGGGCGCTTCCGGCGTAGGCCTTCAGATCGCGGGCGGTGTCGAACCGGGTGCGGTCGTCGCCTATTTCGGCGAGCATCCGGGCGCCGGTGAGCACGGCCAGGCCCGGGAAGCTCGTGATGATCTCCGCGTCGGGATGCCGGAGGAAGAGTTCCTCGGTTGCGGCAGCCAGGTCGTCGCAGGCCTGGCAGGCCGCTTCGAGTTGGGCGAGCAGGGCCAGTGTCTGGCGGCCCATCGCCGTTTCCACCAGCCCCGGCTGGCGGAGCCAGGTCCGGTGGAACACCTTGAGCAGGCGGTCGGTCTCGGCGTCTATCCGGCGCTGGCGGCCGGCTCGCACGACGGCGGCCTTGAGCTTGGTGCGGGGGATCTTGGCGACCTCGGCCTGCGTGGGCGCGATCGCCAGGATCGCGCGGGCCTCCCGTGCCAGCAGCCGCTCGCGCTTGCCAGCGAACGCTTCGAGGATCGCCGGGTAGTACTCGCGCAGGTGCGAGCGCAGGCGGTTGTGGGCCCGGGTGCGGTCCCAGACCGCGTCCTGCTGGGCTCTGGCGAGGACGGCGATCGCCTTGACCAGGTCGGAGTCGCTGGGCAGGGAGCGGTGGAGCTCGGCGTCGGTCCGCAGGATGTTCGCCAGGACGACGGCGTCCTGGTGGTCGGACTTCTTGCGGGAGACGGCGTGGCGGTCGCGGTAACGGGCCACGGCCATCGGGTTGATCGCGAAGACACGGCGTCCGGAGGCCCGCAGGCAGGCCACCAGGAGCCCGCGAGAGGTCTCGATCGCGACCGGGATCGGATCGTCGGGCGTGTCGCCGTGCTCGGCGAGCAACCGCAGCAGGTCCTGGAAGCCCGCCGCGTCGTCACTGATCCGCAGCTTGCCGAGCAGGCAGGCCTCAGAGTCGACCACCGCCACATCATGATGGTCTTCGGCCCAGTCGATCCCGCAGGTCACGTGCATGCGCGCCTCTTTTCGATGCTCCGGTGTCCGTCGGCGTCGAGCCGCGGCAGGACCACTCGGCGACCTAATAGAAGCGCTCGCCGGCGCACCACCCCATCAGCCGTCCGTGGCCCCCGCTGATCTCAGGGTCCTCGCTCTCGTGAAGAGCTCCACGGCTCCGGCTGATCAAGAGGTGGCCCTGGGAACGGCTCGAACCACGGCACGCTACGGCGGCCCAGCCCCGAGTGGCAGGGGCCGCGCACGCGTCGCTCTTGTCGAAGCGCTCGAAGCACGGCTTACAGATCAGACGTCTCGCCCGGCCCCTGCCAAGGTCGGGAAGCTCCGGCCTTGATGCCTATTAGGGCTACAGCTCCCGCAAGATCCGCGACTACCTGCGCAGACGCGGCATCCGGCACACCATCCCCGAACGCGTCGACCAGGCACTCGGACGCCTGAACCGCGGCTCGCGCGGAGGCCGGCCACCCGGCTTCGACCGGCGCATCTACCGGTTTCGCAACGTCGTCGAACGCTGCTTCAACCGCTTGAAGCAATGGCGCGGTCTGGCCACCCGCTACGACAAGACCCGCGAGTCCTACCAAGCCGCCGTCACCATCGCCTCAATCCTGCTCTGGACCTGATCTTTGAAGACGATCTCTAGGCCCTGCCACAGATGGAACCGGTCGACGACCTACAGAGCGTTGGGGGCACCGCGGCGGGCGCCCTCGGCGTAGGCGCCCGCCCAGTCCCGGCAGATGATCTCCACGCCAGGGTGGTGGTCCAGCCACGCGGCCAGAGGCCCGGCCTCGCGGGTTGGGAGCACGTCGACCACGCGATGGTCTTCGACGCTGGTGAGTAGGTCTGGCCGCGACGGATCGCAAAGTCGTCCACGCCCAGCACGCGCGGTGTGCTGAACTTCGGATCGGGCAATGTCATGACCCTGCGTAACAAGGTCATCCGTCCCGGGCCGAAGCCCAGATGGGCAGCCAGCCGGGCTCCGGCCCGCCCGGCCAGCGCGAGCCCCACTCGCTGCAGGGCGTGGTTGAGCCGGGTGGTGAATCGTGCGTGCGGGGCGGCCAGCTGGGAGAACGGCTCGGCGAACGTCCGGCGTGGGCAGTCCGCCGACCCGCAGATGAAGCGCCGGACCGTCAGCCGGATCAGAAGTCCTGCTCAGCGAGCGGAAGGTCCTTCAGCCTGCGCTGATATCGGTCGTGGACCCGGTCCGAGAAGCGACCGCAGTCCGGACATCCAGCCCCGGCCGCGCGGCCTCTGGCCACCACCTCGACCGTGCCGAACGCGGCCGTGACCGACTCGACATCCACCTCGTCGATCCCGGCGAACACCAGCGAGTCCCAGAACGGTGCATCGGTCTGCATGACCACCACCATCACCGTCCACAGCCGCCCTCAGCAGCGGCCAGCAGATACCTGATGGATCGTCAATTCAGTTCGCGGATGACAAAGGCGTACGCGGTCTCACGCGAACCCGTCTCCTCACAATCGAACATCGGGGTAACGCTCCGCGACGGCTCCCCACGGTCTGTGCCAGAACCCGGAGCTCGTGAACAAAGCCATCCCCGGGGCAGCGGTGTGTCCGCCTGCTGTTTCGAGTCAGGCGGCTCACCAGGGCCGAGTCCGGCGAGCTCGCCCGCTCGGTCGTCGATCCGCCGGCCGGGCGGCCAGGGTGACCCCGGGACGTATCCCCCGCCTGCACCCTCCCAGCCGGCCTGTCATGGCTTGTCTCGCCAGCCTGCCGAAGCTGAGACGCCTTCCCTGCCGCCCACCGTGGCTGTCATTGCCCGTCGAAGCGAGCCCGCGGCGGGTGCTCGACGGCATCCGGGTCGGCGCGCGGGTCGTAGGCGTCCAGTCCCTCCTCGCGGACCAGGCCGGCGATCCGTTCCCACTCGCGGTGGTCGACCTCGGCCGTGCGCGCCGGCCAGTCGAAGCTCCGGTCCATCAGGGCCAGGTCCCGAAGGCGGCGCAGCTGTTCCAGTGCCCGGTGTGCGGCCCGGTCGATCTGGGGTCCGGTCATCCGGTCCGCGTCGCGGCACACCGTCGCACGGTGGAACAGGACCGTGTCCGGGTGAGGCTGCGGACGTTCGCCGGGGGTGTTCAGCCAGTGGGCGGAGATGGTGTGGGAGACGGCGCCGGGGAAGGTCACAGCATGGCCGTCAGCGTCGTGGATGGTGCAGGTGATCTCGTACGGATGGCCCTGTGCGAGGCCGAGGCCGGTCGCCTGTTCGGCGCTCAGCCGCAGCACCACGTCCCCCACCGGCACCTCCTGGCGGACTACCACTTCTCCCTCACCCGTGCACGGGGGTCTCCTTCGGGCGGCGGGGAGGCCGGGCGGGTGGCAGGCTCCGGGCACAGCTCACCAGGCCGGTTCGCGGAGCGCGCGCGGTGCTGGGCCGGTCGCCTGACGGGCGGCTCTTCCGCCCCTGTTCGGCCGAGCCCGTTCAGGCGAATTCGCGTCTCGGAACCGATGCCTGCCCGAGGCCCTTTCGCTGTGGAGCGCTCTTTGCGGCCTCACAATCGGGCGGTGAGCTCCCGGTCCCCTGGTTCAGTCCAGGGAGGGCCAGTCGAGGAAGCGGCGCAGCAGCGCCCGGTCGCCCTCCACCCGCAGGCTCTCCCCCGGGAGGCGGGCGTACAGGGCGAGTAGCAGGTCGCTCGCCGGAGCATGCAGGGCGGCGTCGGTGGTCGCCCCGTTGTCGACCGGGCGGGCGCCCCTGTGGCCGAGTTCCAGCACCCAGGACGGCCCCTCGGCAGTGTGCAGCCCGACCCGGGCGGCGGGGTGCGGCCAGGCGCCGCTGGACCCGTGGGTCACCGCGATGAACTCGGCGATGCCGTCAATGGCCACCGCGGCGGGGACCGGCTGCGGACCGCCGACGGCCAGCTGGGCATCGAAGGCGTGCACGGCGGCCTCGTGGACCTGGTGGCGGGCCACCGCGGCCGCCGTGCGGGGCGCCGCGCTGGGCTCCCACCAGGCCCAGCACCCGGTATCCGGGCCGGACTTGCGCAGGGCGGCGACCAGGGCGCCGGTGGCCTCGGTCAGCCGCGCCGGCGGCGCGGAGTCCGCGGGCGGCTCCGCGCCCGGTCCGGCGGTCACCGCGACGGACCAGAAGTGCTGGACCTCGGTGAGGTGTTCGACCAGCTGCCGCAGTGACCAGTCCGGGCAGCCGGGCACTGGGACGTCGGGATCCGGCGTTCCGGCGACCGCCTCGCCCAGCGCTGCCGAGCGCTCCTCGATCAGGGCCAATAGGTCTTCGAAGGAGGGTGTTTGAGTCACCGACCCGTTCTACCAGACCCGGCGCAACCCGGCGGCGGCCCGCCCCAGCCACAGGCCCGTCAGACCCTGCAGCGCAGCGAGCAGCAGCGTCACGGCGATCAGCAGCCAGCCCAGCGCCGGCAGTCCGGCCAGCGCCGCCGTGGTGCGCGCGGTGCCGACCACCGGCTCGCCCGCCGCCGCCCGCAGGAGCAGCGGCAGGGCCCAGCCCGCCGTGGTGGCGAGGAGGGTGATCAGCAGCGCGGTCCGCAACCGGGTCCGCATCGGGCTCCCCCGCCAGGCGGTGACCAGCCCCAGCCCGAGGCCGACGACGAACGGTGCGAACCACCACTGGGCGTCGGTCGCGAGGGCCACCGGCGCGAAGCCGCCGACGGTGAGCGCCGCGTACCGGCGCCACCGCCCACCGGGACGGTCCCGCGCGGGCTCCGCGGCCGGTCGCGCAGCACTGACCGTCGGGTCCGTCGGGTCCGTCGGGTCCGTCCGATCGGCTCGGCGCACGTCCCTCACCGTTCCTCCTCCAGGGTCCACACCGCGACGGACGGGGCGCCGTCCTCGGCCGTCCGCAGGGGGCGCAGCCGCCCGTTCCACCAGTCCGCGCCGAACGTGCGGTACCAGGGTGACTCCGGGTTCTCGCTCTGCCCGCCGGGGTAGATCGCGCGGGCGTCCGCCTGTCCGTCCCCGGTCCAGGCGACGACCATCCGCCAGCTGGGCCCGAACGAGGAGTTCAGGCCGCCCTCGGCGGCGTTCACGGTGAACCGGTCCCCGTCGGCCGGGGTCGGTCCCTCCCCCAGGGCGGAGACGTCGAGCATCGAGGGGATCTCCCGGGTGTGTACGCGCCCCCACCCCCACGTGGCGGGGTCGTCGCCGAGTTTCGCGGTCAGTTCGGTGACCGCCCGGGTGAAGGCGGTGCGCATGGCGGTGGGGGCGTCGCCCGGCGGTCCGCCGGGCGGGGTGAAGGCCGGGTTGCCGGGATCGTGCAGGGTCCAGGCCTGGAGGTCCTGGTCCAGGCTCGCCCGCGTCGGGGTGATGTCCAGCTTCGGACTGTCCTTGTCGACCGGCACCTTGGCCGCGTCCCACCAGGGCTGGAAGACCACCGACAGGTAGTCGCTCCAGAAAGTCCACCAGATGGTGGCGCCGGCCGCGGAGGTGGTCATCCGGTGGTCCCAGCCGGTCAGTTGGTCCAGCGCCTTCTGCTGCACCCGGTCGAGCGCGACACCCTGCAGGGCGGTGCGCAGGGCGGGCACCGATCGGGCGGCGAGCGGGTCGGTGACGTCGCCCTGCAGCGCGGCGAAGTCGTCGGCGGTCAGCGGCGCGCTGCGCCCCTCCAGCACATGGTAGATCCGCTGGGCGCGGTATCCGGCGTCGTAGGCGGCCATCGTGGTGCCGACGTAGTACGGGTAGTCACCGGTGACGGGGCGCTGGTTCGCCGTGGCCACCACGTGCCCGGCGGGGTTGTGCACCTGGGGCAGCGCGGCCACCGGGATGGTGCCGGCGATGTCGTACTCCCCCGTGCCGGGCAGCGGGAACCACGGCTGCCCGGCCTTGACCTGCGGGAAGTACCCTGCGGCCTGGACCCCGATGTTGCCCTGGTCGTCGGCGTAGGTGAAGTTGAGCGTGGGTGCCCGCCAGCCGGCCAGGGCCGAGCGGAAGCCGTCCTGGCCCGCCGCCTTGTTGATGGCGAGGACCGCCGCGAGCGAGGCGGAGGGGTAGTTGCCCATCCAGGACACCGAGGTGGTCTGCCCGGCCTGGTTCATCACCGGCCCGTGGACCGTCAGGTCGACGGTGAGCGGCACCGGACTGCCGCCGCGGACCGGGATGGTGTAGTGCACCTGTTCCATCCGGCGCCACGCTCCCTGCCAGTAGTACTCGCCGGGGCGCTGCGGGTCGGTCCGTTCGACGTAGAACAGCGTCGACTGGTTCTGCACGTCCGTCATCGTCCAGGAGAGGTGGGCGTTGCGGCCGATCAGGATGCCGGGCAGGGCGACCAGGCTCGCGCCGGTCACGGTGGTCCCGGGCGAGGACAGCGCCATCTGGTACCAGAAGGACGGCAAGGTCAGTTGCAGGTGCGGGTCACCGGCCAGGATCGATCTGGCGCCCGCCACCGCGGGGCCGTTGGCGGCCCAGGCGTTGCTGTGGGAGTACACGTCGATGCCGGTGGCGGGCAGGCGCTGGAACCGCCCGAGGATGTCCGCCGCCGCGGTGACCGACGCGGCGGCGGCCGTCGGAGCGGAGGCCGTCGGAGCGGAGGCCGCCGAGGTGGCGGCCGACGGCGGGGCGGCCGGGGAGCTCGCGTCGGCGGGGGGCGAGGCATCGACGGGGGGCGAGGCTTCGACGGGGACCGCCGCGTTGGCGTTGCCCGCCGCGGGCAGCGGGTCCAGACCGAGCGAGCGGTACGGGCCGGTGTCGTACGGTCGTTGGTCGTTGCCCGGCAGTACCGGGAACCAGTCCATCGTCCGCCGTTCGCCGAGCGAGTCGCGCAGCAGCGCGTACGCCAGCGGGCTGGTGCCGTAGCTCATGTTCTGGGTCAGCAGGGCCTGCACGGAGAGGCTGTCCACCGGTGTCCAGTCGGCGGGGTGGACTCCGGCCAGGGCGAACACGGCGGGCCAGTCGCCGTTCCGGCGGCGCTCCTCCAGTTGGGCGTTGACGCCCCGGCTGTAGGCGGTCAGCGCGCGTCCGGCGGGGCTGTCGGGCGAGGTGGTGGCCCACTCGGCCCGGGCCGTGCGCAGCAGGCCGCTCTGCAGCTGGAAGGTGTCGCTCTCCACCGCTGCCGGGCCGGTCAGTTCGGCGAGCCGCCCCTGGGCCATCCGGCGTTCCAGGTCCAGCTGGGTGACCCGGAACTTCGCGTGCAGGTACCCCTGGGCGGTGAACCCGTCCTCGTCGGAGCCGGCGTGGACGACGGGCACCCCGGCGGCGTCGAAGGAGACCGTCACCGGGCCGTGCAGCCCTGGCAGGTGCAGGGCCTCGGTGCGCACGGGCCGGGCGTCGGCGGCGGCGTTCCAGACCCCCGCGCCCGGGTCCAGGGCGGTGCCGAGGGCGGGCAGCGGCCCGGCGCCGAGGGCCAGGAACGACAGCAGCAGCGCGGCGGCGACGGCTGCGGAGAGGACGTTCAGGGCCTTGCCTACGGGCTTCATCCGGCGCTCCGGTCGGGGGTGGTGGCGGGCTGCCGGTCGGGGGTGGTGGCGGGCTGCCGGTCGACGGCGACCATGCGCAGTTCGCTGGTGTAGCGCCGGCCCCGGGCGTCGGGCAGCCAGCACCCGCCGTTGTCGGGCATAGCCTCGGTGAGCGTGACGGTGGCGCCGGGAGCTTCCTCGACGGTGCGACGGATGCCCTTGGCGAGCAGGTTCACCAGCGGCAGCGAGCCGAAGTCGACCAGCACGGGCTTGAGTTCGACCGGCAGCTTGACGAAGACGCGCTCGGGGACGCCGTACCGGGCGGCCCAGGCCCGGGCGGCGGCGAAGCGCTCGCCCTCGTCCTTGCGGGACGCCCACTCGGCCTCCGCCGGGTCCACCGTCCAGGACTCTCGGCACAGGACCAGCCGGTCCAGGGTGATGCGGGGGCGGTGCGGTGCGGTGCGCAGCGGGCGGAAGGCGTTGGCGACGCTCGCCGTCAGCAGCTCGCCGATCACCTCCAGCAGGTCGAAGCCGCGTTCCTGACCGCGCACCCGCACCACCAGGCGCGCACCGTCGAGGAGCACGTCCAGATCGGCACCGGCCAGCGGGGCGACCGGCGGGTCGACCGCGGCCTCTCCGGCGCACCAGTAGGTGAACTCCGGCGACAGCAGGGCCGACGGGGGTGACAGCCGGGAGGTGACGAAGGCGGAGCCGCGCCGCGGCACGGCGTAGACGCGCCGGCCCCGGGCGTCCGCCGCGGCCGCGGCCAGCAGCCGTTCGGGCTCGTCGTGCTGCTCGACGAACATCCGGCTCTCCAGGGTGTTGACCGCGAGGTGGAGCTCCCCGAGGACGAGCAGGAAGTCACCGCGGTCGACCGCCCCGGCGTCCGCGGCGGCGATCATCAGGTCCGGTGAGTGCTGGACGGCGTTGGCCCAGCGGGCCGAGTCGGGCGGGAAGAGGGCGGCGGCCTCCCGCGCGACCGCTTCGACCGCCACCCGGTGGTGCCGGACGCCGTCCGGCACCCGCAGCAGGTCCCGCCAGCGCTGCTGGAAGTCGGCGACGACCCCGGCGACCAGCGGCGGCAACTCGCGGGGGGTGGCGGTCAGCAGCTCGGGGGTGGCCTCCGCCAGCAGCCGGGGCAGCGGCACCGCGCCGCCCTCGTCCGCCGTCCCGGCGCGGGCCCGGGCGGCGGTGAACAGCCCCCGGAACAGCTCGTGGTAGCGGTCGGCCACCCGGGCGGTCAGCCAGCGCGCGCTGTCGAGCACCAGTCCCAGGGGGGCGGCGGCCGCCTCCAGCACCTGCCTGCCGAGCCGGACCCGCACGTCGCGCACGGTGTCCTGGTAGACCAGAGTGCGTCCGGCGTAGGTCTGGCCGGGCCGGCGTTCGGCGGCGACGCCGGTGTGCCGGACGAACGCCTCCCGCAGCGCGTCGGTCGCCGCCATCAGCTTCTCCGGGTCCCCGGCCGCCCCGTCGACGGCATCCCTTGCTGCGATCAGCTCGTCCAGCGGCGCCAGGGCCGAGGCGCGGGTCACCGGGTCGCCGATCGCCTCCAGCCGCTCCCGCAGCAGCCGTTCGGGCCACGCGTGCACCGGGCCGAGCAGGTTCAGCTCCACCGCTCCCAGCTGCCGCAGCCGCAGCAGCGCCGCGTGGGCGGTGGCCTTGTCGCCCAGGATCTCGGGGCGGCCTGCCAGCGCGAGCACCTCCCGCAGGGTCCGGACGCCGTCGCACAGCCGCAGCAGCCGGGCCTCCGGCACGGGCAGCCGGATCGGCTTACGCAGCGGCAGCCGCAGCACCCGGCCCGCGAGCCCGCAGGAGGGGCCGAGCCGCGGCCGCAGCCAGGGCTGGACGTCGTCGCGGGCGCCGAGGGCCGTGGCCAGCGCGTCGACGGCCCAGACCTCGAAGTACGTCGTGCGCCGGCGCAGCAGCCGCGGTCCGGGGGCGATGGTGAGCCCGGGGACGGTCCGGTCCAGTCGCGCCCAGCCGACCGGGCCGAAGAAGCCGACCGTCTCGTTCTTCTGGGTGTAGCGCTGGAGGTAGCGGGCGATGGTCAGTTCGTGGCTGCGGCCGCGGAAGTTGCGCGGTTCGCCCCGCGCCGCCTTGTCCAGGCAGACCGGGACGAGGCTCGGGTTCTGCCAGGTGACGGCCTCGCGGAAGGCGGGCTGGGCGGCGGTGTGCCGGATCGCCGCGCCCAGCCGCTCGGTGGCCTCCAGGTACACCTGCCGGTAGTGACCGCCGCCCTCGGGCGTCTCGCCCACGCGGTCGGCGGCCGAGGCGAGCTCGCGGTCGCAGAGCCGGTCCAGCTCGTCGGCGGGGAAGCCGGCGCTGCGCAGGGCGACGTCCTGCCAGAGGGCCCAGGCGGTGCCGTCCAGCGGTACCAGGTGACGGTCGGTCGGCGCGCTCCGGTCGCTCGGTGCGCTCTGGTCGGTCATCGCGGCACGTCCGTTCGTTCGTCGTTCGGGGCCCGTGGTGCGGATCCCGGTGTTCAGGCCCGCCCGGACGCCTGCCCGGCCCGCGGGTGCGGCGGGGCCGGGTCGGCGGGCGCCGGCAGGGCGTCGGGCAGTTCGGTGTCGACGCGGCGCAGCCGCGGGTGCAGGTAGCCGGCGCCCGAGGCGGCGACCACGACCAGCCCGCAGAGCAGCAGCAGCGCGGCCATCGGCGCACTGGGCCGGTCGCCGACCAGCGCGGCCGCCAGTCGGGCCACCCCGCCCCCGCCGGACACCAGCGGGGCCATGACGTGGTCGGTGACCGGCCCGGCCAGCAGGTAGGCGAGCGGCAGCGGGATGGTCGCGACCATGTTCTCCAGGGCGATCACCCGCCCCTGGAGCTCCGGGTCGACCTTGGCCTGCCAGAGGCTGCGGTTGCCGGCGTTGATCAGGGCCGAGCAGAACAGGAAGCCGAACGCCGCGGCGGCGACCCACACCACCGAAGCCCGCAGCGCGCCGACGGTCAGCGCCGCACCGAGCAGAGCGGAGAACCCCAGCACGCCGTGCACGCGGCGGCGCGGCCCGCCCCACAGGCTCATCAGCACGCTGCCCACCACCATGCCGGTCCCACCGACCGCGAGTACCGTGCCCAGCCCGTCGGTACCGGCGAAGCCGAGCACCAGGGGGGTGATCAGGACGTCGACGAAGCCGACGGCGAAGTTCAGCACGGCGTAGAAGGCCAGCAGCGCGACCAGGCCGGGCCGGGCGGCGATCCAGCGCCGGCTCTGCGCGCCCGCCGACAGCAGGCCGGCCGGCTCCTCCTCGTCCTGGTCAGCGGCCGGGCGCTGCGGCGGTCGGGGGATGCGGACGGAGAGCACGGAGGCCAGTGCGAACACGAAGCTCGCGCAGTCCGCGAGGATCAGCGTCCGCAGTCCGAGTGCGCCGATCAGCAGCCCGCCGGCCAGCGGGCCGATGATCTGGGCGACGGACTGGGCGAGCATCACCAGTCCGTTGGCGCGGCCCAGGTGCCGCTGTGGGACGAGCAGGCCGACGGTGGCGCCGAAGGCGGGCAGCTGCAGTGCGCCCAGGACCGAGCTGACCGCGGTGGTGACGTACACGTGCCACGGGCGGAGCTGGTCGGTGGCCGCGAGCGCGGCCAGGGCCAGGGTGAGGAGGATCCCGCCGACGGCGGCGGCGATCAGCGGCACCCGCCGGTCGAGCCGGTCGGCCAGGGCCCCGGTGAACGGTGAGACCACGATGGCGGGCAGGAAGACCAGCAGGTAGACTAGGCCAAGTCCGGTGACCGAGCCGGTCTGCTGGTACACCCACACGCCCAGCGCGAAGCTGGTGAGCGCGGAACCGACCAGCGAGACCGACTGGCCGGCCCACAGTCGCAGGAACGTCGTCATCTCAGAAGATCACCCGGTGCGAGCTGGAGAGCCGGGCTTCGCGGGAACGCCGCAGGTCGCGCGAGATGTTGAGCCGCTTGAGCCAGCGGTCCTTGCCGTCGAAGCGCGCGTGGAAGGGGTTGCGGCCGTGCACGGCCCGCAGGTTGTCGATGAAGATGCAGTCGCCGGGGCGCAGCACGACGTCCTGCACGGCGGCGTCGATCGCCTCGACCATGGATTCGAAAGCCTTCCGGGCGGCCGGTTCGAGGTCGTCCACGGCCATGAAGTACGGGTCGAGGCACATGTACGGCGCGTTGCGGTCGCCGGTCAGCAGCGGCACCGGCGGCGGGTTCTCGTTGAGGGCGGTGATGCGCCGGTAGCCGGCGTCGACCAGGGCCGCGCGCGCCGGGTCCTCGTCCTGGTCGTCGCCCCGGTTCTTGGGCAGGTGCGACTCGTCCGGCCGGATCGTGTACTTCGGGGCGAACAGGGTGTCGAGGTCGAGGTCGGCCCAGCGGATCCGGGCGGCGTCGGCGAGGGTGGTGGCCACGGCGTCGGGGTTGCGCAGGCACATCAGCGCGACGTAGTCGCCCTTGAAGGGGTGGAAGGCGTCCTCGGTGTGCCACCAGAGCACCTGTTCGCTGCCGGAGCCGAGCTGCTCCTGTTCGTGGCCCCTGATCGGCATGACGTCGTGCATCAGCAGGCCGTCCTGCTGGGTCGACCAGGCGAACAGGTCGCCGAGCAGGCTGGCGCACAGGAGGAAGAACACCTCCTGGCGCAGCGTGGGCGACAGCCGTGCGTTCGCCGAGCGGCGCCAGTGCGCGGGGGTGTCGCCGATCCGTTCGTCGTCGACCGGGAAGCCGGAGAGGACGCAGGCTCCGGAGGGCTCGTCCAGCCGGAACTCGGCCAGGAACGTCCGGACGGAGCACGGCAGTTCATGGGCGATGAGGGGTGCGATCCGGGCGAGCCCGGGGTCCTCGATGGAGTCGTAGTCGGTCAGCACCCGGTCGATGAGCGGGGTGATCGCCGCGATGTCGCCGGCTGACAGGGTCATGGTGTGCATGGCCGTCCGTGTGCCTCTCTGTGTGTCGCGTGGCTGCGTCGGGTGCAGGCCGGGGGTCACCAGCGGTCCTCGATGACCCGGGCGAGCTCCGCGGCCTGGTGTTTGACGAAGTAGTGGCCGCCGGGCACGACGGCCAGCTCCACCGAGGGGCTGAACCGCTCCCATTCCCGGTGGCGGCGCCGGTGATTGCGGGTCTCGGGGTCGGACCGGCCGGCCACGAAGGTGATCGGGGCGCGCAGCCGGGCCGTGTCGGGTTCGGCCTGGCGCCGGGTGAACCAGCCGCGCGCGGTGCGCCCGTCGTGCCGGAAGGCGGTCATCACGTGGGCGAGTTCCTCGCCGTCGATGAGCTCCTCGAACCCGCCGAGCGACTGCAGGTAGCGCATCACCTGTTCGTCGCTCTCCCGGCGCCGGAACGGCACCAGGCGCACCAGGTCGATGCCGAGCAGCTGCCGGGACGGGAAGGGGAACGATCCGCCCAGGAACACCCGGTCGACCGGGCGTCCGGCCTGCTCCAGCCGGGCGGCCAGCTCGACGGTGAGCGCGACGCCGATGCAGTGCCCGTACAGCGCCAGCGGCCCGCTGACGGTTCGCAGGATCTCGTCGGCGGCCTCTTCGGCGATGGACTCCAGCGACTGGAGCGGTTCGGGGGCGCCGAGGTCGTGCCCGGGCAGTCGCACCGCCCGGACATCGGTGGTGTCCGGCAGTTGCCGGGCCAGCGGGTGGAAGGCGACGGCGTTGCCGCCGCCGTACGGGACGCCGATGAGGGTCCGCCGTGGGTGTTCGCGGCGCGGGGTGAGCCGCAGCAGCCGGTCGCGGCGGGCCGACGCCTGCCCGTCGTGTTCCAGGGCGGCGGCGAGCGTGCGCGCGGTGGGGTGCCGGAACAGCAGCTCCACGCTGGCGCCGGGGAGTTCGCGCACCGCGCGGATCGCGTGGAAGGAGTCGCCGCCCAGGTCGAAGAAGTCGTCGTCGGGGTGGACGCCGGGCAGGTCCAGGACGCGGGCCAGGACCTCGCCGATGCGCTGCTGGAGCTCGGTCGTCTCCACCGGTTCCGCCGGGGGCCGGCGTGTCGGGACGGTCCGCTCGGGCGCGGGCAGGGCAGCCCGGTCGAGCTTGCCGTTGGCGGTCACCGGCAGCGCGTCGAGCAGCACGATCACGGACGGGACGAGGGCGGCGGGCAGCAGCCGGGCGAGGTGGTCGCGCAGCTCGGCGGGGGTCGGGCGGGGCTCGCCCGGCACGGCGTACCCGACCAGTCGCGCCTCGCCCTCGCCGTCGCCGTGGGTGCCGGGGTCGGTGCGCGCGATCACGGCGGCCGCGGTGACCCCGGGGTGCCGGGTGAGGGCGTGCTCCACCTCGCCGGGTTCGATCCGCACCCCTCGGACCTTGACCTGGTGGTCGAGCCGCCCCAGGTACTGCAGGGTGCCGTCGGGAAGCCTCCGGGCCAGGTCGCCGCTGCGGTACAGCCGCTCCGGCGGGCTGCCGGCGCCGTGGTCGGTGCCGAGGCCGGCGACGGTGCGGAAGCGGTCGGCGGTGAGCTCGGGGCGGTTCAGGTACCCCGGGGTCAGCTGCACCCCCGCGATGCACAGTTCGCCCGGCACACCGACCGGCACCGGTCGGCCGTGCCCGTCCAGCAGGTGGATCCGGGTGTTGGCGACCGGGCGCCCGATCGGGACGGAGCCGCCCGGGCCGGGCGTGCCGCAGTCCCACCAGGTGACGTCGACGGCCGCTTCGGTCGGCCCGTACAGGTTGTGCAGGGCGGTCTTGGGCAGCAGGTCCAGGAAGCGCTCGCGCAGCTGCGGCGGCAGTGCCTCGCCGCTGCAGAACACCTGCCGCAGGCCGGGCAGTTCGCCGGCGCCCGGTTCGGCGAGGAAGTGCCGGAGCATGGACGGGACGAAGTGGGCGACGGTCACGCCCTCCTGCGCGACGGCGCGCACCAGGTACCCGGGGTCGCGGTGGCCGCCCGGGCGGGCGAGCACCAGTTGGGCGCCGGCGAGCAGCGGCCAGAAGAACTCCCACACCGACACGTCGAAGTCGTACGGGGTCTTCTGCAGCACCCGGTCCTGCGGGCCCAGCGGGAAGGTGTCCTGCATCCAGAGCAGCCGGTTGCGGATGGCGCGGTGCGGGATCGGCACGCCCTTCGGGGCGCCGGTGGAGCCGGAGGTGTAGATCACGTACGCGGGGTCCGCCCCGGTGGGCCGGTCGGAGGCCGCTGCCCCTTCGGGGGCGGGGGCGGGCCAGTCGCCGGTCATCGGGAGGGCGGGGCAGCCGGCGTCGAGCTGCCGGTCGCTGATCGCCAGCGCGGGCCGGGCGTCCGCGAGGATCCGGCGCAGCCGCTCCGGCGGCGCCTGCGGGTCCAGCGGGAGGTAGGCCGCACCCGACTTGAGGACGGCGAGCAGGCTGACCACCAGCGCGGACGAGCGCTCGCCGCACACCGCGACCAGCGTGCCCGGGCCCGCGCCGGCCGCGCGCAGCACCCGGGCCCGCTCCTCGGCGCGGGCGTCGAGTTCGGCGTAGTGCAGCCGCTCCTCGGCGGAGCGCACGGCGACGGCCCCGGGGGTCCGCCGGGCCTGTTCCTCGACCAGCCCGTGCAGGGTGTCCGCGCCGGGGTAGCTGCGCGCGGTGTCGTTCCACCCGGTCTGCTGCCGGCGGTACTCCGCCTCGGTGATCAGCCGGAGGTCGGCGGTCGAGCCGTCCTCGTGCAGCGTCAACTGCTCAAGCACAGTGCCCAGTTGGGCCGCCATATGGACGATCATCGCGGGTTCGTGGAGCTCCGGGTGGTACTGCAGCCGCAGGGTCAGCTCCGGTTCGAGGGAGGCCAGCACGGTGAGCGGCTCGCTGGTCTTCTCCACCGAGCTGTCGGTGGAGATCCGCAGGGTGCTCACCCCGAGCCGGACGTCGGCCGGCACCGGGTAGCTCTCGAACACCACGATGCTGTCGTACAGCGGCCGCCCGCCCGGGGCCCCGCTCCACCGCCGGATCTGGGACAGCGAGCTGAACTCGTACTCGCGCACGGCGGCCTGGCGCTCCTGCACCTCCCGCAGCCAGGCACCGACCGGCTCCGGGCCGTCCGGGACCGGGATCCGGAGCGGGACGGTGTTGATGAACAGCCCCACCATCGACTCGACCCCGGGCAGTGCGGCCGGGCGGCCGGAGGTGGTCATCCCGAAGACCGCCTCCGCGGCGCCCGCGTGCCGGGCGAGCAGCAGCGCCCAGGCGGCCTGGACGACGCTGTTCAGGGTGACCCGCTGCCGGGCGGCGAGCTGCTGGAGCGCGCCGGTCAGCTCCGGCGACAACCGCAGCCGCTCCACCTCGACCCGCACCGGCGTGCCCGGCGCGGTGCGCTCCGGCACGGCCGACGTCGGCGCCCCGGACATCGTGTCGCGCCAGAACCGCTCGGCGTCGGCCTCGGGCCGGCGCTGGAGCCAGTCGATGTACTGCGCGTAGGCGGGTACCGGGGGCAGCGCGGTGCGCGCGCCGCGCCGCTCCAGTTCGGCGTAGCGGACGAAGATCTCCCGCAGCACCAGCGGCACCGACCAGCCGTCGAGCAGGATCATGTGGTGGGTCCAGACGAACTGGAACTCCTCGTCGGCAAGCCGCACCAGGGTCAGCCGCATCAGCGGCGCGGCGGTCAGGTCGAAGCCCGCGGCCCGGTCGTCCCGCAGGCACCGGTCGAGCCGTTCGCGCTGTTCACCGGGCGGCAGCCCGCGCCAGTCCAGCACCTCCAGGTCGGTGCCGGCCGTGCGGTGCACCACCTGCAACGGCTTCTCCAGCTCGTCCCAGTGGAACGAGGAGCGCAGGGCGGTGTGCCGGGCGATGACGTCCCGCCAGGCCTCGGCGAGCCGCTGCGGCTCCAGCTCGCCGTGCAGCCGGTAGCTGCGCTGTGCCAGGTACATCTCGGGGTCGGTGCCGGCCAGACTGTGGAACAGCAGGCCCTGCTGGAGCGGCGAGAGTTCGTAGATGTCCTCGATGGCCTCGTTGGTGTTCACCGGTCCTCCTCGGGACGGCTGGTGAGCCGGCTCATGAAGGCGTCCAGGGCGGACTGGCTCAGCCGGGACTGCGGGAAGTCGGAGGGGGTGAACCCGCCCTGGGCGGTGCGGCAGTGCTCGATCAGGGCCGTGAGTTCGTCCAGGTAGTCCCGGGCGAGCCGCTCGATCGTGGCGGCGCGGTGCACCCGCTGCCCGTACGTCCAGGAGACCTGGAGCCGGCCGTCGCGGATCTGCGCGGCGACCTCCAGCGGGTGCGGCCGGCGGCCGCGCGGGTCCGCCGCGGCGCCGGTGCCCTCGGCCGCCGGGACAAGGGAAGCGTCGGGCTGGACGAGTTGGTCGAACTGTCCGAAGTAGCTGAACGCGACCTGCGCGGCGGGTCGGCCGGCCAGCGCGCCGCGCTGCCGCAGGGCGGTGTAGCCCAGGCCCCCGTCGGGGACGGACCGCAGCCGCTCCTTGACCCGCTTGATCAGCTCCTCCGGTCCGTCCCCGGCACGGACCTCCAGCGCGACGGGATGCGTCACGGTGAACCAGCCGACGGTGCGGGCGAGGTCGACGCCGGACAGCGTGGACTGACGCCCGTGGCCCTCCAGCTCCACCAGGTGAGCGGAGGCGCCGGTCCACCGGGTCAGGGCCCGGGCGAGCGCCGCCAGCAGGAGCTCGTCGATCCGGGTGCGGTAGGCCGCGGGGGCCTCGCGCAGCAGCGCCTCGGTCCACTCGGCGTCCAGTTCGGTGGCGTGGGTGGCCGCCAGGGCGACGGTGTCCTCGGTCCGGGTCTGCGCGAAGTCGACCGGCAGGGCGTCGGGGGCCGTGTCCAGGAGCTGCCGCCAGTGCCCGGTCTGGCCGGTCAGGGCGGCGGAGCCGGCGTACTCCTCCAGTCGGCGCGCCCAGTCGGGCACGGAGGTGGTCTTCGGCGGGAGCCGGACCGGTGCGCCGGTGCGCAGCGCCTCGCAGATCGTCGCGAAGTCCTCCAGCAGGACCCGCCAGGACACCGCGTCGACCACCAGGTGGTGGGCGGCCACCAGCAGGCGCGGCGGCTCCGCGGCACCGAGCCGGAACAGCGCGGCGCGCACCAGCGGGCCTTCGGCGAGGTCGAGGCCGCTCTGGACGGCGCCCGCCAGCGCCGCCAGCTCCTCCACGCGGCGCTCGGCCGACAGCGAGGAGAGGTCGTGCACCTCCAGCGGTACGCCCTGGCCCGGTTCGGCGATCCACGAGCGCACCGGGCCCCGCGGCCCGCCGTCGGTGGCGAAGCGCTGGCGCAGCCCGTCGTGGTGCTCCAGCAGCCGGTCGAGGGCCTGCCGCAGCAGGTCCTCGCCGTACGGGCGGCGCACCTCGAGCAGCTCGGCCATGTTCCAGTGCTGCGGGGCGGGCAGCCGCCGGTCGAAGAACCAGTGCTGGAGCGGCAGCAGCGGGGTCGGCCCGCTGACCGGGGCCCGGTCGCCGGTGTCCGGGTCGCCGGTGCCCACGGTCGGGGCCAGCTGGTGGATCGTCGGGTGCCGGAAGACGTCCATCGCGCCGATCCGCAGCCCGGCGGCCTGAGCCCGGGCGGCGATCTGGATGCTGAGGATGGAGTCGCCGCCGATCTCGAAGAAGTTGTCGTGCACGCCGACCCGGTCGATGCCGATCACCTCGGCCCAGATCCGGGCGAGGGTCTGCTCGATGCCGTCGGCGGGGGCGGTGAACTCCTCGGCCAGCTGCGGCCTGGCCCCGTCGGGGGCGGGCAGGGCCGCGCGGTCCAGCTTGCCGTGCGCGGTGGTCGGCAGGGCGTCGAGCAGGACGAAGGAGGACGGGACGAGCGGGGCGGGCAGCGCGTCCTCCAGAAAGCGGCGCAGCTCCCCGGTGCCGGGCTCGCGGCCGGCCGCCGGCACCAGGTAGGCGACCAGGCGGCGGTCCCCAGGGGTGTCCTCACGGGCCGCCACCGCAACGTCCCGCACGTCCGGGTGGCGGGCCAGCGCGGCCTCGATCTCGGCGGGCTCGATCCGGTGGCCGCGGACCTTGACCTGGGTGTCCAGGCGGCCGAGGAACTGCAGGTCGCCGGAGTCCAGCCGGCGCACCAGGTCCCCCGTGCGGTAGAGGCGGCCGGTGGCGGGGCCGAACGGGTCGGGCAGGAAACGCTGTTCGGTCAGCTCCGGGCGGTTGAGGTAGCCGCGGGCCACGCTCGCCCCGCCGATGTACAGCTCGCCGGGCACTCCGGGCGGGACCGGGCGCCGCTGCCCATCCAGCACGTGGACCGTCATGTTGGGCCACGGGCGGCCGATCGGCAGGTTCTGCTCCAGCCGCTCGTCCGGGCCGTCGTCGGGGCCGGTTCCCAGCGGCGGCACCCGGTAGGTGGTCGTGGTGACGGTGGTCTCGGTCAGCCCGAACACGTGCACCAGCTCGACGCCGGTGCGCCGCCAGGCCCGCAGCCGGTCGGGCAGGATCCGTTCGCCGCCGACGATCACCAGCCGCAGGCACGGCGGCAGGACGGTCCGTTCCTCGGCCAGGGTGTGCACCCACTCGTGCCAGAGCGAGGTGGGCAGTTCGAAGGCGGTGAGCCGTTGGGTCTCGATCAGCCGGACCAGTTCCCCGCCGCCGAGGACGCGTTCGGGCACCATCACCAGTGTCGCCCCGGCCAGCCAGGTCGGGAACAGCTCCTCGACCAGCACGTCGAACCCCGGTGAGGCGAACTGGAGGACCCGGTCGGCGGCGGTCAGCCCGAAGGCCTCGACCGCCCCCAGCGCGTAGTTGACCAGGGCCCGGTGCTCGGTGAGCGCGCCCTTGGGGCGGCCGGTGGAGCCGGAGGTGTAGATGACGTACGCGAGGTTCTCCGGGCCGGCCTCCGGCCCGGGGCCCGCCGGGTCGGCGGGCCGGGGCCGCTCGGCGTCCAGGACGAGCAACCGCGGGGCTCCGTGCTCGCCCGCCGCCAGGGCGGGCAGGATCTGCTCGGCGAGCCGCTCCCGCAGGGCCGAGGTCGTCACCAGGACGCCCACCGCGGCGTCCTGGAGCATGAACGCCACCCGGTCCGCCGGGTAGTCCGGGTCGAGCGGGACGTACGCCCCGCCCGCCTTGAGCACCGCGAGGACGGCCTCCGGCAGCGCGAAGGAGCGGTCCACCAGGATGCCGACCAGGACGCCCGGGCGGACGCCGAGGGCACGCAGCTCCGCCGCCAGCCGGTCGGCGCGGGCGTTCAGCTCGGCGTAGCTCAGCGCGTCGGCGCCGAGCACCACGGCCTCGGCGTCCGGGGTGGCCGCCGCGCGTTCCTCGAACAGCCGGGGGACGGTGGTGTCGGGCACCGGCGCGGCGGTGTCGTTCCAGGCCTCCAGCCGGTCGCGGTCCTGCTCGGTGAGGATCCGCAGGTCGTCGACCGCGGCCTGCGGCCGCCGGGTGACCTGCTCCAGCACGCTGCGCCAGCCGGCGGCCAGCCGAGCGATGGTCGGTCCGGCGAACAGGTCGGTGTTGTACTCCCAGGTGGCGAGCAGCCCGCCGTCGGCGGGGGTGATGGTCACCACCAGGTCGAAGTGCACGACGTCCTGGGGCACCGGACGGACGGCGAGGCGCAGTCCGGCGTACTCCAGCGGGCGTCGGGTGGTGTTGTCGTAGTTGAGCACGGCCCGGACGATCGGCAGCTGCGCCGGGTCCCGTTCGCCCGCGAGTTCCTGGACCAGCTTCTCGAACGGCAGCTCCTGGTGCTCGAAGCCGTCGAGGACGGCCTCCTTCACCCGCGCCAGCAGCCGGTCGAACGGCAGGTCCCCGGAGACGTCCGCGCGCAGCGCGACGGTGTTCACGAAGCAGGCGATCAGCGCCTCGGTCTCGGGCGGGGTCCGGTTCGCGATGGTCGAGCCGAGGACCAGCTCCTGCTGCCCGGTCCAGCGGTGCAGCAGCGCCGCGAAGGCGGCGAGCATGGTCATGAAGACGGTCGCGCCCTCCCGGTCGGCGAGCGCCTTGATCCGTGCGGTGAGCTCCTCGGGGAGCGCGATCTCGTGGGTCGCGCCGTCCGCCCCCGGACCGTCGGGCGGGGTGTAGTCGGTCGGCAGGACGAGCGGGGGCGGTGGATCGCCGAGGTGCCCGCGCCAGTGGTCGAGGTGCTCCGCGAGCCGCTCGCCCTGGAGGTGCTCGCGCTGCCAGAGGGCGAAGTCCGCGTACTGGACGGCTAGTTCGGGAAGCGGTGAGGGCTTTCCGGCGCTGCACGCCGCGTACAGCACGCCGACCTCGCGGACCAGCACGCCGATCGCCCAGGCGTCCATCGCGATGTGGTGGATGGTGAGCAGCATCAGGTGCCGCTGCTCACCGAGGCGCACCAGGGCGACCCGAAGCATCTGGTCGCGCCCGAGGTCGAAGCCGCGCCGGCTCTCCTCGCGGGCCAGCTCGGCGACGATCCGCTCCTGCTCTTCCGGTGGGAGGCCGCCGAGGTCGCGCACCGGCATCGGCACCGGCGTCGGCGGCAGGACGCGCTGACGCGCGGTGCCCTCGTGGGCCTCGATCACGGTGCGCAGCGCCTCGTGCCGGGCCAGCAGTTCGGTGAAGGTCTCCCGCAGGGCCGCGAGGTCGAGCGCGCCGTCCACCTCGATCACGCAGGGCGGGTTGTACGGGCTGCGCAACTGGCTGAGGATCCAGGCCCGTTGCTGGGTCCAGGAGAGCGGGACGGGCTCGGTCGGGTCCGCCCGGCGGGCGATCCGGTCCGGTACGCGGCTGGGTGCGCCGCGCAGCTTGAGCTGTTCCTCCAGCCTGGCGCGCTTGTCGGCGGGGAGGGCGGCGATC
The DNA here is from genome assembly GCF_044749365.1 of Kitasatospora sp. NPDC089509. Lineage (NCBI taxonomy): Bacteria > Bacillati > Actinomycetota > Actinomycetes > Kitasatosporales > Streptomycetaceae > Kitasatospora > Kitasatospora sp. NPDC089509. Next base: position 98,555 of record NZ_JBIVHS010000024.1, on the reverse strand, counting down.
CGCGCCTGGAGGTCGCTCACAGCGCCCTCACCAGGCCCTCGCCGGCCCGGCGGACGAAGGCGGTGAGGTGCTCGACCTCCATGCCCTGGCCCATCAGGTAGGGGATCGACCAGAAGTCGAACATGTACCCGGGCATGATCAGGGAGCTGTCGATGGTGCGGTACATGTGCTCGACCGCGGCGCAGGCCTGCTCGGCGTCCATGGTGTCGTGCCGCCAGTGGTAGCCGGTGCCCCGGAGGCCGTACTTGTCGGCCTGCTGGGCGATGGGCACGGCCGGGTAGTGGTAGTACATCTCGGCCCGGTAGAAGGTCGGGGCGGTGTCCGCGATGAAGTCCATGGTGCGGGCGACCGAGTCCGCGGTCTCGCCGGGGAACCCGACGATCAGGGAGGCGAAGGTGAGGATCCCGCGTTCGGTGAGCGCACCGATTCCGCGTCGGTACTTCTCCGAACTCGCCGATTTGTTCATGTTCTTGAGGATCCGGTCGTCGCCGGACTCCAGCCCCAGGAAGACGCCCTTGCAGCCGCTCTCGGCCATCAGGTCGAAGGCTTCCGCGTCGGAGTTCGCACACCGGAAGAACGAGAACCAGTTGAAGTCGAAGCCGTTCTTGATCATCATGCGGAGCAGTTTCTTGAACCGCGGGAACGGCACGTTGAAGGTGTCGTCGATGAACACCACGTTCTTCACGCCGACTTCGGCGAAGTGCCGCAACTGCGCTTCCACGTGCTCCAGTGAATTGAGGCTCAACGGCCCCCCTAGCTGGGGATACTGGCAGAAGGCGCAGGCATAGGCACAACTGCGCGCGGTGCGCAGCTGGACGGTGGGGGCATAGAAACCCGGGTCGAACAGTGACCAGTCGACGACACTGTCCTCGATGGGGTTGTCCTCGACCACCCGGCCGGTGCGGGTGAAGTCGTGCCCGTTCGTGGTGTAGGCCAGGTTCGGCACCAGGGCGAGGCCGGCCCGGCCGGTGCGCAGGGCGCGCAGCGCCTGGGCGAGGGTGGACTCTCCCTGGGAGTCGCAGACGTAGATGTCGGCGCCGATCTCGCGGTAGACGAAGTCCTGGGCCTCCGGGTCGTAGCCGTTGTGGATGTTGAGGATGTGCGGTCCGCCGATGATCACCGGGATGTCGGGGTCGTGCCGGCGGACGAAGTCGACGATCTCGGTCAGCGCGGTGTTGTCGACGTAGAAGGTGCTGGTGATCGCCACGGCCCGGGGGCGGCAGGCAAGCAGCTCGACGAGCCGGTCGCGCTCCCATGTGAAGAAGTTGACCTCCTCGGTCACCAGTCCGGCCCTGGTCAGGGCGGTCTTGAGGTGGCCGATCGCCAGGCTCGGCAGCTTGCACACGTGCAGGTCGCCGGGTTCTCCCCGGCTGTCCGGGAGCATTCGGTTGAGCAAGTCGTAGTAGGTCATCCGCCGCCCGTCGAGGACGGTGGAGTTGGCCTTCAGGACGCGGTAGGCGATCGATTCCTCGCCCATCGCGCGCAGGCTTGCCTCGTAGTCGTCGAAGTCGAGTTCGTGCGGGCCGATCAGGATGCAGTCCAGGTCGCCGGCAGCGTTCATGACGGCAGCCCCCTTTGGCGTGTCCGGGCAAGCGCGGAGGTGGGACAGGGCATGGAGACGGGGCAAGGCGTGGGGGTGGGGCGTGGTGTGGCGGCGGCGGGATCAGCCGGCACTCAGGGCGGCGGCACGCTTCCCGGCCCCGGGGCGGTACTCGTCCAGGGCCCGGCCGAGCAGGTCCAGGCCCCGGCGCAGCTCCTCGGCGGGTGCGCCGAACCCCAGCCGCGCGTGGCCCTGGTGGCCGAAACAGGTGCCGGGGACCAGCAGGATGCGGTGCTCGTGGGCCAACCACCGGCAGAAGTCCTCGACGTCCGCCACCTCGGGCAGGTGCACGAAGGAGCTGACACCGCCGACGGGCGGCACCCACGCGACCTGCCGGGGGCGCTCGGCGATCCAGTCGGCCAGCACCGCGCGGTTCGCCGTGGCGAGGTCGCGCCGCCGCCCGACCAGGGCGTCGCCGTGCCGGACGACCCGTTCGGCGACCAGCTCGACCATCGGTGACAGGTGCAGGGAGACGTAGTCCCGCACCCGGGCGCAGCGGTCGAGGACCTCCGGTGCGGCCAGGCACCAGCCGACCCGCAGTCCGGGCAGGCCGTAGGCCTTGGACAGCGTCCCGAAGCTGACGGTCCGGTCGTACCAGCCGCCCGGATCGGGCAACGGGTCCTGGTCGTAGGTGAGTTCGGTGAAGGCTCCGTCCCAGACCAGGTAGCAGCCGGAGCGGGCCGCGATGGCGACCAGTTCCCGCTGCTCCTGCGGGGTCAGGGTGGAACCGGTCGGATTGCACGGGAAGTTGACCACGATCATCCGGGTGCGCCGGGTGACCAGTTCGCGCAGCTCGTCCAGGTCGGGCCGGAAGCCCCGGTCGAACCGCAGGTGCCACCGCCGCAGGGTGCAGCCGAGTGCCGTCGCGACGCCGTGCAGCTGCTGGTAGGCGGGATCGAGCACGACCACCTCGTCGCCGGCGCGCAGCAGCGCGCACATCGACAGGAAGATCGCCTCGCTGGAGCCGTGGGTGACCATCACCCGGTCGACCGCCCCGCCGGCGAACCGGTCCGCCACGGCGCGGCGCACGTCGGGGCCGCCGAAGGTCCAGCTGTCCTCGAAGCCGACGTTGTCCATCTCGTCGTGGGTCAGGCCGGTCAGCGCCCGAACCTCGGCGAAGGTGTAGGGATGGACGCCGCTGCTGCCGAGGTCGAACTCGGTCGCGAAGTAGTAGCGGCGCATCCATTCTTCGAGCAGTGCTTCGTCCACTTGCATGTCCACTCCCCCCTGTCGAACAACAGGATTGTTGGCAACACGCGCGGAAATGCACCCCCCCCTGAAGACAGATTCGTCCCCGGAACTCAGGGGGGTGATTGAGTCGCCAGGCTAACCACGTTGTTCGAGGGCATGCAAGAGGTCGAGTACCTTCCGCCTCGGCGGCACCTCTGCTTCAATGACAACGGCAGGCCCCCTCGGATCGGTCGAGGAGCAACCGGGCCCTTCCACGGATATGACGGTGGATAACCTTCGTCGGCGATGTTCCGGCCATTGTCCCCCCTCCGTCCTCGCGCCCTGCCGGACATCCGCCGGCAATTCCCGACACCCACCGAGCACCGCTCCCGGCGAACCGGGCGACATCAGTCGTAACGGTCCGCCAGGGCATCTCGGTTCATCGCTGCGCCACCGGCCCCCTCGGCAGGGAGGAACTGTCAGTGAAACCCGTCCGCCTTCCGGCACCAGACGCCGATCACCCGTCCCTCGTCTCGGTGCTCCGCGGCCGCGCCCGGGAACACCCCGACCAGGTGGCCTACACCTTCCTCGCGGACGACGGGGTCGAGCAGCAGAGCCTCGACCACGCCGCACTCGACCGGGCGGCGCGGACGATCGGGCACGCGCTGCAGCAACTGGACGCCGAGGGGCGGCGGGTGATCCTGCTGTACCCGCCCGGCCTGGACTACCTCGCCGCCTACTTCGGCTGCCTGTACGCCGGTACTGTCGCCGTCCCCGCCTACCCGCCGGACCCGACCCGGCTGGAGCGCAGCCTGCCGCGGCTGCTCGCGGTGCTGGAGGACGCCCGGCCGGTCGCCGTGCTCACCATCGCCGCCCTCGCCGAGGCCGTGCCGGCCCTGCTGTCCACGGTGCCGCAGTCGGCCGGACTGACGGTCGTCGCCACCGACGCGCTGGCACCCGAAGGGGCCGAAGCCTGGCGCGACCCGGACGTCACGGCGGACACCACCGCCATGCTGCAGTACACCTCAGGCTCCACCGCCGACCCGCGCGGAGTGGTACTCACCCACGGGAACCTGCTGCGGAACTCGGCCGTGATCCGGCACGACTTCGGCGTGGACGCCGACAGCCGCGGCGTCATCTGGCTCCCGCCGTACCACGACATGGGGCTCATCGGGGGCATCCTGCAGCCGCTGTACACCGGCTTCCCGGTCACCCTGATGTCCCCGGTCGCCTTCCTCAAACGCCCGTTGACCTGGCTGGAGGCGATGTCGCGCACCGGCGGCACCGTCAGCGGCGGGCCCAACTTCGCCTACGAGCTGTGCGTGCGCAAGACCACGCCCGAGCAGCGCGCCGCGCTCGACCTGAGCCGGTGGCGGGTCGCCTTCAACGGCGCCGAGCCCATCCGGGCGGACACCCTGCGCCGGTTCGCCGACGCCTTCGCGGTCGCGGGCTTCCGGCCGGAGGCCTTCCACCCCTGCTACGGGCTGGCCGAGGCGACCCTCATGGTCACCGGCGGTGTCCCCTGGTCCGATACGGCCCGCCGGGTCTTCGACCGTACGGCGCTGCGCGCGGGCACCGCCCTCGCCCGTCCGAGCGGCTCGGCGAGCGGCGACCCGGGCGCCGGACCGACCGGCGAACCGAGTGGCGACCAGGTGGAGCTGGTGTCCTGCGGCCGGATCGCCCCGGACCACCGGGTCGTCGTGGTGGATCCGCACACCGCCCGCCCGGTCGGCCCCGGCGGCGTCGGCGAGCTCTGGCTCAGCGGACCGAGCGTGGCCGACGGCTACTGGGGCGACCCGGGGCGCAGCAGCGAGGTGTTCGGCCACCGCCTGCCCGGCGAGGACGCCGACTACCTGCGCACCGGCGACCTCGGCTTCCTCCACGAAGGGGAGTTGTTCGTCACCGGGCGGATCAAGGACGTCATCATCGTCCGGGGGCAGAACCACTACCCGCACGACCTCGAACTCACCGCGGAGGGCGGCTGCCCACAGCTGCGCCCGGGGTGCGGGGCGGCCTTCACCGTCCCGCACCCCGACGGGGCGGACCCCCGGCTGGTGCTCGCCCACGAGGTCCGCGACCCGGGGGCGGCCGACGCCGCGCGGATCGGCGCCGCCGTCCGCACCGCGGTCGCCCGGGACCACCGGGTCACCGTGCACACCGTGGTGCTGGTGCCGCCGGGCGCGCTGCCCAAGACCTCCAGCGGCAAGATCCAGCGCAGCGCGTGCGCCGCCCAGTTCGCCGCCGGCACGCTGCCGGAGGTGGGCCGCAGCGACCTCGACGCGCCCGGCCCGGCGGAGGGCTGCCGGGTCGACCCCGACGCGCTGCGCACCGCCGCACCGGAGGTACGCCGGCGCGCCCTGGAGGACTTCCTCCAGCAGGAGGTCGCCGCCGCCTGCGGGCTCGCGCCCATCGCCGTCGACACCTCCGCCCCGCTGCTGAGCCTGGGCGTCGACTCGCTGGCCGTGGTCGACATCCAGCAGGCGATCGGGCGGGAGCTCGGCGTGCCGGTCACCGTGCCGCAGCTCGCCGACGCGGGCAGCCTGACCGAACTCGCCGCCCTGCTCGGGTCCCTGCTCGCCGGCGACGCCGACGCCGAACCCGTCGACGGACCGCTCTCCTACGGGCAGCGCGCCCTGTGGTTCCTCCAGCAGCTGGAGCCCGACAGCACCGCCCACCACATCACGGCGGCCCTGCGCCTGCACGGCCCGTTCGACCCCGACGCCTTCCGCCGTGCCCTGGCCGCCCTGGTGGCCCGGCACGACGCGCTGCGGACCACCTTCCCCGCCCCCGACGGGCAGCCGGTCCAGCGCACCGCGGCGGCCGGCCGCGCCGAGCTGCGCGTCCACGACGCCGCCGGCCGCTCCGAGCACGACCTCGCCGCACTCCTGGACCGCGCCGCCGACGAGCCGTTCGACCTCGCCCACGGTCCGCTGCTGCGCATCGACCTCTTCCGGCGCGCCCCGCAGGAGACCGTGCTGCTGCTGGCGACCCACCACATCACCACCGACTTCTGGTCGATGTCCAAGCTCGTCGCCGATCTGGAGGCGCTCTACACCGAGCACACCGGCGGCCCGACCGCGGCCCTCGAACCGCTGCCCGCCTCCTACCGGGACTTCGTCGCCCGCCAGCACCGCACCGTCGAGGGCGCCGCCGGCGAACGCTCGCGCCGCTACTGGGCCGAGGAGCTCGCCGACGCCTCCCCCAAGCTGCGGCTGCCCCGCCACCACCGGCGCGCCGACACCGCACCGCCCGGGTCGGGCACGGCCCGCGCCCGGCTGGCACCGGAACTGACGGCCCGGCTGCGCGCCAGGGCGGGGGCCGAGGGCGTGACGGTCTCGATGCTGCTGCTCTCCGCCTACCAGGCCCTGCTGCACCGGTACACCGGGCAGGACGACCTGCTCGTCGGCATGCCGACCGCGGGCCGCGGTCAGCAGGACTTCGAGCACGTGGTCGGCTACTGCACCAACCCCGTGGTGATCCGCAGCCGCCTCGCACCGGACACCTCCGTACGGGAGTTCGTCGCCGCCACCCGCACCCGGGTCCTCAACGCCCTGGAGCACCAGGACCACCCGCTGCACCTGCTGGCGGAGGACCGGCAGCAGCGCGACCCGTTCCGGGCCATGTTCGTCTTCAACCGGCCCCCGCTGCGCGGCCGCGGCGAACTCGCCGTCCTGATGGGCGGCCACTCCGGGATCCGGCGCGCCTTCGGGCCGCTCACCGCCGAGGCCGTGCCGCTGGAGCACACCCGGACCCCGGTCGACCTGGAACTGACCCTGATCGAGGCCGGCGACGAACTGCTGGCCCAGCTGCGCCACCGGACCGAGGTCCTGGGGGCCGCCACCGCCGTCGCCCTGCTGGAGCAGCTGGAGCGGCTGCTGACCCAGATCGCGGCGGACACCGCCCTGCCGGTCACGGAGCTGCGGCTGCTGGACGAGCAGGGCGAGCGCACGCTGCTCGCCGACCACGGCACCCGCCGCGACTACGACCTGACCACCAACGTGGTCCAGCTGTTCGAGCGGCAGGCCGAGCGACGGCCGGACGCGCTCGCGGTGCTGGGCGACGAGGGCGAGGTCAGTTACGGGCAGCTGAACGCCCGGGCCGACCTGATCGCCCGGCAGCTGCGCGAACGCGGCGTCGACGGCCGGAGCCCGGTCGGGGTCTTCCTCGACCGCTCCGCCGCGCAGATCGCGGCCGTCCTCGGCGTCCTCAAGACCGGTGCCGCCTACGTGCCGCTCGACTCCGCCAACCCCCGCGACCGGGTCACCGAGGTCCTCACCGGGGCGGGCGTGCGCGTCGTCCTCAGCCAGCACCGGCTGGCGCCCCGCCTGCCCCAGGGCGTGGACGCCGTGCTGGTCGACGGCGAGCGGACGCCGGTCGACGCGGCCGACGGCACCGACGCCGACGCCCGCTCCCACCCCGCCGCCGGACCGGGCGACCTCGCCTACCTGATCCACACCTCCGGCTCCACCGGAACCCCGAAGGCCGTCCAGATCGAACACCGCGGCCTCACCAACTACACCCGCTTCGCCGTCGAGCACTTCGGCCTGCGATCCGGCGACCGGGTCCTGCAGTTCGCCTCGCTGGCCTTCGACACCAGCGCCGAGGAGATCTTCCCGACCCTGGCGGCCGGGGCCACCCTGGTGCTGCGCAACGACTGGATGCTCAGCTCGCCGGACGCCTTCCTGCGCCAGTGCGACCACTGGCGGGTGAGCGTGCTGGACCTGCCCACCGCCTACTGGCACGAGCTCGCCGACGGCGTCGCGGGCGGTGCCACCGCCCCCGGCGAGGACCTGCGGCTGGTGATCATCGGCGGCGAGCGGGCCCGCCCCGAGCGGGTCGCCGCCTGGCTGCGGCACGTGCCCGCCGGCGTCCGTACGGTCAACAGCTACGGCCCGACCGAGACCACCATCGTGGCGACCGTCCAGGACCTCACCCGGCAGGTCGGCGACGGCGAGGTCCCGATCGGCCGCCCGGTGGCCAACGTCCGCGCCTACGTGCTCGACCCGGCCGGCCGGCCGGTGCCCACCGGCGCCGTCGGCGAGCTGTACATCGCGGGCCCGGGCGTCGCCCGCGGCTACCTCGGCCACCCCGCGCTCACCGACGAGCGCTTCCGGCCCGACCCCTTCGCCGAGGACGGCCGGGACGGACGGATGTACCGCACGGGGGACCTCGCGTCCTGGGCACCGGACGGCACCCTGACCTTCGTCGGCCGGGCCGACCGGCAGCTCAAGCTCAACGGCTACCGCGTGGAGCCCGCCGAGATCGAGGCCCTGCTGCTCGCCGCGGACCCCGCCGTGGCCGAGAGCCTGGTACTGCCCCACCCCGACGGCAACCGGCTGATCGCCTACGTGGCCGGTGTCACCGGGGCCGCCCCCGACCCCGACCGGCTGCGCTCGGCGCTGCGCGAGCGGCTCCCCGGCTACCTGGTGCCGGCCGCGGTCACGGTGCTCCCGTCGTTCCCGCGGTCCACGAGCGGGAAGATCGACCGAGGCCAGCTGCCCCCGCCGCAGACCCACTCCAGTGAGGGAACCGCACCGCGCACGGCCACCGAGCAGGCCCTGGCCGGCATCGTCGCCGAGGTCCTCGGACTCCCCGGGATCGGCGTCCACGACGACTTCTTCACCCACGGCGGCCACTCGCTGCTGGCCACCAAGGTGATCGCCCGGGTCCGGGACCACTTCGGCGCGGACCTCCCGCTGCGGGCCATCTTCGAGCACCCGACCGTGGCGGAACTCGCGGCGCGGATCCCGACCGGTCCGGTCGACACCCGACGGCCCGCGCAGCTGCCGATCCCCCGGGTGCCGCGCGACCGTCCGCTGCCGCTGTCCTTCGTCCAGGAGCGGATCTGGCTGCTGCAACGGCTGGCACCGGAGTCCACCGTCTACAACGTGCCCCGGGCGCTGCGCATCCGCGGGGTGTTCGACCGGGACGTGGTCGAGCAGGTGCTGGCCGACCTGGAGCAGCGGCACGAGATCCTGCACACGGCCTACCCCGACATCGACGGCACCCCGATGCAGGTGGTGCACGAGCCGCGCGGCATCCCGCTCGCCGGTGTGGACCTCGAAGGCGTCCCCGAGGCCGAACAGGAGGAGCGGGTCCGGGAGCTGATCCTGGCTGCCGGACGGGAGCCCTTCGACATCGAGAACGGCCCGACCATCCGGGTCACCCTGGTCAGGCTCGGCCCCGCCGACCACGTCCTCGTCGTCATCGAGCACCACCTCATCCACGACGGCTGGGCCCAGGGCGTCTTCCTGCGCGACTTCCTGGAGCTGTACGAGGGCCGCACCACCGGCCGCGCCGCCCGGCTGCCGGAACTGCCGGTGCAGTTCGCCGACTTCGCGGCCTGGCAGCGCGAGGTGGTGAGCGGCGCGGAGCTGGGCCGGCTGCTGGACTTCTGGACGGCGGAGCTCGCCGGGGCGCCCCAGGTCCTCGAACTGCCCACCGACCGGCCGCACGACGCCGCCCTCACCTTCTCCGGACGACTGGAGAACCTGGTCATCGACGGCGAACTCGCGCTCGCCCTGCGCCGGGTGGGCCAGGAGCGGCGGGCGACGCTGTTCATGATGATGTCCACGGCGTTCTCCGCCCTGATGAGCCACTACAGCGGCCAGCCCGACCTCCTCGTCGGGGTCGGCATGGCCAACCGGCAGCGGCCGGAGACCGAGAATCTCCTCGGCATGATGATCAACACCCTGCTGCTGCGGGTCGACACCTCCGACGACCCCTCCTTCGCCGAGCTGCTGGAGCGGGTGCGCGAGCGGAGCCTGCGGATGTACGCCCACCAGGACATGCCGTTCGAGAAGCTGGTCGAGCACCTCAAGCCCGAGCGCAGCCTCTCCCGGATGCCACTGTGCCAGGTGATGTTCAGCTTCCTGGACACCCCGATGCCCGCCCTGGAGGTGCCCGGCCTGACCTTCGAGGTCGTGGACGCGCACAACCGCACCGCCAAGTTCGACCTCAACATCGTGGTGCGCCCGCACGCCGAGCAGCGTCCGGGCGAGGTCTCCGCCGAGGAGGACAGCCGGATCACCGTGATGACGGAGTACAACTCCGACGTCTTCGACCTGCGGACCATCCGGCGGCTGCACGAACACCTGCGCGCCGTCCTGGAACTGGCGGTCGGCGACCCGGACCGCCCGCTGTCCTCCGCGCTGGCCGGCGCCCTCCTGATCGACCCCGCCGACACCGCCGCTCCGGACCACCCGGTCCAGGACGGACCCGACGCCCTCGCCGGACTCGACCTCGACCTCGACTTCGACGACGAGGACGACGAGTTCGCGGAGGACGAAGGCGACTGGGAGACCGAGTACGTCGCCCCGCGCACCCCGCTGGAGGAACAGCTCACCGACATCTGGGCCCAGTACCTCCCGGTGGAACGGGTCGGGGTGAACGACGACTTCTTCGACCTGGGCGGCCACTCCCTGCTGGCCAACCAGGTGCTGGCCCGGCTGCGGCGCGAGTTCGGCGTCCAACTCCCGCTGCGCCGGCTGTTCGAGGCACCGACCGTGGCGACGCTGGCGGTGCTCGTCCTGGAGGAGCAGGCGTCCGGCGTCGACGGGAGCGAACTCGCGGCCATCCTCGCGGAACTGGAGGACTGAACCCGTCCACCGTCCCGCCAGGGGCGCGCCGGTGTTCCCGCCGGCGCGCCCGGGCCCCCGAACCGTGGAGCGTGACACATGTGCGGCATCGTCGGATACGCACACCTGAACGGCGGCCACCCGGCCGACCGGGCCGTCCTGGAACGGATGGCCGGCACTCTGTTCCACCGCGGTCCCGACTCCGACGGCTACTTCCTGGCCGACCACGTCGGCCTGGCGACCCGTCGGCTGAGCATCGTCGACCCGGCCACCGGCGACCAGCCGATCGCCTCCCCGGACGGCAACGTCACGGTCTGCTGCAACGGCGAGGTCTTCAACCACGCTGAGCTGCGTGACCGGCTGACGGCCGCCGGGCACGTCTTCCGGACCGGCGGCGACGTGGAGGTGCTGGTCCACCTGTACGAGGAGCACGGCACCGGGCTGGTGCACCACCTCAACGGCCAGTTCAGCTTCGCGCTCTACGACCGGGCCCGGCGGCGCCTGGTGCTGGCCCGCGACCACGTCGGCATCACCCCGCTGCACTACACGGTGACCGGCGGCACCCTGGTCTTCGGCTCGGAGGTCAAGGCCCTGCTGGCCCACCCGCTGGTCCGCCGGGAGGTCGACCCGGGCGGTCTCGACCAGATCATGCTGCTGCCCGGCCTGGTCAGCCCGCGCACCATGTTCGCCGGGATCGCCACCCTGCCCCCGGGCCACCTGATGGTCGTCGAGGACGGCCGGGTCGACGTCCGCCGGTACTGGGACCTCGACTACCCCCTGGCCGCCGAGCTCTCCCCGCCCGCCGCGGCCGACCCCGAGGAACGGTTCGGCCGGCTGGAGCAGGCCCTCCAGCGGTCGGTGGAGCTGCGGATGCGGGCGGACGTCCCGCACGCCTACTACCTCAGCGGCGGTCTGGACTCCTCACTGGTGGCGGGGATCGCCGCGAAGTCCGCCGCCGAGCGGCTGCGCACCTTCTCCGTCACCTTCCCCGACGCCCGGATGTCCGAGCAGCCGTACCAGCAGATGGTCGCCCGGAGCCTCGACTCCGAGCACCACGAGGTGCCGGTCACCCCCGGACACCTGCTCGACCAGCTGCGCGAGGTGGTCCGCCACAGCGAGTGCCCGCTCAAGGAGAGCTACAACGTCGCCTCGGTCCGGCTCTCCGCGGCCGTACGGGCCCGCGGCGCGAAGGTGGTGCTCAGCGGCGAGGGCGCGGACGAGCTGTTCGCCGGGTACGTCGGGTACAAGTTCGACAAGCAGACCGCCGCCCGGGCGGCCCGCTCCCGGCGCCGAACGGCCACCGGACGGCCGCTCTCCGCTGAACAGCGCCTGAACCAGCGGCTGTGGGGCAACCCGCTGCTCGCCTACGGCCAACGACTCGGCGAACTCGCCTCAGCCCGGGCGGAGTTGTACTCGCCGCAGCTCCGGTCCCGGCTGCCCGACTTCGACTGCCTGGCCCAGCCACTGGTCGACCTCGCACAGCTCAAGGGGCGGCACGTCCTGCACCAGCGCTCCTACCTGGACTTCAAGCTCCGGCTCGCCGACCACCTGCTGGGCGACCACGGGGACCGGGTCGCCATGGCGAACTCGGTGGAGGCGCGCTACCCGTTCCTGGACCGCGGCGTCATCGACTGCGCCCGCGCCCTGCACCCGGACCTCGTACTGCACGGCTTCGAGGAGAAGTACCCGCTCAAACGGATCGCCGAGCGGTACGTGCCCCGGGAGATCGTCAACCGGGAGAAGTTCGCCTTCCACGCCAACCCCAGCGCCGATCTGCTCCGGATCGACCGGTCCTGGATCGACGACTACCTGGCACCCGCGCGGATCCGGCGCGAGGGCTACTTCGACCCCTCGGCCGTCCAGGAACTGCGCGCCCGCTACACCGGCCGCGAGGTCGGCCTGAACACCCTCTTCGAGGACGACCTGCTGATGGTGGTCGTCACACACGGCATCTTCCTCGAAACCTTCGACCTGCCCGCACTGTCCTAGGGAGCACGCAGATGGATCGGATCGGAGTGGTCGGCGCCGGCACGATGGGCACCGGTGTCTCCCAACTGTTCGCCGAGGGCGGCCACCGGGTCGTCCTGGTGGACATCGACCGGCACGCGCTCGACCGCTCGCGCGCGGCCATCGCCGACGACCTCCGGCTGGCGCCGCTGGTGCGCCCGCACGACGTGCCGCCGGACCCGGAGGCGGTGCTGGAACGCATCACGTTCAGCACCGAAGCCAAGGACCTGTCCGAGGCGGACTTCGTGGTCGAGAACATCGTCGAGCGCTGGGACGCCAAGCGCGAGCTCTACCGGGAGCTGGACCGGGTCTGCCGGCCGGAGGCCCTGATCGGGGTCAACACCTCGGCAATCCCGATCACCCGGATCGCCTCGGTGACCGGCCGGCCCGGCCAGGTGATCGGCACCCACTTCATGAACCCCGCCCACCTCAAGCCGACCGTCGAGGTGATCCGCGGCCACCACACCACTGACGCCACCCTGGAGCGCGTCGGGGACCTGCTTCGGGGCGTGCGCCGCAAGCACGTCGTGGTCGCCGACTCCCCCGGCTTCGTCACCAACCGGGTGGCCATGCTCACCCTCAACGAGGCGATCTTCCTGCTGCACGAGAACGTCGCCTCGGTGACCGAGATCGACCGCCTGTTCAAGGAGTGCTTCGGCCACGCCATGGGCCCGCTGGCGACCGCGGACCTGATCGGGCTGGACACCGTCCTGCTCTCCCTCGACGTGCTCTACGAGAACTTCAACGACCCCAAGTACCGCCCCTGCCCGCTGCTGCGGCGGATGGTCGACGCGGGCCTGCACGGCCGCAAGACCGGCCAGGGCTTCCACAGCTACGAGGTGCCCGGCCGGCCGCAGGCCGAGCCCGCGGCCACCGACCGCACCGCGACCGACCCCGCGGCGACCGCCGCCACCCGCCCGACCGCCGCGTGAGGAGAGCACAGATGACCGACACCGCCAAGGACACCGTCCGGCAGTTCGTCCTACGGCACACCGACGGGATCCCGGTCGAGGACGGCGAGGACCTCTTCGACGCCGGGTTCGTCAACTCGCTGTTCGCCGTTCAGCTGGTCATGTGGATCGAGCGCACCTTCGCGCTGACCGTCCGCCGCGAGGAACTGCTGCTGGACGACCTGCGCACCGTGGACGGCATCACCGCCTTCGTCCGGGCCCGGACCACCGACACCAGGGACGCGGCGTGGACTTCGAACTGACCGACGACCAGCGCGCCCTCCAGGCGGCGACCACCGCCTTCGCCCGCGACCGGCTGGGCCGCGACACCGCGGGCGACGACCGCGAGGAACGCTTCCCGCGCGCGGACTGGCAGCGCTGCGCACGCCACGGGGTGCTCGGCTGGCCGGTACCCGCCGAGTACGGCGGCGGCGGGCTCGACCCGCTCAGCACGATGATCGCCCTGGAGGCGCTCGGCTACGGCTGCCGGGACAACGGCCTGGTCTTCGCCGTCAACAACCACCTCTGGGGCTGCGCGATCTACCTGCTGGAGCACGGCAGCGAGGAGCAGAAGGAACGCTTCCTGCCGGCGATGTGCTCCGGGAACCTGATCGGCGCGCAGGCCCTGTCCGAACCCGAGGCCGGCTCGGACGTCCTGGCGCTGACCACCACGGCGCGCCGCGAGGGCGAGCGGTACGTCCTCGACGGCGAGAAGTGGTTCATCAGCAACGGACCGGTGGCGGACCTGTTCGTGGTGTTCGCCCGGACCGGTGACCAGGGCGCGCCCGAGGACCGGCTGTCCGCCTTCCTGGTCCCCGCGGACCTGCCGGGCGTGCGGACCGTGCGGCAGCTCAGCAAGCTGGGCCTGCGCAGCACGCCGATGGGCGTCGTCGCCTTCGAGGACGTCTCCGTCCCGGCGGCCAACCTGCTCGGCGCGGAGGGCTCCGGCTACCGGATCTTCCTCTCCAGCATCGAATGGGAGCGCTCCTTCATGTTCGCCGGGCACGTCGGCGCGATGCAGCGGCTGCTGGAGACCTCCGTCGACCACGTCACCAGCCGCCGTCAGTTCGGCCGGCAGATCGGCTCCTTCCAGGGCGTCGCGCACGAGATCGCGGACATGCGGATCCGGCTGGAGCTGGCCCGGCTGATGCTCTACAAGGTGGGCTGGCTCAAGAGCCGCGGGCGGATGGCCCTGCTGGAGGCGACCATCACGAAGATCGTCGCCAGCGAGGGCCTGGCCCGGACGGCGATGGCCGCCCTGGAGGTGCACGGCGCCCGCGGCTACCTGACGGACTGGCAGCTCGAACGCGAACTGCGCGACGCCCTCGGCGGGCCGATCTACGCCGGCGCCAACGGCATCCACCGCGGTGTCCTCGCCGAGCTCATGGGGCTGACCGGCAGCCTGTCCGGTGCCGTACCCGCCCACCGTCGCCCCGCCCGGCCGGTCGCCGCGACGGCCGGCCCGACGGACGGAGGCCGGCCGTGACCGCCCTCGACGACGCCCGGCCCGCCGGGCCTCCGCGGCAGCCCGTGACCACCTTCCTGCTGCCGGTGGAGCCTCCCCTCGACGGCTCCCAGGCGGCGGAGCTGGCCCGCCGCGTCTTCTTCGTCGCCGAGTCCATCCTGGACTTCCGGCTGGTCGGCGAGGACCGGATCACCGGGCTCGAGGTGACCGCCACGGCCGGCACCGACCCGGCCGAACTGGCCCGCAAGCTCGCCGTGGTGGTGGCCAACGACCTGGCCCGGCAGGAGGCCTTCACCCCGAAGGTGGTCTGGCGGCTGGACACCGAAGGCACCCCGTCCGACGTCTTCGACGAGCTCACCGCGACGGGTGCGGCGATCCCGGCGGGCGCCGGGCAGGTCGCCTTCGGCGAGCCGCTGCTCTCCCTCACCGACCACCTGGACCAGCGAGTCCGGGCCCTGGTGGCGGCCGAGTTCGACGCCGCCGAGTTCCGCTACCCAACCCTGATCGCCACCGACGTGATGCGGCGCAGCGGCTACTTCTCGTCGTTCCCCCAGCTGATGATGTTCGTGTCCCGGCTGCACTCCGACGTCGACGTCTACCAGGACTTCCTGCACGGCCTCTCGGCCGGCACCGATTTGACGGACCTCCTGCGCGCGGGCGCCGCCACCGTCGACCACTGCCTCCCGCCCACGATGTGCTACCACTCCTTCGCCCAGCTCGCCGACTCGACGCTGCCCGCCGGGTCGTCGGTGCTGACCTCGCGCGGCAAGTCGTTCCGCTTCGAGTCCCGCTACGAGCGGTCGCTGGAACGCCTGTGGGACTTCACCATCCGCGAGATCGTCTTCCTCGGTCCGCGCCGGACGGTGCTGGCGCAGCGCGCCCGGCTGATGGAGCTCACCTTCGAGCTGATGGCGGAACTCGGCCTGGGCGGAAGGTGCGAGGTCGCCAGCGACCCGTTCTTCATCAACACCGACACCGCCGACCAGGTGTGGAACCAGCGTTTCCTGGAACTGAAGTACGAGCTGCGCCTGCCGCTGGAGGGCGAACGGGACGTGGCGGTCTGCTCGTTCAACTTCCACGACCGCTTCTTCGGCAGGGCGTTCGCCATCGGCGCGGGCGACGGCGCCGGCCCGGTGCACACCGCCTGCGCCGGATTCGGGCTCGAACGCCTGGCGTACGCCTTCCTCTGCCGGCACGGTGTCGACCCGGCGGGCTGGCCCGAGCAGGTCCGCCGGGCGGTCGGGTCGTGACCTCCGCAGGGGGTACCGGCCCGCGGCTGCTGACGATCTCCGCGGCGACGCCCGAGGAGCTCGAACGGGAGACCGACCGGCTCGCCGAGCAACTCGACTCGCTGGCGGCCGGGCGCGGCACCGGTCCGGACGGCCCGGACGGCCCGGACGGCTCGGACGGCCTGAGCGGGCTGTCCCGGCGGCTGCGGCAGCGGCAGGCCCTGGAACACCGGCGTGCCCTGGTGACCACCGACCCGGCCAGGGCCGCCCACCACCTGCGCGAACGCGACCCCCGGCAGCTCGTCACGGCGCGGGCGGACCCGGACCGTCCCGTGGTGTTCCTGGCGGCCGGCGTCGGCGACCACTACCTCGGCATGACCGCCGGGCTGCAGCACCAGCTGCCGGTCTACGCCGCGCACCTGCGGACCTGCCTGCGCGAGCTCGACCGGGAGCTGGGCGGGGACCTCGGCGCCTTCCTGTCCCGGGTGGCGGCCGACTCCGCCGGCGCCCGCCGGGTGGGGGTGCCCGCCGGGCCGGCCGACGGTGCCGCGGGGCCGGCCATCGACGACACCGAGGTGGCGCAGCCGGCGGTGTTCGCCGTCCAGTACGCGATGGCCGCCACCCTGCAGTCCCTCGGCGTGCGGCCCACTGCCCTGCTCGGCTACAGCCTGGGCGAGTATGTCGCGGCCTGCCTCGCCGGGATCCTACCGCTGGACCAGGCGGCGACCCTGGTGGCGCGCCGGGCCCGGCTGGTATCCGAACTGCCCGCCGGCGGGGGGATGCTGGCGGTGATGGCCGGTGCGGAGGCGGTCACCCCCCACCTCGTCACCGGGCGGGTCGCGCTGGCCGCCCTGAACGGGCCCGAACTCACCGTGCTGTCGGGGTACTCGACGGATCTGGACCGGGTGGCCGAGCGGCTCGTCGGGCGCGGGATCGCCTGCCAGCCGATGGCCGCCCGGCACGCCTTCCACTCCCCGCTGATGGCCCCGGTCACCGCCCGGCTGCGGGAGCTGGTGGCCGGGTTCCGGCTCCGCCCGCCCCACGTGCCAGTCCTCTCCAACGGCTCCGGCGCCTGGATGGGCGAGGAAGCCACCGGCCCCGACTACTGGGCCGATCAGCTCTGCGGCACGGTCAGGTTCACCGACGACCTCGCCGAACTGTGGCGTCTCAAGTCGCCGGTCCTGGTCGAACTCGGGCCCGGCCAGGGGCTGATCCGCCTCGCGATGCGCAGCCCCGACCGCCCGGCGGAGCACGGTAGTGTGGCCGTGCCCACGCTGCCGGGGCCACTGGAGCGGCGCCCGGACACGGTGGTCTTCCTCGACGCGGTGGCCCGGCTGTGGGCCGCCGGTACCGGCGTCGACCTGGGCGGGGTGACCTGACCCGCTCCTCCCCTCCGTTCCTCCCCCCGTTCCTTCCCTCCGTTCCCGTCCGCAGACACCTGGTTGGAGCCGATGCCCCCGACACCGTCCGTCAGCAGCACCACCGCCCGGAGGCTGGCGATCAGCGCCCAGTTCCTGGCCGGCCCGCCCGCCCCGCCGACCGTCGACGGCATCCGGGAGGTGCTGCGGGCACTGCGCTGCCTCCAGCTCGACCCGATCAGCGCGGTCGCCCAGAGCCATCTGCTGGTGCTGTGGAGCCGGCTCGGCCAGTACCGCCGCGAGGACCTGGACCACCTCCTCTGGGAGGCCCGGTGGCTGTTCGAGTACTGGGCCCACGCCGCCTCCATCGTGCTGACGGACGATTATCCGCTGCACGCGGCGACCATGCGCCGCTACCCGGCGGGGACGTCCAACTACGGCCGTAAGGTGGCCACTTGGCTCAAGGCCAACGGCACCCTGCAGACGCACGTGGTCCAGCGGCTGACCGAGGCCGGTCCGCTGCCCGCTGGCGGCTTCGACGACGTCGCCGAGACCCCGTGGGAGTCCAGCGGCTGGACGACCGGGCGCAACGTCGAACGCATGCTGGACCACCTGTGGCTCCAGGGCCGCATCATGGTCAGCGGACGCCGCGGCCGGGCCCGGCTGTGGGACCTGGCCCCGCGCTGCCTGCCCGGTGACGCCGCCTCGGCTCCGCTCCCCGATGCCGAGGTGGTCCCGCTGGCCGCCGAACACGCCCTGCGCGCCCTGGGGATCGCCCGCCCCGCCGACATCCGCCAGCACTTCACCCGGGACCGCTATCCCGGACTGGACTCCGCCCTGACCCGCCTGCTCGCGGAGGGCCGCATCCTGCGGGTCCAGCTGGAGGACGCCCCGTCCAGCGAGGGCTGGTACCTCACCGCCGACCGACTGCCGCTCCTGGAACGGCTGGAGTCCGGCGAGTGGGAGCCGCGCACCACCCTGCTGTCCCCCTTCGACAACCTGATCTGCGACCGGGCCCGCACCGAACGCCTCTGGGACTTCGGGTTCCGCAACGAGATGTACGTGCCGCGCGCCAAGCGCCGGTACGGTTACTACGTGATGCCGCTCCTGCACGGCGACCGGCTGGTCGGCCGGGTCGCCCCCCGGCTGGACCGGCGCTCCCGGACCCTCCACCTCGAAGGCCTCTTCGTCGAACCGGACACCCCGACCGACGACGCCCTGCGCGCGGGGCTGGCCGACACCGTCGCCGCCCTCGCCGAGTTCGTCGACGCCCGCGCGACCGTCCGCACCGGCCCCTGCCCACCCGACTGGGCCGACCTCTTCCCCGAGGGCTGACGCCCGGAACCACCGTCGGGCCGGCCGGCCCGACGGACGGTGAAATCCTGGACGACGTCGTGCCCTAGACGAATGAGTCCGATGTCAGTGGTTCAGTAGCGGCCGCTGAGGCTGGCAGCCATGACGGTCAGCCGGTCCATCGCGTGAGCGACTCCGAGCCCGTCCATGTAGTCGCGAACATGCACGATCTGGCCGTTTCGGACCCGCATGACGAGGAGGCCGGGGAAGCTGAAGGGCCGGCCGGTCGTGGTTACGGTCCCGGAGACGACCTGCTCGACGACTATCACCTCCGGGTTGGTGTTCTCGTGCACAGCGACCTCGCGGATCTCCTGCGGTTGCGCTGGGCTTGTGCCCCAGGCCGCTCGATAGCCCGTACGGACCTCTTCGCGCCCCTGGTAGCGCTCAGGCATGCCGGGGAGGAGGAAGGGGAACTCGTGGACGGCGTCGACCGCGTACAGGTCGGCCAAGTCGTCCGCGGACTTGTCGAGCATCGCCTGCTGGTAGCGGGCCAAAACCTCACGAGGGCCGGGGTTGGCCGAGGTTGTGTCCGGCATGGCGGTTGGACTCCGTTCAGTCAACGTGTGGACGAGCTCAGTCGGGCGCTGGGTCAGAACTTCAGGACTTTGGGCGCGCGGATCAGACGAGGGCCTCCAAGATCCGGTTGTGACGCCCGACTTGGAGACCCTCTTGACCGCACTCTATGTGAAGATCGACGACGAGATCAGAGGAACGCGGTGGATGGGACGCCCGCCCCTGCTCAGCGACTCCGAACTCCTCTGCCTGGCGGTGGCCCAGGCCCTGCTCGGCTTCCACTCGGAGGCGCGCTGGCTGCGGTTCGCCCGCAAGCGCCTGGCCGACCTGTTCCCAAATCTGCCGCAGCAGTCGGGGTACGACAAGCGCCTGCGTGCGGCATTGCCGCTGGTCAAGCGCATGATCCGGGAGTTGGCCACGGACAGCGACTTCTGGACCGACACCGTGTGGATCACTGATTCCACCCCGGTGCCCTGCGGCATGTCCCGCCCGACCGTAGGGCACTGCCCCGGCCGGTCGGCGAGGACGAGCCGGGGCAGGTTCGTATCGCCCCAGCCCGTGCCGGTCACGACCGGGCAGGCGTCGGCTGCGTGATCGGCCAGCGCGGCCCGTCCGGGCCGGCCTGCCACGCCCACTGGGCGTCGGGGGTGACCGTGATGCCGTAGTCGTACCGGTCCGGGCGGCCGAGCCCCTCCCACTCGTCCCAGGCGGTGGCGATGTCGTCGCCGATCCGGCGCGGCCCGCCCTGGTACACCGTCACGGTGCCGTCACCGCGCGCGGTCAACGCCGCCCACGACCGGTCGCCGTCGTGCAGCCAGGCGTTGACACCGTCCTCGTCCCGGCCGGTGAGCAGCACCGCGTCCGGCACGGCGACCCGCAGGGCGAACAGGAGGTCCCAGTCGCTCTCCAGCGGGGCCAGGTCGCGCGTCAGCAGCCGCTCGGTGTCCGGGTCGGCGGTGCCGCGCACCGCCGTGTAGGCGGCACGGCCGGTGGGCGTCGGCGCCGGGCCGTGCCGGTCGGCCATGAACTGGGCGAGGCCCTGCACCCATCCGGTGGCGCTCTTGCCGTCGTCGGCGACCGTGAGGGCCACGTGCCCCAGCCTGCCCCAGGGGTAGACGAGCCGGCCGCCCGGCCGTACCGCCTCCACCCACGCCCACGGGACGGCCTCCACGGCGTAGGTGGCGTGCAGACGGTCGACCTGCCCGCCGCCCGGCAGCCCGCCGCCGCTCGCGTCGCCGGTCACCACCTGAACGTCCAGGCCGGCCGCTGCCAGGCGCCCGCGGGCGAAGTCGGCCAGGCCCGCGTCCACCTCGGTGGACACCACCCGCCCCGGGCCGGTGCGCGAGGCGGCCAGCGCCGCCGTCCACCCCTGCCCGGTGCCGATGTCCCACACCCGGTGCCCGGGCTCCAGCCGCAGACTGTCCAGCATGTCCGTCACCACGGCGGGCGCGGACAGCGACGAGGACGGCAGTCCGCCGCGCACCTGGGTGACGGCCGCGTCGTGGACCCCGGTGAACAGCTCGCCGGCCCAGCCCTCGGGATCGGCCGCCCGGTCCACCGGCAGATAGGCACGGCCGTCCCACCGCCACAGCCGCCCCGGCGCGAACGCGTCGCGGGGCACCGCCGCGAAGGCCTCGCGCACCCACGGCGACCCGGCCGGCCACGCCCGTTCCCGTTCCATCGCCGCGTCCAGGCCCGCCCGGCGCCCCGCCGGATCCTCGCCGCTCGTCACCACGTTCTACTTCCGCCGGGTGCCGGTCGGCGGCGGCGATGGCGGGACCTGCCCGTCCTTGTTGCCGGGCGGAGGCGTTCCCGATCCGGGGTCAGGGGCCGGCTTCTCGTGCATACCCATGCTGCTGCCCTCTCGCCTATGGGACATGGTCGGCCGCCCATCCTCGCCCACGCCCCCACCGACCGGTAGACGGCGTACGGCAGCGCCCGAGGGGCGCGCACCAAGGCATCGCGCCCCAGGGACACGGATCATCTCGGAACCCGGACGGACTCCGGCCGGTGGAACCGGGCGGGGACAGCGTGGGGGCATGCCACCGGTACCGAGGATGCCGTCAGCTCCCTGACGGCGACGGTCGTACGGGCGACCCGCGCGGGCCCGGCTTCTGCGAGAGGTGCCCGACCCGCTCCGCCGCAGTGACCGGCGGTCAGCTCGCCGTTGTCTCCTACGGGCCGACGGCGAGGCGGTCGGCGCGTGCCGCACGGACGGTCCCCCGCTCACGGCACGCGCGGCGAACTCGTCCGAGGCGACGCACCGCAATGCCGAGTTCCTCGGCCCTGGTGCGCTCGGAGTCGGCCGTTTCGCCGACCACGAGCATGCCGTCCGCCAAGAATCGCCGGCGTCCTCACGAGCAGCATCGCCGCCCCACTCCTCCGCTGCCTCACCTCGGTGTGCCACGGCGAGCGGTCGACCTCCTCCAGCACCAGCACCGGCACCCCGATCTCCGGGGCCTGCCACACCCCGGATGAACAAGCATCAGGCCCCCTCGGCCTCACCCGGAAGAATTCAAATGAATGATGCATGGTCAGGCCCGCGTTCTCCTCATAGGCTCACCAAAGGAGCTGCACAATCGCGCTTCCGGCAGACTATCCGAAGGTGGCAGTATGCGGATCAGGGATTTCTCGATCGTCCTTTCTATAGCCATGACATGGGGCATTTTAGTACCACTTGCCCATGCGGTCGACGTCATTCAGGAGCACAACTCCATCAACTGCCGCTTCGGGAACGGCAACGGCGAGAGGCAGAAGTACTGTGAGGCTCTCGCCAACAAGCCGATGTCCGACATGGCCAAGAATTGCCTGGTCAAGGCAGGGATCAGCGGCGCGGCAGCGCTGGTTGTCGGCAGGGTCAACGGTACGGCGGCCCGGGATCTGGCCGTCAACGTGGCCGGGGCCGGGGCGGCCGCCTGCCTGAGCTCTCTTGTCTGATCAAAACTGGAGACACCCCGTGCGACAAAAGATCATTGCATTTGCAATGCTCACAGCATTCATGATCGCGACCAACAAGATGCTCGCCCCACCTTTCTGGGTCCAATTGGTTCTTGTCGGCGCGTCCGTGGTAGCGACGGCAACTGTTCTTCATCTCTCGGGTCGAAGGCGTACTTAGACGCACCGTTCACGGCCCGGGCAACAGGAGTTGCTCCGCATTGGAAGCCCGACCGGAGAGATGAGCCGGCTTTCCGGGCCAGCTCGGTGAAGCTGCTGCGGTAACGGGTCGTGCTGCTGTGGGCCACGGCGCCGTGGATCCCCGTCGGAAAGCCCGGAGCATCGGCGAAGCAGCGCGACGGAACGGCAAGGGCTGCCTGCCGGATGAGCACCGGCTCGGTTCGTAGAACCAGAGCGGCTGGATCCGTGACCGCGGAGTGGTTCGTCCGGCGGTGGAACGTCCTGCGTCGTAGGCGTTCGACGGTGACCCGGATTCACCTCACCTGGGCTGTCGGCCGCTGCCGCATGCGGCGATCAGCCGCCGCCCGACTCAGGGCAGCCTCGAACGATGTCAGCAGTGCGTTTGTGGTGGACGTCCGCCGGACCGCGAACACCCGCCGTACGCATGGCATTCCGTCCAGTGCGCGCGCCGTCTCTCGACTGGGCCCGGCCAGGGCCAGATCGGGTACCAGGGCCACGCCGAGCCCGGCCCGCACCATCTCCTGCACGGCGTCGTGATTGTTGCTGCGGAACGCCACCCGCGGCGAGAAGCCGGCGTCGGCGCACAACCGCGTCAATAGCGCCGCTTTGGCACTCCCTTCATGGCCAGTGATCCATCTCTGCCCCGCGAGGTCACCGAGGCGGACCCGGTCGGCTGTGACGAACGGGTTGGCCGGCGGAACGAGCACGAACAGCCGTTCCTGCATCAGCTCGACCGCCGTGATCCCGGCAGGCCATTCCTCCGACATCAGGTCGTAGACGTAGACCAGGGCCAGATCGAGTGCGGAGGACAAGACCAGGGGCATCAGGTCCGATGACTCGCCCTCCTCCAGGTCCACCTGCGCATCGGGGTGCCACTGCGCCAGGCGGGCCAGTGCCCAGGGGATCAGCGTCGCCTGGGCAGCGGGGTAGCTCCCGACCCGCACCACTCCTCGATCACCAGCGGCAAGCGCCCGGGCCTCCTGCTCCAACGCCGTCAACTGATCCAGTACTCCTGCGCATCGTTCGCCCAGGACGATGGCGGCGCGGGTGGGACGGACGCTACGGGCCCCACGCTCGAACAGCGTCAGACCCGTGCTGCTTTCGAGCGCGCTGATCTGCTGGGAGACAGCCGAGGCGGAGTAGCCGAGCATGGAACCGGCCTTGGCGAAGGACCCTGTGGTCAGCACCATGTTTAGCGTACGGATGTGGATCGAGTTGAGCATCAGGTTGTCACCACTCCGGTGCTCAGGAGGACATGCGTCTGCTCCTTGCGGAAGGCCTTCAGCCTCAGGTGCCCGGTGACGGTTCCGGTCGTGGTGGCGATCGCCGTGCGGATGCGGGCGACGCGCGTCGTGGTCTCCCGCCTGTCATCGGCGGCTTGGGCCGGCGACCGGCCGCCCTGGGCCGTCTGGAGCGACTTGGTGAAACCACCGGCTTCCCGGGAGTCGGCTGTCCGGCCGGGTGAGGCCGTAGCGGGCCCTGCTGCCTCTGGGGCCAGGACGAATGTGCCGGTGGGAATGACGCCTGAGCTCTGCATGGTCGGTTTCTGTTCGTTCGATTTGATATCCGGGTGAACCGGGACACAGCTCAGCCTGCCGTTGCTGACGACTGGTTCGGAAGGGCCGCGGGGCCCGATGCCCTCCAGAGTGGGACATGTGTCCTGATCAGCCCGGATCGCCGCGGACGCCAATGCCGCCGGTCGGCTGCCGGGGCTGATCGCGATGCGGCCCGGCTCGCGCACCCGGCTGTGTCGCCGCCTGCGGTCGAACGGCTCGTTCTCGGCGAGGACCGGGTCGGGGTCCCGGACCTTCGCGCGGCACAGCTCGCGGTAGCGGAACTTCGCGGCGACATCGGCCGAGGCCACGCTCGAACCCACGACCCCGACCATCGGACGTCTGCGCCGACGCCGAGCCGTGCTCCACAGCGACGAAGTGTGGTGCGGCGCCGTTCGGTCACGGCTTTCTCTGTCGTGCTGCCTTCACGGTGGCGGCGCCAACGGAGATCGCGAATATGAAACCGGTATTGAAGAGCGAATCGGGATGCACGACGCCGCCGAGCGGACCGTTGTCGCGCAAGGCATTGGCCGCCCACAGGCCGGCTGCGGCCACAGCTGCCGCGCCGAGGAAGCTCAGCGCTCCAACGACGCTTGGGGTCCTTGCTCGACGAGCGAGCCACAGCGTGGCGTGAAGCCCGGCGCCGGCGAGGAAGCCTCCGAAGATCAGTAGGAATGCCACAAGGGTCTCCTCGGCCTGCGTCGAGCTGTCGCTGATGGAGCGGTAGGGCTTCGGGATCGCCGACCATGGCTCCGGCGATCCCGGCGCGTCGCATCATGCCTCCCGACAGCGTTTTGAGTCGCGTGCCCCCCTTCGCATCGCCTGACCACGACCGTCACGCGTCTCGATCCCGGTGAAGTCGATCTCGCCTCCCCTTCGGGACATGTCGGCTGGGCGGACCGGGCGAATGCCACCTGGCCCGAGGGAGGTTGGCCTTCCGGTAGGTGGAGGGGGCGATCCCGTACGCTCTCCGGAAGGCACGCCGCATCACTTCGGCGCTGGAGAATCCCACGGACCTCGCCACCTGTTCCAGGCTGTCCTGCGGGTGCTCCACCAGCCTCCGGCAGGCCGCCTGCAGGCGCACCTGGGCCACGAAGCGGCCCGGGGACAGGCCGGTCTCGGCGGTGAAGGCCCGGGTGAACTGACGGGGCGAGAGCGCGGCCCGCCAGGCCAGGGTCTCCACGGTGAGATCCTCGCCGGGGTGGTCGACGACCCACTCCAGGATCCGCCGCAACTCACCGCTCCTGGCCGCCGCCAGCCTCAGCTGGGTACTGATCTGGCCCTGGTTGTGCGTCCGCCGCAGGAACACCACCAGCTGCCGGGCGACCTCCAGCGCAAGGTCGGGTCCGTGATCGGTCTCCACCAGGTCGAGGGCCACGTCGATGCCGCTGGTCATTCCGGCCGATGTCCACACCCGCCCGTCACCGGCGTGGATCGGCTCGGAATCGACCCGTACGGCGGGGAAGGAGCGGGCCACGGCCGGCGCGAGCCGCCAGTGCGCGACGGTGCGGCGTCCGTCCAGCAGGCCGGCGGCCGCCAGCGTGAAGACGCCCTCGTAGACCGCGACGACCCTGCGGATCTCGGACGCGTTCCCCTTGAGCCAGGCAGCCACCTCCGGGTCGCTCGGAGAACCGGGGATCACCACGGTGTCGGGTGCGGGCTCCTCCGCCAGCGTGGACTGTGCAGCCAGGACCAGTCCACCGCTGGCCGTCACCGGCCTGCCGCCCGGGCTTGCCGTGCGCAGTCTGTAAGCCGGCCGGCTGCGCTCCGGCGCCAGAAGGCGGTTGGCCCAGTCGAAGACGGTCATGGGTCCGGTGACGTCGATGGCTTCCATGTCATCCGACAAGACGAAGAGTAGGTTCCGGTTCGTCATGGAACGTCATGAAAGCCGCTCACAAGGCCAAATGCCAAGCTCAGCAGGCGCAACACCCCGGTGGAGTCATGGTTTTCGCGGCGGCCTGGGTCGATCAGGACGCAAGTCCCACCTTGGAGGACATCGGACCACCGGGCCCTCCCTGGCCGGCCGTCAGCGGTAGCAGGATGAGCTTTGTCCGGTTCACCCGGATATTGGACCGAACGAATAGAAACCGACCATGCAAAGCCCGTGCATCAACCCCATGGCCACGCTCGCCCTGGCCGTCGCCCGCTTCCTCGGATTCGCCTCGGCGGCCGCGACCGAGCCGCCCACCGGCCAGCTAGCCGACCGGGCCGCCGGCGACCGGGCCGGCGACCGGTGGAAGCAGGCCGCCGACCTGGTGAATCGCGAGGCCGTGGACGAGGGGCGGCTCTCCGGACCCGGCAGTGCTCAGGGACTCCTCGCCGATGGGGTCCTCCCCAACGCATCGACCCGGGGCAGGATCCTGTGATCACCGCGGCCGTCATCACGCCGGTGCCGAGGGACCAGCAGCAGACAGCACTCCGGCACCTGGCCGACGGCCAGGAGACGGACGCGCTGAAGGCGTTGCTGGTGGGGTCCGACCTGTCGCCCGCTCACGCTCCCGCCGCGCTCGCAGTACTCAGGAAGCGCAACCTCCCGGTGACCGCGGACGAGGCGGCCGCAGTCCTTGCCGAACACGATCCCGCCTTACGGCAGGTACTCCACGGCCTGCTGTCAGCAGGACGCCGCCGCGAGGCGCTGATCTTCCTGCGCGGAGCCACCGGCGTCGGCATCGTCACCGCCCGGCGGATCGTGGCGAGCCTCACCCCGGCTCCGGCGTGACCGTGGGCCTGCTGACGCGCTGGACACTGCGCCGGGCACGGCTTCGTGGCCACCTGGACGCCAAGGACCGGGAACCGCAGGTGCCGGCCTGACCCGGCCGCCCACGCAGCGGCAGGCCGGTGGCAGAGCCCCCACCGACGCGGCCCAGTATTGGCCGGGCTGGACCAACAGTCATTCCATGAACGTCAGTTGAAAGACGGTCCCAGCCGATGGCCGTGAGCCCCGGCTCCCGCACATCGACCGTTCAGTGGACACCCGATTGCCGCCGCCCGTCGCCCGTCGCCCGCACCGCACCCGACCGGGCCAGCCCGGATATCCGAACTTTCCTGAGGCTTCTCACATGCCCACCGTGGCCCCGCACCATGTCCTCGATCCAGATGAACAACCGCATGGCGCGCTACGGCGTCCATTGGCACCTCTGAACGGGCAGCTGCCTGTCGCCCACGATCTGCTCCTGTTGCGCTACCCCGGCGCCCTACGACCGCTCGATCGTGGCGGACCCCCGAATTGGGCGCGGCAGACACTGCGCACACACCCATGGGTGACAGTCGCGCGGGCGCCGTCTGTGACAGGACCGGGCGAGCCCTGGGTCCCGGTCATGGTGCGTGGTCCCCAGCGGGGGCAGCGGTTCGACGCGATGGCCCCCCGGTCCACAGTGGCCCGCATACTGCGTCCCGAGCAGCTCACTGATCGGCTCAAGCTACTGCCACCGCGAAGAGTGGCGGCCATACCGGGCCTGGCTGCGCTGCGAGCAGTCACGGGACTCATCACGGACCATCGACTGGCCTGGGGGCCGATCGGCGCGATCGGCTACGAACTGGCCACTGGTGAACCGGTGGCCGGCCCGCTCAGCCCGTTGCGCCTGGTCCTGCGCGCCCCTGCGTGGCTCAGCCGGCGTGACGCCATGAAACTGTGGCGGGAACTCGGCCGACTCGATGTGGAGCTCGACGCCGAGCTGGAGATTCGGAACCACGTAGTGCCGTTGGACCGCTATGCCCGGGGCACCGTGGGCCGAGCGAACTCGGGTAGACATCCTGCGCAGGCGGCGATGTCACGGGTACTCCGGGCGATGCCTCGTCAGGTGCTCCACGACATAAGGCAAGGAGAATCGTCTCATCGTGGACGACGTCGGTAGATCTTTGGGCCGTCTCGTCACCTTCGTCGGCCTGTGATGTCCGGGCAGGTCGGGCTCTCATGGTCGTGGGAATGTTTCGAGATCATCACCTCTCTCGAAGAATTTTTTCGAGCTGGGCGTCAATATGCTGTTCGGTCAGTTCCTGTCCGACTGGAACCAGGCTGTCCGTCCGGTCCAGGAAGGCGTTCAGTGACCTACTTGAGGCGAGGAGTAGAACACAGCCGAAAGACGAATTCAGCGCGATGGACGTCTCGGAGAGATCATCACCAGTGGGACGTATGCGGACATCACCCTCGCCGACGGCCCGGCTCAATCCGTCGATCAGCAGCTCCCGCGCGAAGTACCACGTGACACGGGCGCCGTGGTCAGGGTGGAAGGTGAGTTGAACCGCGTATGGATCGTCGGCCACGTATGCCAGGTCCACCAGGATGAGACGGGTTGAACCGGTCGAGGAAGCGATCTCCATCACCATGTGTCCGAGAACTGTGCGGTGCTGCACGGCGTCATCTCCTCGCGTTCTGCCCGCGACCCTCGGGAACCCGTCCCGACAGCCGTGCGGCATATCTTTGATGGCCCTGTGAAGAAATGCAGAAGCAAGCATGTCGACCCAGGTGAAGCCGACCATGAAGGTGCTACCCCAAACCTGCAAAACCTGTCGTTCAATCGATTCTGACCGGTCCATTCCCATGCCCGCAAGAGCTCACGAACAAAGAACTCAAGAGCAGGGACCTACGATCCACAACCCAGGGCCCTTGGCCCCAAGAGCGGCTGCTGAGGCTTGACTTCAAGGCCACCGCACCGTATGCCGAACCAGCGCGCCGAGCCGGGCGGATCACCTACCTTGATATTGCAGATACAAATCTGCTTTGCAGACGGCCCACCAGTACCGCCGCAGTGCCTGTCGCCGTTCCGATGAGGAGCTGAGCGGATCAGGAACATCCAACTCACCGAAGACAATTGCCGCTCTGAAGCACGAGAAAGAGCCACACATGTACAGGGATCACCTCCGCACAGTCGCTGTCGCCTCTCTGGCGACCGTTGCTCTGGCCGCTGTGGTGGCCACATCGGGCGCGAGGCCGACTTCAGCGGGATGCGCCCGCTGCCGCACCGGATCTCCGAGGAGAGGGTCGGCCGCCACACTGACCAGAGCCCGGTTCGGTCTGCGTTCACCGGTCGCCGGCCGATCGCCGGCCTCTGTCGACGACAGCCGCCCCCTCATCCCTCGGATGAGGAAAGCCACCGACTGACGAGCCGGTTCGCACTTGCGGCGGCGACGTGACCAGTAGCGTCGCGGGATGAGGCTTCTAGCGTCGCGGGATGAGGCTTCGCGGATACTGCCACCGCCGGTCTTCGTCTCAGTCCGTCCGCTGGTGAACCAAGTTGGGCGGCAGGGGGCGAGGAGCATGCCGGTACGGGTGCGGACATGCCGTTGCGGTGGGACCCGTCGGGGCTGGTAGACAGGGGAATGGACGACGAGATCATCACCCCGGTCGAGCGGATGCTCGCGAAAAGGGGCCTGCGAGCGCATCATCGTGGACTTCACCCACCGCCTCGACCTCGCCGACCCGGGTTCGGTGGCCGAGCTGATCGTTCGGCGAGCATGTTGTCGCCGACTCCGAGGTTCTTTCCGCTCCACCGACGGCGCCCGGTCGCAGCCGGCGACGCTGGAGGTCGACCTTGCCGACCTTCACTGTGGTCAACTCGCCTTCATCGACGAGCTGGTGCGGGTTCTCGATCGGCTCGTCGGTCGGCTCCGAGAGCTGAAGGAACCCCTTGACGTCGGAAGCAAGTCGCACGAACACACCAAAGGAACGATCTTGATGACCGACCCGACCCCACCGGAGGCAACCACCGCCCCTGGCCGTCCTCACCCGCCTCCGCGCCTCTGCGCCTCATAGCCGGACCGGATGGGAGGTCAGCGCTGCTCCCACTGCTCCTTCGTGATCTCGTACTGCACGCCGCCCAGGTCGGCGCCCTCGACCATCAGCATGTCGTCCGGGGTGGGAAGGGAATGGGAGAACGTCATGCCCACCTTCTCCACGACGTTGCGCGAACCGCGGTTCAGCACCATCGTCGCGGCCCAGACCATCCGCAGGCCGAGCTCACCGAACCCCTTGCGCAGCAGGGCCCGTGAGACCTCGGTGGCGTAGCCCCGGCCCCAGGCCGCCCTCCGCAGCCGGTACCCGAGCTCGGCCTCGTCCTTCGGGCCGTCCTTCGCTGGTCGCAGGCAGAACCAGCCGATGAACGCCCCGCCGTCCTTCTCGAACGCGGCGAACAACCCGAGCTCGCCGCCCCACCTCTCGTAGCCGGCGATGATGTTCGGCAGATGGCTCTCGCGGACGACCTCCGCGGGCGTCGCTTCCCCACCCGACAGGAACCGCATCACCGCCGGATCGCCGTCCAGTTCGATCAGCAGGTCCGCGTCGTCGGCGGTGAACCGGCGCAGCGTCACGCGCTCGGTCTCCAGATAGATGGCCATGCAGCGGATCATTCATGAACCACCCGAGTCCCTCAACGCATTTACGACACCACCCACCCCTGCACGGTGTGGGCCGTGGCGCGCGGCTCGCTCGCTCGAACCGGCCCGCGATCCGGGCCGTGGCTTGTTCGAAAATGGCGTTGAGGCCGTGCCGGCGCCCCCGCTACGGTCGGCTCCGACGATCGATGTCACCCGCCTATGAAAGCGAGTCCATGGCCCGGGACATGCTCACTGTCTGCCTGCCGCCCACCGACCCCGCCGACGTGCCGGACGCGCTGGCTGCCGCGATGGCCCCGTTCTGGAACGACGCCGAGATCCCGCCGGGCGGCGTCTGGCAAGGCGAGTGGCAGTGGTGGCACGTCTTCGGCGGTGACGGCGCACACGGCCTGGCGGTCCGTGCCGGAGACGAGGCCGATCCGAGGCTGGTACGCAACCCGCTCTGGTCCGACGGCAGTCCGCGGCCGCCGCAGCCGGCCGGGCGCTGCGACGGCGGGCCGCGTGGCCTGCTCGATCTGGACTCCGACCGCGCACCGGTGGCGGCTGCGGCGGCCGCGGACTGGGACAACTGGACCGCCTTCAGCTCCGACTTCGAACCCGCGCTGTCGCAGTACGCCATGATCGCGCAGGCTTCCGACGGCCGGGCGGGGTGGGCGGCGTTCTTCGACCAGCCGGTCATCCGGGCCGTGGCCGCCCTGCGGGCGAGCAGCGAGCAGGATCACCGGTGGGCCCGAGCGCCTGACCCGGTCGGCTGCTACGCCGGCACCCGCGAGCAGTTCGTGCGTCGAAGGGCCTCCCGCGTGGTGCCGACCAACGTGCTGCTCACCCTGGACGGCGAGTGGCTCGACGGCACGTGCACCTCGCCCGACCCCGACGCTCTCGTCGGTGACCGGTACTTCGACTTCGCCGACCGCTACCTCGACCAACTCGCCGAGAACGCACTCATGGTCCGCATCCGCTTCCACTCCTGACAGCCCGCGTGACCATGAGCTGCCGTCGGCGACGACTCATCGACCCGCCGAGCGGATCGATCACGAACTCGCACGTGAGGACAAGGAGGGAATGCGGTGCTGCAGGTTCTGTACAGCGGGGGGACCAGGGAGCTCGAACTGTCCGGAACCCGGCAAGGGCTGACGGCCCTCGGGCAGCTGCTGCGGGGGAAGGCCGGAAACGGCGATCTCTCGGAGAACCGGCACCCTTTCCCCTACGAGGGGTCACTGTCCGGGATCGCGTTCTCGGAGGATCCGGAGCGGGCTTGCGTTTCGATCGTCATGGAGGCCCGGACCCTGTGGATCCGGGGAGGGCGGGAGGCCCTCGACCTCCTCGCCGACAACATCGAGGGCTTCGCCTCCGAGGCGGACACAAGCCATCACTGCCACGTCGACTTCCCGACGTACGACTACATCTCGCCGGAGTCGGACCCGCTGGTGATCGCGTTCTTGACGTGAGTGCTGCCGCAGCACACTAGTTCTCCCGGGTCGGTCCCTGGCCCGCCAGGATGTCGGCGAAGACGATCACGGCCGCGCTCTCGCCGTACTTCGCCGACCGCTCCTGCCGGAAGTCGCCGCTCCGCACGAGGATCTGACGGATGTGGATCCTGGTGCCGATGGGGAAGGTCATCTCCGCCTCGGACTGGTTGTTCCTGCCGAGCGCCCTTCCCCGGTGATCCTCCGGGAGGCTGAACTCCCAGACGATCTCCTTGCCGGCCACGTACGAGTGGGTCAGCGGATCGCCGTACGTGGTCGACAGGATCGCCGGCCACTCGATCGTCTGGTCGACCGAGACGTAGCCGCCGTCCGGGTGGCTCTCCTGCTGCTTGAGGATGCCGCCGAACGACTCGTACAGGTGCTTGCTGTCGCCCCGCAGCACGTTGCCGTCCTCGTTCGCGCGGGGCGTCGCGAAGTCGTCCCACACGCCGTTGATCCGGGCGAAGATGTCGAAGGTGTCCGCGAGGGCCTTCTTGTCCCACGCCCCGGTGGTCTGCTCGTCCGCGTAGCCCCGCGCCATGGCGACACTGCGCCACGTGTCGAGCACCTCGTTCTCCTTCGACGTGTAGGAGAAACCGGGGGCGGCGATCTCGCCGGGGGTGAAGCCGACCTGCCCGAGGGCGGCAAGGAGCGGGTTGATCCGGCGGTAGTCGGCGCTGAGGTAGTTCTCGCCGAGGTCCAGGTCCTTCTGCTTCTGCCTGGCCGCGAGGACCGCCGGGTCCAACTCCAGGGCACGGGCTGCGTCGTACTGCGCGCGGGACGCCTTCCGTCCCGCGACCGTCCCCCACGACCTGTCGCTGGTGGACGCCCGGGGCTTCCTGCCGTCCGCGCCAGGGGAGATCAGGTAGGACCCGAAGCCGAAACCGGTGATCGTGTGCCCCTCGATGTCCCCCTCGTCCGTGTGCTTGACGACCTGGGTGCCCGCCGCGAGGCCCGTCTCGAGAGTGCGCTGCACGGCTGCCTGCGCCGCACCGGCCGACGCGGACCCGGGGTCGGCCGAACGCTGCACGTCGGAGGAGGTCCGGGGGGCCGGACGGCTCATCACCGCACGGGCGTTGGCCTCGGCCTCGCGCTCGAAGCGGTCGGAGGGGTCGGAGACCTTCAGCCCGTCGCCGTTGTCGGTGCCGCTGACCGGTCCCCGGCGCTGCTGGATGACATGGGTGAGTTCGTGGGCGAGGGTGTGCGCGCCGCCCCCGCCCTCGCCGATGACGATGTCGTTGCCGGAGGTGTAGGCGCGCGCGCCGACCTCGGCGGCGGAGGCCTTCGCGGCGGCGTCGGTGTGGAGGCGTACATCGGAGAAGTCGGCGCCGAGGCGGGACTCCATGTCCGTACGGGTGGCCTGGTCGAGAGGCCGACCGGGGCTGCGCAGGACGTCGTGGACGGAGGAGCGCTGGAGCGCCGGGGCCGGGGCTCGCTGCACGGCGGGGCCCTCGTGGCCGCAGCCGTCCCCGTGCCGGTGTTCCTCCTGGTCCGGGCCGTGGCCGGCCCGGCGGAGCATCTGGACGACCGCCGCATTGCCCACGGTGGCCTGGAGGGCGAGCAGCCCTGACCGTGGCTGCCCGGCCCGGGCGGCCCCGTGCCCCGCCTCCCGGCCCGCCTTGGCCCTGCCGGCTTCCTCGTTCTCCCGCTTGCGCATCGGACTCCGCCCCTCCTGGGATCGTCGACAGCATCCCACTCAACCCGACGGCCGGGGCACGGCGGACGGTTCATCAGGGCAGAGCCAGGGGCCGGTACGACGGTCTCCCGCGGCACTTCCGTGCACCCAGGCGGCACGGCAGCGGGACGGTGCGGTGTCCCGGGACACTACCGGGGTCGGGGGCGGCCGGACGGGCCCGCTGGACCGATCCGGTCACTGCCGTTTCCGTCCACCCGGCACCCCTTCCACCCGCTCCGAACTGCGACGAGAGTAGTTCTCGCCAGCCGGGGACGACACCCGGAAGGCACCGGCGAAGCGTCAACCGCGGGACACGAGGCCGGAATCACCCATGACACCGTCTCAACTCCCGGAAGGGTCCGCACCCGCCGCCGCAAGGCCGCGTGACCGCTGCTCCTGCAGGGCAGCCGTCCTCGCCGGGCGCGCACCCACCGAGACTTCCGCGCCGACCACCGGCATCGGCACGATCACCCGCCTTCTCCTCATTCAGTCAGGACTTCCTCAACCATGCCTTCCTCCCGCCTGTCCAAGCTCACCCGCGTCGCCCTCGCCGCCTCGATCGCCGCCTCCGGTGCGATAGCCGCCACCGTCGTCACCACCACGGCCGCCCACGCGGCCCCCGCCTCCAGCGTCACCGGCCAGATCACCCGCTCCGAGGTGCTCGCCCGTGCCCAGTACTGGTACAACCAGAACCCCGGCCTGATCTACTCCCAGGGCGGGACGTTCCCCGACTCCAGCGGCCGCCCCTACCGCAGGGACTGCTCCGGTTACGTGTCGATGGCCTGGCACCTGGGCTACAGCGCCGACACCCGGGCGATCGCGGACTCCGAGACCTACGAGATCTCCCGCAGCGACCTGCGCCCCGGTGACGTCCTCAACAGCTACTACAACCACGTCATCCTGTTCGAGAAGTGGGACGACGCCGCCCACACCACCTTCTCGTACTACTCGTTCGGCTCGACCCCGGTGAAGCACCGCACCGGTGTCTCCATCAACGCGACCCTCGACAGCCACCCCAACAGCGAGTACCGGGCGCTGCGTTACAAGAACATCGTCGAGGACACCAGCACCTCCCCGTCCGCGCTGCCCGCCGGCACCCTCGTCAAGTCGCCCAACGGCCCCACCGTCAAGGTCATCATCAACGGCGCCGGTGTGCCGCTGGCCGGCTCCGACGTCGCCGCGGACGGCTACGACCTCAGCAAGATCGTGACGGTGGACGACGGCGCGTTCAACGCCCTGCCCGGCACCCCGCCGACCGGCACCGTGGTCCACGACCAGGGCGGCGGAGCGGCGCGCTACGTCGTCATCAACGGCTCCGCCCTGCCGATCTCCGGCAGCGACTGGACGGCGGACGGCTACAACACCCGTTCGGACATGGGCGTTCCGTCTTCCTGGCTCCAGGGCGCCACCAAGGGCACCGTGGCCACCGGCATCGTGGTCATGGACCAGTCCGGCAACGACCCCGCCCGCTACGTCATGGTCAACGGCGCCGCCCTGCACATCTCGGCCGACGAGTGGACCGCCGACGGCTACAACCAGCAGACCCTCATGGGCGTGCCCACCGACTGGCTCAAGGCGGCCGCCGCCCGGACGCTGCCCACCGGCACCGTCCTGATGGACCAGGCCGGCACCGACCCCGCCCGCTACGTCATGGTCAACGGCGCCGCCCTGCACATCTCGGCCGACGAGTGGACCGCCGACGGCTACAACCTGCAGGCCCTCATGGGCGTCCCCGGCGCCTGGCTGAACAAGGCCGCCGCCAAGGCCCCCACCGACGGCACCGTGCTGATGGACCAGGCCGGCAACGACCCCGCCCGCTACGTCATGGCCGGCGGCGCGGCCCTGCCCATCTCCGCCGACGAGTGGACCGCCGACGGCTACAACCAGCGGCCCACCGCCGGCGCCCCCGGCAGCTGGCTGGGGGCCACCGTCAAGAAGACCGTCGCCGACGGCACCCTCGTCAAGGGCCAGGCCGGCACCGATCCCAACGTCTACGTCATGGTCAACAACTCCGCCCTGCCGCTCACCAACGCCGAGTTCACCGGCTCCTACGCCAACCAGCCCGTGCTGGGCGTCCCGGAGACCTGGGAGGCCTCCGTGGTCGGCCGCCCGCTCGCCAACGGCACCGTGATCAAGAACGTCGACGGCTCCGACTCCACCGTCTACGTCATGGCCGGTGGCATGGCCGTCCCGCTCGGTTACGCCGACTTCACCGGCTACGGCTACGACAAGCTCCCGCTGCGCGCCGTCCCGGGCACCTGGGAGCAGAAGGCCGCCGCCAAGCCGGCCCCCGTCGACGGCACCCTGCTGCAGTCCTCCGACAGCACCACCGTCTGGCAGGTCGTCGGCGGCAGCAAGAAGGCCGCGGTGCCCGGCGGTTACAACCCCGCCGACGTGGTGAAGGTCCCGACCGCGCTGACCGCCAAGCTCCCCACCATCTCCGTCACCGCCTGACGCTCCCGCACCACCACCACGGGTAGCCCGGCCACCGCCGGGCTGCCCGTGGCGCCTGCCACCGAATCCGCGCACCACCCCTGGGGGACCACCGCCATGACCACCACCGCCCGCAAGAAGCCCGCGCTCGCCCTCGCCGCCGCCACGCTGCTCGGCCTCGCCGCCCAGCTGGCCGTCGGTGCCGACCAGGCCTCCGCGGCCTCCGTCGCTACCTGGGACAAGGTCGCCCAGTGCGAGAGCACCGGCGACTGGTCGGTGGTCTCCGCCACCAACCCCCGCTACTACGGCGGCCTCCAGTTCTCCCAGAGCACCTGGCTCGCCTACGGCGGCAGCCAGTACGCCCCGTACGCCAACCGGGCCACGAAGCAGCAGCAGATCCTGATCGCCGAGAAGGTCCTCGCCAGCCAGGGCCCCGGTGCCTGGCCGCACTGCGGCGCGGTGGCCGGTCTCGGCAACGACCACGCCGACCCGTACCCGGCCGCCCCGTCCTACCCCGCCCCGTCCTCGCTGCCCGCCGGCACTCTCGTCAAGTCGCCCAACGGCCCGAGCGTCAAGGTGCTCATCAACGGCGCCGGGCTGCCCGTCGCGGGCTCCGACGTCGCCCCGGACGGCTACGACCTCGGCAAGATCGTGACGGTGGACGACAGCGCGTTCAACGCCCTGCCCACCACTCCGCCCGCCGGCACCGTCGTCCACGACCAGGCCGGCGGGGCGGCACGCTACGTCGTCGTGGCCGGCGCCGCCCTGCCGATCTCCGGCACCGACTGGACCGCGGGCGGCTACAACACCCGTCCCGACATGGGCGTTCCGTCCGCCTGGCTCCAGGCCGCCGTCAACGCCGCCCTGCCCACGGGCCTCGTCGTCCACGACCAGGCCGGCGGGGCCGCCCGCTACGTCGTCGTCAACGGCGCCGCCCTGCCGATCTCCGGCACCGAGTGGACCGCCGACGGCTACAACACCCGCGCCGACATGGGCGTCCCCGGCGGCTACCTCGCCACCGCCTCCGCCACCGCCCTGCCCGACGGCACCGTCGTCACCGGCCAGGCGGGCACCGATCCGTCCATCTACGTCATGGTGGGCGGCAGCGCCCTGCCGATCTCCGGTGCCGAGTGGACGGCCGACGGGTACGACAAGCAGTCGCTCATGGGCGTGCCCGAGGCATGGCTGGGCAAGGCCGCGGCCAAGCCCGTCCCCAACGGCACCGTCGTCAGGGACGTCGCGGGGACCGACACGACCGTGTACGTCATGGCCGGCGGCACGGCCGTCCCGCTCACCTACGCCGACTTCACCGGCATGGGCTACGACAAGCAGTCCCTGCTGGGTGTCCCCGGCGCCTGGCTGGGCAAGGCCGCCACCGGGACCCCGGCGGACGGCACCCTGCTGCTGTCGCCCGACGGCCCCACCGTCTGGCAGGTCATGGGCGGCGGCGGCAAGAAGGCCCTGACGGCCGCCGACTTCGGCCCCGGCAAGTACAGCTTCTCCGACGTCGTCAAGGTGCCCACCGGCCTGACGTCCAAGCTCCCCACGGTCTGACCCGGACCGTCGGCGTCGGC
Source organism: Kitasatospora sp. NPDC089509 (assembly GCF_044749365.1). Taxonomy (NCBI): domain Bacteria; kingdom Bacillati; phylum Actinomycetota; class Actinomycetes; order Kitasatosporales; family Streptomycetaceae; genus Kitasatospora; species Kitasatospora sp. NPDC089509. Next base: position 61,167 of record NZ_JBIVHS010000024.1, on the reverse strand, counting down.
GGTATGGCGGCGGCCTCGTTCCCCGGGAAGTCCGGGGAACGAGGCCATGAACGAGGCCATGGACGTGCCTTCTGTTGCGAGGCGTTGCACATTGATGAACAGTGGCCTTCAAAACCAAGGTCATCAACGAATCTGACCTACGGTTACCCGCATGCTGAGCACCAAGAACCACCGGTACACGGCCACCGCCGTAACCGCTCTCCTCGCGATCGCCACCCTCACCGCCTGCGAGGACAAGGGTTCCGACGGAGCGGGCAGCCGGATTCGGATCGGAATCTCCGGCAGCAGCTCCGACTGGGACGTCCTGGCCGAGAAGGCCAAGGCCGAGGGGCTCAAGGTCGAGCTGGTCACCTTCGACGACTACTCGCTGCCCAACAAGGCCCTGGCCGCCGGGGACATCGACCTCAACGCCTTCCAACACCTGGCCTTCCTCAGCCAGTTCAACGCCGCCAACCACACCGACATCGTGCCCATCGGCGCCACCGCCGTCGCCCCGCTCGGCCTGTTCTCCAAGAAGTACAAGTCCGTCGGCGAACTCCCCGACCAGGGGAGGATCGCGATCCCCAACGACCCGACCAACCAGGGCCGGGCGCTGCGCGTCCTGGAACAGGCCCGACTGATCAAGCTCAAGGACGGCTCGGGCCTCCAGGCCACGCCCGAAGAGATCACCGACAACCCCAAGCACCTGAAGATCACCCCGATCGACGCGCAGCAGACCCCGCGCGCCCTGGAGGACACCGACGGCGCGGTCATCAACAACGGTGTGGCCGGCCAGGCCGGGATCGACCCGACCGGCTCGATCTTCCACGACGACCCGAACAACCCGTCCACCCGCCCGTACATCAACGTCATCGCCGCCCGGGCGAAGGACAAGGACAACCCGACCTACCGCAGGATCGTCGAGCTCTACCACTCGCCCGAGGTGCAGAAGGCCGCCGCCGAGGAGTCCAAGGGCGCCAAGGTGCTGAGCGACCTCGACCCGACCGCGCTGCAGGCCGAGCTCGACAACCTGGCGAAGACCGCGAAGGCGGGCTGACCGGTGATCGAGCTCCGCAACCTCTCCAAGACCTTCCCCGGAACCGGGAAGTCCGCCCCCTTCACCGCCGTCGACGACGTCTCCCTCACCATCCCGCGCGGGAGCGTGTTCGGCGTCATCGGCCACAGCGGCGCGGGCAAGAGCACCCTGCTGCGGCTGATCAACCAGCTGGAGCGTCCCACCTCGGGCAGCGTCCTGGTGGACGGCCAGGACCTGTCCGGCCTGAGCGAACGCCGACTGCGCCCGCACCGGCGCCGGATCGGCATGGTGTTCCAGCAATTCAACCTGTTCAACTCCCGCACGGTGTACGGCAATACGGCCTACCCGCTGAAACTCGCCGGACTGCCGCGCGCCGAGGTGCGGGAACGGGCCGAGCAGGCGCTGCGCTTCGTCGGCCTCGCCGACCTCGCCCGCCGGCACCCCGAGCAGCTCTCCGGCGGACAGCGCCAACGCGTGGGCATCGCCCGGGCGTTGGCCGCCTCGCCGAAGGTCCTGCTCAGCGACGAGGCCACCTCGGCGCTCGACCCGGAGACCACCGGCGAGGTCCTGGCCCTGTTGAAGCGGGTGAACGAGGAACTGGGCATCACCATCGTGCTGATCACCCACGAGATGGACGTCATCCGCCGGATCTGCGACCGCGTCGCCGTGATGGACGGCGGCCGGGTGGTGGAGACCGGCGACGTCTACGAGGTCTTCGCGAACCCCCAGCACCCCACCACCGCCGCCTTCGTCCGCTCCGTCCTGCCCGAACAGCCCGCCGGCGAGACCCTGGAACGGCTGCGCGAGCGGCACCCGGGCACCCTGCTGACCGTCCCGTTCCGGCACGACGGCGACCTCGGACGGGACCTGTCCGGCCTGCTGCGCCGGCACGGCCTCGACTTCTCCCTCGTCTCCGGCGGGATCAGCGAGGTCGGCCGGCGGCCCCTGGGCAGCGTGACGCTCGAACTGCACGGCGCCGAGGCCGAGGTGGCCGCGTTCCTCGCCGACCCGCAGGTCGTCGGCCTCACGTCCGCGACGAACGGCCGCAGGGCGGTGGCGGCATGAAGGTCGACTGGGAGCTGTTCCGGCCCAAACTCATCGACGCCACCGGCGAGACCGTCTACATGGTGCTGCTCACCCTGCTGCTCTCCTCCGTGCTGGGGCTCGCCCTGGGCCTGCTGCTCTACGCCACCCGCAAGGGCAACCTGCTGCAGAACCGGCCCGTGTTCGCGGTGCTCAACCTGCTGATCAACCTCGTGCGCCCGGTGCCGTTCATCATCGCGATCATCGCGCTCGCGCCGCTGACCCGGGCGGTGACCGGCACGATGATCGGCACGGACGCAGCGGTCTTCCCGATGGTCGTGGTGGCGACCTTCGGCGTCGCCCGGATCGTCGAGACCAACCTGGTCTCCGTCGACCCGGGCGTCATCGAGGCCGCCCGCGCCATGGGGGCCGGTCCGCTGCGGGTCCTGCTCACCGTCCTCGTCCCCGAGGCGCTCGGCCCGCTGGTCCTCGGACTGACCTTCGTCCTGGTCGCCCTGATCGACTTCTCCGCCGTCGCCGGAATGGTCGGCGGCGGAGGGGTCGGCAACCTGGCGATGACCTACGGCTACCAGCGCTTCGACACCTCGGTGATGGTCGTCACCGTCGCCATCCTCATCGCCCTGGTCCAACTGGCCCAGCTGGCCGGCAACCTGCTCGCCCGCAAGGTCCTGCGCCGGTGAACCGTCAGGAGGCCGAGGCCCGGTAGGCACCGCGCACGCGGGGCCGGTGTCTCGGCCTTCGGGTGCACCGGCACGATCCGCCGGTAGGCCCTGCGCACGCGGGACCGGTCCGCACACAGCACGATCGCTCCGGTACCGGCTTCGTCGGCGCGCAGGACCGATGCCCGGCCGGTGTGGACGATGAGGCCGACCCGGTCCGCCCGGGTGCACCTCACCGCGCCCCGACGCCAGGCCGAGCGGGCCGTGCCCGACCGGCAGCGGAAATGGAGAGGACCGACTGGCGTGCTAGCCCCAGCCGGGCGGGAGCAGGTCCCAGGAGTCGCGACCGAGCCATTCGCCGAAGGTGGCCCGGCTCCGGGCGGGCGACTCTCCTGCCCAGGACCGGGCCTGGTGGATCACCCGGAACCGAGGGGCGCCCCGAACGCCTCACGTCGCCCTGGCTGCCCGAGGAAGGCTGCACCACCGGTGATATTGAGGGCTTTGGTCCCGTTTTCCCACCTAGATCATATTTGCCCCTTACGCCGGACTCGATTGCTCTGGCAGAGTCCGGGACAAGATCACTCCGGCGCGGCGACCGGGAGCTCACCCCCCTGTGCCGAAACCGGTTCAACCCGTATTTGTGGAGGGCTATATGAATTACCGCCAGCGCGTCGCCTGCGGCCTCGTCGCAGCTGCCGTCACAAGCTCGCTCGTGATCGGCCTGGCCCCGGCCGTGATGGCCGATGACGTCAGTTCCCGTGCCGTGCAGGCGGCTTCTGTCATCGAACGGGCCACCGGCACCGATGACCTCGCTGTCACCTCCGACGGCACCGCGGTCATCAACGGCCAGGGCGGTCAAGTGAGCGTCACGGCCCCGGACACCTCAGACGGTTCGGTGAAGGCGACCGCGGCGGACGGCTCGACCGTCGCACTCAGCCTGCCGCGGACCAAGGACGTCACCGGCATCCGGGCCGGGGCCGGAACCGTCGTCTATCCGGACGCAGCCCCCGCCACCGACATAGCCGTGCAGGCCACCACCGACGGCGGCGCCCGTGCCCTGGTCACCCTGAAGACCGACAAGGCCCCCACCGCCCACGACTTCACCGTCGACCTGCCCGAAGGCGCCGAGCTCGTGCCCAACGACCACGGTGGCTACGACATCACCAAGCGCGTCGGCGCGGGCGCGACCGTTGTCATGGGCCAGGTCGACGCCCCCTGGGCCAAGGACGCCACCGGCAAGGAGCTTCCCACCCACTACACCCTCAACAACACCACCCTCACCCAGACCGTCGACACCGACGGCGCCGCCTTCCCCGTCGTCGCCGACCCCAAGTGGACCTGGGGCATCATCAGCGGCACGGTTTATCTCAACCGGGACGAGACCAACAAGCTGATCTTCGGGGCCAGCCTCGCGAGTCTTCTGGGCATGTGGTCCGGACCGCTGGCCATTCCGGGGGTCGTTACGGCCGCTCAGGCCAGCTACATCTACAACAACGGCCAGTGCGTGAAGATCAAGTACGGTGCGAGTGTCGATCTGACCAGGGTCGGGGGCTACTCGGGAGGCTACTGCCGATGATCATTCTGTGGGGAATCGCAGGCTTCGCGATCGGCTCATGCCTCGTCGCGCTCGTCTCCATCGCAGCCAAGCGGGAGAAACCCGCTCGACTGCGTGCCGTATGCGCGGTCGGGGCGCTGGTTCTGACCCTCTGCTACGCCAAGGGCATGCGTCTGGCTACCGCTCACCCCGGGGCGAGCGACTTCCTCGTCTTCAGCATGGCGGTTCTGGCCGGTCTCGCCTTCATGATCACCCGACGCACCTGGGCCAAGCACCGTTCACAATGAGCCTCCCGAACCAGGAACCGACGGCGAACCGGATCGAGATGGCGAGAAGGAGTGCCGGTTCGCCTTCGGCGGCAGGCATGCTCCGATTCACCGCCGACGGGACCCCGCGCGGTCGTCACTCCTGGGAGGGACTCGGCTCCCAGGCATTCCCGCCGTTCGGGAACCTGTACAGCGGCCGGCCCTTGACCGCGCTGGTGCGGAACGGCGCGCCGGCGCCGGGGCCGACGGTCAGCGTGCCCTTGCGGTCGCCGCTGGACCACGCCAGTTCCAGGTACCAGCTGACGTCGTGGGAGGTGGTCGCGGCGCTGACCTCGATGACCTCCGGGTCCCGCTCGCTCACCTTGACCGGCAGGCCGGTACTGCCCGCGCTCACGACCGGGCGGGGGCGGGCCGCGTCCAGGTCGAGGTCGTAGGAGTGGAGGTCGACTCCGCCGCCGCAACCCTCGCCCATGGAGTAGGCGTTCCAGGCCACCGGGGCCGCGCTCCGCACGACGCGGACGTCGAGGGCGGTCAGCACCACGGTCTCGCTGCCGGTGCCCTGCACGGCGAACTCGATCGACTGGGAGCGGCCGGCGACCGCGCCGACCTGGGAGACCCAGGCGGGGACGTCCATCAGCGCGGGCGGCCGGGGTACCTGCGACGGCGGGCGGTCGACCAGGTACTGCTCACACCCGTCCGCCCGGCCGGGCCAGCGGACCGCGACGGCGATCGGGGCACCCGCATCCCGGTCGGCAGCGCCGGCCGACGGTCCGGCGTCCGCCGCCGAGGCGGGGACGGACTCGGGGTCACCGCCCGGATGGGGCCTGACACCTGTGGCCACGGCCCCGATGGCGGCGAGCACCGCGGCAGTCGTGACAGCGGCGAGTACTCCCCGGCGCACGGGTCGCCGCGTCGACACGGCGGAGGTACGCACGGGGGTGACCGTCCCGTCCGTCGCGGCACCTCCCCCGGCCGGCCGCGCTTCCGGTTCGGCTACCGCTCCAACCTCCGGCTCTGGTTCCGGTTCCGGTTCCGGTTCCGTCAGAGGATCCAGTGGCGCAGAGGGCTCCAGGGCCGCCGGGGCGGGGGCGGGCGCCTGCCGGTTCCCCCGCGCCGCATGGGCGGTGACCCACAACCGGTAGAGCTCGGTGTGTTCCTCCGGTGTCGCCCGGCACAGCCGCGCGAAGCGCTCCAGCGGGGCGAACTCCATCGGCATCACATCGCCGTTGCATTGACTTCCGCTCCCCGGCCTAAAGGCCGGGGATTCCTACCACGGTCGGCTGACCGTCTCGGTGGGTTCCTGCTTCTTCGCGCTGTGCCGGGATCGCTCCCGGTCTTACCCGCGCTCCACAGGCTGATACCGCCAGTCCGGCGGCCTTGGCGACGTTGACCGCCGCATTGATGTCCCGGTCAAGGACGGCCCCACACGCCGCGCACGTCCACTCGCGGACATTGAGGGGCTTGGGGCCGTCCTTGACGCCGCAGGCCGAGCACACCTGAGACGTCGGCTCGAAACGGCCGATCTTGACCAGGATGCGCCCGTACCGGGCGGCCTTGTACTCCAGCATCGTGACGAACGCCGACCATCCGGCGTCGTGCACGGACTTGGCCATGCGTGTGCGGGCGAGTCCCTTGACCGCCAGGTCCTCAACGGCAACCGCTTGGTTCTCGCGGATGATCTCGGTTGAGAGCCGGTGGTGGAACTCGCGCCGCGCATCGGTCACCCGCGCATGAGCGCGGGCGACTTTGATACGGGCCTTGTCGCGGTTGCTGCTGCCCTTGTCCTTGCGGGAGAGGGCTTGCTGTGCCTTCTTGAGACGCTTCTCGGCCCGGCGCAGGAAGCGCGGACTGTCGATCTTCCGGCCGTCGGACAGGATCGCGAAGTGCGTCAGCCCGAGGTCGATCCCCACCTGGGAGTCCGTTTCGGGCATGCGCCCGAGGTCGTCGGCGGGGTCGGTGTCTATGACGAAGCTGGCGAAGTACCGGCCCGCGCTGTCCTTGACCACGGTCACGGTGGACGGCACGGACGGCAGGGCTCGGGACCACTTCACCCGCACGTCGCCGATCTTCGGCAACGACAGGTCACCGCCCGGCGTGATCTTCCATCGGGCGTTGGCGGTGAACCGGATCGCCTGTCGGGTGTCGCGGCGGGACTTGAACCGGGGTGCTCCCGTCTTCGGGCGCTTGCCCTTGAGGCCGTCGAAGAAGTTCCGGTACGCGGTGTCCAGGTCCCGCAGGGACTGTTGCAGCACCACGGCCGAGACTTCCCCGAGCCACGTGCGCTCGGGAGTGGCCTTGGAGGCGGTGAGCTGCCTGCCCAGCTCGGCGGAGGTGATGAACGGCAGCCCAGTGGCGCGGGCGGTCTCACGGACGCGAAGCGCGTCGTTGTATACCACCCGAGCACACCCGAACGCCCTTGCCAGCGCAGAACGCTGAGGGCGGTTCGGGTACACGCGGAAGCTGTACCTGAGCTGCATGGTGATCACCGTAACAATATTGGTTTATGGCTGAGTATCAGAACATTCGCACTGGTCGGTACTGCGCTTTCGTCTTGCATGCGCACTTGGTTTTCGTGACGAAGTACCGTCACACAGTGTTCGCCGACCGGCACCTGACCAGGCTGGAAGAGATCATGCGGAGCATCTGCCAGGACTTCGAAGTGGAGCTGGTCGAGTTCAACGGCGAGAACAACCACGTCCACCTGCTGGTGGACTTCCCGCCGAAGGTCGCCCTGTCCAAGCTGGTCAACAGCCTCAAGGGCGTCAGCTCCCGTCGGATGCGCCAGGAGTACCCCGAGCTGGTCAAGCACTACTGGCGGGCACAGCGCCTGTGGTCCGGTTCGTACTTCGCCGGATCAGTCGGCGGCGCGCCGCTGTCGATAGTCCGGCAGTACATCGAGCAGCAGAACCGCCCGGCATAACCGCCGGCGGTGAGCACCGTCAACAGCGCGGGAGGGTGCCCACTGCACAGGCCAGCGACCCAGGGCGGCTTCGCCGCCCGCCGTGGGACGGCAATCGAAGGCGTCAGGGCCCTGATGACCTTGGAACCGATCTAATTGTGCGTCAGGGCTCAGAATCGCTTCACCACCGGGCTGAAGCCCGGTGCACTGCGATTAGTCCCGGTAGCGGTGCAGGGCCGACGTGCTCACGTGCAGCCGCTTCGCCAGCGCACCGTAGGTGAGCCCCGACCGGGTCTTCAGCTCCTGGAGCAGCCGCGCGACCTCGTCCGCCCCCCTCGACTCCCCGATCACCTCTGACACTGATCCTCCCCCCGCTCGTACCCCCGTCATCGCACCCCCGGGCTCCGGCCGTCACCGGCAGCCGGGTCACCGGGACGCGGGCCGACGTGACCTCCGGCAGACAAGCACGCGGCAGGCCGTCCCACGGTTCCCCTCAAGGGGACCGGCTGGACCGGCCGCGCCCTCCCAGCGCTCTGTTGGCGCGTCCCAGGAAGGTTACGTCTTCCCAGCTCAAACAGGGTAGAGGTGTCCCAGCATCCCTGATCGCCGGCCCACCGTTGCGGCCGGGACGAACCGGCGCACAAGCTGACGGCGAAAACCGAGAGGGAGCAACTGTGAGCACTGTTCGGACGGCCCCGGCCGCGATACGCACCAACGACCGTTTCCACCGCGGTGCGGTGGCACTGGCGATGGGCGGGGTCCTGCTGATGTCCGCGGCTTGCGGCGACGGCCAGGACAAGGCCGCTGATGCCGGCACCGCCACCACCTCCGCCACCGGCGCACCCGGTGCGCCCGGTGCGCCCGGCGGGGCGGCCGCCGCAGCGACGCCGGGGACGTCGGCCGCGTGCTGGACGTGCAGCCGAAGGACGGGGCCCAGGCAGTCGCACCGACCGCGCTCCAGGTGTCCGTCTCCCACGGCAAGCTCACCGCCGTCGACGTGACCGACAAGGACGGCAAGCCCGTCCAGGGCTCGATCACCCCGGACGGCACCGGCTGGAAGCCCGCCGCCGCGCTCGCCCCCGGCACGGCGTACACGGTGAACGCCCGGGCGAAGGACGCCGACGGTCTGGTCTCCGCGGTCACCAGCGCCTTCACCACCGCCGCGCCCGGCAAGCGGGTGTCCACCAACGACAACATCGCCGACGGCCAGACCTACGGCGTGGGCATGATCGTCAAGGTGGACTTCAGCAGCAAGATCGTGAACAAGGACGCCGTCGCCAGGGCCATCACCTTCGAGACGGACAACGGCACCGAGGTCAAGGGCCACTGGTTCGGCGACGACCGGATCGACTTCCGCCCGTCGGAGTACTGGAAGCCGGACACCAAGGTCACCATCCACTACCGGCTGAAGAACGTCGAAGTCGCCCCCGGCGTCTGGGGCGACGTCGACAAGGACGAACCGTTCACCATCGGCCGCTCCCAGGTCACCACCGCGGACGCCGCCACGCACCAGATCACGATCGTGCGGGACGGCAGGTCCACCACCGTGCCGGCCACCCTGGGCGACGACCAACACCCCTCCTGGGGCGGAACCATGGTCATCATGTCCAAGGAGAACGTCACCCACATGAACTCCCAGACCGTCGGCCTGGGCAACGAGTACAACATCCCCGACGTCCCCCACGCGATGCGGCTGACGAGGAGCGGCACCTACCTCCACGGCAACTACTGGTACAAGGGAGACCCGTTCGGCAAGGCCAACACCAGCCACGGCTGCGTCGCGCTCAAGGACGTGGAGGGCGGGCGCGACACCTCCCCCGCAGGGTCGTTCTTCAACAGCTCGCTGATCGGCGACGTCGTCACGATCGTGAACACCAAGGAGAGGACCGTCGCCCCCGACAACGGCCTCGGCGGCTGGAACCTTCCCTGGGCCAAGTGGTAACCCGGGCCTCCTCAATGGTGGCGGCCGCCGAGGCAACGGGCCGCAGGATCAACGGCAGCGGTCGGCGGGCGGGTGAGGAAGAGCCCGCCGCCGCCGACGGCCCGCTTCAGCGTGTTCATCAGACCGCCCCGGCCGCCGCCGGCGTTGGTGCTCTGCGACATCTGGATGGTCGGAGACATCCAGGACAGCTCTCCATGGGGGGGTGATGACCGCTTCCCCCTGGTCGAGCCGGATCTCCAGCACCGGCATCGTGCTTCCGTTGACCACGGCCTGCATCGTCGTTCCTCCCCTGAACCTGCCGCACCTCGGCCCCGCAAGCGTTCCGATGTCCCTCCCTCCGGCGGTCGCAGCGACCCAAGCGACCGAGTTCCGGGAGTCTCGTGAGACTTCCGCCGGGGCCGGTGGATCAGGTGGGGTCCGCGTCGCCGTGCTGGGAGGCGGCTTCGTCTCGCAGGCGCTGCGGGGCGGCTGGGTGAGGACGCGCCGGGCGGGCCTCCTGCCTGGGGGCGAGGGCGCCTGGGCGAGTCCGTCGAGCGTGGTGACGGGCCCTCCGTCCTCCCGGGGAGGACAGGTCTGCCGGAGCGGAGCGGGCGGGCTCGGCCGCCGGCCGCGACGTGTCGCCGTCGGGTCGCCGTCGAGGCGAGGCGAGGCGAACGGCCGGCGGCGCCTCTCCCCGTACCGGGGAGGGGCGCCTGGGGATGACGGGCCGGTGGATCAGGTGCCGCTCCACCACAGCCTGTCGGAGTTGCAGTTGATCATGCCGGGCAGCGGCGCGTAGACCACGAGGTTGCCGTCGGTCTGGAAGCACAGGTAGAGGTAGTGCCCCGTGTTGCCGCCGGTCCGCGAGTTCCAGAGCCACTGACTACCCTGGTAGACGACGAAGTTGCCGTCGTCCTGCATGATGGCGTAGGCGCCCGGGAAGCCCTCGGTCTGACTGTCCCACAGTGCCTGACCGGTGTTGTTGTAGATGACGAGGTTGCCGTCGTACTGCATGACCAGTTGGTACGCGGCGACGCAGACCCGCTCGCCGGACGGGATCTTCGTGCCGCCCCGGAAGATCTGGTTGGTCGGCGAGCCGGCGGCGCACGGCCTCCAGGCGTCGGCCGGGCGTGTGGCGGAGGCCGGGGCGGCGCTGGCCGCGGTCGGGGCGAGGAGGCCGGCGACGGCGGCAACCGTCGCGAGCGTTGTGGTGAGGGCCTTGCGGAGACGCATCGTGTGCCTTTCCTGTCGGTGGGACGGGTCGACGTTCGGGCAGTGCTCGGCGCGAGGAGATGGACCCGCCACTGATGTCAGGTGCAGGCCACCCGGAAGCGTAGTGCCAAGCCGTGCAGTCGGTGTAGCAGTCGGTGTAGACGAAGGTGAAGGCCGACCGGAAGTCGTCTCCTCGGAGCGACATGACGTCACACGGCCCGCCGGTAGGGCGGCCGGCCGGCTCGGCGGGCGGTCCCGCGGTGGCGCGCTGCTTCCTCGGTCAGCCGACCCGGGGGATCCGGATGACCAGCCGCGTGTCCGGGTCGTGCCACAGCCACACCCGGTCCACGCGGACGTCGCAGGTGACGTCGTGACCCAGTGGCACGGGGCCCACATGCAGGTCCGGAGCCTCGGCCTCGATCACGGCCTTCGCCTCGTCGACGTCGATGCCCACGAGGTGGGGCCAAGAGCGCTGAAGAGCGAGTTCGAACTCATCGTCCGTCATGACCGTCATCTCCCCCGTTCCCGGCCGGCTGACACTGCCCGCCCGCCGACGGCGCCCGCCGGCTCGGTCATGGCAACGGCGGGACGTGACAGGAGGGTTGGGCCCGGCCCGACGCGGTGTGGCGTCGGGCCGGGTGGCGGGATGGTCGGGTCAGGCCGGGCAGTTGCCCAGGACGACCTTGCCGCCCGACTGCGAGGCGGTCGCCGGGTCCACCATCAGGCACAGGTTCGTCCACTTGTTGATGAACTTGTAGGCCGCCTGGTCGGCGAGGTTGGTGGGCATGATGTTCCACATCTGGTTGTCGGAGATCCAGCGGGTCTCGCACGGCCACCAGAACAGCTGGGTCCCGGCCGACGGGGGCGTCCCGTTGTTGTACGGGGCGGTCAGGCACTGGCCGTTGGCGGCCTTGATGTAGAAGTAGCCCTTGCTGTCGAAGGTGGACGGCTTGGCGGCCTGCCACTGGTGGCTGCTGGGCGGGTTGCTCTGGCAGGCCCGCTGCTGGACCAGGCCGCCCTGCCCGGAGTCGTCGAACTCGGGCCCGCGGGTCATGCACCGGCCGTACTTGCTGTCCACGTACGTCTTGTCGGCCTTGACCAACCAGATCGCCGGGCTGGTGTTCCTGCCCGCGTAGTAGCCGTTGCGGGCGATGATGTCGTGCACCAGCGCCCAGCCGGGGTAGTCCATCATGACGATGCCCAGCCGGCGGTTGGCGGTGTCGTTGTTGAGGTAGTTCATCAGCCGCACGTTGACGCCGTCGACCCAGACCAGGTCCTTGCCCCGCAGGACGCCGTAGCCGCCCGCGTACTCGGAGGGGACGAGGTTGAGCGGCGCCCGGGACGCGGAGGTGTAGGTCACGAAGGTCTGGTCGGCGGGGGCCGTGCCGGCCGCGGCGATGTTCTTGTTGACCAGGCTCCACTTGGCCGGGGCGTCGGTGGCCGCCCAGGTGTCCTCGGTGTGGTCCTCGAAGCCGTTGAGGCCGTAGGAGTCGCCGTTGTCGGCGTTGAAGACGGACAGCACGATCTTGCCGCGGGCCTGGCCCAGCGTCGGCGGGTCGCTGCGCTTGCCGTTGTTGTAGAACAGGCCCGCGTACTGCTTCGCGTAGGCGTCGAAGAGGGCCGTGTGGCTCGCCGTCGGGTGGTCGTCCGTGCAGCCGAAGGTGGAGCCGTCGCACTCGGCCCGCAGCCGCATCAGGAGGGTCTCGCCCCGGTGGGCCGAGAGGAAGGCCTTCGCCTTGGTCAGGACGTCGTCGAAGTTGGCGTTCTGGTAGAAGGCGCCGTGGTGGATCACGAACTTGTCGTTGATGATGCGCACCCGGATGTCGACCGCGCGGATCCCGCGGTCCAGCTGCGCGCTCAGGGTCGCCGCGCTGTCGCCGAAGTCCTGCTGGGTCTCGACGCTGGATCCCCCGTGCACGGCCAGCGTCTCGTGGGTGCCGGGGATGGACATCGCCGTCAGCGGCGTGGTCGCTCCCAGCTTGCCCATCCAGTCCTGCTGGTCGGCCGAACCGAGGTTCTGGAAGGCGTCGCGGTTGTCCGTCCCCTCGGCCAGGGCGGCGTGCGGTACGGCCAGCGGGGCGACGGCCAGGGCGAGGAGGGCGACGGTGGTCACCGTCGCCCTCCGGGTCAGGCGCCGCAGACGCCGCAGGGCGGCACCGGCCGGGCGGGCGAGCATGGCTGAGGTGTGGGGCATGGCCACCTTTCGGGGAGGGGAAGGCCGCGGGCGCGGCCGGGCTCGGTGTTGTGAGCCCCCGATGCTGGAACGGGCGCGGCGCGGTCGTGGGTTCGACCCGGTGGTCCGACGGCCGGACCGCTGACCTCGACAAACCGTCCGATCACGTCCAGCGGTGGCGCCCGGGCGGCTCTAGAAGAACACCCCGCACCGCAGCAGCACGTTCGCGTACGGCCGGGCCTCCCCGGTCCGCACCACCAGGCGCGCCCCCGCGCTCAGCCCCTTCAGCGATTCGTGCGGCACGTACGACAGCTCGGTGAAGGAGCCGTTCAGCAACGCGTCCGCGGCGGGGTTCGCCGCCCGCACCTCCTGCGCCGCGATCGCCGCCTCGATCACCAACTCGTCGAGGAGCCCGGCCAGGACGTCCTCGAACGACGGGATCCCCGCCCGGAAGGCGAGGTCGACCACCCGGGGCCCGTCCGGGATCGGCATCCCCGCGTCGCACACGAGCACCCGGTCGCCGTGCCCCAACTCGGCGATGGCTGCGGCGAGATGGCGATTCAGAATCCCGCCCTTCTTCACAGCGCCGCGACCTCCTCGGCGGTGGGGAACGACTCCTGGGCCCCCCGCCGCGTCACGGCGAGGGCGCCCACCCGGGCGGCGTACGCGGCGGCCTCCGCCGGGGCGGCGCCCGCACCCAGCCGCCAGGCCAGTGCGGCGGTGAAGGAGTCACCGGCGCCGGTCGTGTCGACGGCGTCGACCTGCACCGACGCGACCCGCACGACCTCCTCGGCGGTCGCGACCAGCGCACCCTCCGGACCGAGCGTCACCACGACCGACTTGGGCCCGCTCGCGAGCAACTCCCGCGCCCATCCGGCGGGATCGTCGCCGACCGCCCCGCCGCCCAGGATCACCCGGGCCTCGTGCTCGTTGACGATCAGCGGGTCGCAGGCCGCCAGCACCTCGGCCGGCAGCGGCTGCGGCGGAGAGGGGTTCAACACGAACCTCGTGCCGGACGGCAGTTGCCGCACGACCTCGACGACCGACTCCAACGGGATCTCCAACTGCGCGGAGACCACCCGGGAGGCGCGCAGCAGGGGCCCGGCGGCCCGGACGTCCTCCGGCGTGAGCCGCCCGTTCGCGCCGGGTGACACCACGATGCTGTTGTCCCCGGACGGGTCGACGGTGATCAGCGCGACGCCGGTCGGGGCCCCGCCCACCAGGACGCCCTCCGTGTCGACCCCCGCGCCGCGCTGCGACTCCAGCAGCAGCCGCCCGTTCGCGTCGTCCCCGACCCGGGCGAGCAGCGCGGTGCGCGCCCCGAGGCGCGCTGCGGCGACGGCCTGGTTGGCCCCCTTGCCGCCGGGATGGACGGCGAGGTCCGACCCGAGCACCGTCTCTCCGGCTCCGGGCCTGCGCTCGACGCCGATCACGAGATCGACGTTGGCCGACCCGACGACCAGCACGTCGTAGTCGTACATGAAACTCCCCAATCAGGCGATCCGAACAAGGCGGCCGGAGCCCCGCTTCCGCGGGCACCCCGGCCACCCCTTTCCCTGTCTCAGCCGCTGAACCCGGCCACGTTCTCCTGCGTGACCACCTTCACCGGCACCTTGACGGTCTCCTCGACCGTCTCCCCCTTGATCGCCTTGACCGCGTTGTCCACGGCGATCCTCCCCAGCTGCGACGGCTGCTGGGCCACGGACGCGTACAGCGTCCCCTGCTCGACCGCCTTCAGCCCGTCGGGAGTCCCGTCGAAGCCGATGACCTGCACGGATGCCCCGGCCTTGGATCCGAGCGCCTTCACCGCGCCGAGCGCCATCTCGTCGTTGGCGGCGATGACGCCCTGGACGTCCGGGTGCGCCTGGAGCAGGTTCGACATGACGTCGAGGCCCTTGGTCCGGTCGAAGTCGGCCGGCTGCTGTGCGACGACCTCGATCCCCGGGTACGCCTGGAGCCCCTTGGCGAAGCCCTCGGCCCGCTCGCGCGCGGCGGAGGTGCCGGCCAGGCCCTGGAGGATCGCGATCTTCCCGCTGCCGCCGAGCTTCTCGGCGAGGGCCTTCGCCGCCTGCTCGCCGCCGGCGACGTTGTCGGAGGCGATCAGTGCGGCCACATCGGCCTTGTTGACGCCGCGGTCGACGGCGATGACCGGGATCTTCGCCTTGTTCGCGGCCGCCACGGAGTTGCCCGCCGCGTCGGAGTCCACCGGATTGACGACGATCGCGCCGAGCTTCGAACTGGTGAAGTTCTGCAGCTGGTTAGCCTGCTGCGAGGCGTCGTTCTGCGCGTCGGTGACCGTCAGGTCCACCCCCAGCTTCTTCGCCTCGTCCTGTGCACCGGAGCGGATCTGCACGAAGAACGGGTTGTTGAGCGTGGAGAGCGAGAGGCCGATCTTCCGGGTGGCGGACTTCGGATCGCCGTGCAGGAACGAGGTCGCCCCCACGATCGCCACCGCCACGACGGCCGCGAGCCCGTACGTGGCGAACTGCCTGCCCCTGCCGCCGCCGGGCGCCCCGGTCCCGGTGGGAGCGGCCCCGGCCTTGCGCCGCACCGTGTCGAGCAGCACCGCCAGGGCGATGACCACGCCGATGACGACCTGCTGCCAGAACGCGGAGACGTTCAGCAGGTTCAGCCCGTTGCGCAGCACCGCGAGGATGAGCGCGCCGATCAGCGTCCCCGACGCCTTGCCCGTACCCCCGGCGAGGGAGGCGCCGCCGATGACGACGGAGGCGATGGCGTCCAGCTCGTACCCGGTGGCGGCCTGCGGCTGGGCGGAGGAGAGCCGGGAGGCCAGGACGACGCCGGCGACCGCGGCGAACACGCCGGACAGCGCGTAGATCGCGAGCTTCTGCCGCGGCACCCGCAGGCCCGAGAGCCGGGCCGCCTCCTCGTTGCCGCCGATGGCGTACATCGAGCGGCCGAGGTACGTGCGGCCGAGGACGAACGCGGTGACGAGCCCCATGGCCACCATCACGAGCACCGGCACCGGCAGCCATCCGCCGAGCGTGTCACCCAGGTGGGAGACCGAGGCCGGAAACGCGATCGGCGACCCGTCCGAGATCACCAGGGCGAGACCGCGCCCCACCGACAGCATGGCGAGCGTCGCGATGAACGGCGGCAGCTTGCCGTAGGAGATCAGGAAGCCGTTCACCAGGCCGGCGGCCACCCCCGTCGCCAGCGCCAGCAGCACCGCGACGGCCACCGGCACGCCGTGCGAGGTGGCGCTCCAGGCCAGCACGGTCGCCGACAGCGCGGCCACCGAACCGACCGACAGGTCGATGCCCGCCGAGACGATCACGAAGGTGACGCCGAAGGCGAGGACGGCGGTCACCGCCGCCTGGACGCCGACGTTGAGCAGGTTGTCGGTGGTGAGGAAGTCGCCCGACAGCGCCGACATGGCGATGACGAGGGCGATCAGCGCGGTCAGCGCGCCGTTGTCGAGCAGCAGACGGCGCAGGGCCGCGGCGCCACCGGCGCCCGTACCGCCCTTGAGCGTTTCAGCGGCCACGGGGGGCCTCCCGTTCGGTAGTGGGGTTGCTCACGGCCAGCGACATGACCGCGTCCTGCGTGGCCTCGGCGGCGGACAGCTCGCCCGCGATCCGGCCCTGGGCCATCACCAGCACCCGGTCGCTCATCCCGAGCACCTCGGGCAGGTCGCTGGAGACCATGAGGACGGCGGCCCCGGCCGCCGTCAGCTCGTTGACGAGCTGGTAGATCTCGACCTTGGCGCCGACGTCGACGCCGCGGGTGGGCTCGTCGAGGATCAGCACCCTGGTGTCGGCCAGCAGCCACTTGCCGATGACGACCTTCTGCTGGTTGCCGCCGGACAGCGTGCGGACCGGCTGGTCGAGCCCGGCCATCCGCACACCGAGCTGCCCGGCGATCCGCGCGGCCGCGTCGTGCTGGCCCTTGAGGTCGACGACCCCGGCCCTGGTGGCGGACTTGAGGGTGACGAGTCCGAGGTTCTCCCCGACCGACTGGTCGAGCACGAGCCCCTGCCCCTTGCGGTCCTCGGGCACCAGCCCGATCCCCGCGGTCATGGCGGCGCCGATGTCGTGCCGCCTGAGGGGAGCCCCGCTGACGCGGACCGTGCCGCGGTCGTACGGGTCGGCCCCGAAGACGGCCCGGACCACCTCGGTCCGGCCCGCCCCGACCAGCCCCGCGAGGCCGACGACCTCGCCGGCCCGCACCTCGAAGCTGACGTCGTGGAAGACGCCGTCCCGGGACAGCCCCTCCACGGACAGCAACGCGGCGCCCGGGACGGCCCGCTCGCGCGGGTACTGCTGCTCGATGGACCGGCCCACCATCAGCCGGACGAGTTCCTCCTCCGGCGTGGAGGCGGGCACCCGGCCGACCGACCTGCCGTCCCGGATGACCGTGACCCGGTCCCCGAGGGCGGCGATCTCCTCCAGGTGGTGCGTGATGAAGACGATCCCGACGCCGTCCTCGCGCAGCCTGCGCACGATCACGAACAGCTTCTCGACCTCGTCGGAGGTCAGCACGGCCGTCGGCTCGTCCATGATCAGAACCCGCGCGTCCAGGCTCAGCGCCTTCGCGATCTCGACCATCTGCAGGCGCGCGATGCCGAGTTCACGCACCGGCGCGCGGGGCGCGACGTCGACCCCGACCCGCTCCAGCAGCTCCGCGGCGGCCGCCTCCATGCTCTTCCGGTCGATCATCCCGAACCGGCGCGGCTGGCGCCCCAGGAAGATGTTCTCGGCGACCGTCAGATCGGGGACGAGGTTGAACTCCTGGTAGATGGTGGCGATCCCGAGCCGCTCGGAGTCCTGCGCACCCTGGATGCGGACCTCCTCACCGCCGACCAGGATGCGGCCCTCGTCGGGTGTGTGGGCGCCGGAGAGCGTCTTGATCAGGGTGCTCTTTCCCGCGCCGTTCTCTCCGAGCAGCACATGGACCTCGCCCCGCCGCAGGTCGAAGTCGACGCCGTCCAGCGCGACCACCCCGGGGAAGGACTTGCGGATGCCCTCGATGCGCAGCAACTCGTCCGTGTCGCTCACGACCGGCTCCTGTTCGTGGCGGGGTCCTCGCCGCACGAGCGGCGAACGACGAGACGGGCGGGCAGCGTCACCGACCGCGGTGCCCGCCCCTCGATGCGGTCCACCAGGGCGCGCACGGCGGCCCGGCCCAGCTCACCCGTGGGCTGGGCGATCGCGGTGATCGGCGGGTCCGTGTGCACGAACCAGCGGATGTCGTCGAACGCGGCGAGCGCGATGTCGTCCGGCACCCGCAGGCCCCGGGCGCGCACGGCGTCCAGGGCGCCGAGCGCCATCAGGTTGTCCGCCGCGAACACGACCTGCGGGGGCTCGGCGAGGTCCAGGAACCGCTCGGTCACCCGCCGGCCGCTGTCGGCCTGGAAGTCGCCCTGGCCGATGTACCGGTCGGGCAGGTCGAGGCCGTACTCCTCCAGCGCCTCGCGGAACGCCGCCACCCGCTCCTGCCCGGTCGTGGTGGCCGCCGGCCCGGCGATGATCGCCAGCCGCCGGTGCCCCAGCCGGTGCAGGTGCGCGACGAGGTCCCGTACGGCGCCCCGCCCGTCCGCGCGGACCACCGGCACGTCGACGCCGGGGATCCACCGGTCCACGAACACCATCGGCGTCCCGGAGCGGGCGGCGTCCAGCATCAGCGGCGAGCCGCCGTCGGTGGGCGAGACCAGCAGTCCGTCGATCCGGCGGTCCAGCAGCGTCCGTACGTGGTGGTCCTGCAGGTCCGGCCGCTCGTCGGCGTTCCCGATGATCACGCTGTACCCCAGCGCCCGCGCCTCCTCCTCGACGGAGCGCGCGAGCTCGGTGAAGTACGGATTCAGCACGTCGCTGATCACCAGCCCCAGGGTGCGGGTCTGATCGGTGCGCAGCGACCGCGCCACGGCGTTGGGCCGGTACCCGAGCGACGCGACGGCGGCCAGCACCCGCGCCCGGGCGTCCTCGCTCACCGAAGGGTGCTCGTTCAGGACACGCGAGACCGTCGCGACGGACACGCCTGCCTCGGCGGCAACGTCCTTGATGCTCGCCACAGCCGCCCCACCTCCTTGTGGAATCGATTACATCGACGCGTTGCGACGATTGGAATCGATTACACGGCCTCAGGGCAAGACGTGAGCGGGTGGCTGAAACCTGATCGTGATGAACGCCGTGCCGGTGCCCTCGCCGGCGGCGCGCGGGACGGCCGGTGCGGTGGGGCGGTCCGGCGGGGCGGTACGGGCGGGCGCGCTCGTGGACGATGCCGACGGCGTTCAGGGTCTCGCCCAGGAGAACTCCTGCTGCAGCAGCGCGGGACGCACGCACGGTGGCGGGGCCCGACTACGGCCGGGACCCGCCACCGTGTTTCACCACTCAGCCCAGTGTGCAGGCGAGCTGTGCCTTGACCGCGTTCCGGAGGTCTTCCTGGGCACGGCACTGGCCGCTGTAGACGTCCTGGAACTGGGGGCTGATGAGGTGGACGTTCACGATCTCGGTCACGATGTTGACGTTCCCCTGGGCCACGATGGTGTTGTGTGCCACCGCCACCTGTCCCGTCGGAGCCGTCTGGGCGCCGATGACGCCGCCCTCACCGTAGATCAGGTTGGTGATCTTGGTGTAGATGGTGACCTCCCTGCCCTGGATGGTGTTGCCGACGATGGCGACCGACCAGTCCTTGTAGTTGCGCTGCCAGGCATAGCGGGTCTTCTGGTTCAGGGCCTGCACGGCTCCGTACCCGACCACGGCGACCCAGCGGTGCGGAAGCAGCGGGCGCCCGGCCGGGTGGTCGCGGGGCTTCGCGGGCTCTCCTGACTGCACCGCCTCGTACAGGTCCTGGGTTTCCGTGTTCGAGCGGCCCGGCGCCGAGACCACCCGAGGTGCAGCACTGGCGGGCGCGGCGATGCCACTGGTGACCGCGAAGGCCGCGAGCGCGACGACCGCGGCCGACTTCCACTTCCCGCCGGGCCGCTGACTGATGGCCATCCTGTTACTCCTCGTTCGCGTCCATCGACGAGTGCCCGACGCACCCGCCGCCGGTCAACCCGGCGCGCACCACTGTCGCCGACCCGTCAACCGGCACGCATCAGTCATTTGACTGCCACATCCCCTTGCGATCCGCGTGACAGCCGGGCACGGCCTGCAAACTCCCGACGCGCCGGGGAAGGCGCTGGAAGCGGGCGGCCGTGCAGGTGGACGCAACCGTGGGCGGCGGGCGGGACCGGCGCGGTGACCCGAGCGCGGGCCGATCCTTCGCCGGCGCTGTTCGGCCTTCCGGGGCGACCGAAGCCGCCCTCAGCCACCGGATCCGGCGCGGACCAGGGGAATGACCTCGGTGGCGAAGCATTCGAGGTACGGTGACCGCCCGCCCGAGAGCGGTGCGGGCATCGGGTGGGTGACGACCAGGGAGATCGGCAGGTCGATGCGGAGGGCCTGGAGGAGCTGCCCGGCGATCATCGCGGGCGTCCCGTGCAGGGCGAAGGCGTCGGCGACCTCGTCCGGCAGGAAGGAGACCACCCGGCCGGATTCCCGCAGGTCCGCCGCGTGGTGGAAGTCCGGCCACACCTTCGCCTTGAGTTCCTCCACGGGCGGTCCGTTCCACTCGAACCCGGGCGGGCCGAACAGCCGGGGCGAGTACTCGTAGTAGCCGGCCGCCACGGAGCGGCTGATCAGGGCGGCGCGTTCGAGGTCATCGTCCAGCACCGTGTGGAAGACCGCCCCGATTCGGACCCCCTCCGGGTCCCGGCCCGCCTCGACCGCGCCCGCCCGTACCGCGTCGACGGCGGCCCGCAGGTTCGCCGGGTGGCGGCCCACCCGGATGAACACGCCGTCCGCGACCCGGCCGGCCATTCGCAGCGTGCGCGGCCCGCCGGCCGCGACCCAGACCGGAACCGGCAGGGCGTGGGCCAGGCGGGCCCTGCGCGCGGCCCCCGGCACCTCCACCGCGTCGCCGGACAGCAGCTCCCGGGTCAGGGTGACCGCTTCGGCGAGGCCGGCCACGGTGGCGGGGCGCCGGCCCATCAGGCGCACCGCCGTGTCTCCGGCGCCATAGGTCAGCATGGTGCGCCCGGGGGCCAGTGCGGCGACCGTGGCGATCGAGGAGGCGATCACCGCGGGGTGCCGCATCACCGGATTCTCGATCAGCGGCCCCAGTCCGATGCGCTCGGTGCGCTCGGCCGCGAGAGCCAGGTTGACGTACGGGTCGCGCAGCAGCAGCGGGGTCGAGGGGATGAACGCGTGGTCCCAGCCGAACCGTTCGGCGCGCCCGATGTCGGCGGCGAAAGCGGACGGTGAGGTGAAGTCGAAGCGGTTCAGCCCGAAGGCCGGCATCGCCACCGGCCGTGGCTCCTGCGCCACGGGCTTCCGCCCAGCACCCTGCGCGCTGCCGATTCGACGGTCGGACATGACAACCTCCCACAACGGACGAACGGAACGGGCTCTCCCCCACTCGCCGGGCCCTCCTCGTAGCCTGCCCGTGACACCGTGCCGCGTGGGTCAGCCGATCGGCCCCTGTACTGGATGAACGTCCACCACCCCGCTGGGCGGCGCCCAGGCCCGGTCGGACACAGCCCGCTCTGCGCCGCATCAGTGACCCACGCGGCTGTGACCTGCGCGAACGTGAGATCGCCTACTACGGTCCGGGCACGGACGGCGAGCGCCGGGACGGGGTCGGCCCGGTCGACGAGACACGGGCCCGGGCCGCGCCTCGCTACAGTCGGCGCATGCGTCTCAGCACCGTGATCCTCCCCCTCCACCGGTGGAGCGAGGGACAGAAGCTCTGGCGGCAGGCCGAGGAGCTCGGCTTCCACGCCGCCTACACCTACGACCACCTGTCCTGGCAGTCGTTCCGCGACGAGACCTGGTTCGGTGCCGTCCCGACACTCACGGCCGCCGCCACCGCCACCGAACGCATCCGCCTCGGGACCCTCGTCACCAGCCCCAACTTCCGCCATCCCGTCACCCTCGCCAAGGAGTTGATGACCCTCGACGACATCTCGGGCGGACGGCTGACGGTCGGCGTCGGCGCCGGGGGCACGGGCTTCGACGCCCAGGTCCTCGGTGGCGGGGACTGGACGCCGAGGCAACGGGCCGACCGCTTCGCCGAGTTCGTACCCCTGCTGGACGAGCTGCTGCGCCAGGACGCGACGACGCGGGCCGGCCGCCACTACACGGCCGTCGAGGCCCGCAACATCCCCGGCTGCGTCCAGCGTCCGCGCGTACCGTTCTGCGTGGCCGCGACCGGCCCGCGCGGACTGAGGACCACGGCACGGTACGGCCAGGGGTGGGTCACGTGCGGGGACCCGTACGACCCGGACGTTCCGGCGCAGCGGGCCCCGGGCGTGGTGGCAGCGCAGTCGGCGGCGCTGACCGCCGCCTGCGAGGCCGAGGGTCGCGACCCGGGCTCGCTCGACAGGCTGCTCCTCCAGGGCTTCACCGGCGAACGCCCGCTCGCGTCACTCGACGCCTTCGTCCAATGGGCGGGTACGTACCGGGAGTTGGGGATCACCGAACTGGTCGTGCACTGGCCCGTCCCGGACTCGCAGTTCGCGACCGACCCCACCGTGTTCGAGCGGATCGCCACCGAGGGCCTGGCGCAGTTGGTTTGAGGGCGTCGCGGAACCCCCCTCGATCGGGGGGTGCCGTCCGGCGCGGCCGTAGCGCGACCTCACTGGGCCGAACACTCCATAACCGGACGGGAGTTCAGGCGGCCGGGAGGGCGCCCGCCCAGACCGGGGGCGTGCGCTGCGCCCAGGGAGCGGCGTTCTCCAGTTGCCCGGCGAGGCGGAACAGGACGTCCTCGCGGCCGTACCCGGCGGCGAACTGGATGCCGATGGGCAGGCCGGTGGCCGGATCGGCCGCGAGCGGCACCGACATGGCGGGGGTGCCGGCGACGTTGAAGGGTGCGGTGAACGGCGACCGGTGGAACAGGTGCTCCAGCCAGCCCCGGCCGTCCGCGCCCTCCGCGCCGTGGTGGTAGGTGCCTATGACCACGGGGAGTTCGGGGAGGGTGGGCGTCAGCAGGACGTCGTGCCGGTCGAAGTGCGCGCCGATCGACCGGGCGACCCGGTTGCGCACGTCGAGGGCCCGCACGAACTCCGCGCCGCTCACCCGGCGTCCCCAGGCGTAGCTCGCCAGCATCTCCGGCTCGACGGTCGTCCCGTCCACGGGACGCCCGAACCGCTCGGCGAAGCCGTCGATCCAGGTCACCAGGTTCGCCGTCCACAGGCGGGCGTTGGCCAGGACGAACTCCTCCCAACTCACCCCGAGGTCCACGCCGGTGGGTTCGACCCGGTGGCCGAGCGACTCCATCAGACGGGCGGCGGCCAGGGTGGCTTCGTGCACGGCCGGCTCCACGGCGCGTCCGTTCCACGGGGTGGTGAGCAGCCCGACGCGCAGTCGCCCGGGGTCGCGGGTGCTCTCCTCGGCGTACGGGCGTCGGGGAGGTGCCGCCCAGTAGGGGTCGCCGCTTTCGGGGCCCTGGATCAGGTCGAGGAGCGTCGCGCTGTCGCGTACGGTCCGGCTGAGGGCGCCGTGCACGGCCAGGCCGTTGAAGACCTCGTCGGCGTCCGGGCCCATGGAGACGCGGCCGCGGGTGGGCTTGAGGCCGAACAGCCCCGTGCCGGCGGCGGGGACGCGGATCGAGCCGGCCGCGTCGGTGGCGTGCGCGAGGGGCGTGATGCCGGCGGCGACGGCCGCGGCCGACCCGCCGCTGGACCCACCCGGCGTCCTGGTGAGGTCCCAGGGGTTGCGGGTCGCTCCGTGGCGGACCGGTTCCGTGGTGGTGCTGTAGGCGAACTCGGGGGTCGCGGTGCGGCCCAGCGTCACCAGGCCGGCCTGCCGGAACCGTCGCATCAGGAAGGAGTCCGCCGCTGCCGTGTTGCCTGCGGCCAGGCGGCTGCCCAGTTCGACACGCTTGCCCTTCATGGCCACGGCCAGGTCCTTGATGAGGAACGGGACACCGGCGAGCGGTGTGCTGCCCGGGCTCGGGGCGTCCTCGGCCGGCCAGTTCTCCACGACGGCATTGATGCGGGGATTGACGGCCGCCATCGCGTCCTGGGCCGCGGCGGTGAGTTCCGCGGTGGTGACCTCTCCTCGTGCGACGAGTCCGGCCAGTCCCACGGCGTCGTACCGGGTGTATTCGTGCAGCTTCACGATGTTCAGCCTCACTTGGACGTCCGATCGGTCCTGCGTGATACCGATCGGTATCGTTCGGGGTTGATCGGTAACGTAGCATGGGCGGAAAGAGGCCGACGACGGCGAGCGAAGCGAGGCGAAGATGGCGAGCATCCCCCCGAGGCCCGGCCGGGACACCAGAGTGGCCAGCCTGCCCCCGCGTGAGCGCATCCTCGACGCCGCCGAGGAGCTCTTCCTGCGCGAGGGCATCAGGGCCGTCGGGGTCCAGGCCATCGCCGAGCGGGCGAAGACCACGAAGATGGCCCTGTATCGGCACTTCGCCACCAAGGACGCCCTGATCGAGGAGTGGCTGAGGATCGTCGCGGCGGGCTACTCGGCCGCCTTCGACCGCACGGAGGCCGAGCACCCCGGTGACGGCCGGGCCCAGGTCCTCGCCGTGACGCGATTCGTCGCCGACGGACTGCCGGACATCGCGCAGCGGGGCTGCCCCTTCGTCAATTCCACCGTCGGCCTGCCCGGTCGGGACCACCCGGCCCGCCGGCTGATCGAGGACCACAAGGCCACCCAGCTGCGCCGGCTGACGGGCATGTGCGAGAAGGCCGGCGCACGGGACCCCGACGAGGCCGCCGCGGAGATCACCTTCCTCCTGGAGGGCGCCCAGGTCAGTGCCCAGAACGGCAGCGTGGACCGGGTGGGCGAACGACTCCTCACCGCGGTCGAGGCCGTCCTGGACCGGGGCGGGCGGGCCGGCGGACACTGAACCGACGCCCAGCGTCCGGCGCCCGGCGTGGTCGAGCCGGGACGTCAGCCCTTCAGCTCGGACCTGTAGGAGTCGAGGGTCTTCGGCCAGGCAGAGCCGGTACGCTCGTCGTCGTCCAGCACGACCACCGTGGGCCGCCCCTGCGCCGCGACGCCGTAGAGCATCCGCGCGACGGAACCCGTCAGCAGATGGTCGTAGTGGAACGAGCCTTCGAGTCCCAGCCAGGCGACCCGGGCCCCCCGCTCACAGACCTGCCCAAGGCACGCTTCGAGGTACGGCCCGAGCCGGGTCGGCAGCGTACCGAAGGAAAGGTCGTACTCGACCACCTGAAGGCCGCTCAGGACGCCCTCGTCGCCTTCGAGGTGATACCTGGCGATTCGATCCGGTGAACACCCGTCGATGTCGAAGGTGAGATCGACGGGCTCGGCGGACGGCGCCGCGGCGAAGAGGCTGATGACAACCTCGTCGTCATCCCACCGCAGGGCCTTGAGGAGACGGCTCACGAGCGCCGCCCGGTGGCGGTTCGGCTGGCACCGGGAACCACGGCCGTAAGGCCGATGCCCGCGTACGGGCCTTCCGCTCCGAGCCTCCGAGACGGCCCTGACATTCTGAGATCCACTGTGCTCCCTGGTCGAAGTGCCCATCGTAGGCCCGGGAAAACCGTTGGACCCGCTGATGGGGGCGCGTCGTAGGGTGCAAGGCGCGAAGACGCGGTCAGCAGAGGGGGACGGTGGATGGCGGGACTGTACGAGGTCTGGCAGCGGGCGGAGGTGTCGCGCAGGCTCGATGTGCTGTCGGGCTTCATCGCGATGTGCGTGGCAGGGGACGACAGCGCGCGAGACCGTCTCGCCCGACTGGTCGCCGACGCGGGCGCGGCCCTCTCCGCCTCGCCCCCGGATCTGACGGCCGCCGCAGACCGACTGGACGAACTCGTCCGGTGGGCCGACACGGAGTGGGCCGATCACCCGTATCGCCCCGCGGAAGCCCGCCCCGACGAGGCCGACCGGCAGACGCGTGACTATGCCAAGGACCTCCGGCACGCCGCACTCCCCACCCACGTCCGGGACGAGATGGGACGCATCGAACTCAGCCTTGAGGTGAGGTTCCTGGCCCTGTGCCGCCGACCAGGGCTGGACTGCCGGATTCGCCAGGACGTCTACTACGTCGCCGGGCGTGCCGCGATGGCCCTCGATCTCGGCTACTGGGAAGTAGCAGAGCAAGAGGTCCGGCGCATGGAACAGGTCGGTTCCGTCGAACCACAGCAGAGCCGCTGCTGCTGATCCGCAGCTTTCCGAGACCCACCGGCGCGGACGCCTCCCCCGCCCTCCCCCGGCACCGGCCGGCACCACGGGCACCGGGCACCGGCGTCGCCCCGCAGGTGTGAAACCTCGGTGTGTCAGGCCGCTGCGAGGGCACGGGCCCGGATATGTGATCGACAGTGACAGGAAGACCTCGGGCCGACCGGCCCTCTTCCCCCTCATGGAGTGGATCGTGACGTCCTCACTGTCGTCCGCAGCCGACCGTCGACCGCCCGGCACCCCGCGCCGTGCCGGTTCGACCAGCTCGCGGGGCCGCGCGTTGACCCTGGCCGCCGGGGTGTTCTGTGTCGCCGCGGCACCGGTGGCCTTGTCGGGGAGCGCCCATGCGCAGGGCACCTGCACGGTGTCCGGCCCGACCACCACCTGTACGTTCGCCTCGACCGGTGCGGAGCAGACGTTCACCGTGCCCAGCGGTGTCTCCCAGGTCGACGTCACGGCGATCGGCGCATCCGGCGGTCTCGAAGGCGTCAACAACACGCCCGGGGGCCGTGGCGCCCAGGTTTCGGGCACCCTCGGCGGGCTGAGCGCCGGGCAGACGCTGTACGTCGAGGTCGGTGGCGCACCGACGCTCAACACGTCGGCCTGCTATGTGTTCTCGCCGTGCATCGGCGGCTTCAACGGCGGCGGCACCACCCACTTCGGCGGAGGAGGAGGCGGAGCCTCCGACGTCCGCACGCAGCCCGCCACCACCGCGCTGACCACCACCGACTCCCGGCTCATCGTGGCCGCGGGCGGCGGCGGAGCGGGCGAGGTCTACAGCTCGTCGTGCCGCCCGGGGAGCCAGGGCGGTGACGCCGGACAGGCCGGCCAGAACGGGGCGTGCAACGGAGGAATGGGGGGCGGCGGAGCCACCGCCACCCAGCCGGGCGCGGGTGGCACCGCCACCGGCGGCACCGCCGGCGCTCCCGGTGTGCTCGGCAGCGGTGGCAACGGCGGTGCCGGGACGGGCGGCGCGGGCGGTGGCGGCCTCTACGGCGGTGGTGGCGGTGGCAGCCTCAACGACCTGGAAACTCCGTTCGGCAGCGCGGGTGGAGGCGGCGGCGGATCATCCCTCGTCCCCGCGGGCGGCACCGGCCCCACCCTCACGAGCGCCGCGCCCGGCATCACCATCAGCTACACGACCCCCGGCAAGCCGGTGACGACCCGTCTGAGCGCGATGCCCTCCCGAACCCGGGTCGCCGCCCCGGTCGTCCTCAGCGACCTGGTCTGCCCCGCTGCGGGCTCCACGACCAGGCCCACCGGCACCGTCACCTTCACCGACACCACCACCGGCACGACCCTCGGCACCGGACAGCTGTTCCTGGGCCTCGGCAACTGCGCCGCCGCAGGGCTGGTCACCGCCTTCCACACCACCGGCACCCACACCATCACCGCCGTCTACAGCGGCGACACCGTCTACCAGGGCAACGGCGGCAACCCCGAAACCACCACCGTGACCGTCACCTCCTGACCGGGCGGCCGAAGCACCACGACCACCCCGGTGTGCAGGCGTGGCACACCGGACCTGAGAAACCGGCTCCGCCCGGAGTTCCGTGCAAGTCGTCGGGTCCGGTATCCGTTCACGCGTCGAGAGGGCCCGGGCCGGCGGCGGGCCGGGATCCACCGGAGGGTCGGTCAGCTCCCGGCGAGCCAGCGCGTGACGACGTCACCGAACCGGGCCGGGTCGTCCAGCCAGGGGTGGTGCCCGGCCCCGGGCTGCACGACGAGCTGCACCCAGCCGTCCGCGAACAGCTCGCCCAGCTGCGTCGCGAGCACCGGACTGGGGCTGAAGTCGAGCTCCCCGACCAGGATCAGGACGGGGATCTCAAGGCCCGCGATCGCGGCCCTCGTCGCGTCGGGGTCGAACGCGCCCTCGGCGTAGTGCGCCGCGCGGGCGGCGCGGTTGAGCTGCCTGGCGTGCCCGGCGTGGTGCTCCTGCTCGGCCTGGCCCCACCGGCCGTACCAGAACGGGCCCGCCAGCACGGCGTCCTCGTCGGACCCCACATCCGTCCAGTCCCTGCGGAACGGGCCGATCGCCTCGTCGTACCAGGGCTCGTCCTTGCGCAGCGAGGTCGCGGCCTCGCGGCTGCCCTCGTCGACCTTGATCCCGACGGCCCGCATCCCCGGCGTGATCAGCGCGAGGCTCGCGACGCGCTCGGGGTGGCGCTGCAGGTAGAGGACGCCGAGATTCGCCCCGGCCGAGTGGGTGAACAGGTCGACCTTCTCCAGCCCGAGGTGCACGCGCAGGGCCTCGACGTCCTCGACGACACGGTCGCAGCGGTAGCTCCCGACCTCGGCGGGCTCGGGCGAATCGCCGGTGCCACGGTGGTCGAGCAGGACCAGCTGCCGGTGGGCGGACAGCCCGCCGAAGTCGCCGAGGTACTCCGAGGCGCGCATCGCGCCGCCGGGCAGGCAGATCAGCGGCTCGCCCTCACCGATGAGGTGGTAGGCCAGTTCGGTGCCGTCGTAGGAGGAGAAAGTTGGCATGCTCCGAGCTTTCCACCCGGTTGTCGATCTTCGCAAGGTCCTCCTGTCCATGCTGATCACAGGAGGTGCCACGGGGGGAAAGCCGGAACTCTGCCATGAGTCATCGTGGGGGCCGCGTGTTTCGCATCGGGAGAGCAGAGGAGTGCCTCCACTTTCCGCTCACTCGGCCGGATGCCCAGTGCGACGAACGCCCGGCCGCTGAGGCCGGGGCGGTTCCTGCGATTGCCAGGGAATCAGGCGCCGTACTCGTAGCCGATGGTGACGCGGGTCGGGATCACCCAGAGGCCGAACTCGATCACGCCCTCGTCGTCCGACCAGCGGTGCACTCCTCCGAGTACCGGGGAACCCACGCGAAGTCCCAGTGCGGATGCCTCGCGGGCGTCGCACTCCCGGGCGTGCAGGTCGTCGCGGGCATGGGTGATCGTCCGGCCGGACGCCTCAAGGACCTTTGCGGTGAGCCCAGCGTTCTTGCTCGGCGCGGTGGAGAGCAGGTCGGGCACCAGGGCGGCGAAGTGCGCCGGGTACCAGGCGACGGCCAGCATGGTCCGGGTCTTTCCCCGGCCGGCGACGTACTCGCGCCGGACGAGTTGGTCGCCGGGGTCCAGGCTGAAGATGTCCTGGACGTACAGCGGGGGAACCACCAGTTCGGCCGCCGTGACCCGGCTGGTCTCGCCCTCCATCAGGCTCGACCTGAGCCGCTGCACCATGGTCAGGCGGTCCCGTCCCGTCGCGGTGGCCGTCTCCTCGTCCGCCACGAAGGTGCCGCGCGGGCTCGTCCTGATGAGCCCTTCCACCAGCAGCTGGTTCAGGGCCCTGCTCACGGTTGCCGCGGCCACGCTCCAGCGCTGGCACATCTCCCTGTTGGTCGGGAGCTTCTCGCCGGAGGAGAGTTCGCCGGTGAGTATCGCCTGCCGGTAGTGATCGGCGATCGCGGTGAAGGTCTTGGGGCTGGCCATGCACGACTCCTCAGCCGAAGTGATGGACACTCAGAAGCACACTAGTGCACCGACATTGGCGCTGTATGTGCTTCTCCATGTTCTACCTTCTGCCCTAGGACACTGATTGAGTGCTCTAGGGAGCTGAAGTGGTGATGCACAACAGGTCACACCCGGAGATCTGTCAGTCGAAGGTCGGTGAGGTCGGTCAGGAACGCGCGCACCAGGACATCAACGGGCTTCAGGTGGTGATCTACCTGGCCAGGACCGGTGCCGCCTTCCCCGAGTTGGAGATGCGCAGCTGTGAGCAGTACGCGTTGGCCTTCGGCTGGAACGTGACCCTGACCGTGGTGGACGACGAGACGGGGAAGCCGCCGCAGGAGCGCCACCTGCTCCTCGCCGTGCTGCAGGCGGTCAGGGGCCGGGGCGCCGAGGCGGTGCTGGTTCCCTCCAGGGCCACGATCTCGCCGATCGACGGCGAGTTCGACGAGTTCGCCGGGGAGATCGAGAAGGCCGGCGGGTTCATCCAGGTGACCCGCAGATGAGTGACCGGTACGGGATCGTTCCCGCCGACGCCTGCGACGGCGCCTCGTACCCGGTCTGGGTCGTCCAGGACCACAGGACCGGCGGGTTGGTGAAGGCGCTGCCGCCCCGCCCCGAACCGCTGCGGTTCTACTCCTATCACCAGGCCGAGCGGTGGGTGAGCGCCAACAGCTGCTCTTCACCGGACTCCGGGGCTGCCTGATGACCGCCGAACTGCTGAGGTTCTCGTTCGGTTGTCGGGTAGTGGCAGCCGGTGGAGCGTTGGCGGCGGTCCTGGCGTGAGGGCGGGGCGGAGACGCTGCGCCCGACGGGACCGGCGAGGGTTCCGAGCCTGTCGGTGGCCCAGTTCGTCTTGATGGAGCGGGAGTTGGTCCGGAGGCCGACCATGCACGGGTTCGAGGAGCAGCCGGTGGACGGACGGCGAACACCTCATCGGCGCCGGCGCTCTCCAGCGGTCGGCGCAGTTGTGGTCCTGGTCCGACCAGGATGCGCCACACTCCGGCCGCCTGGGCCTGCAAGGGGCCCTGGAGAGAGGCGTTCAGGCGCGCCGAATCGCAGAGCGTGAGCAGGAGAGGTCCACGATCAGCAGCTCCACGGGCGCCGTCAGACCCGGTGGGCGGCGACGTAGCGGGCCGGGTCGTGGTTGAACTCGCCGTCCCAGCGCCGCAGGCACTGCTCGGCGAAGGTGCGGCCGGTGGCGACGATCTCGTCCAGCGGGTCCAGGTAGCCGGGGACGTGCGGCGGTTCGAGTCCGGCCGCCACCCGGGCGGACAGGCCGGCCCGGGCGAGGCGGAGCAGTTCGGCGGCCAGCGGGCGGACGGGATCGCCGCCCAGGCGGGTGGCCAGGCCGCGGGCAGGCAGTTCGGCGAGTGCGGCACGGCGCTGCGCGAGGGTGTAGTGGCCGAGCAGGTCCCAGGCGCCGTCGCGGGCTGCGGGGTGGTAGGTGAGCCCCGCCCACAGGGCCGGGACGGCGGCGATGTGCAGGTGCGGCGGACCGTCGGCGGCGCGCAGTTCCAGGGTGTTGCGGACCCGGGTGTCGGTCCAGAGCTGGTCCAGGTGGGAGGACCAGTGCGCCGGGGTGGGCCTGGAGCCGTCGTCGTAGCCGTGCCGCAGGAGTTGGCCGAAGGTGCGGCCGGGCGCGGGGTGGTGACTGCCGTCCGGGGTGCGGTAGTGCATGAGGGGGATGTCGAGGGCCCAGTCGATCACGTCGTCCACGGTCACGTCGGGCCGCACCGCGGGCGGCAGGACGCCGGTGCGGCGCGGGTCCATCCGCAGCCAGGACCAGCACCGGTGGGACCACAGGCCGCTCGAACGCCCTTGCTGGATGGGCGAGTTGACCAGCAGGGCGGAGACCACCGGCGCGGCGGCGATCTGCATCCGCACCTTCTCGGTGAAGTCCTCGGGCGAGAGGTAGTCCAGGGTGACCTGGGTGGACAGCGACTGGGCCATGACGTACGGGGCTCGGCTGCCCGCCTCACCGAGCCGGGCGAAGTACTCCCGCATGATGACGCCCCTGGTCATGGGCACCCACTGCACGTCGGCCAGGCGGTCGAAGGGGAGGTTGGCGCCGGGCAGCAGGGCCAGGCCGAACCGGCCGGCCACGTCGGCGAGTTGGTCGAGCGCGGCGCGCATGTCGTCGACCGCCCGGCCGATGCCGGGGGCGGGCGCGGAGGAGTACTCGATCTGTCCGCCGTGTTCCAGGGTGACCTTGCTGCCGTCCGGGCGCAGCACCCCGGTCAGCCGGCCGGCGTCTTCCTGCCGTTCGCCACCCCACCGGGCCAGTACCGCCTCCAGGACGGCCAGGACGCCGCCGTTCCCGTAGTAGCGGGCGGCCACTCCGGTGGTGGGGTGGAGCAGGCCGCATTCGACCTCGATGCCGACCTGCTCGCTCCGGGCGGGGCGGAACGGGGCGCGCAGATCGGCGCGGGTGAGTTCCCGCTCGCTCACCCGGGGCCCACCCGGGTGGTGGTCGGGAGGCCGGCGCGGTCGAGCAGGGCGCCGACGGCGTCGAGCGCGGAACGGGCGGCTCCCTGGCACCAGGCGTGGGCGCCGGAGAGGTGCTCTCCGGCGAAGAAGATCCGCGGGTCGCGGGCCGGGTGCGGGGAGCCGAGGACGGTCAGGTAGCGGGTGTGCTCGCCGGGTGTCAGGTGGGCGAAGGCGCCGCCGCCCGTGCCGGTCCGGACGTCCCAGTCGCAGTGCACGATGTCGTCCACGTCCATGGTGATGCCCGGGTGGAGCTTCTCCAGGCAGTCCAGCACCAGGGTGTCGCGGTCCGCGGCCGGCAGTGCGGTGAGGCGCCGGGCGTTCGGCCCCCACAGGTAGGCGCCGAGCAGGGCGGTCGGCTCCGCCGAGCGCAGCGGGTCGCGGGCGGCCCAGTGCCGCCTGGTGCCGCCGTTGACGCCGTCCTCGACCTGGACGGCGTTGTCCGAGGGGTACCAGCACTGCTGGATCGGCAGGTCGGTGAAGCTCCCGCCGCCGTGGATGCCGTCCTGGAGCTCCCACCGGCGGCGGGTCAGGTGCAGCACGGTCTTGGTACTGCTGGCGTAGCTGATTCCGCGCACGGCGTGCCGTTGCGCGTGGGGCAGGCCGGGGGTGACGGTGATCCGGTCCAGTGCGGGGGCCGGGACGCAGCACACCACGTAGTCGGTGTGCTCGCGCAGCCGGGCGCCGAAGCGCCTGCCCCGGACCTCGACACCGTCCTCGGTCAGCGCCAGTTCGTCGATCCGGGTGGACAGCCGCACGGTGCCGGGAGCCAGCGCCCGGACGAAGGCGTGGATCAGCGCGTCCAATCCCTCCACCAGCTCGACCTGCCCCTCGTGGAACAGGCCGAAGTAGTCGACCAGCACCTCCAGCAGCGAGGACTGCTCGTAGTGCGCGAGCCCGCTGGCCTGTCCGACCAGGTCCCAGGCGTCCTGCGAGAGGTGCTCGTGGACGAACTGCCACAGCGAGACCGAAGCGGCCCGCTCCAGTACCGGGTCGTCCCAGTACCCGGCCAGCGTGCGGTGCTGCTGTTCGGGGCTGAGGGTGCTCCACACCGAGCCGAGCAGACGGTCCAGCAGCGGCGCGGGGGCCTGCCGCTCCCCGGGGCGCAGCGCGTACGCCGGGTACAGTCCGGCCACGGCCTGGACCCGCACCCGCCGGCCGCGCAGATGGTAGTAGGCACGCGGGTTCGCGTTGACGAAAGGGCGGGTCTCCAGGCGGAACCGGGAGACGTAGTGCAGCACGCAGTGGTGGTTGCCGGGGATGCGCATGGCGCCCAGGTCGACGTGGGTGCCGTCCCAGAAGCGGTGGGTGCGCACCCGTCCGCCGGGCCGGCTCGCCTGCTCGTAGACCACCACGTCGAAGCCCCGGCGCTGCAGCTCGTACGCGCACACCAGGCCTGCCACGCCGGCCCCGATGACGGCGACCCGCCCACGGGCACCGGTCACCGGGTCCAGCAGGGAGCGCGGGAACGCAAAGCTCGTATCGAACATCGACACCGCACCCCTCTGGCAGCCGGGACCTCCGGCCAGCCTGGGTCAGGCCTCGTTCGCGTGCCACTCTGTCGGGCGATCCGAGTGAGGGGCCGCGGCGACGCGCGGAACGCGCGGGCGACGAGGGCCGAAGTGCGGCCGCGCACCTCAAGCAGGTGCCGGCCGCGCACGGCCGGCACCGTCAAGGGCGCCCCGCACGCGGATCCGTGCGGGGCGCCCGAGCGTGAGCCGGAGGTCAGGCGGGGCGGATGTGCTCCGCCTGCGGGCCCTTCTGGCCCTGCACGATGTCGAAGGACACCTTCTGGCCCTCCTGGAGCTCACGGAAGCCCTGGGAGTCGATGTTCGAGTAGTGGGCGAAGACGTCGGGGCCGCCGCCGTCCTGCTCGATGAATCCGAAGCCCTTTTCGGCGTTGAACCACTTCACGGTGCCGGTAGCCATGCGCTTCTCCTTCGTGGGAAACGGTCGGGCTCCACTGGTGTGGGCCCGGAGGTGATCGCCCTGGTTCGGAGATGCGTCGAACAGCAAGAACGCCCACGGCATGTCACCGCGGGCGAGGACTTCGGAACCACGACTGCTTGATCGAAACGTTACATCGCGGGGGCTCGGGCAGCCAGCGAAACGAGCCGGACACGCAGGGGCTTGGAACCGTCGCCACGCCCCGGGGCCGGGCCGGGCCGAGGCCTTCGGCGCACAGCAGGAGGTGGGACTGCGCCATCGCCCGTCAGTAGGATCACCGGACCGACATCCGAGCCGCTCGCCCGGCGGCTGCCGCGGACCGTCAGGAACGGTTCCGGGCCAGCGGGTCGGACGTCCTGGAACGGGTGGAGAGCATGACTGGATCTGCGGACGCCGTCGCGTCCCTCGTGGCCCTGTCGACGGAGGAGTTCATCGCGGGCGTCGAGGCGGCCGCCGCGCGGTTCGACGCGGCGACCTACCCGCAGCGGGAGTTGCCCGCCGAGGACTGGGCCGTGCTGACGGAGGCGGGTGTGCTGCTGCCGGTGCTGCCGGCCGAGTACGGGGGCCGGGACAGCCACGTCGAGTTGTGCCGGGTCGTCGAGGTGCTGGCCGAGCGGAACCTGGCTGTCGCCGTCTACACGGCGATCGTCACCGGGCTGGCCCTGCGGCCCGTCGTGCTGTGGGCCGGGGAGGAGGCCAAGCGCGAGGTGCTGCCCCGGTTCGCCGGCCCGTCGGCACCGACGGCGGGTTTCGCCTCCACCGAGCCCGGCTGCGGCTCGGCCATGTCGGGCCTGGCCACCACCTTCGAGGAGGTCGAGGGCGGCTACCGCATCCGTGGCCGGAAACACTGGCAGGCGCTGAGCGCCACCGCGTCCTGGTGGCTGGCCGTCGCCAAGCGGGAGGGCAACGGCAACCGCGAGTACGGGTGGTTCGTCGTCGAGCGCGGCGAAGGGTTCCACACGTCGCAGCGGTACGAGGCGCTGGGCCTGAAGGTGATCGACTACGGGGTCAACGACATCGACGCGCTCGTCCCCGCACACCGGCGCATCGACGTCGGGGCGGGAGACCTGCGCTCCATGGTGGACGTCTACCTGTCGGGGCGGGCCCTGATCGGCGCGCTGGCGTGCGGCTTCCTGCGCCGCGTCGCCCGTGAGGCGCGCGCGTACGCCGACGCTCGTCGCGTCGGGAGATCGCCGCTGTCGGCGATCGGGTTCGTCCGCCACCGGCTCGCGGCCATCGACAGCGCCCACACGGTCTGCGCGGCGCTCGACCACTACGTCCGGACCCGGCTGGACCTCACGTCCGACCTCACCCCCGCGTTCCCCGCCGTCCAGGCCGTCAAGATCGTGGCCACCGAGCTGATGGTCAGCTCCGCCAACCACTACCAGCAACTCGCGGGCGGTGAGGGCTACCGCTGCGGCTCGCCGACCAACATCGCCGCCCAGGCGTTCCTGGACTCCCGGGTCTTCACC
This sequence comes from Kitasatospora sp. NPDC089509, assembly GCF_044749365.1. Taxonomy (NCBI): domain Bacteria; kingdom Bacillati; phylum Actinomycetota; class Actinomycetes; order Kitasatosporales; family Streptomycetaceae; genus Kitasatospora; species Kitasatospora sp. NPDC089509. The sequence goes on along the minus strand of NZ_JBIVHS010000024.1, from coordinate 25,890 downwards.
ATATTCGACGGCACCAACGACCTCCTCGGCCAGCAGCTCGCCCAGCACTGCCTCGCCGGTTCGGACGGCCGCTCCCTCAGCGCCTTCCTGGCCACCTGGGCGCCGACCGCGCCGGCCGTCTCGGCGCACGACCTCGACCTGCGGTTCCTCGACCGTGAACTCGCCCAGGAGCACCTGGTCCTGGCCGGCCGGGTGATCTCCTACGTCTTCGCCGCCGCGCGCGTCCTGCAGTGGGTCTCCGAGACCGGTGCCGATGTCGAGCGGGCCCGCCGGGCGGGAGCGTTCCTCAGAGCCGACATCGACCGCGTCCGCGGGGAGTTCGACCTCCTGGAGCTCCTCGGCGCCGACGTCTGAACCGTGGGCCCGTCCGGGTGCGGTCCCCGGCCCGGGGGGGTGGGGCCGGGGACCGCGGTCAGTGGGCCGGTGCCGGTCAGGCGGCGGGCATCAGGACGGTGTCGACGATGTAGACGGTGGCGTTGGCCGTCCGGACGTTGCCGCACAGGACCTGGGCGCTGTTGTTGACGGTGAAGTCGGGGGTGGCGCCGGTGACGGTGAGGTTGCCGGTCTCCAGGGTCTTGTGGGCGCCGGTGAGGTCGGTGGGGGCCAGGCGCTGGGGGACGACGTGGTAGGTGAGGAGCTTGGCGAGCTTGTCCTTGTCGGCGAGGACGGCGTCGAGGGTGGCCTTGGGGATCTTGTCGAAGGCGTCGTTGGTCGGGGCGAAGACGGTGATGTTCTGCGCCGAGTTGAGGGTGTCGACGAGGCCGGCCTGCTTGACGGCGGTGACCAGGGTGGACAGCAGCGGGTTGTTGGAGGCGGCGGTGGCTACCGGGTCCTTGGCCATACCGGTGAAGGAACCGGCGCCGTCCTTGGGCACGGCCGCGCAGGCGGTCCCGAAGGGCTGGTCGCTCATCGGCGCGTCGGACGCCGTGACGGGCGCGGCGGCCTCGGACGGCGCCGCGGCGGCGGTCCTGGAGGCGGTCGAGGATCCGGAGTTGCTGCTGCACGCTCCCAGGGTGAGGGCGAGGGCCGCGGCTGCGGCGAGGGCGACGGCGGGGGTGCGGCGGCGGGTGGTGACGGTCATGACGGTGATCTCCTCGGTGCGGTGGTGACGGTCCGGCCCGTCGGGCGGGCCGCACGGGTCGGCGCGGATGCGCGGGCCAGTCGGGGTGGTGGTTCAGGTGGTCCGGGTGGTTCAGGTGGTTCGGGTGGTTCGGGTGGTTCAGGTGGCTCGGGTGGCCTGGACGGCTCAGGTGACGGTGACGACGGTGCTGTGCCAGCCGGTGGCGCCGGCCGGGTAGGGGGCTGCGCGGTTCTGGGTCTGGACGGCTCCGGTGGTGTCGGTGGCACGGACCTCGATCCGGTGGGTGCCGGGGGCGGCCCCGGTCCAGGGGTGGAACCACTGCCGCCACAGATCGGGCCCGGTGTCGGGGGCGAGCAGGGCCTCCTGCCAGGGCCCGCCGTCGAAACGCACCTCGACGGCGGCGATGCCGCGGTGGGTCGCCCAGGCGGTGCCGGCGACGGTGATGTCTCCGGCGGGCACCCGGGCGAACGGGGCCGGGACCTCGATGCGCGAGGCGGTGCGCACCGTGCCGGTGCGGTCCCAGCCCCGCTGCACCCAGTAGGGGTCGTAGGCGGCGAAGGTGGTGACGTCCAGGTCGACGAGCCACTTGGTGGCGGAGGCGTAGCCGTAGAAGCCGGGGACGACACTGCGGCACGGGAAGCCGTGCGCGACGGGCAGGGCTTCGCCGTTCATCGCGACGGCCAGCAGCGCGCGGCGCCCGTCCAGGACCGATGCGAGCGGGGTGCCGATGGTCATGCCGTCCTGGGAGCGGCCGACGAGCTGGTCGGCGCCGGGTCGCACGCCCGCCCGGCGCAGCAGGTCGGGCAGGGCTGCGCCGAGCCAGCGGGTGGTTCCGACGTAGGGGCCGCCGACCTCGTTCGACACGCAGGACAAGGTGTGGTCGAGCTCCTCCAGCGGTTCGCGCAGGAGGTCGTCGAAGGTGAGGAGGAGGGGGCGGTCGACCAGGCCGTGGATACGCAGGGTCCAGCGCCGGGGATCGATGCGGGGCAGGGTGAGTGCGGTGTCGACCCGGTAGAAGTCGGCGTTGGGGGTGACGAACGGGGACAGGCCCGGGATCTTCGGGTGTGCCGCGGCGGGCGGCGGTGGCAGCGGCCGGGCGGCCGGGGGGATGCGCACCGCGTCGCGGGCCGCGCCGCTGTCATAGCGGCGGTCGGACAGGACGCGGCCGCCGATGCCGGCGAGCGCGCCGAGGGCGATCGTCCCGCCGGTGGCGGCGAGCACGGTCCGGCGGGAGGTGTGCGTGGACCCGCTGCCGGGCTCGGCGGGCCCGTTCTCGGTCGCCAGGCTGTCGGACGGCGAGCCGCCGGAGGCCGTTGGGGTCGTGGCCGGGACAGTGGCCGGGAGCGTGGCCGGGGCCACGGTCGTGGCCGCGCGGAGCGTGCGGGCCAGGAGGAGGAGGGTTGCCGCACCGGTCAGGCCTGCGGCGAGGGCGGGAGCGGCATCGGCGGCGCCGGCTGCGGGCCGGGAGAGGGCGGCCCAGGAGCCGAGCAGCCCGAAGGCCGCGAAGATGCCCGCCCCGAGCGCGGGGCGGCGGGCGGCGAGCACGCCGGTGAGCGCGGCGAGCAGGGCCGTCGTCAGGTAGATCCCGCCGAGCAGCACCGGCTTGTCGTCGGTGCCGAACGTGCGGATCGCGTACTCCTTCAGCGGAGTGGGCGTCAGGTCGATGGCCGTGGAGCCGACCGCGATGACCGGCGCGGCGTCGGGCCCGGCGAAGGCGGCGGCCAGTTCACCGGCGCCGAGCGCGGCCACCGCGGCGGCCCACCCGGTGACAACCCCCGCGCCGACCCGGCGGATCCGGGCCCATGGGCTCCGGGCCCGCGGAGGCCCGGGCGGCGGCGGTGGCGGGGATGCGTCGTTGCTCACACCCCCGATTCGGCGCACGTGGTGAGCCGGATGGGTGCGACTTTTCCGGGGCCCGGGTGGGGGCCCGGGCGGGGGTGGGGGCACCGAGGAGGGGCGTCCGCACGGTGCCGCGGCGCGTTCGGCGGTACCCATTGTCCCCGTGGTCGTCCCCGCGGCGGTGAACCGGCGACGGCACCGCCAATCCGGAAGCCCCGTGGGCCCGAAGACCATGTGTCAGTAGTTCTGTTCACCCGGCCGGTGCTCCCGCGTCCCGGCCGGGTCGTGGGGAGGCCCGTGATGCCCGTCGTCCGTCGGTGGGGCCCGCTGCCCAGCCACTGCCCCCGGGGGGCGGCCGGATGAGCACCGTCGTCCACCTGTCCGGCCCCGGACGGCCGGGCCCGGAGCTCAAGGACCTCCTGGCTGGGGTCGCCCGCGGTGACCAGGACGCGTTCTCCCGCCTGTACGACACGGTGGCCGGTCCGGTGCTGGGCCTGGTGCGCCGGGTGCTGCGGGACCCCGCGCAGTCCGAGGAGGTCGCCCAGGAGGTGCTGCTGGAGGTGTGGCGCACCGCCGCCCGCTACCAGGCCGAGCGCGGGGAGGTCATGGCATGGGTCCTGACCATCGCGCACCGCCGCGCGGTGGACCGGGTCCGGTCCGTGCAGGCCGCTGCCGACCGTGATCAGCGCGCGGCGGCCGCCTCGCACGCCCCGGCGTTCGACGACGTCGCCGAGCAGGTCGAGGGCCGGCTGGAGCGTGAGCAGGTGCGGCGGTGCATGAGGACGCTGACGGAGCTCCAGCGCGAGGCGTTGACGCTGGCGTACTACCGCGGCTACACCTACCCCCAGGTCGCCGAGGTCCTCGGCGCCCCGCTGGGCACCGTCAAGACCCGCATGCGCGACGGACTGATCCGCCTGCGCGACTGCCTGGGGGTAGGAGCATGAGCGCCGCCGACCTGCACACCCTGACCGGCGCCTACGCCGCCCACGCCCTCGACCCGGCCGAGAGCGCCGAGTTCGAACGCCACCTGGCCGGCTGCCCGGCCTGCGTCCAGGAGGTCGCCGAGTTCGCCGCCACCCTCGCCCGGCTGGGCGCCGCCCAAGCCGTGCTCCCGCCGCCGGCCCTGAAGGCCCAGGTGATGGCCGCGCTGCCGACGCTGCGTCAGGAGGCCCCGCGCACCGCTCCCGCCCCGGGGCGCCCGCGCGACCGGCTCGCCAGGGGCTGGGCGAAGCTCGCCCTCGCCGCCTGCCTGGCGTCGGCCGTCGGCGCGGGCGGCGTGGCCGTGCAGCAGCACCAGCAGGCCGAGCGGGCCCGGGCCCGCGCCGCGGCGCTCCAGCAGCAGCAGGACCGCTTCGTCGGCCTGCTCACCGCGCCCGACGCCCGTACCGCCACCGGCACCGGCGCCGGCGGGGTCGGTGCGGGCACGGTCGTGTGGTCGAGCAGCCGCGGTCAGGCCGGCTTCCTGGCCGCCGGCCTGCCCACGCCTGCCGCCGGCACCACCTACGAGCTGTGGTTCGACGACGCGGGGACGATGCGCCCGGCCGGTCTGCTGCCCACCGGCGACGGCGTCCTGCTGCTGACCGGGACGCCGGACGGGGCGGGCGGTGTCGGCGTGACCGTCGAACCCGCGGGCGGCTCCGCGCACCCCACCACGGCGCCGCTCATGCTCCTGCCGTTCACCTGACCCGGCCGACCCGACCCGGCCGACCCGACCCGACCCTGCACGACCGGCTCGTCACGGCGTCCCGATCCGGACGCGGCCGGTGACGTCCTGTCGCACGCGGGCCCGGTAGCGCAGCGGCGACTCGCCGACGACCCGTTTGAAAGCCGTGCTGAAGGCGCTCTCCGAGCCGTAGCCCAACTCCTCGGCGAGCGCCGCGACCCGGGTGTCGCCGTCCCGCAGCGCACGCTGGGCGAGCAGCATGCGCCACCGTCCCAGGTAGGTCAGCGGTGGCACACCGGCCGTCTCCCGGAACCGCTCGGCGAAGGTCGTCCGGGACATCGCGGCGGCCCGCGCCAACTCCGGGAGTCCCCAGGCCCGCCCGGGGTGGCCGTGCAGCAGGTCGAGGGCGGGACGGAGGCGCTCGTCGACGAGCAGCCGCAGCCAGCCGGACGGCAGCGGGCACTGGTCGACGTAGGACCGCAGCAGCTCCAGCAGGAAGAGCTGGCCGTGCTGCCGGATCGCGAAGGCCGAGCCGAGCCGCTGCGCGGTCGCCTCGTCGAAGAGACGCAGCAGGGCCGCGAGGAGCCGGTCGTCGTGGCCCGATGACCTGATGTGGGCCAGCGGCGGCAGTGATTCGAGGAGGAGCGTTCTTCCGGCCTCGTTCAGACTGACGCAGCCGCCGATCACGATGTCGTCGGCGTCGCGGTCGGAGCGCGCGAAGCGGTCGGTGGAGAAGTCGGACTCCGGCTGCACCTCCCGGCGGGGTTCCGGGCCGGCCTCCAGCGCGACCCACGAGCGGCCGGTGAGGATCGCCACGTCTCCCGCCGCGAGGTCGACCGGTTCGTCGATCCCGTCGGTGCTCAGGCGGGCCCGACCGCTGACGAGCGCGAAGAACTTGACCGGCTCGGAGAGCGGTCCGCGGCCCCGCCATCCGCCGCGGGCCGCGATGCCACCGGTGAGGACACCGCGGACCTCGACCAGATCGAGTGCTTCGGAGAACCGGTCAGGGGTCATGCCCGTACTCTCGCTCAAAAAATCGGGACTCACAACTATTCATCGTCCGCCCCTTCCCCGGCAGGCTGGTAGCAGCACCCCGCAGACGGACCTCAGGAGGAACCATGCGTTACCGCGGCCTCGGCAAGACCGGGATCAAGGTGAGCCCCTACGCTCTCGGCGCCATGATGTTCGGCGCCCTCGGCAACCCCGACCACGACGACTGCCTCCGCATCATCCACCGGGCCCTGGACGCCGGCATCAACCTCATCGACACAGCCGACATCTACGCGCAGGGCGAGTCGGAGGAGATCGTCGGCCGTGCGCTGAAGGGCCGTCGGGCCGACGTCGTGCTCGCCACGAAGGCCGGGAACCCGATGGGCGACGAGCCGAACCACCGGGGCGCGTCCCGGCGCTGGCTGGTGCGTGCGCTGGAGGACTCACTGCGCCGCCTCGACACCGACTACGTCGACGTCTACCAGGTGCACCGCCCGGACCCCGACACCGACATCGAGGAGACGCTAGGGGCTCTCACCGACCTGCAGCGATCCGGCAAGATCCGCGCCTTCGGCACCTCGGCCATGCCGGCCTCCGAGCTCGTCCGCGCCCACTGGGTCGCCGAGCGGCGCGGCCTCGCCCGGCCGCGTACCGAGCAGCCGGTGTACTCGATCCTCAACCGGGGCATCGAGCGCGAGGTGCTCCCGGTGGCGCAGGAGTTCGGCATGGGCACCCTGGTCTGGTCGCCGCTCGGCGGCGGGCTGCTGACCGGGCGCTACCGCAAGGGCCAGGAGGCCGCGACGCACCGCTCGCAGTACGGCTTCCAGCACCTCAAGGACGACCGCCGGCTCGACGTCGTCGAACAGCTCATCCCGCTCGCCGAGGAGGCGGGCCTGCCGCTGACCCATCTGGCGCTGGGCTTCGTGCTCGCCCACCCCGGCGTCACCTCCGCGCTCCTCGGACCGCGGACGATGGCGCACCTGGACGATCTGCTCGCCGGCGCCGAGGTCACGCTCTCGGACGACGTCCTGGACCGGATCGACGCCATCGTGCCGCCGGGCACGGACACGGGCACGCTCGACATGGCCTACCAGCCGCCGGCCGTCCGCCGGCCGGAACTGAGGCGTCGGCCGCCGCTCGAACGCGCAGCGGCGTGACAGGACGGCCGCCCCGTCAACGGCCTCCCCGTCAGTCGACGACGAGGCCGCCGGTGAGGTTGGCGATGGCCCCGGTCATCGCACCGGCGCGGTCGGAGGCCACGAAGGCGGCCACCTCGGCGATCTCCGCGACCGTGGGCAGCCGCTGCCGCAACGTCCGGCCCGCGACACGGGCCTCGAAGGCCTCCCGGCTGATGCCGTACGCCTCCGCGTGGATGCCGTAGACCTCGGCGATCTGCGGCGTCTGCGGCATCCCCGCCGCGTTCAGGCACACGACCCGGACGCCGGACGGGCCCAGCTCGGCGGCCAGACCCCGGGAGAGGGCCTCGATCGCCGCCCACGCCGGTGCCATTCCACCCATCAGTGGGACCGCTGTCCGCGACGGGCTGGCGGTGATCATCATGATCACGCCCGAGCCCTGTCCGGTCATCCGCCGAGCGGCGGCCCCGGCGGTCAGGAAGTTGGCCTTCGAGTAGGTGGCCACGGGCAGGCCGAACGCCTCGGCGGACAACGCCGCGAGCGGAATGCCCTGAATACCCGTCTGGGGCAGGCTGACGGCGTTGAACGACACGTCGACGGAACCGGCCACCTCGACCACCGTGGCGGCATGGGCTTCGACGGCGCCCTCGTCCAGCACGTCCACCGCGGCGGGGTGGGCCCTGCCGCCGCACGAGCGGATCCGGCCCGCGACGCCCTCCAGCGTGGCGGTCGTCCGCCCAGCGAGGAAGACCTGTGCCCCTTCCCGGGCGAAGGCGAGCGCGACCGCGCTGCCGACCGCTCCGCCCGCCCCGTAGACGATCGCGTTCTTCTTCTCAAGCAGCATCGTCACTCCTGGTCACTTGCGGATGCTTCTGGTCACCGACAGCGACGACCTCAGCGCAGGCCGGCCGCCGACGCGGCGTTCCCGCGTTCGAGCAGCTTCACGGGGCCCGTCGGCCAGCCCCGCGACAGCGTCGCCGACAGCGGGTCGGGGAAGATCTCGTCGTCGCCGGCGGCCACGCCGTCGAGGATCGCCTCCGCGACGGCGGACGGTGCGGCCTTGGGGATGTCGAGGTCCCGGGACATGTCGGTGTCCACCGGCCCGGCCAGCACGGCGTGGACGCGCACCCCCTGGGCGCCGAGCTGCAGACGCAGGGTCTGGGTGAGCGCGAACGCCGCGGCCTTGGAAGCCGAGTAGCCCGCCATCCCCGGCACCGCCGCGAGCGCCGCCAGCGACAGGACGTTGACCAGGGCCCCGCGGGAGCGGGTCAGGTGCGGCGTGAACGCCTGCGTGACGGCGTGCGTCCCGAAGAAGTTGACGCCGAGGTGCCGTGCGAGCACCTCGCGGTCCTCCAGCTCGTCGAAGATCGCCAGTCCCGCGTTGTTGACGAGCAGGTCCAGCTCCTCGACCTGTTCCGCGACCGCGTCGATCTGCGCCTGGTCGGTCACGTCCAGGAGCACCGGCCGGACGCGCGCGTCCGGGTGGGTGAAGGGCTGCCGCGTCGCGGCGTAGACGCGTCGCGCGCCCCGCCGCAGGGCCGCCTCGACCAGTGCGCGTCCGATGCCGCGGTTGGCACCGGTCACCAGCACGGTCCGTTCGGCGACGGGTTCTGCCTGCATCACGATCACTGCTCCGATCAGTTCCGGGTCCGGCGGAATTCGCCTTTCACCAGGAACAGACACACCGGTGCGCGGAAACTGGGGCTCGTGGGACCGCCCAGTTCCGCGCCTCGCCGGTGTCGATAGCGGTGAAGGAGGCACACCATGACAGACGACCTGCTGGAACGAGCCCGCTCGGGCGACCGCGAGGCCTTCGCCGCCCTGGTCGAACCGCACCGCGGCGAACTGCAGCTGCACTGCTACCGCATGCTCGGTTCCCTCCAGGACGCCGAGGACACCCTGCAGGAAGTCCTGCTGGCGGCCTGGATCGGCCTGGCGGGCTTCGAGGCCCGATCCTCGGTCCGGACGTGGCTGCACCGCATCGCCACCAACCGCTGCCTCAACGCCCTGCGCACCACCCGCCGCCGTCCCGTACCGGCGCAGCCGGCGGCGGCCACCCATCCGGAGCCCTCCCGTCTGGGCGAGGTCCTGTGGCTGCAGCCCTACCCCGACATCCTCCTCGACGGCCTGCCCGACCGGAACCCCGGCCCCGAGGCCCGCTACGAGTCCCGCGAGGCGGTCTCCCTCGCCTTCATCACCGCCGTGCAGGTCCTACCGCCCGCACAGCGCGCGGTACTCATCCTGCGCGACGTCCTCGGCTACCGCGCCGCGGAGACGGCGGAGCTGCTGGACCTCACCGAGTCCGCCGTCACCAGCGCGCTCAAGCGCGCCCGCGCGACGATGCAGGCGGTCCGCACCGACGACCGGACCGCACTCGCCCCGGGCAGCCCGGAGGAGCAGGAGCTGACCGACCGCTTCGTCGCGGCCTTCACCGGCGACGACGTCGACCAGCTCATCGCGCTGATGACCGACGACGCCTGGGTCCGGATGCCGCCGCTGCCCTTCGAGTACCACGGCACCGAGGCGATCGCGCGCTTCTTCCACGCGACCGACGCCCACCCGGCCTGCCCGGTCGCCCGTATGCTCCCCACCCACGCGAACGGGCAGCCGGCCTGGGGCCTCTACGTCCGCGACCCGGCGTCCGACCTGCTGCACGGCGCGGGCATCCTCGTGGCCGGGTTCTCCCCCGACGGCGTCAGCGCGCTCACCCACTTCGAGAGCACGCTCGCCTCCTACTTCGGCCTCCCCCGGACGGTGAGCGCACTGCGCTGACACCGCGTCACCGGCAACCGATCGGCCGCCGACTCCACCCACCACCGCTGTGATCCAGGCGCCGGCCCGAACGTCAACCCGCCGACAGCCCAGCGCGGTTGCCCGACGGCCACCTGGCAGCGACCCAAGCGACTCAAGCGACCCAAGCCCGGCATACCCCGAGCCGAACGAGCCGGACGAGCCGGACGTCGAGGCCGGCGGGCCGACCGACGGCAACGGGCCCGCAGCACGACCAGGAGGACCGGCGGTGCCGACGGCGGGTTCGCGCGCCGTCAGCGGGCCAGGATGTCGTCGATCCGTCGGAAGACGTCGGTGCTGGTCAGGAAGTCGTTGTGCCTGAGCCCGTCGATCTCGATGTTGTCGGCGCCGCTCAGTGCGGTGCTGGTGGTCGGGGTGATCTGCTCGTCGCTGCCGGACCGGATGGTCGTGTACCGGGTGGGGCCCGGGGTCTCGGTGTCCTGGTTGAGGTGGCTGACGACGTACGAACCGGGCGTCATGTCCCGGCAACCCTGGTCCCACAGGGCGCACAGGTAGGCCATGCCGGTGCCGTGGTTGGGCCCGGCGAGGGAGATCCAGTTGGCGACCTTCCGGCTGCCGCCGCCGAACTTGACGTACCAGCGGCTCGGCAGGCTGCCCAGGCTGTGGGCGACGATGTTCACCCTGGCGGCGCCGGTGGCGTCCACGTACGCGGCCAGCCGGGCGGCCAGGACCTCGTTCGTCGACTGCGAGGTGTCGTAGCCCCAGGTGAGGATGGACTCCTTCGGGACGCCCTGCTGGACGAGGTAGGCCGTGAGGGGGCCCCAGACGCCGGAGTCCGCGTTGCGGCCGTGGATGAGGATGACGGGGATGCGCGCGGTGTCCGCGAGGGCCGGTCCGGCCGTTCCCGGTCCGGTGAGGAGAGCCGCGGTCAAGGCGGCGGTCGCGGCGGCGGTGCTGAGACGGCGCATGGACGGCTCCGATGTTCGTCTGAGGACGGGACGACGACGCGGCGCGCGTGGGCGCCCGCGGTTGAGCGGATGCCCACGGGTCGCGCCAGACGCATCATCGGGGACCGGCGGCCGAACGGACAGCGACCCTTCGGCCATTGCTCGTCGGCCAGACCCCCATCGGAGCGGAAGACCACGCGGTCCCTGCTTGAGGAGTCCCTGCGGGTCGCGGCGCGGCGACCTCGGCGCCTCGGCCCGTCACAGGGGCAGGGAGCGGGCTTCGACGACGTTCGCCATCACGATGGTGGAACTCAGGCGCTGGACGCCGGGCAGGGTGGCCAGCCGTTCGTCGTAGAGCTCGCGGTAGGCCGGCAGGTCGCGGGCGACGACGCGCAGGAGGTAGTCGGGGTCGCCGAACAGCCGCTGGGCCTGGAGGACGTTGGGGATGTCGACCACGGCCCGTTCGAAGGCCGCGACGGTCTCGCGGTCCTCGTACCGCATGGTGACGAAGACCAGTGACTCGAAGGTCAGGCCGAGGGCGGCGGCGTCGAGCCGGGCGTGGTAGCCGGCGATCGCACCCGAACGCTCCAGGGCCCGGAGCCGGCGGTGGCAGGGGGACACGCTCAGCCGGACCCGCTCGGCGAGCTCGGTGAGGGTCTGCCGCCCGTCGCGCTGCAGTTCGGCAAGGATTCTCCGGTCCACGTCGTCCATGGGGAAGATTCTTCCACTCCGTGACGGTCGTCGGGAAAGACTTGGAAGCACTTTCCGGGCAAACCCGTCTATCCTTCCTCCCGGCCATGTACCCGCAGCCCGCAGCCCCGCCCGCCGGCATGTCGCGATGCCCCCGCCCCTCCCGCACCGCCGCACGAGTCGTCCGTCGTACGAATGGATCCCCGATGAGCACCACCACGCCACCGAAAGCCCCCGAGGCCCCGGCCGCCCCACAACTGGGCCACGGCCTCAAGCAGCGCCACCTCTCGATGATCGCCCTCGGCGGCGTCATCGGCGCCGGGCTCTTCGTGGGCTCCGGCGCGGGCATCGCGGTGGCCGGCCCCGGCATCATCCTGGCGTTCGTCGCCGCCGGTCTGCTGGTGATGCTGGTCATGCGGATGCTGGGCGAGATGTCCGCCGTGCACCCGGCCTCCGGTTCCTTCTCGGTGCACGCCGAGCGCGAGATCGGCCTCTGGGCGGGCCTGACCACGGGCTGGATGTACTGGGTGATGGTCGGCGTCGCCGTCGCCGTCGAGGCCACCGCCGCCGGCGCGCTCATGCACTCCTGGATCACCGGGGTTCCGGCCTTCGTCTGGGTCGGCATCTTCATGGCCTTCTTCTGCGCCGGCAACCTGACCGCCGTGAAGAACTTCGGCGAGTTCGAGTTCTGGTTCGCCGCCGTCAAGATCGCCGCGATCGTCGCCTTCCTGGCCCTGGGCGTCCTGGGCGTCACCGGTGTCATCGGCCACGCCCCCGGCACCGCCAACCTGACCGGCCACGGCGGCTTCCTGCCGCACGGCACCAGCGGACTGATCACCGGCCTGCTGCCCGCGGTCTTCGCCTACGGCGGCCTGGAGGCCGTCACCATCGCGGCCGCCGAGTCCGACAACCCGCGCCGCGACGTCGCCAACGCCGTGCGCACCGCGGTCTGGCGGATCGCCGTCTTCTACATCGGCACGATGGCCCTGGCGGTCACCCTGGTGCCCTGGAACAACCCCGACGTGGTCGAGCTGGGCCCCTACGTCACGGTGCTGCAGCTGCTCAACGTCCCCGGCGCCGCCCTGGCCATGAAGGTCGTGGTGCTGATCGCCCTGCTGAGCGCGATGAACGCCAACATCTACAGCGCCTCCCGGATGGGCTACTCGCTGGTCGCCCGCGGCCTGGGTCCCCGCGCGCTCGCCAAGGTCACCGGCGGCGTCCCGCGCCGGAGCGTGCTGGCCTCCTGCGGCTTCGGCTTCGCCGCCGTACTGGCCGGCTACGTCTGGCCGGACACCGTCTTCCTCTGGCTGCTGAACTCCACCGGCGTGGCCGTCCTGGTGGTCTGGCTCTTCATCGGCATCGCCCAGCTGCGCATGCGCCGCCGCGTCGAGCGCGAGAGCCCCGAGCTGCTCACCGTCCGCATGTGGGCCTACCCGTACCTGACCTGGGTCGCCATCGCCGCCGTGGTCGCCCTCCTGGCCCTGATGACCACCAGCCCCGCCAACCGCGACCAGCTCTACGCGGCCGGCGCCCTGGTCGCCGCCCTGAGCGCCGTCGGCCACTGGCGCCAGCGGCGGACCGCGGGAGCCTCGTAGCACCCCGGCTTCCGATCCTGCTCCCGGAAGGCCGGGCCGCCCACGCGGTCCGGCCCTCTTCGTCCCGGGCGGGCCTACCCCTCAGGGACCGGGCCGCGGTCTGCGCCTCCGGCACCCGCACCGACGCGGTGCCCACCCGGTCCTCGCCCCACCGCGGCACCTCCTTCATGGCCCCGCCCCGGACCGAGCCGTGGCCCGGTCCGGGGCGGGGCCGCCTCCGACTGGAGACGGTGCCTAAGCGTGAGGCCTAGTTGGCGACGCCCTTGACGTTGGGCTGGGTCTTCTGGTTGTAGATCTCCTTGCCGTCCGCGTTGAAGGCGTGGACGTAGGGGGTCGGGGAGCCGCTGGGGCTGCCCGTGACGGCGGCCGCGTAGGCGAACGCGCCCCCCGCCATGACGGCCGGGTACTGGGTCGGGTTGTCGCCGTAGCTGATGGTGACCTTGGCGACCTCGGCGGTGTAGTGCCCGGCACCCAACGAGAGGGACTTCCCGGCACCGGCCGGAGCGCTGAAGCTGTCGAAGAACGAGATCCGGTGACCGACGCCCCACAGGCGGTCGTTGATGAACGTCGCCGGGGAGGACATGCTGGTGCCCTTGTCGCCCTTCGACTCGCACTGCACGTACTGCTTGGCCGAGTTGACGGCGACGACCACACCGTCGGTGTCCGAGGACGCGACGGGGGTGCGCACCGCGATCACCGGGTGGAACTGCGACGCCTCCGCGCCCAGGCAGGAGGCCAGGATCTTGGCGACCGCCCCGGCCTCGATCGGGGTCGTCGCCGTGCTGATGACGGTGGAAGCGGACGGGGCGGCAGGCGCGGGGGCAGCGGACGGGCGGCTGCCGGAAACCGCCGCGGCGCCGGCCGCGCCGGAGCCGTCAGCCTTGGCGGCGGGCGCGTCGGCGGGCCCGCTGTGGGCCGTGGGGGTGGCCGTGGGCGCGGCCGTCGGGGTACCGGTTGCGGCAGTGGCCATTCCCCCCGCCGTCGCGATGGCTGCGGCGGTGGCGGTGGCGGCGATGAGCATGATCGGGCGGATGCGCATGAATCCGTGTCCTTTCCTGCGGGCGTCCGGTTGATGCCAGCTGCCCCTGTACGCCTGACGATGCGCGGCAGGTCGCAGCCCGCCCAAGTGATCCAGGTCATAGGCCATCGCCGCAACCCGGGGGCTGCGCTCATGCGTACAGGGCGGGACGCTCCGCCCGGACCCACGGCTCCACCGCTGCGGCCGAGGGGTGCTTCCTCACGCATCGCCCGTGCCGCGAACCGGCGCCCGGCCGGGTGCGGCTCCGTGACGGAAACTCGCCTGTGCCGGGCCCCTCGTCATTGACGACCATCACACATTCCCCCCAGGATTCCCTCGCTTCGCGCAACTGGCAGGGAGTGCTCCGCCTGCCGGGACCTCAGGCCTGTCGTGCCACACCCACCCCCGGAAGGGCCCCTCGATGCGCCGCACCTCGACACTGCTCCTGACCTCGCTCCTCGCCGCCACCGCCGCACTGACCGCACCGGCCGTCGCCCAGGCCAAGGGCGCCGACACCACTCCGACCACGGGCCAGTGCACGGCCTACGCCTCGGGCCCGTTCGGCGTCGGCGTCTGTTCCGGCCTCGAACCGCGGCGGGCCTGGTCCGTGGCGGCCCAGTGCCAGTCCGGCGTCACCGTCTACAGCAAGCTGATGCTCGGCGACGGCACGGCCACCGCCAACTGCGCCAGCGGCCGCATCTACAACACCTGGGTCTCGATCGGCCCGATCCTCCCGTAGGCCGCCCGACGCTCCCGGCCCCGGCCCGGCCACTCGTGCGCCGGGCCGGGGCCGGTGACCGATCGGCGTTCCTCAACCGGACGTTGACGTGCTCGCCGAACCGGCTGGGTGTCGAGACATGACCACGGTGGTACGAACGGCTCGGCCACTCGGGGCAGGGGGCATGGACGTGGCTTCAGACGCTGTGTTCGGGTTCGTCGGTGTCGCGCTCGGCTCCCTCACTCGACGATGAGATTCGAGCGCTCGCCACGGAACTGCGAACCGTTGCGGGCGAGTCGGTGTGGGCGAAGGGCGTGGAGAAGTGCAGGCAGGCCAGTAGGCAGTTCGAGCTGCTGCAGATCCGGTTCCACGAAGCAGTGGCCCGGGTGCTCCCCTCTCTGTACTGACCGAGCCGTGTGGCCCGCGAAGTTCGGGGGCGAAGGGCTGGGCTGTGGTGGGTGGGGGTGGGAGCATGGTTCTGCCGGGGGCGACAAGTGGGCTGGGGATGAGGCCAGTTGAACGTGGGGGCGGTGGTCGGCGCGGTTCTGGTGGGCGCTGATGTGGTGGCTCTGGTCGTCCTGCCGAGGGCGTTCCGGGCGGTGTTCTCCCCGCCGGTGCGCCTGGCCGGGGTCGGGGTCCTGGTGGTGGTGGCCGGTCTGTGGCTGTGGCAGGCGCTGGTCCGGGGGCCGGACTGGTTCGTCGTGGCGTTCTGCGTCGATCTGGGGGTCAGCGCGGTCTACACGGTCCTCGCGCTGCTGGTCGGCAGGCTCCGGGCCCCGGTGGTGGAGCCGTTGCGGCTGAGTCACTTCGTGCAGGAGGCGGCCCGGTTCGACGGGCCGCAGTCGATCGGCCTGATGGTCGGCCACACCGGGGCGGTCTTCGTCGTCGTCACCCGGCCGCGGTTCCGGCAGTTCTCGGCGACGCTGGGCGGGTCGGTGTGCCTGTTCTGCTTCGTCGAGGACCAGGTGCGGCGGATCGTGGGCGAGGACGCACCGGCGGTCGCCGAGTACCGCTTCCACCTGGGCGAGGGCGACAACCGGCACGTCATCCTCAAGCGCGAGTCGTCCGACGGGCCGTGGCGGGTACGGCTGGCGGACCGGAAGGCGTACCGCAGGGTCCTGCCCGCGCCGACCTGTCCGGTCCACGGGCCGCTCACCGCTCTCGACCGTCACGGGCCGCCAGCCGTTCCTTGAGCGCCTGGAGCTGCCTGCGGACCTCGGCGGCGGGCGCCGGGGTCGTGGTGGCCGCCCGGGCGAGGACGGCCTCCGCCTCCACCAGGGCCTCCCGGGCCGCACCGATCCCTGCCGTGTCCGCGCAGGCGTTGGCCCTCACCTGGGCCAGGACCCCCAGGGCGATGGCGAGTTCGAGGTTCAGCACCGCCGGATCGGCCTCGGCGGCGGGCCGCAGCAGGGTGACGGCCTCCTCCGCCGCCGCCACCGCCTCGTGGTGCCGGCCCGCCTCGGACAGCCTGCCGGCGAGCGTGGCGAGGGAGGTGGCCAGGCCGGGCCGGGCTTCGGGAGCGCCGGCGGCCTGCTCGCGCAGGATCCGGACGGCCTCCTCCGCCGCCGCCAGGGCGCCCGGGGTGTCCCCGGCCCGCTGCTGGGCGAGGTTGCCGAGGGCCCGGGCGAGCTGCGGCCGGTGGACCGCGGGGTTGACCTCCGCCAGGCGGCGCAGCAGCCCGACGGCCTCCTCGGTGGCCCGCACCGCGTTCGGCCGGTCGCCGACGTCCGCCCGGCGGCGGCCGAGGTTGTTGAGGTAGGCGGCCAGGTCGGACGCGTGGGCCGACGGATCGTCCCGGGCCAGGGCGCGCTGGATGCGCACCGCCTCCTCGGTGGCCTTGAGCGCCTCGCCCTTCCTGGCCGAACGCCCCAGGAGGACACCGTGGTTGCTGAGCGCGTTGGCCAGCCGGGCGCGGGCGGCCGGAGGGCTGCCCTTGCGGGCCTGGTGGCGCAGCACGTCCACCGCCTCCCGCAGGACGTCCAGTTCCTGCGGGTAGCGCCCCAGCCCGCCGAGGGCGACGGCGAGGCTCACGAGTGCGCCGCCCAGCCCGACGTCCGCGCGCAGTGCCTCCTCGGGCCGGAAGGTCGCCCGGATGGCGGCGACGGCCTCGTGGGACGCGTTCGCGGCCTCCTCCCACCGGCCCAGCCGGGCGAGGGCGGTGCTGAGGTTGACCAGGGAGTAGGCCAGTCCGACGGCCAGGCCCTGTGCCTCCTGGAGCTCTCGGCGTTCCCCGAGTGCCGCTGCCGCCTTCCGCCGCATGATCAGCCGCAGGAAGGCCGGTTCGCCCCTGGAGCGGCGCAGGGCACCGCCCGGGGCTGCCGACGGCCCTGCCACCGGTCGGGCCGTCGTCAGCTGCCGGTAGAGGGCGGCGGCCGCACCGCTCGCCTCCGCCGAGGCCTCGTACTGTCCGGCGGAGGCCAGTTTCCCCCCGAGGTCGAACAGGATCTGGGCGCGGTGGGCCGGGTCCTGGGTGCGGGCGAGTTGCCGTTCGGCGAGGCCTCGGGTCACGGCGGCGACGCCGACGGCCAGGTCGCCGGTGTCCCGTCCGGGGAAGTGGACGGCGACGGCTTCCAGGACGTCGATGCCCACGTCCGGTATCCCGGCCAGGGCGGTCAGGGCGGCGCTGCCCGCCGCGAGCGCGAGCCGCGGCTCGCGCAGGAGCAGCGGGAACAGGTACCCGGGCCCCAGGTGCGGCCATCTGGCCGCGGCGGCGGCCAGGAAGGCGATCGCGCGCGGGGTCCACGGCGGCGGGGCGCCGTCGGCGGCGCGCAGCAGGAGTGCGGCCGTGGCGGGGGCCCAGTCCTGGGCCGGGTAGTCGGCCGGGTGCCCCGGGAGGGTCAGGGCGAGGAGGTCCTCGGCGAGGCGGTCGGGGTAGAGGGGTTCCAGGACGGTGTCCCGGGCGGGATCGGCGGGCGGGTAGCAGGCGGCGTGGTCGGCGAGGACCTGTTCCGGTGACGGCGGGAGCCGTTGCGCCGCGAGCACCCCGGCGCCGGCCGACCGGCCCATCGCCCCGGTGAGGGCCGCGGTGAAGACGGCCCGGTACATCACGGCGGGCCGGGTGCGGAGGGTCCTGCGGGCGGGACCGAGTTCATGGGTGCCGTCGCCGGCCAGCCGCGCCCAGTGCAGCTGTTCCCGGTCCAGGAGGTAGCCGGTCAGCCCTGCCGGGTCCGACGGCGGCCGGCGGCCGCGGCGGTGGGCGTCGACGGCGACGAGAGCGGCCATGTGGACGGCGAGCGTCAGACCGTACTCGGCGGACTCCAGCGGGCCCGGGGGCAGGACGGCCGAGGGGTCCGCCATCCCGTAGCGGGCGGCGAAGGCCGTCCGGGCCGCCGCGAACATCTCGGCGCGCTGCCCGGACTCCTGCCCGAGCGGTTCCAGCCGCTGGCTCGACAGCTCGGCCCGGCGCTCGGCCAGGGCGGCGCGCAGCGGGGGCCAGGGGTCGAGCGTACGGGCCAGCAGGAGCACCCGGGTGGGCACCTCGGGCCGGTGCAGCAGGGCGTTGCTCAGGAGCCAGGTCAGGTGGGACTGCGGCCAGCGGTCGGCGTAGTCCACGATCAGGAGCAGCCCGGCGGAGCCGTCCGGGCGCAGGTCCTCGCTCCGGCCCGGCGTCAGCACCGAGCCCGGCCCGTGGACGGCCGTCAGCACCTTCCAGCCCGCCGCGAGCGACTCCTGCGCGAAGTGGCGGGCGAGGCGGGTCTTGCCCTGGCCGCCGGGGGCGTGCAGCCAGCGCAGGACCAGCCGCGGCCGGCCGTCGCGCCACTGCTCCAGCTGCCGCAGTTCCCCGGCCCGGCCGGTGAAGGCGACCACGGCGAAGCGGGCGTCGAGCATCCGGCTGGGCAGTTCGGCCAGCCGGTCGGGGTCCTCCCGGCCGGCGGGGCGGTAGTTCTCCAGCAGGTAGAGGGGCAGGCCGTCGCCGAAGACGTGGAGGTCGGCGCCGACCACCCCGTAGCCGTAGCCGGCGGCGACCGTGATCCTCTGCTCGACGGTGTGGTGCCCGCTCCGGATCCGTTCGCCGGGGTTCCCGCCGCCGGACGGCTCCGGGTCGGCGGCGGGGGTCATGAGGCTTCGTGGCCGGGGATCACGAGGCGTTGCCGGCCGGCGTCATGAGTCGTCGCCGGCGGGCGCGGCCTCGTGCACGACGACATTGCCGTGGACGACGGCGTTGACCCGGCTGTTGTCCCGGGCCTCCACGTTCTGGACCACCGCCGGCAGCGCCTGGGCCCGGGCGGCCCGGCTCTGCTCCACCCAGGTGGTCAGCTCCGCCATCGCCTCGGGGTGACGGCGCAGGAGCTCCGCCAGCTGGTACCGCCACAACGGCTCCAGGCTCTGGCGCGCCGCGTCGATGTCCTCGGCCCGCTGCACCAGCTCCGCGCCGGAGGTCAACTGCGCCTCGACGGCCGTCTCCTGGCCCTGCCCGCCGCGCCGGAACAGCCGCACGAAGCCCGTCCGGGCCGCCTCCCAGCCGTCGGTGAACATCGCGCCCACCACGGTCGCCGCTCCCGCCGCGGCCAGCTCCGAAATCTCCTCCAGCACGGTTCCCCCCTGCGCTCGGCCGTCCGCCGTATGACCGCAACACGACTCTCCCACAAGCGAGTTGCTGTTGCCACGGTACCGCTCCGAGGCGGCGGCAGGGGTCGTCGGGACACAACTGCCGGACTGGGGCCAGAAGCCTGGACGGGAGTCACAATCGTCGAATGACGTTCGAGCGTGAGTGGGCGAGCAAGAGCGCGGAAGCCAACCGTCGGTTCGTGGACAAGGCCGTGGTGATCGCGCGGGAAGTCGAGGTCGTGCTCGGCCACGAGTCGATGACCTATCCGAGGAACGCGGTGGAGCGGGCGCGGGACGCGCTCGCCGACCGGTTGTTCGCGATCCTGGCCGCGGCGCGCGAGGCCAGCACGACCTACTACACCGTCGACCGCCTGCCGGTGGCGATCCTGTCCGACGAGTACGGTGACGACTGGGTCGACCCGGTCGCCGACGCCGTCGGTACGCTGGCGGCCACGATGGCGCGCGCGGCCACCGTGCTCACCGGCACGACGAGCAGCGATCTCACCGACCCTTCGACAGGGCCGTGGGCCGGCGGTGCACTCGACGACGTACGACGGGCCGCCGGCAAGGTCATCCGCCTGGCGGCGGGTCACGTCGCAGATCAGGACGACCGTCCTGCTCCGCGCTAGCGGGCGCCGCGGCCGGGGGGCGGGGTGCGCGGTCGTAGGCGCTCGCCCTGCGGCCCGAACATGATCAGGTACTCGACCGGTCCGCCCGGGCCGGCGTTCGCGACTCCGTGGACGGTGCGGGTGTCGAACTCGACCACCTCCCCGGCGCTCAGGACGAGGTCCTGCTCGCCGAGCGCCAGCCACAGGCGCCCGTAGAGGACGCACAGCCATTCGTACCCGTCGTGGGAGACCTGCCGCGGCCGGGCCGGTGGCGCGTCGACGGCGGGCAGGACGTGCTTGTGGGCGTGCAGGCCGCCCACGTACCGGGTCAACGGCAGCACCACCTTGTGGTCGCCGGGGCGCGGCGGCGGTGGGACGCGCGGTTCGGCCGCGGCGGGTGCGGGTGCGGGTGCGGTCCCGGCCAGCTCGTCCAGGGAGGTGCCGTACGCCTTCGCGAGCTGCAGCAGCACCTCCAGGGTCGGCCGGCGCCGACCGGTCTCGATCCGCGACAGGGTGCTCAGCGAGATGCCGGTCGCGCGGCTGACCGCGGTGAGCGTGGCGCCGCGCCGCTCGCGCGCGGTCCGCAGCCGGGGGGCCATGGCGGCCAGGGTGTCGGCTACGCCGTCGTCCGTCATGCCCTCGTCCGTCATGCCCTCGTCCGTCATTCCGCCGTCCGTTGTGCCGCCGTCCGTCACCATCGCCCCGCTCCCTCCGAACGTGCCGCCTCCACCGCCCCGTCCTGCGAGTTTGCCACGATGGCAAGGGTGCTCGCGTCGGGCGGCCGCCGCGCCGGAAGATCAACGGGTCACCACGGCCGCCCGTGAACCGAGGAGTAGCGATGCACCGACCCACCCCGTCCGCCGACCTTCGCCACCGCACCGTCGAGGGGCCCGCCGGGCGCCTGCACCTGGTGGAGCAGGGCACCGGGCCGCTGGTCCTGCTCGTCCACGGCTTCCCCGAGTCCTGGTACTCCTGGCGCCACCAGCTGCCCGCCCTCGCGGCGGCGGGGTACCGGGCCGTGGCGCTCGACGTGCGCGGCTACGGCCGCTCCTCCAAGCCGGCCGCGACCGACGCCTACCGGATGCTCGACCTGGTGGCGGACAACCTCGCCGTGGTGCGCGCCCTGGGCGAGGAGCGGGCCGTGATCGTGGGGCACGACTGGGGCTCCAACATCGCGGCCACCAGCGCCCTGCTCCACCCCGAGGTGTTCCGCGCCGTCGCCCTGCTGAGCGTCCCCTACGCGCCGCCCGGCGGCCCCCGCCCCAGCGAGGTCTTCGCGCAGATGGGCGGCGACCAGGAGTTCTACGTCTCGTACTTCCAGGAGCCCGGCCGGGCCGAAGCGGAGATCGAACCCGACGTCCGGGGCTGGCTCGCGGGCTTCTACGCCGCCCTGTCCGCCGACACCATGCCCGGCCGGGACGAGCCCGACCCCCACTTCGTGGCCCGTTCCGGCGGCCGGCTGCGCGACCGCTTCCCCGCCGGCCGGCTGCCCGGCTGGCTGACCGAGGACGATCTCGACGTCTACGCCGGGGAGTTCGAGCGCACCGGCCTGACCGGGGCCCTCAACCGCTACCGCAGCATGGACCGCGACTGGGCGGACCTCGCCCCGTACGGCGGCGCCCCGATCACCCAGCCGTCCCTGTTCATCGGCGGCACCCTGGACGCCTCCACCACCTGGATGGCCGACGCGATCGCCGCCTACCCGACCACCCTCCCCGGCCTGACGGCCAGCCACCTCCTGGACGGCTGCGGGCACTGGATCCAGCAGGAACGCCCCGAGGAGGTGAACCGCCTGCTGACCTCCTGGCTCGCCGCCCTCCAGCACTGAACCCGGCTTCCCGCACACCTGGCAGCTCTGGGGCGGCGTCATGGGCCGCCTCGCCTCGCAGTTCCGCGCCGTCGCCCCGGACCTGCGAGGCCTCGGTGCCAGTGACCCCTTCCTCCGGGCCGATCCGCCGAAGTGACCGGACCGGGAGCCGGAGGAGCACGAGGTGTACGGTTCGGGCTGCGCCCGGCATCCGACGGCCGCCCGAAATCCCGCGCGCTCGCCCCGCCTTCGGAGCAGACTACCCAAAGCCCCGGCCCACGGGTGCAGCAGGCGCCGAACACGCCGCCCCCATGAGGAGGTTGACCACCATGGATCCGGTCCTCGAATGCGTTTGGCGCGACGATCACGGCTGGTGGTGGCTGCAGGTCCAACGCAGCGGCGACGGATGGGAGTTGGAGGCCGGCTCGCCCTACGGCAGCGAGACGATCCCGTTCGCCGGCCCCGACGAGGTCCGCCGGCTCGCCCGGACCCTGCTCGCCCTCCCCACCGAACCGGAGCCCTACGAGGTCGAGTGGGAGCTCAGCGGGCCCGAGGTCGACGCCGCCGGCCAGCGGCAACCGACCGGCGCGACCCTCCACATCGGCCTGAGCCGCCACGACGGCCACCGCCCGTACCTGGCCTACCAGTCCTACTACTCCACCACACTGGGCCCCGCACTCGGCCTGGAAGTGTTCTGCGACGACGCACCGGTCGACGCCCTGCGACCCCAGGCCCAGGCCCTCCTCACCCTCCTCCAGGAGTCCTGACGGAGGTCCGCCTCCGCCTGCCGGGAATCGGATCGCCGTCAAGCGGGTTGGTGAGGCCATGAGAGCGATTCAGGTGTACGAGGTGGGCGGTCCCGAGGTGCTGCGGGAGGCCGAGGTGGACCAGCCGCGGCCGGGTCCGGGCGAGGCGGTCGTGGAGGTCGCCGCATCCGGGGTCAACTTCCTCGACGTCTACCACCGCGAAGGCCGGTACAGCCTCCCGCTGCCCTTCACCCCGGGCGCCGAGGGCGCCGGCACGGTCGTCGAGGTCGGACCCGGCGTCGCCGACGTCGCGGTCGGGGACCGGGTCGGTTGGGTGGAGATTCCCGGCACGTACGCCGAGCGGGCCGTCGTGGACTCCTCCCGGCTGGTGCCGCTGCCCGACGACATCGGTTTCGAGACGGCCGCCGCCGTGCTCCTCCAGGGCATGACCGCGCACTATCTCGTCAAGGACGCCTACCCGGTTCGGGAGGGCGACACGGTGCTCGTGCATGCGGCTGCCGGTGGCATGGGGCTGCTTCTGACCCAGCTCGTCACCCATCTCGGCGGCAGGGTGATCGGCACGACGTCGACCACGGCGAAGGCCGAGCTGGCGAAGCGTGCCGGGGCCGCCGCGGTGATCCTCTCCTCCGCGGTCGACGATCTCGCGGCCGAGGTGCGGCGGCTCAACGGCGGTCAGGGACTGCCGGTCGTCTTCGACGGCGTCGGCGCGCACACCTTCGATGCGAGCCTCGCCAGCCTGCGAACCCGCGGCCATCTCGTGCTCTTCGGCGCGGCAAGTGGCGCCGTGCCGCCGTTCGATCCGATCCGGCTCGCCCACGGCGGTTCGCTGACCCTGATCCGGCCCAGCCTCGGGGACTTCATCGCCGATCGGTCCGAACTGCTCCGACGGGCCACCGACGTGTTCGAGTGGGTGCGCTCCAAGGCGCTTGAGGTCACCGTGACGGGCCGCTACGCCTTGTCCGAGGCCGCCCGGGCCCACAGCGACCTGGAGGCTCGGCGTACCACCGGCAAGCTGCTCCTCGTACCCGACGCGGCCGCTGTCGGACGCCGCGAGGAGACGCGGAGCTGATCGCGGGTGACGAGGTCGGGGATCTCGAAGACCGAGATGTCGAGGGCATGGCCGACCGTCATCGCCGAGGTCCCCGACCTGAAGGCCTGTCACACTCTCACGATGCTAGGCCTGGCCTGCGGGCTTCGGGTCCCAGGTGCCGTCGAGGGGGATGCCGGCCGCGGCGGCGATCCGGTCGCGGGATTCGAGCAGGCGCTCGCGCAGCGGTGCCAGGTCGACGTCGACCAGGGTGCCGTCGCGCTTGACGATGCGTCCGGCGACCAGGACGGTGTCGACGAGGCCGGGGTGGCCGGCGGTGACGATCGAGCCGACGGGGTCGGTGACGGGGAAGACGGTCAGGTCGTCGGTGCGCAGCAGGATGAGATCGGCGTCCTTGCCGGGGGTGATGCTGCCGGTGCGGGCCTGGAGGCCGAGGGAGTGGGCGGCGTCGATGGTGGCGAAGTGGATCAGGTCCCGGGCCCGTAGTCCGCCGTCGAGGCCGCGTTGGGCGGAGAACGCGGTGCGCATGGTGGAGAACATGTCGCCGCCCACGGAGGGGACCACGTCGACGGACAGGGTGGGGCGAAGGCCCGCGGCCAGGGCCCGGCCGGTCAGGGGCGCTCCGAAGCCCATCTTCAGTTCGACGTCGGGGCTGACGGACAGCGAGCTGCCGGCGTCGGCGAGCATGCGCAGTTCGTCGTCGCCGATGCCGTTGCCGTGGACGAAGGTGGTGGTGTCGCGCAGCAGGCCGTGGTGGTGCAGGGTGGCGACGGGGCGGTGGTCGCCGCCGGTGTGGAGGCTGGTGCGCAGGCCGAGTTCGTCGGCTGTCCGCAGTTCGCGGGCGAGGGTGTCGATGCCGGTGTCGTCGGCGCCGCGCAGGCCCCAGGCCATGGTGACCGGTCCGGTGTCGTCGAGTTGGGCGCGCAGGCGGCGGATGTCGGTCTCGACGGGTGCGGGGGTGGCCCAGCCGGCGCCGAGGCAGAACACCGACCGGGCGGGGGCCTGCCGCAGGGCGGTGACGGCGGCGTCCTCGTGCTCGGGGCCCTGGGCGACGTGGTACCAGTCGAGCATGGTGGTGATGCCGGAGTGCAGGGCTTCCAGGCGTCCCAGCAGGGTGGCGGCGTGCACGTCCTCGGGCGTGTAGTGGGGTTTGACGGTGCCGTGCATGGCGTGGGCCCACTGGGCGAACGTCCAGTCCGCGCCGAGGCCGCGGAACGCGGTCTGCCAGGTGTGGCGGTGGTTGTCGACGAAGCCGGGCATCACGATCCGGTCGGTGGCGTCGATCACCTGGGCGCCGGTGGCGTCGATGCGCTCGGCCACCGCCACGATCTTCCCGTGCTCGACGAGGACGTCGCCGCGGGCGAGGTCGCCCAGGGCCGGGTCCACGGTCAGGACGGTGCCGCCGGTGATGAGGGTTCTCACGGGTGTCGCTCCTTGCACGTGCACGGTCGAACGGGCCGTGGTCCAGGATGCTCGTGAGGAATCGCGCGCCACGCCCGCTGCCGGCAACTTCGACAGTAAATTGCGCAGTCCATCGACGTGATGTGGCTCGATCCGGCCTTCTGGAGCAATAATCTGTCCATGGACGAGATCGATCGGGCGATCGTGGCGGTGCTGGAGCGGGAGGGGCGGATCAGCAACAGCGAACTCGCCGCACGGGTGGGCCTGTCACCCTCGCCCTGTCTGCGCCGGGTGCGGCAGTTGGAGGAGACCGGGGTGATCCGCGGCTACCGGGCGGTCGTGGACCCGAAGGCGGTGGGGCGCGGCCTGCGGGTGTTCGCCGGGGTCCGCCTGATCCGGCACGTGCGCGCGGACGTCGCCGCGTTCGAGAAGGCGGTGATGGAGCTGGCCGAGGTACGCGCCTGCCACCACATCACCGGCAGCTTCGACTACCTGCTGCACGTGGAGGTCGCCGACCTGGAGGCCTACGAGGCCTTCCACGCCAACCAGTTGGCCTCCCTGCCCGGCGTGGCGACCGTCAACAGCTTCGTCATCATGAAGACCCTCGACAACGCCTGACCCTCGACGGGGAGCGCTACGAGGAGTCGGCCGGTTCGACCGGCCTTGTCGAAGTCCGGTGCGGATCAAGGGGATTGACGCTCAGGTCGACTGGTGGTCAGTAGCGGCCGTTCGGAGGTCGGACTTCTCGACGAGGGGGAGGAACTCCCCTTGGTCGTCGGCCAGTAGACCGGCCGCCTCCCGCAGCGGGACGAAGGAGCACCGGAAGACCATGCCGTGGTCCTGGTCGCCCTCCTGGCCTGCCACGGTGTGCGTCCAGGTGTCGCGGGTCTCGGTGGTCCGCGCGTGGAAGAACACGGTGACCCGGGGCCGGCCCGTGTGGGGATGCGGGCGCTGCTGAACGGCCAGGGCCGCGCCGAGTGCGACGGCGGTGACACCGGTCTCCTCCGCGACCTCCCGGAGGACCGCGTCGACGAGGAGTTCCCCGGGATCCACGCCCCCTGCCGGTACTTGGGTGCCGGCCCCGGGGTGGTCCCGGTGATCGAAGACGAGCAGCTCCCGGCCGCCGGGAACGTCGCGGGTCACATAGGCGGCCGTTCTCACGCGCGCAGGTTGCATGGGAGTCCCTTCTTGACTTCCTCACCCGCGTGAACGCGGGTGATTCCCCTCAGCCTCGCGGCTGAGCCGCTGCGCGTAACGCAACGGTTGGGACTACTTCCTGCTTC
>NZ_JBIVHS010000023.1:0-158801 GCF_044749365.1 Kitasatospora sp. NPDC089509 | reverse complement strand
TGGCCGCCGTTGGCAGTCTGAAAATCACCCGTCACGCCCCTCTCCGCACCCACCCCCTCCACCGCCCCCTCCCGCAGCGCGTCCCTCTCGCCTGGAAGGGGAGAGGGAGGGAGGGGTGGTGCTGGGGTGGGTGGGGTGCTTCGGGCGCGCGGGGCGGGGCCCGCGCGCCCGGGGGGTGGGGGTCAGGCGAGGTGGGTGAGGAGGAGGGTGCTGAGCCGTTCGGGGGTGCGGAGGGGGAGGTAGTGGTCGGCGTCCGGGAGTCGGTGGGACGTGGCGGCGGGGATGGTGGCGGTGAGGTGGGTGGCGATGGCGGCGATCTCGGGGTGGTCGTGGTCGCCGTGGACGATCAGGGTGGGGGTGGTGATCCGGGCGAGGTGGGACTCGGCGTCGCGGGGCGGGGCGCCGGTGAGGTGGTGTTCGCTGGTGATCCGGCGGGCGGCGTTCTCGGTGATCATCGTTTCGATGAGGTCGCCGCCGGGGGCGGTGCGGCCGAGGGCGGCCCAGACGGAGAGTTCCAGGGCGGCCAGGGCGGTCGCGTCGCCGCGGCGGCGGGCCTCGGCGTAGGCGGTGGTGTCGGGGGACGGCGGCCAGTCGTGGCCGCTGACCGAGGCGCCGATCAGGGCCAGGGCGGCGACCCGGTCCGGGTGGGCGAGGGTGAAGTCGAGGGCGGTCTCGCCGCCCATGCTGAGGCCGACCAGGGCGGGGCGGGTGAGCCGGAAGTGGTCCAGGACGGTGCGGAGGTCGGCCAGGTCGTCGAAGGGCCGGTCCGGGGGTGCGGAGCGGCCGAGGCCGCGGGCGTCGTAGCGGATCACGTCGTGGTGGCGGGCCAGGGTCGGGACGACGGCGTCCCACAGCCGGGAGTCCATGCCGGAGCCGTGCAGCAGGACGACGGGGGTTCCGGCGCCCCGGCGGTCGGCCCAGAGTCGGCCGCCGTCGGGGGTCGGGATCTCGTGTTCGGTCCTCATCCGGAGGATCCTCGCAGGCCTCGACTCAGGCGGGTTCGGGGAGGCGGATCGGCATCAGGACGGAGAAGGTGCCGGTGCGGCCGGGGGTGCGGATGGCGAGCGGGGCGATCGGGCCGCCGAGTTCGAGCAGGAGCTGGTCGGGGCGGCCGGCGTCGAGGGCGTCCAGGAGGTAGTCCCGGTTGAGGGCGATGTGGACGTCGTCGGGGGTCGGGTCGGCGGCGACGGCGAGGCCGCCGTCGGGGGTGAGGGTGAGGACGGTGACCTGGCAGTCGGCGCCGTGCGGGCCGGAGGGGAGGGTGTGGGTGGCGCCGGTCTCGATCGCCGCGCGCAGGTCGGCGGCGGGCAGGGTGATCCGGTGCCGGGGGTCGAGGCGGGTCAGCACGCGGTGGTCGGGGTAGTCGAGGTCCGGGGTGGTGCCCTCGATGCGGTGGTCGGGGGTCTCGGCGCGGAAGGTGCCGCCGCCGAGGGTGAGGGCGACCTCGGTCGTGTCGTCGGGGAGCAGCGTGCGCAGGGCGTCGACCAGGGCGGTGGGGACGGTGGTGCCGGGCACCGGCTGCTGGGGGGCGCCGAGGGCGGGCAGTTCGGCGAGGGCCATCCGGTAGCGGTCGGTGGCGACCAGGCGCAGCACCGGGCCGTCCGCTTCGAACAGCACTCCGGCGAGGGCGGGCAGTTCGGGGTCGGCGCCGACCGCGAAGCGGACCGCGTCCAGGGCGGCGGCCAGGCCGTCGGCGCGGACGGTGAGGCGCAGGTCGGACGGGGTGGTGGTCATCGGGTGCTCCCTCTGTTCGATCATCGTGCGGATCAGGGAGAGCTCGCGGCGGGCGTCGGCGAGGCCGTCCTCCAGTCGGCGCAGGTGGCTGTCGAGGACCCGGTGGGGCTGGTGGCCGGACAGGACGGCGCGGATGTCGGCCAGCGGCAGGCCGACCCGGCGCAGCCGGGCCAGCAGCCGGGCGTCGGCGAGTTGGCCGGGCCGGTACCAGCGGTAGCCGGTCTGCGGGTCGACCCAGGCGGGGGTGAGCACCTCGGCGCCGTCGTAGTAGCGCAGGGTGCCGACGCCCAGGCCGCTGGCGCGGGCCAGCTCGCCGATGCTGTGCAGCTCGCTCTCCATGCCGATGACTCTCGGGGCTCGACCTGGTCGAGGGTCAAGCGAGGTGGGTGAGCTTGTGGGGGTTGCGGACGACGCGGACGGCGGAGACCAGCGGTTCGCCGTCGGGGCCCTCGCTGAAGTCGAGGACCGAGACGGAGTCGACGGCGCCGTCCACGATGACCAGCAGGCCGGGCTGGCCGTTCACCAGGACGGGCCGGACCTGCGCGGTCTCGCCGAGTTGGCGGAGCACGCCGAGCAGGAAGCGGGCCACGTTGTCGGCGCCGGTGACCGGACGGAGGGCCGCGCGGATCACGCCGCCGCCGTCGCTCCAGGCGGTGACGTCGGGGGCGAGGAGTTCGAGCATCCGGTTGAGGTCGCCGCCGACGGAGGCCGCCAGGAACTGGTCGGTGGCCCGGCGGCGCAGCTCCGGCGGGGCGTCGTAGCGGGGGCGGCGGGCGCGGACGTGCGCCCTGGCGCGGCTGCCGACCTGGCGGCAGGCGGCCTCGGTGCGGTCCAGCGCCTCGGCGATCTCCTGGTAGGAGAAGCCGAAGGCCTCCTTGAGGACGAACACCGCCCGTTCCAGCGGGGAGAGGCTCTCCAGCACCACCAGCAGGGCGATCGAGACGGTCTCGGCGCGCTCGACGTCCTCGGTCGAGTCCGGGGCGGCGACCAGCGGCTCGGGCAGCCAGGGGCCGACGTAGGACTCGCGGCGGACGGCGGCCGAGTCGAGGCGGTTGAGGGCCAGGTTGGTGACCGTACGGGCCAGGTAGCCGCCGGGGCTGGCGACCGGGCCGGTGACCCGGCTCCAGCGCAGCCAGGTGTCCTGGACCAGGTCCTCGGCGTCGGCGACGCTGCCGAGCATCCGGTAGGCGATGCCGAAGACCGTCCGCCGGTGCTGTTCGAAGTCGGCGAGCCGGGTGTCGGGCTCCGGGGCGTCGGTCTCGGGGGCGTCTGGCTCGGCGGCGTCGGACTCGGGGGCGTCGGTCACGTTCGGGACGCTACCGCACGGTAGTGGTCAGGAGCGGAAGGTTTCGTACGCGGGGGCGAGCAGGGTGGCGAGGTCGCGGCCGTGCACGGTGATGCCGGAGCGGCCGAGGCGCCGCAGCGAGGGCTCGTCGGGTTCGTCGTCCGGGGGTTCGGGCCGGAGGGTGAAGTCGCCGCGCCAGTAGGCGGCGACGTTGACCGTCGGGGGCTTGGGCCGCTGGTCGGTCATGCGTCCTCCTCGGCGACGGCGTCCTCGCGGGTGAGGGCGACCAGTTCGCGCAGGGCCTCGGTGGGGAGATCGGTCAGCCAGCGCTCGCCCGCGCCGACCACGGTGTCGGCCAGGGCCCGCTTGGCGGTGAGGAGTTCGTCGATCCGTTCCTCGACGGTGCCGACGCAGACCAGTCGGCGGACCTGGACGTCGCGGCGCTGGCCGATCCGGAAGGCGCGGTCGGTGGCCTGCTCCTCGACCGCCGGGTTCCACCAACGGTCCAGGTGGATCACCTGGTTGGCGGCGGTCAGGTTGAGGCCGGTGCCGCCGGCCCGGAGCGAGAGGAGGAAGACCCCCGGACCGTCCGGGGACTGGAAGCGTTCGACCAGCTCCTCGCGGCGGGCGCGCGGGACGCCGCCGTGCAGGTGGAGCACCTCCTCGCCGAGTCGGCGCTCCAGGTACGGGCGGAGCATGGTGCCGAACTCGGCGTACTGGGTGAAGACCAGGGTGCGGTCCCCTTCGGCCAGTGCCTCCTCCAGCAGCTCGGCGAGCCGGGCCACCTTGCCCGAGCGCTCCCCCAACGGCGAGCCGTCGTGCAGCAGTTGGGCCGGATGGTTGCAGACCTGCTTCAGCTTGCCGATCGCCGCCAGCACCGTGCCGCGCCGCTCCACGCCCCGGATGCCCTCGACCCGCTGGAGCAGGTCGGCGACCACCGCCTGGTAGAGGCCGGCCTGCTCCGCGGTGAGATTGCACCAGACGGTCATCTCCTGCTTGGCGGGCAGTTCGGCCGCCACCGCCGGGTCGGACTTGAGCCGGCGCAGCACGAACGGGGCGGTACGGCGCCGGAGTTCGGCGGTGCGTTCGGGGCTGCGGTGCAGTTCGACCGGGATCGCGTAGCGCTCCTTGAAGCGCTCGGCCGGGCCGAGCAGGCCGGGGTTGGCGAAGTCCAGTACGGCGTGCAGCTCGGCGAGCCGGTTCTCCACCGGGGTGCCGGTCAGGGCGATCCGGTGCCGGGTGACGGGCAGCGCGCGGATCGCCCGGGCCTGGGCGGTGCCGCTGTTCTTGATGTGCTGCGCCTCGTCGGCGACCACCCGACGCCAGCGGATCGCGCGCAGCGCGGCGAGGTCGCGCTGGACCAGTCCGTAGGTGGTGATGACCAGGTCCACGTCCCGTACGGCGTCGGCGAGTCGACCGGCGCCGAGGCGGTCGGCGCCGTGGTGGACGTGCCGGCGCAGGGCGGGGGCGAAGCGTTCCGCCTCGCGCTGCCAGTTGCCGACCAGGGACATCGGGCAGACCAGGAGGGTGGGCGCGGTCGGCCCGGCGGCTCGTTCGGCGGCGAGCAGGGCGAGGGTCTGGACGGTCTTGCCGAGGCCCATGTCGTCGGCCAGGACGGCGCCGAGGCCGAGCCCGGACATGGTCGTCAGCCAGGCGAGGCCGCGCTGTTGGTACGGGCGCAGTTCGGCGCGGAAGTCCGGTGGGAGGGTGGGGACTTCGGGGGCGGCGGCGCGTCCGGCGAGCAGGTCGCCGAGTGGGCCGTCCGCCTGGACGCCGGTGACCGGGAGGCCGGCGACGGTGGCCTCGGGGTCGAGGGCGAGCCGCAGCAGGTCGGCGGCGGCCAGCAGGCCGTCGCGCTGCTCGCCGAGGAAGGCGAGCGCGGCGGCGATCTGGGCCGGGTCGGCCTCCAGCCAGGTGCCCCGGACCCGCACCAGGCCCTGTTTGGCGGCGGCGAGTTCGGCGAGTTCCCGTTCGGTGAGCGGGGTGCCGTCCGGGCCGAGGGCGGCCTGCCACTGGAAGGCGACCACGGCGTCCCGGTCGATCCGGCTGGTGACGGCGAGGGTGCCGGGGGCGGGTGGGGTGGTGGCGCGCAGGGCGAGTCCGAGCCGGGGGCGGCGGCGCCACCAGGCGGGCAGCAGCACGCCGAAGCCGGCCTCGGCGAGGGCGGGGGCGGCGGTGCGCAGGAAGTCGAGGGCGCCGGTGCGGTCGAGCGGCAGGGCGGACGGGCGGGAGCGGTGGCGCAACCCGTCCAGGGCGGGCCAGCGGTGGGCGGCGCGGGCGAGTTCGGCCACCAGGGTGTCGGCGGGGGCGGCCCGGTCGGTCTTCCGGGCGAGCGTGGCGTGGGCGGCGCCGCCCTCGTGGAGGTCGGCGGCGCGGACCAGCAGGGAGGGTTCGTCGACGGCCTGGAGCAGGAACTCCAGCCGCCAGGCGTCGTCGGAGGGGCGGCCGTCGGGGTCGTCGTCGTCGGGGCCGAGCGGTTCGACCAGGCGGAAGCAGAGCCGCAGCGCGGGGTCGGCGGGCTCGGCGGCGGCGTACCAGTCGGCGATCCGGCGGCCCAGGGCGGCGACCTCCTCGGGCGGGGCGTCGAGGTCGCCGGTGGGGGTGGCGAGGGCGTGCAGCCAGCGGTCGGCCACCGGCTCGCCGGGGGCGGGGAAGGGCGTGTCGGCCAGGGCGGCCCGGGCCTCGGCGTCGGTCAGGGCGGCCAGGACGGCCTCCAGCAGCGCCTCGCCGGTGTCGGTGTCGGTATCGGTATCGGCGCCGGTGTCGGTGCCGGTGTCGATGTCGGCGCCGGCCGGCCATTCGCCGAGCAGGACGGGCGGGCAGCCGGCGGCCAGCCGGGCGGCCTCGCGGCGGTCGGACGGGGTGGGGTCGGGGCGCCAGCGGGCCTGCGGGCGGCCGTCGGCGAGGACGGGCAGCGGCAGCACCCGGCCCCGGCCGACGGCCCGCCAGGCGAGGTCGTGCACCCCGGTGAGCCAGCGCAGCGAGGGGCCGTACACCACCTCAACCCGGCCGGTGCCGGGCAGGTCGGTGTCGGTGACGGCCCAGTGCGGGTCGTGGACCTCGCCGAGCAGCTGGGCGGCGGCCGCGGCGTCGAAGAGCAGCGCGGGCACCCGCCAGGGGGTGAGCACGGCGCCGCCGCGCGGCGGGGTGACCGGCAGGTCGGGCGAGGGGGCGGGCAGGGTGCCGACGGTGGGCAGCAGCAGGGTGGCCCAGCGTTCGGGGGCCTGCCCGGCGAGCCAGCCGAGGCCGGGCCCGATGCCGCCGAGCACGGCGGCCAGGGTGTCGGCCGGGCAGGCGTAGGGGTGGGCGCGCGGGGCGGGCCGGTCGGGGTGGCGCTCGGTGGCACCGGGATGGGTGCGGGCGTCCTCGGCCCAGAGGGCCAGCCGTCCGTCCGCCCGCCAGAGTGCGTGCAGGACGAACATGGGGGGCCTTTCGGGGCAGGTGGGGACCGTCCTTCGCAGCCTAGCCGGGTGGTCGGACAGTGCCCGTCGGGCCGGGCCGCTGAGCCGTTCGGGCGAACCTCGGGAGATGTGGTTGAAACTTGAACGAAATCGTCGTACGGTGGAGCCAAGAAGTTGAAGCCTAAACAAATGGCTTCGAACCCGAGGAGGAGCCATGGGCCTGTTCAACCGCACCAAGACCGTCACCGCCGCCCCGGCCGCCGTCCGGACCCCGGCCGGCCCGGACCTGTCGCACCTGACCGGCGACTGGGCCATCGACGCCACCCACAGCGAGATCGGCTTCTCGGTCCGTCACGCCATGGTCACCAACGTCAAGGGCCGCTTCACCGAGTACGACGGCAAGCTGCACCTGGACGGCGCCACCCCGGCCAACTCCTCGGCGGACCTGGTGATCAAGGTCGCCAGTGTCGACACCAACCAGGCCCAGCGCGACGAGCACCTGCGCACCGGCGACTTCTTCGCCGCCGAGACCTACCCGGAGATCCGCTTCCGCAGCACCTCCACCGAACAGCACGGCGAGGACTCCTACCGGATGCACGGCGAGCTCACCATCAAGGACACCACCCGCCCGGTGGTCCTCGACCTCGACTTCACCGGCAGCGCCACCGACGCCTACGGCGCCGAGCGGGTCGGCTTCGAGGGCCGGACCGTCGTCGACCGCACGGAGTTCGGCCTCACCTACAACGCGGCCCTGGAGACCGGCGGCGTGCTGATCGGCGAGAAGGTCAAGCTCAGCTTCGACATCTCCGCCGTCAAGGCGGCCTGACCCGGCCGCCCCCGAGCCCACCGCCCCTGCCTATCCCCCCGAGGCAGGGGCGGTGTTGCGTACGGCCGAGGCCAGCGCCGCGTCCGCCGGGGGCAGCCAGCTGCCCGCCGGGCGGTCCAACCAGCCCTCGGCCGTGGCGAGTTCACCCGCCGCCGCGGCCAGTGCCGACAGCCCCGGGTGGTGCTCCCCCGGCCGGTGCACCAGGCTGACCAGGCACAGCGGCACCGGCTCCACCAGCGGCACGTTCACCGCCCCCGGGATCCTCGGCCCGCCGACCGTGGTCAGCATCGGATCGCCGTGCCGGGCCAGGTAGCGGGCGGTCTCGTCCAGTCCCACCGGCGGGACGTACGGCTCGGCCGCGCGCAGCCCGTGCTCGCGCAGCAGCCGGGCGCCGAGGTCGGCCCACTCGGTGGTGGCCGGGTTGCCCGCACAGATGTCGACCGGGTGCCCGGCCAGCTCGGCGAGCCGCAGCACCGGGCGGCCGGCCAGCGGATGGGTGTCCGCCATCATCACCGAGATCCGTTCCAACCGCACCGGCAGCTGGGCGAGTTGACCGCGCACCGGGTCGGGCAGACCGGCGAAGCGGCCGAACGAGGCGTCCAGCCGGTGCGCCAGCAGTTCGGCGGCGGCCGCGGCCAGCCCGCCGTGGAAGCGGGCCAGCAGCTCCCCCTCCGGCCAGGCGGCCCGGGCCCGCCCCAGCACCCGGTCGGCGGTGAGGTCCGGCCCGGTGACGTCGCTGTTGAGGTCCAGCAGCAGCGGCCTGGCGACGACCCCGGCGCCGCGGCCGGCGTCGGCGAGGATCTCGTCGTGCAGGGCGAGCAGCCGGCGCGCCCTCGGCAGCAACCGGTGCCCGGCCGGGGTGAGTTCGACGCTGCGGGTGGTGCGGGTGAACAGCGGGTCGCCGAGCAGCTCCTCCAAGGAGCGGATGTCCCGGCTGAGGGCCTGTTGGGCGACGTACAGCCGCTGGGCGGCCCGGCCGAAGTGCAGGGTCTCGGCGATCGCGACGAAGCCGCGGAGCAGGCGGGGGTGCAGGTCACGGGGCATGGGCGGCAGATTAACAACACCGCGTTGTGGATCCGGCGGAACAGGTGTTGGACGCCCGCCGCCGACCCGGGCGAGGGTGGCCGCATCCCCCTTCCGTCCGGTGCCCCAGGAGCCCGATTGCCCACCCGCGCCCTGCTCGCCTCCTACCGCTCCTACCGCCGGCTGTTCGCCGCCCCCGGCGCCGCCGCCTTCACCCTGGCCGGGCTGCTCGGCCGGCTCGCGCTGTCGATGAACGGCGTTTCGCTGGTGGTGCTGCTCGCCGAGCGGCGCGGCTCGTACGCGCTGGCCGGGACGGTCTCGGCGGCCGGACTGG
This sequence comes from Kitasatospora sp. NPDC089509, assembly GCF_044749365.1. Classification (NCBI taxonomy): domain Bacteria; kingdom Bacillati; phylum Actinomycetota; class Actinomycetes; order Kitasatosporales; family Streptomycetaceae; genus Kitasatospora; species Kitasatospora sp. NPDC089509. The sequence goes on along the minus strand of NZ_JBIVHS010000023.1, from coordinate 150,198 downwards.
TCACCGGCGCGATCGGGATGCCGCTGCTCGGCCGGCTGGTGGACCGGTACGGGCAGGCCCGGGTGGCGGTGCCGGCCGCGCTGTACAACGCCGTCCCGCTCGCCGCCCTGCTGCTCTGCGTCCGGCTCGGCGCGCCGGACTGGACGCTGTACCTCTGCTGGGCGGCCGCCGCGGCCGCGCCCAACCTGGGCGGGATGGCCCGGGCCCGCTGGGCCCACCTGCACCGGGACGACCCGGCCGCCCGGCACCTGGCCAACTCCCTCGAACAGGCGCTGGACGAACTCTGCTTCATGGCCGGACCGGTGCTGGCCATGCTGCTCTGCACGGGGCTCGCCCCGGAGGCCGGGCTGCTCACCGCCGGCGCCCTCGGCACCACCGGCGCGCTGCTGTTCGCCGCCCAGCGGCGCACCGAACCGCCTTTGGCCGGACGGTCGTTGGCCGAACCGCCGATGGCCGGACGGTCGTCGGACGGACGGTCGTCGGACGGCGGGAAGCACGGTTCGCCGCTGCGGGTGCCCGGGCTGCGGGTGCTGGCGCTGACCTTCCTCGCCACCGGCATGGTGTTCGGCGCGAACGAGGTCACCACCGTCGCCTACGCCGAGTCGCTCGGCCACCGGGCGGCGGCCGGTCCGCTGCTGGCCCTGGTCGCGGCCGGATCCTGCGTCACCGGGCTGCTGTTCGGACTGCTGACCCCGCGTCGGGCGCCCGCGACGCGCTTCCTGCTCGGGGCGGCGGCGATGGCCGGGGTCCTGCTGCTGCCGCTGGCCGCCGGGCTCGGCGGGGCCGGGCTCGCCCTGCTCGGGGCGGTGTTGTTCGCGGCCGGGACGGCCACCGCGCCGACCATGGTGACGGGCATGACGCTGGTCCAGGAGCTGTTGCCGCAGCGGCAGTTCAACGAGGGGATGGCGGTGGCGGTGTCCGGCATCGTGGTCGGCATCTCGGCCGGGTCGGCGCTCGCCGGGACGCTCGCCGAGCACACCCCGCCCGGCACCGGCTACGTGCTGCCCGCCGGGGCCGCCGCGCTCGCCCTGCTGATCGCGCTGACCGGACGCCGCCATCTGCGCACACCCGGGGGCGGCACCGGGAGCGGCCCCGGGGCGCGGGAAAATGCCGAGCGGGTTGTCAGTGCCTCCGTCTAACTTCTAGGGCATGGCGGAAATCACCTACGTCCGAGGCGATGCCACCACGCCCCAGGGCAAGGGCGTGAAGGTGATCGCGCATGTCTGCAACGACCTGGGCGGCTGGGGAAAGGGCTTCGTGCTCGCGCTCTCCAGACGCTGGCCCGAACCCGAGTCCGCGTTCCGACGCTGGCACCGGGAGCGGGCGAAGAACGACTTCGGCCTCGGCGCCCTGCAGTTGGTGCAGGTCGAGCCGTACGTCTGGGTGGCCAACCTGGTCGGCCAGCGCGGCATCCGGACCGGGCGCTCCACCGGAGTGCCGGTGCGGTACGAGGCCATCGACACCGCGCTGGCCGCCCTGGGCGGGCGCGCGCTCGAACTGGGCGCGTCCGTCCACATGCCGCGGATCGGCTGCGGACTGGCGGGCGGGCGCTGGGAGAAGGTCGAGCCGCTGGTGGCCGACCGGCTGACGGCGCGCGGCGTGCCGGTGACGGTCTACGACGTCGACTGACCGGCGGCGTGGCCCGACTTCGGCTTCGACTCCGACCCTGACCCCGTTCCCGACTTCGACACCGATACCGATACCGACTTCGACCCCGACTGCGCCGGCCAGGCGTACACGTACTCGGGCAGCAGGTGGCCGCCCGGGAAGACACCTTCCTGCGCCCTGATCCGGACCCCGCCCTCGCGTTCGTAGAAGGCGATCGCGCGGGTGTTGGCGCGCAGCACCTCCAGGCGCAGCTCCGCGCCGGGGTGCCGCTCGGCGACCTCGGCGCGGGCCGCGGCCAGCAGTTCCCGACCGATGCCCCCGCCGGTGAGCCCCGGGCGGACGTGCAGGTTGTCCACCAGTACCCCGCCGTCGGGCTGCGGCACCAGGTAGACGAATCCGACCGTTTCGCCGGACCGTTCGGCGATCAGCAGCACGGGCGTGTTCTCCGGCGTCCCGTAGTCGACCGTCAGGCGCAGCTCCCACAGCTCGCGCCGCTGGGCGGCCAGTCCGTCCCCGAGCGCCTCGTCGGGGACCATCCCGCGATAGCTGGTGCTCCAGCTGTCGGTGTGCAGATCCGCGACGGGCACGGCGTCCTGCGCGCCGCCGTACCGAATGATCGTCCGCCCTATTCCGGTCATGTGACGAGCCTCCCACAGAGATGGAGTTGAACATGTTCAGCAACAAGGTCTACAGTTTCGACAACGTTTTGAACGCGTTCGAAATCACGGGGGTGGTGAGCGTGGCACCGGATGCGGAGGGGGCATCCGGTGCCACGAGCACCGACAGCACCGACACCGGGTGGAGCGTCGTCTCCGGCTAGGCTCGTGCTCGTGGACGACCTGGCAGCGACGAACCGAACGGACGGCGAGAAGGGTGCGGCCGACGCCTCGGCCGCACCCGGCACGGACGGCGGGCCCATGCCCGGCAGCCGGGCCCGGCCCAAGACCGACAAGAGCGAGGCGACCCGGGCCCTGATCCTGGAGACGGCCATGCGGCTGTTCCAGGAGCGGGGCTACGAGAAGACGACCATGCGCGCCATCGCCACCGAGGCGGGCGTGTCGGTCGGCAACGCCTACTACTACTTCTCGGCGAAGGAATTCCTGATCCAGGGGTTCTACGACGGGATGACCCACGACCACGCGGCGGACGCCAGGACCCGCATGGCCGGCACCCGGGACTTCGGCGAGCGCCTGGAGATCGCGCTGACCTCCTGGCTGGACACCGCCGCGCCGTACCACGAGTTCGCCGCGCAGTTCTTCCGCACCGCGGCCGACCCGACCAGCTCGCTGAGCCCGTTCTCCAACGAGTCCCACCCGGCCCGGGCGACGGCCGTCGAGCTGTTCCGCGACGTCCTCCAGGGCTCGGAGCTGGCGCCCAAGCTGGACGCCGAACTGGTCGAACTGCTGCCGGACGTGCTCTGGCTGCACCTGATGGTCGTGGTGCTCTACTGGGTCTTCGACCGGACCGAGGACACCGAGCGGACCAGGGAGTTCGTCCGGCGCTCGACCCCGATGGCGGCCCGGGTGATCAACCTGTCGCGCTACCGGGTCTTCCGACCGATCGTGCGGGACGCCAAGGGGCTGATCCAGGACTTCATCCTCCCCACGATCGGCAAGACCGCCGTCAAGTAACGCCCGGCGGACCGGAGTCGGAAAACGGCCGGGGCCGGTCCGCGGTGCGGGCCGGCCCCGGCGGTCATCCGGGCGGACTGTCCGGGCGGCCGGCTCAGAACTCGGTCGGCGTCCAGGCCCGCAGCGGAGTGCGCAGCAGCAGGTCGGCGGCGACCACCGCGCCGGGGCGCAGCTCGGTGAGCAGTCCGGCCGCGGCCAGCCGCGGGACCGTCTCGGCCCCCAGGTAGAGCGAGCCCAACCGGCAGGCGTCGAGGGCGAGATCGGCGTCGTCGGTGGTCCGGACGCAGCGGCCGGTGCCGTCCTCGGCGACCTCGATCGCGAAGCGGCCGGAGGCGTAGCCGAGGTGGTCCTCGACCTCCAGCACCACCCGGCCGGCGGCCCCGTACGAGCGGGCGCCGAAGGCGGCCTCGACGTCCAGCAGCCGCAGCCACATGGCGTCGGCGTTCCCCTTGTCCGGGGTGGCCGCGCGCGGGTCCTGGAGCAGCAGCGGCAGCGGGTCGTCCGGGGCGACGCCCTCCACCACGACCCTGCGCACCCAGTCGACGCTCAGCACCAGGCGCCACAGTTCGACGGCGGTCGGCAGGTCGAGGGCGATCAGCTCCTCCACGGTGAGCGTGCAGTCGGGGACGGCGCCGTCCCACTTGTTGTCGATCCGGTAGACCACCAGGCCGGTGACCTCGCCGTCGGCGTTCCGGTGGACGGCGACGAACGGCTCCTTGAAGTCGTCCCCCGGCACCTCGATCACCCGGGTGGTGCGCTCCCACCAGAGCTCGTCCCGGGCGATCGCGCCCGGCTGGGTGAGCCGCCAGCGGTCGTACAGCGGGGCGCCGAGCTCGCGCTGCTCCGCCAGGGTCACGAAGTCGACCCGGCCGCCGGGCACGCCCGGCAGGCCCTCGCGCGGCCCGCGGGTGCGCGAGAGGTCGACGGTCCAACCGCAGCCCTGGGTCGCCGGGCCGAAGCCGAAGCGGCCGTAGATGTTGTACTCGGCCGCCATCAGGACGGCGACCGCACAGCCGCGCTGGGCGGCGGATTCGAGGTCCCGGCGCATCATCGCGCTGAGCAGGCCCCGGCGGCGGTGGGTGGCGCTGACCGTGACGTTGGTGAGGGCGTCGGCCCGGACGAGGGCACCGCCCGGAACGGTCAGTTCGACGTCGAAGCTGCGGAAGGTGGCGATCTGGCGGTCACCGTCGAAGCCGGCCTGCATCCGCCCCGGCTCCCACTGCCGCCGGCGCAGCCCCGGCGCGATGCCCGCGTGCGGGCGCAGGAAGCCGAAGTTCAGCGCCCGGTTCCACTCCTCGACCTCGTCCACGGAGACGGCCCTGACCTGCAGTCCGTCCACGGTGTCGACGGCCGTGTCATCGATCTCGTTGCCCATCCGGCCACCGTACGGCGGTGGCCGGGCGGGGGCATCCGATTATTCCGTGGCCGATCCGTCGTGCTGACCGGGCAGGACGACCCAGTGGTTGGTGCGCAGGACGCGGTCGTCGAAGTCGAGGTCCCGCTCGCCGAGCAACCGGAAGCCGAGCCCGCGGCAGACCCCGTTGGAGGGGGCGTTGGTGACGCCCGGGTTGGCGTGCACCTCGCCCCACCGGCCGTCCGCCGCCGCGTCGTCCAGCACCCGGCGGGTGGCCGCCTTGGCGAGGCCCCGGCCCTGGTACTCGGGCAGCACCATCCAGCCGATCTCGGAGACGGTGACGCCGTCCTCCTCGTCCTGCCAGAGCACGACGAGGCCGGCCGCCGTGTCGGTGTCGCCGTCCGGCACGATCACCTTGATCCAGGCCTCGTCCGCCGCCGCCAGTGCGAGGTCCTTGCGCAGCCGGGCCTCGACCTTCTCCCGGGGCAGCGGGCCGCCCAGCTCGGCCATCATCACCTCGTCGCACTTCATCCGGACGTACGCGTCGACGTCGCCCGCCTCGATGTTCCGCAGCCGCACGGTTCCTCCTGGGAGTGGTCGGAGCGGCCACGCTAGCCCGCGCCTCCGACACCGACGGGTCCCGTGCCCGGGCTACGGCTACGGCTACGGCTACGGCTACGGCTACGGCTACGGCTACGGCCGGGCGTAGTAGTCCGGGGTGCCCATGATCCAGAGGCTGGCCTGCTTCACCGGCATGCCGACCCGCGGCGCCTCGATCATCTGGTCGTCGCCGATGTACAGGCCGACGTGGTGGATGTCCGCGGCGCGGCCGGTGTCGGTCCAGAAGACCAGGTCGCCGGGGCGCAGCTGGCGGTAGCTGACCGGGGCGGACTGGGCGTACTGGTCGGCGGCGAAGTGGTTGAGCTGCCGGCCGCCCTCGCGCCAGGCCATCATGGTCAGCCCCGAGCAGTCGTAGCCCTCCGGCCCCTCGCCGCCCCAGATGTAGGGCAGGCCGATCTTGGACTTGGCGAAGGCGATGGCGGCGGCCGCGCCCTCGGCGGACCACGGCCGGCCCGCCGGCGGTGGTGCCTGGGCCTTGGCCGCGGCGGCCGCGGCGGCTTCGGCCTCGCGGGCGGCCTGCTCGGCGGCGGCCCGGGCGGCCGCCTCCGCCTCGCGGGCGGCGATCGCCTCCAGCGCCTCGCGGCGCTGGCGCTCCAGCTCGACGGTGGTGTTCCGGGCGGCGGCCAGTTCGGCAAGCAGCCGCTCCCGGTGCGCGGCCGCGGCGGCGACCTCGCCCTGCTGGGCGGTGAGGCGCTGCTGCGCCCTGGTCCGGGCGGCGCCGACCTCGGTCGCGGCGTGCTCGGCGGCCCGGGTGGCGGCCTGGGCGGCGGCGGAGGCGCTGCGGGCGGCGGCGGCCGTGGAGGTGGCGGCGTCCAGGATCTGCCGGGTGCGTTCGCTGACCACGCCGATCACGGCGGCGCGGTCGCCGGCCTCGCGCGGGCCGTGGGCGCCGAGCAGGGCGTTGAGCGCGGACAGTTCGGCGCCCGCGCCCTGGCGGTACGTCTCGGCGGCGAGCCGGGCGGCGTCCTCGGCGGCCGTGGCGCGCGCGGCCTCGGCGGCGGCCGCGCGCCCGTTGGCGGCGGTCTCCTCGGTGCGGGCCCGGGTGAGGGCGAGCTGGGCGCCGTTGTAGGCCTCGACGGCCTGTTCGGCGCCGCGGCCGGCCCGGTCGAGTTCGGCCCGGGCGGCGGTCAGCGCGGTCTCCAGCGTGGCCGCCGAGGCGGCCTTGCCGTCGGCCTCGGCGCGGGAGCGGTCGATCTCCTCGACGGAGGGGTACGGCTCCTGGCCGGTGCGGGGCGGCCCGGCCGCCGGGTCGGGTGCCGCCGGAGCGGCCTGGGCGGCGGGGAGCAGCCCGAGCAGGGCGGTGAGGGACAACAGGAGGGTCGGCAGGATCCTGCGCGCCACGAGACATCCCTTCTCACGGTCCGGAGGGGACGGCGGCGGATGCCGGGCGGCGCGCGGCCGCCGGGGTCACCGGGGCTGCGGTCGAGGCGGCGGGTGTGACGGCCGGGGCGGCCGGGATCCGACGAATCATCCCATCACGTGACAGAACGGTCACTCGTCGCTCATGTTCTCAACTCCGGCGGCTTTCACACCTGGAACGCACTCCGCCGGTCGGGTGACCATCAGATGATCCGATCGCGAGTCAACTCCGCGCGGACGCCCACGGTATACGAACCAAGGCCGGAAGGGGCGGATCTAACGATGGATCCGGCGGGTCCGGGTGCGCAGGTGAGGGTGCCGACCGGGACGGCGCTCCTGGCCGGTGGGGCCGACGGCGTACGTCCGGTTGCGTCCGGCACGGACCGCGCGGCGGCGCTGCTGGGCCCCGGCCGAACGGCCCGGGGCCGCGTCGGAGGGCCCCTCGGCCGGTTGCGGGTGCGGTGCGGACGGGCGCGGCGCCGAGGCGGCCACCGCGGCCGAGCGGCGGTCGGCGAGCCGGGCCTGACGGCGAGCCAGCCCCCGGGCGGCGTGGGCGTCGAGGTGGGCGGTGGCCCGGGCGGCCATCCGTTCGGCGACCCGGTGAGCGGCCGGGTGGTTGGCGGACACCTTGTCGGGCGCGCCGGCGATCAGGTCGAAGAGCCAGGTGCGGGCGCGGTCCGCGCGCCGGTGCAGCAGGCGTTCGCGCCGCAGCGCACGCGCCCGGCGGCGGGAGCGCGTGGTGTAGCGCCAGCGGGCCCACGGGCTGCTCGGGCGGGCCAGCCGGATCGCGCCGATCCAGGACAGGCCGGGGACCATGATCCCGAGCAGGCCGGTCCACACCTTGCCCTTGAGCAGGGTGATCACCGAGGCCAGCGCGTTCACCGAGATGATGGTGATCAGGCCCCACCGGGTGTCCTCGCCGGGCAGCGCGCCGAACGGCACGTACCCGATCAGCAGCAAGGCGGTGGAGAGGATGCCGAAGATCACCGCGTCCACCGACTTGCGGCCCTGTTCGCTCCAGTAGACGTCGTCCAGGTGCAGGATCAGCGCGAACTCGTCCAGCACCAGCCCGCAGCCGATGCCGAAGAGCAGCCCGAACACGTCGATCCACGGGGTCCCGCCGTAGGTGGCGAACACCCCTATGCCGCCGACCAGCAGGAAGCCCAGGCCGAACACCATGTGGTGGATGTGCAGGCCGCCGGGGGTGACGTTGCCGGGCCACCAGCGCACCTGGGCCCGGATCATCCGCACGCTGAAGCGGATGAACACGAAGGAGGTGATGAAGCCGACCAGCAGCAGGAACAGCGGTTGCTTGTGCGCGTTGACGATGTGCTCGCGGTAGCTGTCCAGCAGTGTCGTCATGGGTCTTACCTTCGTTCCTGGTCCTGCGTCCTACCTGCCGTGACATGGCCCGGGCCCCAACACCGGCCCAACACCGGGCCCGCTAACGAACCCAACGCGCGGTCAGAACCCACGGGTGCGCTTGGCCGCCCGGCGCGGCATCGCCGGGTAGAGGGAGGGGAGCTCGGCGCCGACCGGCAGCTTCAGGAAGAGCCGGGCTATCTCCCCACCGAGGTTCACCCCGACGGCCAGCGCCATCGCGATCGCCGCCGCCCGGAAGACCGACACCAGGCCGGCGCTGGAGTGCCCCTGGGCGAAGGCGAGCATCCCCAGGTAGAGCGCCGAACCGGGCATCAGCGGGCCGATCGCGGCGGTCACGTAGGGCAGCGCCGAGCCGTTGCGGTAGCGCGCCATCAGCTGGCCGAAGAGGCCGACCAGGCCGGCCGCCACGCCGGTCGCGGCGATCGGGTTGACGTGGGCGTTGTAGACCAGCGCGCCGTAGCTGGCCCAGCCGATGCCGCTGTTGAGGGTGACCAGCGCGAGGGTGCGGCGGTCGGTCTGCAGCAGGGTGGCGAAGGCCAGGGTGAGCACCATCGCGGCGATCATCTGGACCGGCGGGTAGCTGATGCCCACCAGGCTCTCGTCGGGTTTCAGCTTCGCCTCGAAGCCGACGCCGAGGTAGAGGATCATGATCACGCCGATCACGATGCCCGCGACCAGGTAGACCACTTCCAGCAATCGGGCCGCGGCGGTGATGTAGAAGCCGGTCAGGCCGTCCTGGACGGCGGCCACCAGGGCGCGCCCGGGCAGCAGGGCGAACAGCCCACCGGTGATCACCACCGAGCCGCGCAGGCCCCAGTCGTTGAAGGACAGGATGATCCCGGAGGCGGCGGCCGGCATCGCGGCCGCCACGAACTGGTAGAACTCCGGCAGTCGGCGCTTGGCCAGCGCGGACGCCAGCCGGTCGCCGAGCACGGCCGCGACGAAGGCGCTGGCGAAGACCAGCCAGGCCTTGTCGTCGAACCGCCCGCCGACCAGGAAGGTCGCCGCGCCGGCCAGCAGGCCGGTGGTCAGGGCGAGGAACCAGGCCGGGTACGGGTGCCGGTTGCGGCGGATCAGGGCGAGCCGGCGGTAGGCGTCGTTGACCGTCACCTCCTCCGCGGTGATGTCCGCCACCAGCTGGTAGACCGCGTTCAGCCGGGTGTAGTCGGAGGTGCGGCGGCGCACCACCCGGTCGGCGGTGACCGGCGGCTCGACCAGCGAGGGCTGGTGCGAGATGCCGATCAGGGTGAAGGTCACCTGCGGCTCGCAGCGGTCCAGCCGGTAGGCGTGCGCGATGCCGAGCATCGCCGCCTCGACGTCCTCGGCGGCCTCACCGCTGGCCAGCAGCAGTTCGCCGATGCGCAGGGTCAGGTCGAGGATGCGCGGCACGTTGCGGGTGACGGCCGCCGAGGGGTGCATCTCGCGGGCGGTCCGCTCGAAGGCGGGGCGCTCGGACATCGGGGTGCGCAGCAGGGTGCGCATCCGGTCCGGCCAGGGCGCCTCGCCGGGGGCGCCGGCGGTCAGCTCGGGGATCGGGATGCCGGTGGGCGGGGTGTAGCCGGCGGCGCGCCACTCCTCGGGGGTGAGGGTGTCCTCGGCGACCGAGCGGCGCCGGGCCGGGCGCGGCTGCTCGGGCCGGGCGTCCCGGGGGCGTACGTCGACGGTCAGCTCGGGGTGCGGCTCCAGCGGCGGTCCGGACCGCCGTCCCGGCCCCGGCTCGGGCTGCGGGCGCGGCCCCATTTCGGGGGACGGCCCGGGGGACGGTTCGGGGGCCGGAGTCGGTTCGGGCTCGGGGGCCAGCAGGCCCTTGGTCTCCGGGACGGGCGGGACGAGCGGGACCACGGTGACCGGGTCGACGACCGGGGCCGGGTGGCCGAGCAGGCCCTCGGTGGGCGGCGCCTCGGCGGGGTGCACCGGCTTCGGCGGTGTCTGCCGCACCTGGCGGACCCCCCGGCCTCCCCTCGCCCGCTTGCCCGCACCCGGTCGGCCCCGCTTCGGCACTTCCACTCCTTGCCGCCCCTGGTGGCCGCCGGCCACCGTTCGATCTCGGGTTACACCTTGCCTGATCGAACAGCCGGACGCACATGTACGAGACGTCAGGCGGCGCCGCCCCCGGGCGCCTACCCGGCGCGGTGGTCCGCGGTGGAGGCCGCTCCGGAACGGCGCGCCCGGAGCAGTTCGACCGCCACCGGGACCACCGAGACCAGCACGATGGCGACCAGGATGGCCTCGATGTTGTCCCGGACGAAGGGGATCTGCCCGAGGAAGTAGCCGAGCACGGTGACCCCGCCGCCCCACAGCACCCCGCCGACCACGTTGAAGATCACGAAGCTGCGGTAGTTCATCCTGCTCACCCCGGCGACGATCGGGGTGAAGGTGCGCACGATCGGCACGAAGCGGGCCAGCACGATCGCCTTGGGGCCGTGCCGGTCGAAGAAGGCGGCGGCCTTCTCGACGTTCTCCTGCTTGAACACCCTGGAGTCGGGCCGGCGGAACAGGCTCGGTCCGACCTTGCGACCGAACAGGTAGCCGACCTGGTCCCCGGCGATCGCGGCCAGCACGATCAGCGTGCAGACCAGCCAAAGCGGCTGGTGCAGGTAGGTGCCGCCGGCCACCAGCAGGCCGGTGGTGAACAGCAGCGAGTCGCCGGGGAGGAAGAAGCCGATCAGGAGGCCGGACTCGGCGAAGACGATCGCCAGGATGCCGATCAGGCCGAAGGTGGAGATCAGGGTGGTCGGATCGAGCCAGGACGGGCCGAGGGCGAGGCTGGTCACGGTGCGGGCGCTCCTGGAGGTCGAGTCTTGGCAATGCAAGAGTAAAGCAATGACAAAGACTCGTCGGGGAGCTGGATGGTTCCCCGACCGGCCGCCGGTACGGCCGGGGAACCACCGGGGTCACGTAGCGCGGCGGCCGAGGCGTTCGGTACGGCGGCCGCGGCACTCGGCTCAGAGGCCGTAGCGCTCGACCACCTCCCGGTGCGGGGCGAGGTCCGCCTCCGCCGCCTCGGCCAGGTCGAGCCAGGCCAGCGGGTGCGCCCAGTCGGCGGTGAGCCGGTGCAGCAGTGCGTCGGCCGCCTGGGCCGAGGCGGTCGGCGGGACGCCGAGGGCGGCGTAGATGCCGGGAAGGTCCCCGTCCCCGCCCTCCTCCGCCGGATCGGTGACCCGGTACTGCTCCCCGCTGTACGCCCAGACCGCGAAGCCGGCCTCGCGCAGCGCGTCCCGGAACCCGGCCCAGGTCTCGTCGCCGGGCCAGGCGCCGTCGATCCAGTAGCTGGTGTAGCCGGCCGGGTCGAGCAGGGTCAGCAGGGCGAAGACCGGGCGCCAGCCGGCCCGCTCCTCCTCGGGGGCGTCCTCGGCCGGCGGGCGCTCCAGCAGGGCCGGGGCGAAGACCACCACGTCACCGTGGTTGAGCGTGAGGTCCGCGCCGAGGACCGGCAGGATCCGGGCGGTGGCCGGACCCGTCCGGACCGCGGGCAGATCGGCCGTCGCACCGTTGGTACGGGGGGCGCGGACGGTGATCAGCTGCCACTCCTCGTCCACCGGGCCCTCGGGCTCGTCGAACTCGATGCCGATCCGGGCACCGGTGGAGCGGACCACGGCCCAGTCCCGGTTGGCGCTGGCGGCGGTGATCAGGTGCCAGAGGTCGGGCTCCTGGACCGTCAGGTGGAGCTGCTCCTCCCCCACCTCCTCGACGGTCCGGGCGTGCGCCAGCAGCTCCTGGTAGAGGCGCTGCGCGGTGGCGTGGTCGCCCAGCTCGGTGGCGGCGGCCGCGGCCAGCCGGCGGGTGTTGATCCGGCTCGCCTCCAGCGCCAGGATCGCCCCGCACTGCTCCAGCACCTCGGCCCAGCGGCCCTCCGCCGCGGCCCAGCGGGCGCGTATCCAGTGCCCGTCGGCCGGGGCCGTCGCGGCCAGCCGGTCGGCGAGGCGGCGGACGCCCTCGGCGTCCCCGGCCTCGATCAGGGCCTGGCCGAGGGTCCCGGTCAGCGTCTCGCTGCCCGGGTCGGCCTCCAGCCGCTGCCAGAGCAGGTCGGCGGCGGCCCGGGCGTGGCCGAGGCCGCCGAGCACGTTGGCCAGCAGCACGGCGAGTTCGGTGGCGCCGGCCTGCTCACCCCGGTACCGGTCCAGGGCGACGGAGAGCAGGTCGGCGCCGGTCTCGACGGGCACCTCGGCCTCGGCCAGGTACGCCGTGAGTTCGCCCGGCGGCACCGGCAGCTCGGGGACCGGCAGCGCTTCGGCGGCCGCGCGCAGGGCGGCGACCTGCTCGGCCACGCCCTCGGTGCGGCGCAGCCGGCCGAGCTTGCGCTCCCCGGTCGCGGCGAGCGTGAGCGCCACCGTACGGGCGCCGCGGGCGAGCGCCAGCCGGCCGGCCGCCAGCAGCAGGTCCACACAGGGGCGGTGCGAGCCGGTGCCGTCCAGGTACCCGACCCAGCGGGCCACCGCGGCGCCCAGCTCGGCGTCGTTCTCCCGGGCGCCGGCCGCGACCAGCAGCTCGACCGTACGCGTCCAGGCCTCGCGCAGGTCGGCGTGCCGCTCGGCCTCGGCCTGGGCGGGGAGCAGGGCGAGCGCCTCCGCCGTCCGGCCGAGCGAGGCGAGCGCGCGGGCCCGCAGCAGGGCGCCCCAGCGCCGGTCGCTCTCGTCGAGCTCCTCGTTCCGGGCCTTGGCCGTCCGCTCGGTGGTGTCCAGCAGGGCGAGCACCTCCTCGTGCCGGCCCAGCAGGTGCAGGGTGCCGGCCCGGGCGCGGTGGAAGCGGAGCGAGACCTGCTGGCCCGCGGCCTGCATCCGGGCGGCGGCGGTGTCCAGGTGGGCGAGCGCGTCGGCGGGCCGGTCGTCGTCCTCCAGGGCGTCGGAGTACTCGCGGGAGAGGCAGTCGAAGCAGGCGCGGCCGGGCTCGATCCGGTCCAGCGTCTCGCCGACCACCTCCAGGCGCTCCGGGACGTACCCCGGGCCGTCGACCCGGGCGTGGCAGATCGCGAAGTCCTGCACCACGCAGACGGACTGCGGGCAGCCGGCCGTCTCCTCGCGGTGCGCGAACTCCAGCAGGTCGACCACCTCGGGCATGACCGACTCGCCCTGCTGGCGCTTGTTCAGCAGGTTCTGCATCCGCCAGTGCCGCAGGTAGACCTCGACCCAGGGCAGACCGAGGGCGCGGGCGGAGGCGAGGGCCTCCGGGTAGGCGGCGTCGAGCTGCTCGTTGCGGCCCTCGGTGGCGTGTTCGGGCAGCTCGTAGATGGCGTCGGCCAGTCGGGCGTGGCCGGCCGTGTGGAGCTGCTGGTGGGTGTCGCGCACCCACGCCCAGATGTCGGTGGTCATGGTCGTTTCCCCTGCGTCGTGCTGATGAGTTGTCTATCGCGAACCACTGACAGTCCGTCCGTCACGCTTCCCCGGGGCCACTGGAGGAGTCACCGGAGGGACTGCCGGAGGGGTCGCCGGGGAGGGCGCCGGGGCTGTCCGGGACGTCCGGCAGGCCGACCGGGACGGCGGCCGTGAGGGCGGAGACGGCGGTGCCGATGCCGGCCAGCGCGGCGCCGAGGTCGCCCTCGGCGGGGCCGGTGGCGGCAGCCGCCATGATCACCTTGAGCGAGCGGAGCAACCCTGCCGCGGTGGCGCTGCCGGTGTGCCCGGTGCGGTAGGCGGCCAGCAGGTCCCGCACCGCCGGGCAGTCCAGGTTGAGGTAGAGCCGGGCCTTGACCCGGCCGTCGGTGCGGGCGGTGAAGGCCCGGGCGAGCCGCAGTGCGGCGGACGGGATCCGGGCGTCGGCCTGGTCGTCCTCGATCCGCGCCTTCAGCTCGGCCTCGCGGTCGGGCACCAGGACGAGCGGCAGACCGGGCGGGTCGAAGCGGGCCGGGACGAGCTGCTCGCCCTCGTCCGCGAGGGCGCCGGACAGCCAGGCCGACTCCTCGGCGGGCAGCGGGCGCTCCGGGTCGCGGAACAGTTCGCGGTTGCCCTGCTCGCTGCCGAGCTCGACCAGTCGGCAGCCGCGCAACTGGGCGTAGCGGCGCAGGAACGGCAGGACGGCGTAGCGGTCGCCGCGGGCGATCGGCACCCTCATCGCCCGGTAGAGCATCTCCTCGAAGCCGCCGCCGCTGCCGAGCGCGACGTGCACCGCCCCGCCGCCGGCCGCCCGCAGGCCGCCGGCCGTCAGGTCGCCCTGCGAGGTGGGCACCGGGACGTCGTCGGCGAGCAGGGTGAACAGCCGCTCGTCGCAGAGCGCCGCGCCCAGCAGGTCCTGGCCGTGCCGGGTGAGGATGCGGCGCCAGACGGCGGGGCGCAGCCGGGCCGTCTCGTAGAGGCCGTCCACGATGGCGTCGCCGAGCGCCCGTTGGAGCGCGCGGTAGTGCTCGTCGCGCTGGAGGTCCTCGCGGCTGGCGGTGGGGGTGAGCCGGTTGGACTCGATCACGCCGCCGATGAATCCGGCCCAGCTGGGCAGCAGGTCGCGGGCGTCCTCGGCGAGCAGCATGCCGCGCAGGTAGACGGCGAGGTCGCGGTTGTCGCTGCTGCCGTAGGTGCCGCCGTCCTGGACCCAGAGCAGGCCGATCGCGTCGGTTCCGGCGGTGTCGCCGTCGCCGTCGGGCCCGTCGCTCCCGCCGTCGACCGACTGCGTCTGGGCCGGCTGGGTCGGCTGGACCGGGAAGGCGGTGAGCGGCTCGAAGCGGCGGCCGAAGGCGGTGGCGAAGGCCATCCGGGCGGCGTGCTGGTCGCCCGGCGTCTGCTGGCGCCAGGGGACCCGGACGGCGTTGACGGGCTCGGTGTCCTCGCCGACGAAGACCGGGATCGGCAGCAGCACGCAGTAGCGGCCGAGGACTTCGCGCAGCGCCTGCTCGTCGGCGAGGTGGGCGTGCTCGGCCTTGAGGGCCAGTTCGACGACCGTGCCGGGCTCCGGCCGGGCGGGCACCGGCTCGACCTGGTACTGCTCGCCGCCGCGGCTGCGGTAGCGGTGGCCGTGCTGCGGTTCGCGGTGCGAGGTGGTGGTGACGGTCACCTCGTCGGCGACCGAGAAGGCGGACAGGAAGCCCAGGCCGAAGGCGCCGATCAGCTCCTGGTTGCCGGTCAGTTCGCGCAGCATCCGGGTGTAGCCGGTGCCGACGGTGGCGAGGTAGGCGTGGATCTCGGGCTCGGTGAGGCCGGCCCCGGTGTCCTCGATGGCGACGGTCCGCCGGACCGCGTCGGCGCGCACCCGGATCCGCGGGCGGTGGTCGCCGTCCGGGTCCTCCAGGAGCCGCCGGGTGTGCGAGTCGTGGGCGTTCTGGACGAGTTCGCGCAACGCGACCAGCGGGGTGGAGTAGAGATGGGTGGCGAGGACGTTCACCAGGCCGCCGAGATCGACCTCGGTGGTGCGCAGGTCCTCGGTCGGGGCGGGCTCGGCGGGGGTGGGTTCGGTCGGGACACCTTCAGACATGGGTCCTCAGTGTGCCAGTGCGACAATCTGTCGACCATTTCTTTCTATACATCAGTCTTCCGAGCTGCCGGGCCCACTGCGGCGAGCGGTCCGACCTGACGGAATGACGGATTCTTGTCAATCTGGTCAACCGGAATTGACCGGTCCCCCACCATCGAGGGAAATGCCACCCGTTTGGTGGAGTTCGTCCACGTCGCTGGTGAATGCTGAGTGTGCGACGTCAGGCAACGGCGCGACGGAGCGGCCACTCCGGATCGCGCCACATTCGCACTTCCAGTTCAGGGAGACCATCGTGTCCCGTTTCCGCGCAGCCGCCGCCGTCACCGCCCTCGGGGCCTTCCTCCTCGTCGGCGTCGGTGCCGCCACCGCGCACGCCGACAACGACGCCGGCTCGATCGACCACTCCAACAGCAGCGTGGTGAGCAACGTCGGTTCCGGCAACGTCATCGGCACCGTCCACGGCAACGTGGTCAACACCCAGCAGACTGCGACCGGTTCGGGGGCGAGCAACCAGAACAACGGCCTGGCCTCGGCCGGCAACGGGGGCAGCATCGGCGCCGTGCAGGGCAACGGCAACTTCGACGCCCGGGTCTACTACCCGCACGTCCTCTACTAGCCGCACCGGGCTGCCGCCGGGCCTCCGGTCCGGCGGCGGCCGCCCCGCGGGCCGGGTGCCCGCCCCCTGTCGACCCGGGGGCGAGTGCCCGGCCCGCTGCGCTGCTCCGGTGGTTACGGCAGCTCCGGCGATTACGGCAGCTCCGGCAGTTCCCGTGGCTCCGGTGGTTCGGGCAGTTCCGGGACTCCCAGTGCCGCCCGGCCGATCCGCCGCAGGCAGTCGCCGAGGTCGGGCCGGGCGCTGTGCGGGGCGTTCCGCACCCCGTCGTTGACCAGCGAGAAGAGGGCGTGCACCCGGATCCGGGCGGCCACCGCGTCGTCCTCCGGGCGCACCTGTCGCAGCAGTCCGACCCAGGTGCGCAGGAAGTCACGCCGGAAGTCCACCGCGACGCGGCGGTCCGGCGGGGCCAGCCGATCCGTCTCGCTGAGCATCGCGCCCAGGTAGTCGCCGTTGCGCAGCGCGAAGTCGATGTACGCGCGGAGCCCGGCCGCCAGCGCGGCAGCCGACCCTGCGGAGGACGGTCCGGCGGCGGCCGCGATCGCGCCGTCCACCTCGTGCCAGAGCCGCTCCCGACTGCGCACCAGGGACGCGGCGAGCAGGTGCGCCTTGCTGTCGAAGTGCCGGTACACGCTGGGCCCGGAGATGCCGACGGCGGCGCCGAGTTGGTCGGTGCTGACGTTGTCGAAACCCCGCCGGTGGAACAACCGGACGGCCGCCGCGAGCAGTTCCTCCCGACGCGCCTGCGGCCTGGGCCGCGGTGCCGGTACGGCCGTCCGCGTCGGGCCGGCGGTGGTGCCGTCCAGGGACACCGCGAGGACGGCCGCGACCAGTTCGCGCAGCAGCGGCTCGGCCCGACGGGGCTGCGGCGCGGCCGACTGGTAGGACAGCCCGGCGCAGCCGGAGAGCGCCGACCAGCAGAGCAGTTCGGCGTCCGGGACGGTGAGTTCGGGCCGTTCGGCGCGCAGTACGGTGGCCATCAGGGCGACGTCCGCCCGGAGTTCGCGACGCAGCGCGGCCCGGCGGTCCGGCGGCAGCAGCCGGGCGTCGCGCTGCACCAGGGTGCCGAGCGGCCGGTGGGCGACGGCCACCGCGGCCAGGGCGGCACCGAGTTCGGCGGTGTCGGCGGCCGAGCGCAGGGCGTCGGAGAGCGCCTCCAGGCCGGAGCGGACGGCGCGGTCGAGCAGTTCGGGCTTGCCGCGGAAGTGCCGGTAGAGCGCGGGTGCGGTGATGCCGACCCCGGCGGCGACCTCGGTCATCGAGACCTGGTGGTAGCCGCTGCGGTGGAAGCGGTCGGCGGCCACGGCGAGGATCTGGGCGCGCCGGCCGGGCGGCCTTCGGACCACCATCTGCTCCCCTCCCGTTCTGTCCCCGGGCTCCTGGCGGGCCCGTCCGCAGGCTAGCAAGAATTCACTTGGTCGCCGTGCGGAGCAGGCCCTCGGGGCCGTTCCCCCGGTTGTTCCCTCAGCTGTTCCCCGGGTCGTCCTGGGGTCGTCCCCGGGTCGTTCCCCGGCTCCGGAACGCTGGACAGCCGAAGCTACCCGGGATTAACTTGTCGGGCCACCACCTGGTACGTTCCGCCTCCGTCGGCCCGCCGGCCGGCACCGTCGAAGGGAGCGCCGCCGTGCGCCGCACCGTGTTCAACGAGGACCACGAGGCCTTCCGGGAGACCATCCGGGACTTCATCGCCAACGAGGTCGTCCCGGTCTACGAGAGCTGGGAGGCCGACGGCCACCCGCCCCGCGACTTCTACCGCCAGCTCGGCGAACTCGGCGTCTACGGCATCGAGGTGCCGGAGGAGTACGGCGGCGCCGGCGAGAGCGGGTTCAAGTACCAGGCGGTGATCGCCGAGGAGACCGCCCGGGCGGGCGTGAGCTTCGGCTCCTCCGGCGTGCACACCGGGCTGGTGCTGCCGTACCTGCTGGAGTACGCCAACGAGGAGCAGAAGCGGCGCTGGCTGCCCGGCTTCGTCTCCGGCGACATCATGACCGCGATCGCGATGACCGAGCCGGGCGCCGGCTCCGACCTCGCGGGCATCACCACCACCGCCCGGCTCTCCGAGGACGGCACCCACTACGTCCTCAACGGCGCCAAGACCTTCATCACCGGCGGGGTGCTGGCCGACCTGGTCCTGGTGGTCTGCCGCACCGCGCCGTACGACCCCGAGAACCGCCGGGCCGGACTGTCCATCCTGTGCGTCGACACCACCTCGCCGGGCTACTCGGTCGGCCGCAAGCTGCAGAAGATCGGCCTGCGGACCTCCGACACCGCCGAGTTGGCGTTCGTCGACGTCAAGGTGCCGGTGGCGGACCTGCTCGGCGAGGAGGGCAGGGCCTTCTCCTACCTGACCCACAACCTGGTGCAGGAGCGGCTGGCGATCGCCGTCGGCGCGTACGCGGCGGCCGCGGCGGCGGTGCGGTTCGCGGTGCAGTACGTCAAGGACCGCAAGGTGTTCGGCAAGGCGGTGGCCGAGTTCCAGAACACCAAGTTCACCCTGGCCGACTGCCAGGCCCAGGTGCTGGCGCAGCAGTCGATGGTGGACCGGGCCCTGGAGCTGTACCAGGACGGCGAGTTGAGCGTCGCGGACGCGGCCGCCGCGAAGCTGTTCTGCACCGAGTCGGCCTCCACGGTGATCGACAAGTGCCTGCAGCTGCACGGTGGTTACGGCTACATCCTGGAGTACCCGATCGCCCGGCTCTACACCGACAACCGGGTGTTCCGGATCTACGGGGGCACCAGCGAGGTCATGCGCAGCATCATCGCCAAGTCGCTGGGGCTGTAGGGCCGCAGGCGCGCGAAGCTGCGGCGGGCCGCACCCCCATGGCGGCCCGCCGCGTCCGTTCGACCCGGCGGTTGCGGCCGGGTCCGGCTGCGGCGGCTGGCTGCGGCTGCCCCTCGACGGCGTGCCGGTGCGCTCAGTTGGGTGAGCCGTGCTCCGCGCGCCAGGCCTCCCAGCCGGCCGAGGAGGCCACCTTCGCCTCGTGCAGGGCCCGTTGGGCGAGCGTGGTCGGCGGGGTCTCCATGCTGCGCACCCAGTCGCGGCCCGCGGTGAACAGCGCCGCGCAGACCAGCGCTGCCCCGGCCGCGCCGAGCACCGAGCCGATGCCGGTCAGTACCACGCCGCCGGCCAGCAGCGAGCGATTGACCTGGATACCGCCGAAGATCCTCTGGTTGGTCGCCATGCCTCCACGATGCGGGCAGTCGGTGGGGGCTGCACCTCGGGCGGCCCGGACCGGGGCCCTTCGGAGTGCCTTCGGAGTGCGTTCGCCCGCCCTCGGCGGCTCTCGGGGTGCGCGCGGCCGGTGCGTCCGCGAACCTGGGCACACGGCTTGAGGAGGAGGCGGCGCGATGCCCGATCTCGAACGGCTCGCCGTGGAGCACGCCGCGCTGGCGACCGAGAGCCCGCACGGGCGCAGCGCCCACCTGGTGCTGCACGACGGGGTGCTGCGGCAGACCGTGATCGCGCTGACCGCCGGCACCGCGCTGGACGAGCACGCGCCGCCCAGCGCCGGGAGCGTCCAGGTGCTGCGCGGGCGGGTCTCGTTGACCATCGCCGGGCGCCGGCTGGAGCTGTCCGTCGGCGCGCTGGAGCCCGTACCGCAGGAGCGGCACGGGCTGCTGGCGCACGTCGACTCGGTGGTGCTGCTGACGGCCGTCACGGCGTGACCGGCGCGGCGCCCCGTCGTTACGGCGCCTCGGTCCCCAGCACGCTGCCGCTGACCAGCCGGAGCCCGCGGAGGAACTCGAAGCCGTTCGGCGCCAGTTCGGGCGCGGCCAGCCACTGGGCGACGTAACCGGCCAGCAGGATCTGGTAGAAGGTGCCGCGGGCGAGTTCCTCCTCGGTGTCCGACACCTCGGTCACCCCCTGGAACACCGCGGCAAGGCCGAGTCGGCCCTCCTTCTGCGCCTCCTCGAAGGCCCGCGCCAGTTCGGGGTTGTGCCCGGCCTGGGCGAGTGCCTCGAACTGGGCCGCCCAGAGGCCGCGGTGCTCGACGAACACGTCCCGGAGGCCGTTCCAGACGGCCGCGAAGCGCACCTCCGGATCCTCCGAGACCTGGTTGGCGCCGTACACGACGGCCCCCAGGGCCTCGCCCATCTCGCCGATCGCCTCGATCATCGCGGCGTTGAGCAGCGAGTCCTTCGAGCCGAAGTGGTAGCCGATCGCGGCCAGGCTGACGCCGGAGGCCGTCGCGATGTCGCGGGCCGTGGTGCGTCCGTAGCCCTTCTCGTACAGGCAGCGCTTGGCGCCGGCCATCAGGTCTTCGCGGTTTCCCATGCTCCCGATCCTACGGAAGGTCTGGACGGATGTCTTGCACATGCGTCTTGGACTTTTGTTTTGGACGCTCGTACTAGACAAGCGTCTGACACATCCGTACTGTCTTCCCCATGACCGCAACCACCGGCCGCGCAGGCCGCCGCGAATGGATCGGCCTGGCCGTCCTCCTGCTCCCGACGCTCGTCCTCTCCATGGACATGGGCGTGCTGTTCTTCGCCGTCCCGTACATCTCCACCGAGCTGGCGCCCAGCGGCACCCAGCAGCTGTGGATCATGGACATGTACTCGTTCCTGCTCGCCGGGCTGCTCATCACCATGGGCGCGCTGGGCGACCGGATCGGCCGCCGCCGGCTGCTGATGGTCGGTGCCGCGGGCTTCACCGGCGCCTCGCTGCTGGCCGCCTGGTCCGGCAGCGCCGAACAGCTGATCGCCGCCCGCGCCCTGCTCGGCATCGCCGGGGCCACCGTGATGCCCTCGACCCTCGCACTGATCCGCAACACGTTCCACGACGCCAAGCAGCGGCAGGTCGCCCTCGGCGCCTGGGGCGGCGTCCTCACCGCCGGGGCCACCCTCGGCCCGGTCGCGGGCGGACTGCTGCTCGACCACTACTGGTGGGGCTCGGCCTTCCTCGTCGCCGTCCCGGTGATGGTCCTGGTGCTGCTCACCGCACCCGTCCTGCTGCCCGAGTACCGCGCCGGCGCGGACACCGGCACCGCCCCCGGCCGCTTCGACCTGCTCGGCGCCGTGCTCTCGCTCGCCGCGATCCTGCCGCTGGTCTACGGCGTCAAGACCCTCGCCGTCGACGGCTGGAGCACGCTGCCCGCCCTCGCCACCGCGGCCGGACTGCTGCTCGCCCTCGCCTTCGTGTGGCGCCAGCGCACCGCCGCCAACCCCCTGCTCGACCTCAGCCTGTTCCGGATCCGCACCTTCAGCGGAGCGATCAGCGTCAACACCCTCGCGATGTTCGCGATGATGGGCTTCTCCCTCTTCACCTCGCAGTACCTCCAGCTGGTCAAGGGCATGAGCCCGTTCACCGCCTCGCTCTGGTCGCTGGTGCCCAGCCTCGGCGTCGGCGCGGCCGTCGGCATCAGCTCGGCCCTGGCCGGCAAGATCCGCCCGGCAGCCCTGATGGGCAGCGGCTTCCTCATCGGCGCGACGGGCTTCGCGATGATGACCCAGGTCGGCCCGCACTCGCCGCTGGCGCTCATCCTCACCGCGGCGGGCGTGCTGGCCGCCGGCACCGTCGGCACCATGACCATGACCGCCGAGATGGTCGTCTCCGCCGCCCCGGCCGAGCAGGCCGGCGCCGCCTCCGCCACCTCCGAGACCGCCGTCGAACTCGGCAGCTCGCTCGGCATCGCCCTGCTCGGAGCGGCCGGCGCCGCCGTCTACCACCACCGGCTGGACGGCGCCCTCCCGGCGGGCGTCGACGGCACCGCGGCCCACACCGCGCAGGACACCCTCGGCGGCGCGGTCTCCGTCGCGGCCCACCTGCCGGGGCAGCTCGGCCCGGACCTGCTGGAGGCCGCCCGCGGCGCCTTCACGGACGGCCTGCACGTCGCCGCCGCCGTCGGCCTGCTCTTCGCCCTCGGCGCCGCCCTGCTCGCCCACCGCCTCCTGCGCCACCTCCCGGTCGCCACCGCGGCCGCCCCGACGCCGGAGCCGACCCCGGAGCCCGAGCCCGTCACCGCCTGACCGGCCCGGCCCACGGCGGCCGACGCCCCGATCCACGCGAGTCATCGAGAGCCCCCGCCCGAATCATCGGGCGGGGGCTCTCCGCCGTCCGGGGGCAGCTGGATCTACAGGCCCCGGTAAATGTCGCGGCGGTTCCCCACGGACATGACCCAGACGATCAAGACCCCGTTCTCCACGGTGTAGACGACCCGGTAGTCCCCGACTCTCAGCCGCCACCGGGCCGCGTGCCCCCTGAGGGCCTTGATGTCGAATGCCGACGTGTCGCCGACGTCCAGTGCGCGTTGCAGTTCGGTGAGCCGATGAAGGATCCGAACCGCGTCCGATTGCGGCACCTTGAGAAGCTCGCGCTGGGCCCCCGAGGTGAATCGCGTGACGTAGCCCATCCCGGTCAGCCGTGGTGGTCGCGAATCATGGCGGCCATCTCCTCCAGGGAGACGGAGCCGTCCAGCCCTTCGGCCTCGGCCTCGTCCGCCAAACGGTTCAGCCACTCGTCCTCGGCTTGCTCCGCCAGCTGCTTGAGACGCTGATACTCGGCGATGTCGATCACCACGGCTTCCTGCCTGCCGCGCCTGGTGATGATCGTCGGGGTCTCTTCGCGACGCGCCCGGTCGATCACATCCGCGAGGTGACTCCGCACCTCGGCCATCGACTCGATCACTGGCTCACTCATGGCATAAATGTAGCAGTTGTACATCTGTTGCATATTCGATCCCTCGCGCGGACCGGATGTGGCTGCCGGGCGGACGGCCGAGGCTGGCGCGCCCGGCAGCGAGTCAAGGGAGGCCGGCGAACCGGGTGCAGCTTGGACCGCCGCGCCGCAGAGGGCAGCGGGGCGGGTGAACGGCCGGGCTGGGGGAAGGGTCGGTGGTGGGCGGGGATCGCGTGGCAGGGTGAAGGGATGGGGACTGATCACGGGCGGGTGCGCGGGAGTTATGACGCGGTGGCGGAGGAGTACCTGGGGCGGATCGGGGGTGAGTTGACGCACAAGGTGGTGGACCGGGCGCTGTTGGCGGCCGTGCTGGAGGAGGCCGCCGGCGAGGTGGTGGCGGATCTGGGCTGCGGGCCGGGGCACGTGGCGGGGTGGCTGGCCGAGCGCGGTGCGCGGGTGGTCGGGATCGACCTCTCGCCGCGGATGGTGGAGCTGGCCGCCCGTGAGCAGCCGCAGGTCGAGTTCCGTACCGGTGACCTGCTGGCGCTGCCCGCCGCCGACGGGGAGTTCTCGGCCGCCGTGGCCCTGTACTCGGTGATCCACCTGGAGCCGGCGGAGCTGCTGCCCGCCTTCGTGGAGATGCGGCGGGTGCTGCGGCCGGGCGGGGTGCTGCTGGTCTCCTTCCACTTGGGCGAGGAGGTGCGGCGGCTGGAGGAGTGGTGGGGCCACCGAGTCGACGTGGACTTCCACTTCCTGGAGACCGGCGCCGTCGCCGCGCGACTCGCCGAGGCCGGGTTCGCCGTCGAGGCGCGGCTGGAGCGGGAGGGCCTGCCGGAGGAGGCCGACACCCGGCGCGGCTACCTGCTGGCGCGGCGGCCCCGGTAGCGGCGCGGCGGCCCCGGTAACCGTCGGGGGCGGCGCCCCGGGAGCCGTCCACCCGGGGGTGGACGGCGGTGCGTCCACCTCGGGGTGCGTGTCGCCGCGCCCGGAGGGGAGGACCGTGGAGGGGTACCCACGACCGTCAGGAGCCGCCGTATGTCCGTGCCCGCCCTCCTCTCCCTGCTCGGCCTGGCCTGCTGGATCGGCTACGAGCTGCTGCTGCGCCGCCGCCAGGACGCCGCGGCCGGTACCTGGCGCGCGGACGACCGCGACCGCGGCTCGACCAGGCTGCTGCTCTCCTGCTACGTGGCATCGGCGCTGGCCGTGGTGCTGCTCGCCCGCACCTCGGTCGGCGAACTGCCCGTCTGGGCCCGCTGGTTCGGGGTCGCGGCGGTGGCCGCCGGGCTGGCCCTGCGGGCCTGGGGAATGCAGACCCTGGGCCGCTTCTACACCCGCACCCTGCGCACCGTGGACACCCAGGAGGTGGTCCGCAACGGCCCGTACCGGCTGATCCGCCACCCCGGGTACGCCGGCAGCCTGCTGGTCTGGATCGGGTACGCGCTCGGCACGGCCGGGTGGGTGGCGGCCCTGGTGGTCGCCGCGCTGCTGCTCGGCGCGTACGGCTGGCGGATCGCCGCCGAGGAGCGGCTGCTGCTGTCCGCCTTCGGCCCTGCGTACGCCCGGTACCAGCGGGAATCCAAGCGCCTGGTGCCGTTCGTCTACTGAGCGCACCGGCGTCGTCGGGAGCCGTGTCGCGGGCCGTCGGCCGACCCGGAACACTCGCGGTCCGCTCGAACAGCACCTGGTTTTCGGCCAGCGTTTCCCGACCGGTGTATCCGTTCGGCGTGAGGGCCAGGCATACTGGCGAGCATGGGCGCTCGCGCCCCCCGTGACTCTAGACAAGAAGGGACCGGTGGCCAGGGATGCTGCGGAACGGTCTTGAGCCCTGGCACATCTTGGTGGTGCTGGCGGTCGTAGTCCTGCTGTTCGGATCGAAGAAGCTGCCGGAGATGGCGCGCGGCCTCGGCAAGTCGATGCGCATCCTGAAGGCGGAGACCAAGGCGATGCGCGAGGACGACCCCTCGACCGACGCCGGCACCGCCCAGAGCACGGCCGCGCCGCAGCAGCCGGCCGACCGTCCGGCCGTCACGCCGACCAACGTGACCAAGGCCACCGAGACGAAGCACACCGAGACGACCGCCTGAGTCGGTCGTCCGAGCTGAGGCTCGCGAGTTTCCTGTTGAGCCCCCGGTGGATTCCACCGGGGGCTCAACTGTGTTCCGGGGCAGGTGCGGCCGCCGGTGCCCGGATGGGCGAGCGCGCGGCGGGCACCCGCGAGCTGTACGACGTGGTCATGCGCCCACCTGGGACTCGGTGGTCCGGCGTGACACGGACGGTCGTCGTCGGCGGGCGGCTCGATGCGGGGCGGGGCAGGCTGGGCGGGATGTCCGAAGACCCGCTGACCGTGGATGTGCGCGCCTGGCTGTGGCTGCTGGGCGCGTTCGCGCTGCTGATGACCGGGTACTTCACGCTGCCGCTGGAGTGGCTGGGCGACCGGCGGCCGGTGCTGAGCTGGTCGCTCTTCGTGGCGGCGCTGACCGGGCTGAGCGCGCTGCTGCTGGGCAAGATCGCGGGGGTGATCCGGGGGACGGCGAAGCGGCCGGTGTTCTGGCTGGCGTTCCTGATCTGCCTCGCGGTGACGATCTTCTCGGCGACGTACTACGTGCTGGGCGCCCACAAGGCGGAGTTCGCCGGGCTGGAGACCAGGCTCGACGCGCTGTACTTCACCGTGGTGACGCTGGCGACCGTGGGGTACGGGGACATCACGCCCGCGGGGCAGGCGGCGCGGCTCGTGGTGGTGCTGCAGATCGGTTACAACTTCGTGTTCATCGCGGCGGCGGCCGGGACGGCGTCCCGGGCGATCCGGGGGAACGTGGAGAAGCGGATCCATCGGCAGGGGTGAGTCCGGCTCCGGTTTCCGGCACGGCGGGTCTGTGCACGCGACCCGCCGCACGTCCGGGGTTCGTTCAGTCGTCCTCGTCGGGCGGGGTCGCGCGGAGGGCGGTGACGACGCCCAGGGCGACGGTCGCGATCGCGAGAGCGAGGAGCGTCGCGAAGGCGACGGCGATCAGGAATCGCACGGGCGCTCGCGGTCTCGGTCTCGGTCGGCGTCGAGGAGGAGCGTGAGGAGATTCAACAAGGTCGAGGCCGGCGCCGTGTTGAAGCGGACCAGGACGCGGCCGTCGAGGGTCTTGTCGGTGGTCGCGGAGGGGAAGAGGAGGCCGAACCTGCGGCCGCGCTCGTGGAGTTCGGCGAGCAGGGTGCGGATGTGCTCGTCGGTGTAGGCCCGGATCCGGGGATCGGTGGGCTTCATGGGGTAGCGGTTCACGCGGCACCGTCCAGCTCGCACTCGAACCAGATGGTCTTGCCGCGCTCCTGGCGGTCCACGCCCCAACGGGCGGTGAGGGCCGCGACCAGGTGGAGGCCCCGGCCGGACTCGGCGAGGAGGTCGACGGGCTGGAGGGACGGGAGGACCGGGCTCTCGTCGGAGACCCCGACCCGGAGCGTGCGGGTGGTGACGGAGAGAATCTGGACCACGGGGGCGGGGGTGTTCGCGTGGTTCCACGCGTTCGAGATCAGCTCACCAAGGGCGAGTTGGGCGTCGAACGTGTCGGCGGGCGGCCAGCCCAGGCGGATCATGGCGCCCGCGAGCGACTGACGGGCGAGCGCGAGGGTGGGCGTGTTGCACTGACGCATGGGAGATCTCCCGGCGTGAGATGGGGTGAAGACCCTTCGGACCACTCACTGTTGACGATCCGTCGGATCGATATGACACCGACCATACAGCAGCGGTATCACATGTCTAACGGAAGTCGGATACGTTCACCCTCAAGTGCTACCGCCCGCGCAAGGTGGACCCACGCCCAAGCGGCACGGCAGACTTGAGGCACACCGCAAGGAAGGGCCCCATGCCGCCACGACCAAACCCGACACTCCGCCAACGCCGAGTCGGCGCCGAGCTTCGAAAGATGCGGGAGGCTGCGGGCCTGTCGACTTCCACGCTGAGCAGAGCTCTCGGCATCGACAGGACTCAGATCAGCCAGGTGGAGTCGGGCAAGATCGGCGTGAGCCCCGAGCGGCTCCGCTCGTTCGCCGCAGCCTGCAAGTGCATGAACGAGCCCTTGATCGATGCCCTGGAGAGCATGATCCAGGACCGTTCGAAGGGCTGGTGGGAGGAGTATCGAGGCACACTCCCCGAGGGCAACCTTGAGAACGCGGAGCTGGAGAAGAGTTCACGCGAACTCATGATGTGGCTCCTCACCCACATGCCCGGGCCCTGCCAGACGCTCAGCTACGCCTCATCGGTCTTCGGTCGGGTCTTTCCTCCGCTCCCCAGGCACGAGTTGGAGGCTCGCACCGCGTTCAGGATGCAGCGCAAGGCCGACCTGCGCCGCCATCCAAAGCCGATGACCTTCTTCGTCTACGAGTCGGTCCTACGGACGCGGTTCGGCGGCACCGAGATCCTCAAGGAACAACTCACCTCTTTGCTCGAAGACTCAGAGCTGCCATGGATGACCATCCGTGTCGTGCCGTTCGACATCGAAACCTTCCCCGGGGCCGCCGAAAACCTGACTTACGCGTTCGGTGCGGTCCCTGAGCTGGACACGGTTGAGCGCGAGTCCTCGCACGGTCCGGAATACCTCGACGCCGTCAACGAGCTGAGCAGCTACCGATACATCTTCGAACGCACCGAATCGGCCGCACTGAGCGAGGGCGACTCTCGTGACTTCATTCGCAAGATCGCACGAAACCCATGAAAGGCCCCTCATGACCGACACCGACTGGCAGAAGTCCAGCTACAGCGGAAACGTCGAGAACTGCGTGGAACTCCGTCAGGCCGACGGCGTCGTCGAGCTCCGCGAGTCGGACGAGGGCGACACCGTCCTGCGCACCACCCCCGCCGCCCTCGCCACCCTCCTCCACGGCATCAAGACCGGCGAATTCGACCAACACGCCTGACAAGCTGGCCCCTCGCGCGAACCGCGCGAGGGGCCAAAGACTCCCCCACGGAGACCAAATGCCCGAGGCCAAGTGGCAGAAGTCATCCTTCAGCGGATCCGGTAGCGAGTGTGTGGAGCTCCGTAGGGCCGACAGCGCT
Source organism: Kitasatospora sp. NPDC089509 (assembly GCF_044749365.1). Classification (NCBI taxonomy): domain Bacteria; kingdom Bacillati; phylum Actinomycetota; class Actinomycetes; order Kitasatosporales; family Streptomycetaceae; genus Kitasatospora; species Kitasatospora sp. NPDC089509. Next base: position 122,577 of record NZ_JBIVHS010000023.1, on the reverse strand, counting down.
GTCGAACTCCGCGAGTCCGACGAGGGCGACACCGTCCTCCGCACCACGCCCGCCGCCCTCGCCGCCCTTCTTCACGGGCTCAAAGCCGGCGAGTTCGACCAACACGCCTGATCGTTCGGCCCCTCGCGCCAACCGCGCGAGGGGCCCAAAGCTCCCCCACGGAGGCCAGATGCCCGACACCACCTGGCAGAAGTCCAGCTACAGCGCCGCGAACAACGAGTGCGTCGAGGTTCGCAGGACGAACGAGGCAGTCGAACTCCGCGAGTCCGACGAAGGCCACTTCATCCTCCGCACTACCCCCGCCGCCCTCACCGCCCTCCTCCACGGCATCAAGGCTGGCGAATTCGACCACCACGCCTAACGCCCCTCCCCCGCGTAGGAAGTCGGCCCGTCCGACTTCCTACGCGAGCACCACTTCGCCAACAGCACCCCACCCAGGCCAAGGGCCTCGCGGGCACGCCCAACTCCACTGGACATCACTACCGTTGTCCCATGACGGATCTTCCCCGGGTACCGGTGGACGAGGTGCTGGGACGTGTCGAGACGGCCTTGGGGACGCAGCTCGACCGGGCGGCAGCGGTCCGCAAGCGCCGATCTGTGGGAGCCTGCACGGCGCGTGGCACGTGGGTACGCATCGAGCGGCGAGGGCTCGATCGGATCGGTATCCAGGGCGGGGACGGCACCCCCTCCGCCGAGGCGCTGCGCGGGATCGCGAAGCCCGCGTGGCTGGCTGGCTGGCCTCGCCTGGCGGGACGAGGTCGAGCCGGTGATGTGGCGCGCCGATGAGACCGAACTACTGCCCTCTGCCCCACCGGCCAGGCCGGGCATCCCGGAGGACTGAACCCCCGGACGGCCAGACTCGCCAGCTCGCCTCCAGGGAGAGGGCCGGCCCGCGTTCCGTGACGACGGGCGGCCGGTCGGAGCCCGAGCCCGCTTCCGCTCCGCCCGCGCGGGACGCCGGGCCCCGCCCCCACCCCGGGCGGCAGCGGCGCGAGGTCCTGGGACACCCTTCCGTCCCAGCTGTGATTCACGTCACTGCCGACGGCTCGGTGCAGCACCCGGCCCCGTTCCGCCGTCATAGGGGCAGTGATCGGGACGGGACGAGGAGAGGAGGTCGGCGGGTGAGGTTTCGCAGGAGCGGTCCGGGCATCGGATTCACGGAGTTCGTCGCACAGCGGTCGGGAGCGTTGTTCCGCACCGCGTATGCGCTGACCGGTGACGTGCACGTGGCCGAGGATCTGGTGCAGGAGGCGCTGGAGCGGGCGTGCCGACGGTGGCGGAAGGTCGCGGTGGCGGACTCGCCGGAGGCGTACGTGCGCAAAGTGCTGGTCAACCTGGCCAACGACCGCTGGCGGCGGCTGTCGCGCCTGGGCGAGCGCCCCGGGCTGTCGGGGGTGCCCGAGACGGCCGACCCCCGGGACCGGTTCGGGCAGGTGGATCTGCGCGCGGAACTGATCGAGGCACTGCTCGGGCTGCCGATGGGCATGCGCAGCGTGGTGGTCCTGTACTACCTGCACGATCTGGACGCCCGGCAGGTCGCCGACGTCCTGGACATCTCTCCGAGTGCGGTGAGGTCCCAGCTCGCCCGCGGCCTGGCCAAGCTGCGCGATTCCGTATCGGGCGCCCAGGCGCCGCACACCCCGTCGGCCGCTTTCGGAGGTACGAAGTGAGGAACACGTCGTCCGGACCCGCCCCGTTCGAGCCGGGCCTCGAAGCCGAGCTGCGTGCCGCGGTGGCCTCCTTCGCCGACGGGCCGACGGCGCCGGTCGTCGACGCGGCCGCGATCGAGCGAGTCGTCAGCCGCAGCCGCACCCGCCGGGCGCTCCTCGGCACCGCTGCGGCGTGCTGCGTGCTGGCGTGCGCCACGGTGGGGTTCTTCGCGCTGAAGCCCGTGCCGCCCGCGCCCGGCGCCTCCCCGTCCCTGTCCCCACCGGCGAACGCGGCGTGCACCCCGCTCGCCACCGGCACCCCCAAGAGCGGAAGCGCCGATGCGACTCCGCCACAGGAGCAGGAGCAGACCGCGGGAGCGGGCATCGCGCTGCCGGACCTGGCCGGCATGCCGGTCGAACAGGCCGGAAGCCTGCTGCGCGGACTCGGACTGAGCTGCACGATCATGCGGCACACGGACTGGAACGCTCCCGCCGGGCAGGTGATCAGCAGTGCACCCCGGGGCGGCGCAGAACCGGTGGCACCGGGCTCGTCCGTCCTCCTGCTGGTCTCGACGGGCAAGCCCGGCAAAACCTGAGCGACCGGGCCCTTCGGCCCGCGCACCGGCTCAACGACGCGCCCCAGCCCGCCCGTTCCTCGCGGTTGGGCCGCCGGAGCTACTCGTCGTCCTGGTCGTCGTCGTCCACCGCGTCCGGGTCACGCAGCAGACGCAGAGCGCCTTCGGGCTGGGAGGGGGTGAAAGCTTACCGGCCCAAGACGTTCAGGTGGCCGGCCTTGAGCGGGGACAGGCGGGCGACGTCCGACTTCCTGCGCGGAACCCCCCTTTGCACACCCCGGCGGCTCCTTGCGGGCGCAAGGAGCCGCCGGGAAAGGCGGGCTCGGGCTGATCTTTAGTCGGATACGGGAATACCTCCTGCGTGTCATGGACAGCCGACAGCCAGCTCTCTAGCGTCGTGCACAGCTGGTCCAACCGGGTTCGAGCCCTTGGGGGTTGAGATGGATGTCCGGTCGGGTCTCACGCGGTTGACCAACACCGGCAACGGCAGTGGTTCGGGGGAGTGCAATCAGAACGACTGCCCCAACGTCTACCGCACCGAGCAGGGAACGTTCGTGGTCCAGGGAGCCCTGTCCTCCGCCTTCGCGCCGCCCAGCGGCGAAGGGCTGGTGGAGATCCCCGAGAGTGTGCTCAAGGAGGCTTTCCGTGCGCTTGGATGGTGACGCTTGGCAGGCCAGGTTCCGCGACTTCACGACGGAAGCGTGGCGGCTTGAAACGCTCCCGGCCTACAACGTCCCGCAGGAGGAAGAGGAACTGCGGGCGTTCCGAGCCGGCGAGCGGATCGACCCGCACGCGCACTCCAACAGCTACACGGAGGACCTCAAGCGCGTGCGACGGGAGGGAAAGATCAAGGGGCGCGTGCACATCGTCACGCGCCCGCTCTCCGAGTACCTCCGCTACGAGTTCATGTACTACCTCCCCCATGCCTGGGCTGGGGAGGACATCCGCATCATGGACGTCACCGATCGCCCCAACCCGCTGGCCGGCGTCACCGACTACTGGATGTTCGACAAGAGGGAAGTCGTGCTCATGAACTACCTCTCCGACGGAACGCAGATCGACCGCACCGTGTTCGAGGGTGACATCAGCCCGTACGTCGAGTACCAGCGGATCGCGATCGCCGAATCGGTGCCCTTCGAGGAGTACGTGAAGGGCATTGGCGCTTGATCCACAGGAGCTAGGTCAATCGCATTCCGACCTGGCAGCGATACTTCAAGAGCTCCGCAAGCGAGCTGGACTCTCCGGAGTCCAGCTCGCTCGGCGTGTCAACATGTCGCAGTCCAAGATCTCCAAGATCGAGACCGGCAAGGTCACGCCATCGCTCGTCGACGTCGAACTGATCCTGCGTGCCCTCGGGACGCCACCGGATTTGATGGCGCACGTGACGGCCCTCGCTCGCATCGCGAACACGGAGTGGCAGGACGCTCGGGCTCTGCGCCGGAAGGGACTGGACAAGAAGCAGGTCGAACTGGCAACCCTTGAGCAGAACTCAACGGAGTTCAGATGATTTCCGTCTCGCGCCTGCCGAACGTTCGACTCGGTGTCATCCCGATGGCAGGCCACATGCCGTGGGCGCCACTGAACGTCTTCACCATTTACGACGCCTCGCTGGCGACCGTGGAAGTCTCTACAGGTGCGCTCATTTTTCGCGACCCTCGCGACATCGAGGAATATCTGGGCGAGTTCCGAACCTTTGAGGGATATTCGCTCTGGCACGATGATGCCCGACGCAAACTGAGCGAGTGGGCGGACCGCCATCGAGCGATACGGCGAGATCTTTAATCGACATCAGGAATACCATTGAACGCCTGCCCGGACTTTCCATAATCTGCTTCTCACTCACACAATCGGGAAACGGGGACCGGGCAGATGTGCGGGTTGCCGACTAACGAAAGGTGAGCTCATGAAGAAGATCGTCGCGAAGCTCTGGCGGATCATCCGTGGCCCGATGCAGTGGCGCGTGCTGTGGCTGTGGCATTCGAAGTTCATGGTCGGCGTGACAGGCATCGTCCGCGACCAGGACGGCCGGGTGCTGCTGCTCAAGCACCGGATGTGGCCGGAGGGTCGGCAATGGGGCCTCCCGACCGGCTACGCGAACGCGGGCGAGAGCTTCGAGGACACGATCGTGCGTGAGGTCCGGGAGGAGACCGGGCTCGCGGTGAAGGTGTGCGAACTGGCGCACCTGAAGAGCGGCTACAAGCTGCGTGTCGAAGTCGCCTACGAGGCCCTGTACGTCAGCGGACAGACGCAGCCGGCCTCGTTCGAAATCCTGGAGGCTCGATGGTTCTCACCGGACGATCTCCCCGCGGGAGTTCAGGAGTCGCACCGCGAGTTGATCAACCGTCGGCAGTACTGACCCTCGGCCGCTCGCTCACGCCCTCCTACCTGGGGCCGAACGAGCACCTGGCCGGCACCGCCGCCGAGAGGGCCGAGCTGGCCCATCTGTTGGCCGCGCGACGGGCAACGGCGGCACTCGACCAGGCCCACCCGCACATCACGTTCTCGCTCCTGCACTGGGTGCTCGACACGGGGTTCGACGAGTCGGCCCGCGAGGTCTTCCGGCACGGGGCAGCTCTCCTGGGTGACCGCTAACGGGAGTTGGGGCTGCACCACCTGCTACCCATCGACCGGGTGTGGGTCGGAGTGCGCTCGACCCGACCCGAGGCCTTCGGTGGCTTCCACCACCCCAACCAGGGTTACCGGCATCTGCAGTTGGCGTCGGTGATCACTCGCTACGGGCGGTTGAGCGACCCCAAGGTGGCCTCACCGGAGCTGATGGCGCTCGACCTGCTCCGCTCCTACGCCCATGACTGCCTGCACTGGGGCTCCTTCCGGGAGTACCGGCTCCAGGAAGGTCAGGTGATCCGCAGTCGCTACGGGATCAACTGGCGTGACGCAGAAGGCCGGACGTACTCGGCGCGGGACACGGTCGACGCCCCGGCTACGCGCAACCTCGGCATCGTGATGGAGGGAGCCACCGATCGGGAGGCCCGGATGATCTCCGCCGCAGTGGCCGACCGTCTCGGACTGGTCGAACGCATCGCACCGCCCGATCGCCTGGCGTTCCGCGACACCACAGGACGGCTTGAGCCGAGCGACTTCGACCACGCGGAGCCCGGCGTCGCGACCCGCTTCCACCTGGCCATGGCCGGATACGAACACGGCGTCGGCGCGCGATACCACCGCTTCCTCGCCGAGATGGGCGGCCCCGAAGCGAACACCCTCCACGAGCTCATCCTCGCCGCAGTGATCACCGGCAACCTGCTGCACCTTTCGCGCTGGCTGAACGGACACCACGGCCCCGGAGCCTTCCGCCGCACCTTCCGCTCACCGGCCTACACGGGCCCCGACCCCGGCGCGTAGCCGTCGCTCCCGCCCGTTGCGCAGAAAGTCGGCCTGGCCGACTTCCTGCGCGAGCAGCACTTCGCCAACAGCACCCCACTCAGGCCGAGGGCCTCTCGGGCACTCCCAACTCCGCTGGGCATCGCTACCGTTGTCCCATGACGGATCTGCGCCGGGTAGCGGTGGACGAGGTGCTGGGACGTGTCGAGACGGCCTTGGGGACGCGGCTCGACCGGGCGACAGTGGTCCGCAAGCGCCGATCTGTGGGAGCGCGCACGGCGCGTGGCACGTGGGTACGCATCGAGCGGCGAGGGCTCGATCGGATCGGTATCCAGGGCGGGGACGGCACCCCCTCCGCCGAGGCGCTGCGCGGGATCGCGAAGCCCGCGTGGCTGGCCGGCCTCGCCTGGCGGGACGAGGCCGAGCCGGTGATGTGGCGCGCCGATGAGACCGAACTACTGCCCTCTGCCCCAGCGGGCACCGCTGTTGTAGCCGAGGATCCCGAGCTGCCGCCCGGCTGGTGGTCGGCGCTGAACGCCTCTCTCGATGCGCTCGCGAGGCAGCGGACGAACCGGGTCGCGACGCCGGACATGGAGACGATCACCCAGGAGCTCGTGACTCGGACGATCCGGCAGGTGTTCCCAGGCGTCGATGCCACGGTGAGCGAGTGGTGTCCTGCCCATGCGGATCTGAACTGGGCGAACGTGACGGCGCCCGAGTTCTGCGTCTTCGACTGGGAGGACTGGGGCATGGCGCCGCGCGGTTTGGACGCCGCCACGCTGTGGGCGGCGTCGCTTGCCGTACCGGCGCTGGCCGATCGCGTCCGCGTCGAGCGGAGCGGCGACTTCGCGAGCCGGGACGGCAAGCTGATGGTCCTGTTCGCGGCGGCGAAGGTCCTCGGACCGTACACGCATCCTGAGGACCCGCGTATTGAGGGCGCCCGGGCGCTGGCCGAGCAGGTCGCGAAGGAGCTTCAGGCGTACTGACGCAGGAGCTGCCGATACGACCGGAGCACCTCGGTGTCGATCTCGTAGGCCAGGCCACCAAGCAGTTCCCGCAGGTGCTCGGTGGCATCGGTGCCCACCGCCACCGCCTCCACAGCGGGAAGGGCGAAAGCGACCACCACGCCTGACGCCCCTCCCCCGCGTAGGAAGTCGGCCCGTCCGACTTCCTACGCGGAACCCCTTGGCACATCCCGGCAGCTCCTTGCGCCCGCAAGGAGCCGCCGGCCAACAGCCCGCTGAACGCGCGGGCGAACGAACGTCTTTATTCCGGGTCGGGAATATCCCGTAGATGCTGTGGACAGGCTTCATCCGCAGCCTTAGCGTCGCTGACCAGTCGGGAAATACTGGAGCCGAGAGGGGTCAGCATGACCGAGCAGCCGCAACTGACGCGTCTTACCGGCAAGTTCAACGGCCCGAACTGCGACGATGACGACTGCCCGAACGTGTACGCCACCGATCGACGGACGTTCGTGGTCCAAGGCGACCACTTCACGGCGCTGAAGGTGCCGACCGGGGAGTCCGCCGTCGAGATCCCCGAGCACGTTCTGATGGAGGCCATCCGTGCTCTTGGATGGTGACCAGTGGCGGGCCCACTTCGACAGCTACCAGCACGACGCCTTCCGGTTCGAGGTTCAGCCCGTCTACACAATGCCGAAGGAGACCGAGAGCCTCGCCAGCTTCCTGCGCGGAGAACCGAAGCCCGCCGAACACAACGCGGCGTGGCACCGGCGGGTGCGCGGCTTCGTCTCTTCGGGACGCACCATCGGACGGGTACGAGTGGTGCGCCAGCCTCTGACGGACTACCAGAGGTACCAGTTCGCCTGGGGCATCCCGGGAAACATCGCCGCAGGCGAGGACATCAGAATCCTGGACGCCACTGAGCAAGATCTGGGGGTTCCGGACCAGGACTGGTGGCTGTTCGATGACGCCTCAGCGGTCCACCTGAACTTCCGCCCCGACGGCACTCAGATCAATCGGGAGCTGGTCACCGGCGACATGCACCGGTACAAGGAATGGAAGCGGATCGCCCTGGCTCACTCCGTTCCTTTCGCCGAGTACTTGAAAGAGCACGGGTGACGTTCGACCCTCGCGAACTCGGCAGGTCGAAGTCCGACCTGGCTGAAACACTAAGAAGGCTCCGCCTCGAAGCCGGTCTCACTGGAGACCGGCTTTCGGCGCGTTGTGGCATCTCCCAAAGCAAGATCAGCAAGATCGAGACCGGAAAGATCACTCCGAGCCTGGTCGACGTCGAGCTGATCCTGCGGGCGTTGGGAGTGCCGACTGCGCTTGCCCAGGAGGTCTCGTCACTGGCGCGGATGGCGAATACCGAGTGGCAGGAAAAGCGCGCCTCCTGGCGGCGGGGCGTCGAGAAGCGCCAGGCCGAGCTGGCGTCGCTGGAGGCGGACGCCACGGAGCTGCGGTACTTCCTGCCAGCGATGATCACCGGTCTGCTGGCGACGCCCGAGTACATCCGGGCGAGCCTGAGCCACTCTCCGGGCGACAGGACGGCCGTCATCAGCCGCAAACTGGAGCGCCAGGCGGTGCTCTACGACGAGTCGAAGTCGTTCACGTTCCTGCTCACGGAGCAGGCGGTGAAATGGGCGCTGATTCCACCTCCCGCCTTGGCCGTCCAGATCGACCGTCTCGCCTCGCTGTCCTACCTGCCGACAGTCCGCATCGGCGTGATTCCGCAGGGGACGCCCCTCACCCGGGGCCCGATGAACACATTCACGGTGTATGACGATCGCCTGGTCACCATGGAGTCGTTCACGGGCCGCATAGTGTTTCGGGACCCCCGGGACATCCTGCACTATCGTGAGATCTTCGCAATGTTCGAGAATTGCTCCCTGTTCGAGGATGATGCCCGTATCAAGCTACGCGAGTGGGCCGACCGCTATCGAGATCTTTAGTCGACCTCGGGAATACCGTCGAGAAACTCCCCGGAATTCTCCTAATCTGCTCCTCACCCACACAGGAGGGAACGCACATGGGAAAACACGGTGGAGGCCCGGGCAACGACGGACCCGGCAAGGCCGGCGGGGGTAGCGGTGGGACCCACTCCGGGAAGCCTGACACCGCGCCGCAGGACGGGCAGCGGGACGCGCCGCCGACCAACCTGCCCAAGCCGTCGAAGCCGTAGGGGAATTGATGACCTGGGACGAACTGACCGACGCGCTCCTCCGCTCCGGGGCGCTGTCGGGGGACTGGGAGAAGGTCTTCCGGGCCACTCCGCGTGAGTGGTTCACGCCGGATCGGATCCTTCATGACGGCGTGTGGATCGACCGGGGTGAACAGCCGGGGCGCTGGGACGAGTTGGTGAACTCCGACCTTCCGTTGGTGACGCAGGTGTACGACGGGAGCGAGACGCCGTCGTCGTCCAGCTCGATGCCGACGGTGGTCACGCAGATGCTTCGACACCTCGATCTCTCCGAGGGCATGCGGGTGTTGGAGGTGGGCACCGGGACGGGGTGGACGGCCGCGCTGTTGTCCCGTCGGGTCGGCGACGGCAACGTGACCAGCGTCGAGGTGGATTCCGAGCTCGCGAGTCGGGCGTGGGAGCGGCTCCGGTCCGCCGGGCTCCGGCCCACGGTGCTGGCCGGGGACGGCATGCTCGGTTACGCCGAGGGCGCTCCGTACGACCGGGTGCAGTTCACGGCGGCGGTGCAGCGGCTGCCGTCCGCGATCATCGAGCAGACGACCCCGGGCGGGATCATCCTGGTGCCGTACGGCACGCCGTTCTGCAACGGGGCGTTGCTGCGGCTCACGGTGGCCGAGGACGGGCGGTCGGCGAGCGGTCCGTTCGTCGAGGACGTGGCGTTCATGTGGGTGCGCGACCAGCGGCCCAGCAGCGGGGAGTTCGACGTCGAGGACGTCCGATACGGCCCATCCCGGCTGGACCCGGCCGAGGTGGGCGAGCAGACCGATGCCGCCTTCGCCATCGGCCTGCGGCTCCCGGACGTGTTCCGCCGGACCGTCTGGGCCGGCTTCGACCGCTTCGGCACCGGCCGGGCCGAGGTCTGGGACGGGCAGTCGTACGCCCACTGCCGCCTCGCCGACCGGGACGGCCCGCACGCCGTCTCCCAGTCGGGCCCGCGCAGCCTGTGGGACGAGGTGACGGCGGCGCACGGCTGGTGGGTCCGCTCCGGCAGGCCCGGTCTCACCCGGCTCGGCATGACGGTGAGCGTGACGGGCGAGCACCTCGCCTGGCTGGACGAGCCGGGCAACGTCCTGGACTGATCCGGCCCTCGTACACAGGAGTTGTCCACAGGCTGTGGACAACTCCTGTGTATTTCGGCTGTGGATTCTCAGCCGTGGCTGGTGTCGATGACGCAGAAGCGGTTGCCGTCCGGGTCGGAGAGGACGACGAAGTCCGGGTCCTCCGGGTAGAGGTCCCAGTCGACGTCCTGCGCGCCGAGGGCGAGCAGGCGCTCGACCTCGGCGGCCTGGGCGGCGGCGTCCCCGGCGTAGAGGTCGAGGTGCACCCGGGGGTGGTCCTGGACCGGGGACTCGCTGAAGCCGAGTGCGAGTTGGACGCCGGTCGCGCCGGGAGCGGGTTCGAGGACCGTCCAGTCGTCCTCGACCAGGCCGCCGCGCGGGACGTAGCCGAGGGCCGCCGTCCAGAAGGCGACGGCGCGCGGCATGTCGGAGACACCGAGGACGAGGGAACCGATCGTCAGCATGCCCTCATTGTGGCGGACGTGATCAGTAGTCGTCCTGCTGCTGGAGGTTGGCCGCGGTGTGGAGAGTCGCGTACAGCGCGGACAGACGGGCGTTCCAGTTGGCGTACGTGGGCGCGTCGATGGCGTGCTTCTTGCCCAGGTCCCTGATGGTCTTCTGGGCGTCCTTCAGTGTCTGGGCGGCGTCGTCCGGGTTGCCCTCGTTGAGCCGCGCCGAGGCGTCGTCGAGGGTCCGCAGCAGGTCCATCTGCTTGTCCCGCTCCTTGGTGATCTGCGTCTGCGCGACCACCTGACGGAAGGACTGCAGCTGGAGCTCGGCGGGCTGGTTACGCGGGACCGTCTGGGTGGGGGCCGCGGTGGGCAGCGCGGACGGGCCGGTGGGGGCGGCCGTGGGCGCGGCCGAGGCCTGGGTGGGGGCCGCCGTGGGAGCGGGCGCGGCGGCCGAGGAGGTGGCGGCCGGGGCCGCCTTCTTGGTGGCGGTGGCCGCGGCGTTGCCGGCCGGCTCGTCGAAGGCGGTGACGGCCAGGGCGGTGACCCCGGCGAGGCCGACGATCCCCAGGGCGCCGAGCACCAGGGGCTTGCGGCGGCGGTTCCGGGCGGGCGCGGGTGCAGGTGCGGGTGCTGGCCTGGGGTGCCCGGCGGGCGGCATGACGGGCAGCGCCGGCATCACCGAGGTGGCCGCCGGGGGTTGGGGCGGGAGCAGGGTGGTGTGCTGCTGGTCGGAATGCATCGGCGGAGTCGGGTAGGCGGGGTACCCCGGGGCCACCGGCGGCAGCAGTTGGGTGGCGGCGGACGTGGCGAGCAGCTCCGCCGTCGGGTCGCCGACCGCCAACCCCGGGACGGTGGAGAGCAGTTCGGCCCGGGCGGCGGTGGCGTCGGCCGGGCGGTGGGCCGGGTTCTTGGCGAGCAGGCGCAGCACCACGGCGTCCAGCGCGGGCGGCAGCCCCGGGCGCCGCACCGACGGCGGCAGCGGCTGCTCGCTGACGTGCTTGAAGGCGATCGCCACCGGGGTCTCGGCGGTGAACGGGGTCTCCCCGGTGAGCATCTCGGTCAGCACGCAGCCGACCGCGTAGAGGTCGGTGCGGCCGTCCAGGGCGGAGGCGGTGGCCTGCTCGGGCGAGAGGTAGGCGGCCGTGCCGAGCACGCTCGCGGTCTGGGTGAGGTTGCTGGAGGAACCGGCCCGGGCGATGCCGAAGTCCACCACCTTCACACCGCCGTCGTCGGTGATCATGATGTTGCCGGGCTTGATGTCCCGGTGCACCAGCTGGGCCGCGTGCGCGACCGCCAGCGCCTCGCAGACCGCCGCCGCGATGCCGACCGCGCGCTCCACCGGCAGCTGCGGCTGCTGGGCCAGCACGGCGGCGAGCGAGCGGCCGTTCACCAGCTCCATGACGATGAACGGGGTGCCCTGGTCCACCCCCGAGTCGAAGACCATCACGATCCTCGGGTGCACCAGCATGGCGGCGTGCTGCGCCTCGCGGCTGAACCGCTCGGCGAAGCGGGGATCGTCGGCGAGGCCCCCGTTGAGGACCTTGACGGCCACCTGGCGGCCCAGCACGCGGTCGAACCCGCGCCAGACGGTGGCCATGCCGCCGACGCCGAGTATCTCGCCGAGTTCGTAACGCCCGTTCAGCGCCCGTCCGATCACCAGGAACTCCCCTCACGTGCGGCGCCCGGGGTCCCGGGCCGCCTCGTGCACCTGTGCACGATAGCCGCCTCGTCAGTGGGGATGGCCCGGGGTGGCGAGGGGGTTGCGGCGCGGGCGGGGGGAAGTGGTGCAGGCCGCCGAGGGGCGTGCGGGCAGGCCGGAGAGCCCCGGGGCGGGGCCGCCCCGGGGGTGACGGCCGCCAGGGCACAGGGGGTGCTCCGCCCCGGGGACGGCGTCGGCTGCGCGTGGCCGCCGGAGGTGGCGGCCGGGGGACCGGGCAGCGATCCCCCGACCGCCGGTCGGGAGTGCGGCCCGCCCTGACTGCGGGCGGGCGGGCCGCACGTTCCGGACCGACCGGAGCCGGTGGCGCGTCCGGGGAGAGCGCCCGCCGGTCCGGCCGGAGCCGGCCGGGTGGACGGTGGGCACGGGGGAGCCGACCGGCCACCCGGAGTTCGGGTGGTTGTGCGTCCTGCGGTTCCTGCGGTTACTGCGGTTCCTGCGGGTGGTTCGGTCCGGGTGGGCGACGAGCCCGGGGGGAATCGCTCGCCGCCCACCCGGAGTTCTGGGGGTCATCTCCGGGCCGATTGACCGTCCTCGGAGGTATGGGTTCTGCTCGGTCGGACGTCCGGGAGGGTGGGGACGGTGGAGGGGACCGGGGCGGTCACGCCGCCCCTGCCGGGCTTGGCGCCGTTGCCGCCGCCGTCCTGGCTGTTGCCATCGCCGTTTCCGTTGCCGTTTCCGCCGCCGTTGGCGTTGCCGCCGCTGTTGGCGTTGCCCCTGCCCTGGTCACCGCCACCCTTGCCGGGCCCCTTGCCGGAGCCGGAGCCGTGGCCGGAGCCGCTCCGGCTCGGGGTGCTCGGCTGCGCGCCGCCGCCCTGGTGGTCGCCGTCCTGGTCGCCGTCCTGGCCGCCGCCCCGGCCGCCGTCGAGGGCGCCCGCGCAGAAGTCCAGCACGCCGTCCGCCCCGCCGGCCGCCGCGATCAGCGGGGCGAAGGACGGGTCGGCGGCCAGCCGGTCGGTGCGCTCGCCCTTGCCCGTGCGGTCCGCGAAGCCCCGGCAGAGCGGGACCAGGGCGGCGGGCGGGGCGGGGTGCTCGCCGTGCCCGTCCGCCGTGGGACCGTCGGGCGTACCGGGGGCGGTGGGGCCGGTCGGGAGGACCGCGTGCGGGTCGGCCTGGGCACCGGCCGACGGCCGGGCGGAGCCGCTCGGGGACGCGGAGGCCGAACCCGGGACGACGGGGCCGCCCCGCGGGGAGCCGGCCGGGCCGCCCGGGGTGGCGACCGTCGGCTCGGGCTCGGACGGGCCGCCGCCCAGCGCGGACGGCAGGTTCCCGGTGCCGGCGGCGACCGCGACCCCGCACAGCGCGGTGGCGCCGAGCACGGCGGCAGCAGCCTTCGTGCTGAAGGCCCTGGCCAGCGCGGCGGTTGCCATCGATCGTCTCCGGACGGGGGTCACAACGGGGTCGGGCGTGAGACTCGCCTCCCGGAACGCGGCCAGGGCGGCCTCCTCCCCGGCCAGTTCCGCGGCCGTCGCCGGGGCGGCGGCCGCGGCCAGCACCCGGGCGAGTTGCCCGGGACCGTCCGCTCCGGTGAGCGAGGCGTCCTGCCCGGCCGACGGGCCGCCCACGGCACCGCCGAGCAGGTGCTCAGCGGCATCACGGTCGATCCGGCGGGATCGGTTGGTGCTCATCTCATGTCCTTCAGCGTCGCGGCCCGGCGTTCTGTCACACCCTGCGGAGAACTTTTTTTCGTGGGTTTCCGCGCAGGTCCCGCAGCGGGTTGCCGCACGGCCTCGTCGGTGCTCTCCCCCGGGCTGCGCTCCGCGTCTCCGGCCGCAGCTCCGGCCACAGCTGCGGTCGCGTCTCCGGCCGCAACCCCGGCCGCCGCTCGGGCCGCCGGGATCCCCGCCGCGAAGGGCTGGTCCAGCAGCTTGGCCAGCCGCCGCAGCCCCCGGTGGGCAGCCATCCGGACGCTGCCGGCCCGCTTGCCGAGCACCTGGGCGGCGCTCTCCGCGTCCAGTTCCATGACCACTCTCAGCAGCACCGCCTCGGCCTGGTCGCGCGGCAGCCGGGAGATCAGCGCCAACGCGTCGGCCGTACCGACGGTGGCGAGGGCGGCGCGCGCGGTGTCGTCCCCGGCGGCCAGCTCGACCAGGTACTCGTACGGAAGGTCGGTGACCGGACGGCGGCGGCGGGCCCGCAGGTGGTCCATCGCGCGGTTGCGGGCGACGGTGGCGGCCCAGCCACGGAAACCGTCCCCGTCGCCGGAGAAGCCGCGCAGGTCGCGGGCGATCTGCAGCCAGGTCTCGGAGGCGATGTCCTCGGCGTCCTGGACGTCCTCGGGCCGCCCGCCGACCAGCACCCTCAGGTAGCGCAGCAGGCCCGGCTGGACCGTCCGGAAGAGCAGCCGGAACGCCTGTTCGTCCCCCTGCTGCGCGGCGCGGACCGCCTCGGTCAGATCGGCGGGAGCGGGACCCCCACCCGGTGGCGGGCCGGCGGGCGGTACTGGTCCGGACCGTCCGAGGGGGCTGCCGGTGCCCGCTCCGGGGCGTTCTGCACTCTGCACCCGCCACATGATGCGCCATCCGGGCGAACGGGCCGGCTCCGGCCGAAGGACCGGGCGGGCCGGGGCCAAGGTCCCGTCGGCGGCTGCCCTTCGCCCGCAGCCCCGGGGCGGCGGTCCCGTCTACGTTGTCGGTAGGCGAATCGATCCGGGCCGCGCGCGTCCGGACGCCGGGCCCGCGGACGTGCCCGGTGACGTGCCGGGTGACGTGCCCGAACGCACCGCCGTGCCCCCTCGACCCCTTTGCCGCCCTACGGAGCCGTGACCCCGTGGGGCCACCGTGCCCGTCTCCCTGGTGCCCGGCCGAAGGGGGTGGCCGGAGCGCGTCCGGGGGCAGCCGTACGACCCACGACGACCGCACCACCGCACCACCGCACAACGCGACGACCGACCGACGCGACGACCGCACGACGCGACGACCGACCGCGACGAACGCGCCGGCCGCGCCGACCAGCAGGAAAGAGCAGCATGACGACCGCCCACGAGCTCCACGCACAAGGCCTGCGCGAGCACCTCGCGCCCGCCCTGCGCGCCCTGGGTCTCGCCGGGCGGCTGCGCACCTTCGACCTGCCGGACGACACCCACTGGCTGCTGATCGGCCTGGTCGAACGTCCCGCCGCCGACCGGGTCGCGTTCACCTTCGGGCTCGGCCTGGTCCGGCGCTCCGACTGGGCGCTCACCGCCGCGCCCGGGGACCGTCCCGACCCGCGCGTCCGGTACGGCTTCGAGGTCTGGCGGGCCAGGATCGGCGAGGTGCTGCCGATCGGCGAGGACGTCTGGTGGGAGGTGCTGCCCGGACCGCGCTGGCAGCTGCCGCTGGACGACGCCGTCGCCGCCGTGCGCGACTACGCGCTGCCGGAGCTGCGACGTCGCGCCGCGGCGGACCGCGCTCCCGGCGGCGGGCCGTACCTCTCCCCCGCCGAACTGGAGGACGTCAACGCCGCACTGCTGACCGCCTCGGTGGCCCGGGTGCAACGGGCCGAACTGGCCGACGGGGCACTGGTGTTGACCGGTGCCTGGACCCGGGGGGACGGCGTCGCCCGGATCGTCCTGGCCGGGGCCGCGCAGGGGTTCCTGTCCGCCGGGGACGAGCGGTTCAAGAGCGTGCGCTGCGTGGACACGTTGGGCCGCACGCTGTGGACCTTCCCTTAGGGTGACCTGGAGAACCGCAGGTCAGCGCGAGCGTCACGGTCCGCACCGTGACACCTGTCATGCGGATCCGGCAACGGACGGCACTGCTCTGACGGAGGGTCGGAGCGAAAAACTGGAGGCACGACGCGGGCAGCAGCCCGCGGCCACCAGTCGGGGAGGAACCCACCATGAGCAGCCAGACCGTCAGCGCCGCCGCCTCCGCTCCCGCCACCGCCCTCACCGTCCCGGTCCAGGGAGCCCCGGCCGCCGGGTCCACCGCGGCCGCCAAGGAGCCGAACCCGCTGGCCTCCGGGCTCCGCCCGCTCGCCCTCGACGTGGCCGCCCCGCTGGTCGGGTACTACCTGCTGCACTCGGCCTGCGGCCTGAGCGAGTTCGCCGCGCTGGCCTGGAGCAGCGTCTTCCCGGCCGCCCGGACCCTCCTCGGCCTGCTGGGCGAGCGCAAGCTCAACCTGTGGGCCGCGCTGATGCTGACCATCAACCTGGCCGGCCTGGCGCTCACCTTCGTCACCGGCGACGCCCGGATGATGATCGCCAAGGACGGCGGGCTGAGCGGCACCGTGGCGGTGGCGGTCCTGATCTCCGCGGCGATCGGCCGACCGGTGATGACCTCGGTGCTGATGCCCTTCCTCACCAAGGGCAAGCAGGACCGCGCCGCCGCCTGGCAGCGACTGGTCGAGGGCCGGGCGGACGCCTCGAAGGCCTTCCGCCGCCACGAGCGGGTGTTCTCCGCGATCTGGGGCACCGCGCTGCTGGGCGAGTGCACGGCCCGGGTGGTCGGCGCCTTCACCCTGCCGGTGTCGACCATGGCCTGGCTGTCCACCGTGTTCATGATCGGCGCGATCGTGGCCGGTTCGATGCTCGGTCAGATCGCGGCCGACCCGATGGAGAAGCTGCTCGCCGCCGAGACCGAGGCCCCGACCGCCGCCTGAGCCGGCCGGTCCTCCGAACGTACGGCCGGTGTCCGGGGTTCGAACGATCAGGAACCATCGGGATCTCCCGGGAGTCCTGATAACGAGGGGGTAACGGACCCCCGACCGAGGAAACGGGAGCCCCACCATGCGGACCGACGCGCTGAGCACCACCGAGGACCGCACCCTCGTCTGGGACGGCTGCCTGAACGTCCGTGACCTGGGAGGGCTCCCCACCGCCTCCGGCCGGCCGACCACCCGCGGCGCGATAGTCCGGGCGGACAACCTGGACCGCCTCACCCGCGAGGGCTGGGACGCCCTCCTCGACCACGGTGTCCGCACCGTGGTCGACCTGCGCAACGCCGAGGAGTACAAGCCGCTCCTCCCGCTCCCCGAGGACGTCGAGCTGATCCGCGTCCCGCTGGACGAACTGGCCGGCCCCGCCTGGTGGGAGGCCCACGGCCGACTGGACGGCACCCCGCTGGCCTTCCGCCCGTACCTGGAGCACTGCCCGCACGCCGCCGCCGCGCTGATCACCGCGATCGCGGGCGCCCGACCCGGCGGACTGGTGGTGCACTGCGGCGCCGGCCGTGACCGCACCGGCCTGGCCGCCCTGCTGCTGCTCGCGCTGGCCGGGGTCGACCGGGCCGCGATCGCCGAGGACTACCTGCTGAGCGGCCCCAACGTCCGCCCGCTGTACGGGATGCTCGGCCTGCCGGACCCGTACCGGCGGATCGACGCGGCGCTGGCCGAGGCCGGCACCACCGCCGAGGCCGCCCTGGCGGCCACCCTCGAAGGCCTCGACCCGGCGGGCTACCTGCTCGCGGCGGGGGCCACGCCCGCCCGGATCGCCGCCGTCCGGGACCGACTGCTGGCGGGGGCGTAGGGCGGTCCACCGGAGGCCGCCGCCGTTCAACCGGAGGCCGCCGCCGTTCGACGGGACGCGGACGCAAACTACCCGCCGGTAAGCGTCAACTGATGGTTGACGATCCTCGGATCGACAACCTACGGTTGACGCATGGAGAATCCCATCGTTCCCAGCACGACTCCGCTGCGCCTCGACGACCTGATCGCCGCGATCAAGAAGGTCCACCCCGACGCGCTCGACCAGCTCTCCGACGCGGTCATCGCCGCCGACCACCTCGGAGACCTCGCCGACCACCTCATCGGCCACTTCGTCGACCAGGCCCGGCGCTCCGGCGCCTCCTGGACCGACATCGGCCGCAGCATGGGCGTCAGCAAGCAGGCCGCCCAGAAGCGCTTCGTCCCCAAGGACCCCGGTGCCGTGAACGACCTCGACGCCAGCCAGGGGTTCGCCCGGTTCACCCCCCGGGCCCGCAAGGTCGTGGTGGCCTCGCAGGAGGAGGCCCGGAAGGCCAACAACGCCGAGATCACCCCCGAGCACATCCTGCTCGGGCTGCTCTCCGAGCCCGAGGGCATCGGCGCCAAGGCGCTCACCGCCCAGGGCGTCACCCCGGAGGCCGTCCGGACGGCGGCCACCGCCGCACTGCCGGACGCCGCCGCAGAGACGGTGCCCGCGCTCATCCCGTTCGGCGCCCAGGGCAAGAAGGTCTTCGAGCTGACCTTCCGCGAGGCGCTCAAGCTCGGGCACAACTACGTCGGCACCGAGCACATCCTGCTCGCCCTGCTGGAGCTGGAGGCCGGCGAGGGCGTCCTCGCCGGACTCAAGGTCGACAAGCCCGAGACGGAGACCTTCGTCTCGGAGGCCATCGCCGCCATCATCGCCGCCCGGGACGCCGCCGGGCCCGAGCAGCAGTGACACCACCGCAGTGACCGCGCCACGGGGGGAACTCCCACCCGTGGCACGGCACTTGTGGATGACGGCTCAGAAGCCGGAGACGTGGGTGGAGACGATCCGGACCCGGCCGTCGACGGCCGCCTCCAACGCCGCCCGCAGCCGGGCCGAACGGGCCGGGCCGAGGAGCTCCAGGGCCTCGTCGACCGGGGCCCAGCGGTGGGTGTCCAGCTCGCCGGCCGGGACGGTCACGGGGGTGTCGTCCGGGACGGTGCCGAAGTCGAACATCAAGTGCTCGGCCGGGTAGTCGAGTTCGTCGGAGGGGTGGGTCCAGGAGATGGCCAGCAGCGGGCCGGCCTCCTTGACGATCCCGGTCTCCTCCTCCAACTCCCGCGCCGCGCACTCCACCGGGCCCTCGCCGAGGTCGATCGTCCCGCCCGGGAACTGCCAGTGCTCGCGGTACCCGGCCTTCACGATCAGGATCCGGCCGGACTCGTCGCGCAGCAGGCAGCCCGCCGCCGCGTAGATCCGGGGCAGGGACGCCAGCCACTCCTCGCGGGATCTCAAGGGCTCAGCCGTCACGGTGTTCCTCCTGGGGCAGGGCGGGTTCGGTCGACCCCACTCTCCCACCGGACCGATGAGTCCGGTGCCCGGGAACGGTCCAACCCGCATGGAGAACAGAGCGATGCAGCACGCGGCGGACGGCGCCGTACTGACCTGCGACCTGGGCGCCCTCACCGCCCCCGACCTGGCCGTCGTCGACGCCCTCGCCCGGCTGCGACTGGCCGCCGCCCGGCACCGGGTGGCGGTGGTACTGCTGAACGTGGGCGGCCCGCTGCGGGAACTGCTCGCGTTCAGCGGGCTCGCGGCGGTGCTGCCGGAGGCGGTCGCTCCCCTGGACCCGCCGGACCTGCTGGATCCGTCGGACCCGCCTACCTTCCTACTCGGCCGGGAGCCGGGCCGGGAGGCCGAACAGCGGGAACAGCACGTCGGTGTCGAGGAAGTTGGTGAGCCCGGTGATCCGGCCCCCTGACACCTCGGGCACGATCAGCGACCACGGCTCGTGCCCGCCCTCCGGGCTCGGCCGGTACTGCGCCAGGGCCGGACCGCCGTTGGCCGTCACCCGGAGCAACCGGGAGCCCCGGCAGCCGTGCCCGGGACCCAGCATCCAGGCCCGGACCTCCTCCCGCCCGCACAGCCACATCGAGTACGGCGGCATGTTGAGCGTGACGTCCTCGTGCAGCAACTCGGCCAGGCCGTCCATGTCGTACGCCTCGAAGGCACGGACGTAGCGGTCCAGCAGCGACCGGTGCGCCTCGTCCAGCGCGGCGGCCGGGCGGGCCGCCGCGGTGTCGGAGGCGAGCACCGCGCGCGCCCGCTGCATCGCGCTGTTGACCGACGCGACCGTGACGCCGAGCAGTTCGGCCACCTCGGCGGCCCTCCAGCCGAGCACCTCGCGCAGGATCAGCACCGCGCGCTGCCGGGGCGCGAGGCGCTGCAGCGCGGCGACGAAGGCCAGCTTCACCGACTCGCGCTGGGCGGCCACCTCGGCCGGATCCCCCGTCTCGGGGAGCACCCGGCCGTCCGGCGCCGGGCCGATCCACGTCACCTCGGGCAACTGGGTGCCGTGCGCGGTGGCCACCGTCACCGGACCGGCGAGGTCCATCGGACGGGCCCGGCCGTTGCGGCCGTTCAGCGCGTCCAGGCAGACGTTGGTGGCTATTCGGTACAGCCAGGAGCGCAGCGCGGCCCGCCCCTCGAAGCCCCGGTGCCCGCGCCAGGCCCGGATCATCGTCTCCTGCACCGCGTCCTCGGCCTCGAAGACCGAGCCGAGCATCCGGTAGCAGTAGCCGGTGAGTTCGGTGCGGTAGCGCTCCAACTGGAGCTCGACCGGCTGCTCCGACTCCTCCGTGATCAACTCGGCCACATCGGCCATGGTGCGCCCCCGTCGTCCCGCCGCGTGCTGGTGAACGGGACGAACGTAGCGCACCCCACGGACAATCCACCTGGGACCGTGGGCTGGTGGGGCGCGGCCGGGCCCGGGTCTCAGTGGGCGGAGTGCTTCTCCGCGCCGCGGTGCCGGTGCCCCTTGAGCTCCGCGTGCACCGCCGGGGCGGAGTGCGGTGCGGCGGACGCCGCGTCCCTTCCGCCGTGGCGGAACGGGTCGCCGGAGGTGCTCCCGGCGGCCGTGAACACCGTTCCGGTCTGCGGCTTCGGTCCGAGCCGGCTCGGCGTGCTCGCCATGCCGCGGCGTTCCAGCAGCTCCTGGGTGCCCGCTGTTCGCTTGGTCATCGTCGGCCTCCCTTCGGCGGCCGCGGCCGGACGAGTACCGGCGGAAGGGGCCGCATGGGCGTTATGCCCGGATTTTAGTCGGATTATCGGCCAGCGCCACTGCAGCGTCCGCGGACTCAGCCCATGAGCTCGTGGACGTAGCACCAGCGCCAGTCCTCCCCCGGCTCGTAGGAACGGATCACCGGGTGGGAGGAGTTGTGGAAGTGCGCGGTCGCGTGCCGCTGCGGCGAGTTGTCGCAGCAGCCGATGTGGCCGCAGTCCAGGCAGACCCGCAGGTGCACCCAGTCCCGGCGGCCCTGGGCCAGGCAGTCCGCGCAGCCGTCGGTGGGCGGGGCGGGCTCGATGTCCTGGGGGGCCATGGCGAGGTCTTCGCAGGCGCTCATGGTGGAAGGCTATGACGGCCCGGGCCGGGGCGCCCGCTCAGGACGGGTCCGAGGCCTCGGCGGCCGGACCGGGCACGGCGTCGGGCACCGTCTCAGGCACGGCGTCGGGCACGGCGTCGGGCACGGCGTCGGGCACCGCGTCGGGCACCGCCGTCCAACTGGCCAGCAGGGCCAGCTTCTGCGCCGTGGGCGAGCCCGGCGGGGCGGTGTAGACGACCAGCACCTGATCCGGCGAGCCGTTGATCGTCAGGGTCTCGTAGCCGAAGTCGAGCTCGCCGACCAGCGGATGGTGCAGCAGCTTCACGCCACCGGCCTTCTCCCGCACCAAGTGGTCCGCCCAGAGCCGGCGGAACTCCTCGCTGCGCAGCGACAGTTCGCCCACCAGCGCGGCCAGGGCCGGATCGTCGGGGTGCAGTCCGGCGTCCCGGCGCAGGTAGGCGACGGTCTCCGCGGCGACCGCCTCCCACTGGCGGTAGAAGGTGCGGGCGGCGGGGTCGAGGAAGCCGTCCCGGGCCTGGTTGGGCGGCGTGCCGGGCCGCGCGCCCGCGCGCTCGGAGAAACCGTTCACCGCGTCGCCCAGCGCGTTCCAGGCCAGCACGTCCATCCGGCGGCCCAGCACGAAGGCCGGCACCCCGGTCATCAGGTCCAGCAGCAGCCGCGTCCCCGGGCGGAGCCGCCGGTCCCCGAGCGCCCGGCCGGCCGCGGCCCGCGGCGGACGGTTCAGCGACCGCAGGTGCGCCGCCTCCGCCTCGTCCAGCCGCAGCACCCTGGCCACCGCGTCCAGCACCGCGTCCGAGGCGCTGCCGCCGCGGCCCTGCTCCAGCCGGACGTAGTAGTCCACGCTCACCCCGGCGAGCTGCGCCACCTCCTCCCGGCGCAGGCCCTGCACCCGCCGCCGGCCGTGCGCGGGCAGACCCACCTCCTCCGGCTGGATCCGGGCCCGACGTGAGCGGAGGAAGTCCCCCAGGGTGTTCTCCATGCCAGGCAGGGTAGCCCCGGGACGGCGGCGCGAGGGTGGTACTGCTCTTCCCGGGAAACGGTTGCCGGGGAAGGGAGTTCCCGGGAAGGACACGGCCCTGGGTGGGCCCGCGGCACCGGCGCAGAGTGGTCGGCGTCAGCCCGCCAGCCCCGGACAGGAGCCCCCGATGAGCTATCCCGCCCTCGCCACCCGCACCGCCGTCGTCACCGGAGCCGCCAGCGGCATGGGAGCCGCCACCGCCCGGCTGCTCGCCGCGAACGGCGCCCGGGTCGCCCTGCTCGCCCGCCGCACCGACCGGCTCGACGCGCTCGCCGCGGAGCTCGACGCCGCCGGCGGACAGGCCCTCGCCGTCACCGCCGACCTCACCGACCAGGCCTCCGTGGACGCCGCCGCCGAGGCCGTCCACGACGCCTACGGCCCGGTCGACCTGGTGGTCAACAACGCCGGGGTGATGCTGGCCAACCCGCTCGCCGACGGGCGGATCGACGAGTGGACCCGGATGGTCGACACCAACCTCACCGGCGCCCTGCGGATCGTCCGCGCCTTCACCGCCGACCTCACCGCGGCCGCCGCCGACGGCCGCACCGCCGACCTGGTCAACGTCTCCTCCATCGCCTCGCACGTCGCCTTCCCCAACTACGCGGTGTACGGCGCCACCAAGGCCGCGCTCACCCAGCTGTCCGCCGCCCTGCGCAGCGAACTCGGCCCGCAGGACGTCCGGGTCGGCGCGATCGAGCCCGGCCTCACCGACACCGAACTCGGCGGGCACATCGACAACCCGGAGCTGCGCGAGCAGCTCGGCGGCATGTTCGCCGCGATCCCGGCACTGGGCGCGGACGACATCGCGGACCTGATCGCCTACACCGTCAGCCGCCCCCGGCACGTCAACCTGCGCCACCAGGTGGTGCTGCCGACCCGGCAGGCGTGACGGACGGGGACGAAGGGATCCCCGCTCCCGCGGCACGGGTGGCATGGGAGCATGCCACCCGTGGCGATCGTGACGGGGAGAACGAACGGCGACACCGGCGGGGGCGACGGTGCGGACGCGGCCGGACGGGCCGATACCGGCGGGGGCATACCCGGCCCGGGCGCACCCGGGCGGCCGGACAGCGGCCGGGGCATACCCGGGCGGGCGGACACCGACCGAGGCATGCCCGCCCAGACGGGCGGCCCGCGCCGACGGGCCCGACCGCTGTCCGACACCGGCCGGGTCCGGCAGCCCGTCGCCCTCATCCGGCTGCTCACCGGGCTGGTCGCGATCGCGCTCACCCTGCTGCTCACCGACTACGCCCGCGCCACCACCGGCGGCTTCGCCGCCGACGTCGCCGAAGCGGCCTCCCTGGTGCCCCGGCCGCTGGCGAGCCTGGCCGGCGGGCTCACCACCGCCGCCGTCCTGCTGCTGCCGGTCGGACTCGCCGTCCGCCGCCTGCTCGGCCCGGACCGCCGCCGCGCCCTCCAACAGGTCTCCGACGGGCTGCTCGCCGCCGTCACCGCGTACGGCGCCACCCTCGCCCTCGACCTGTGGGCCGACGACCTCGCCCCGACCACCCTGCTCAGCGCGCTCACCCAGCGGCTGCCCGGCGACGTCCTCGGCCACACCGAACCGGTCTACGGCTACCTCGCGCCCGTCCTCGCCTTCATGACCGCCTCCGGCGACCGCGAACGACGGATGCCCTGGGCCGTCCTCGCGCTCTCCGGCCTCGCCGGGCTCAGCGGCGGCTACGCCACCCCCACCGCACTGCTGCTCGGCGTGCTGATCGGCTGGACCGGCGCCCACGGCACGCTCTACGCCGTCGGCACCCCCGACCCGCGACCGCTCCCCGGGGAGGTCCTGCGCGCCCTGCGGGACAGCGGGCTGCGGCCCGTCGAGGCGATCGCCGTCGGGCCCGACCGCTACCTGATCCGGCAGGCCGACGAACGGCCCGGACTCGACGTCCAGCTCCTCGACCGGCAGGCGGTCACCGCGGCCGCCGTCCAACGCGCCTGGCGCCGGCTGCGGCTGCGCACCGCCCCGCACCCCCGCGCCCTGCGCTCACCGCGCGCCGGACTCGAACACGAGGCCCTGGTCACGTACGCGGCCCTCGCCGCGGGCGTCCGCACCCGCCGGATCGCCGCCACCGCGGGCCTCGGCCACGACACCGCGCTCATCGCGTACGAGCACCTCGCCGGACGCACCCTCGACCGGCTCGACGACGCCGAGATCACCGACGACCTGCTCACCGACGCCTGGCACCAGCTCGCCCTGCTCCAACGCCGGGAGATCGCCCACCGGGCCCTCGTCCCCGGCTCCCTGCTGGTCGACGGCACCGGCGCGGTCCACCTCGTCGACTTCGCCGACGGCGACATCGCGGCCAGTGAGCTCGTCCTGCGCTGCGACATCGCCCAGCTGCTCACCACCCTCGCCCTGCGCGCCGGCGCCGCCCGCGCCGTCCGCACCGCCACCGCCGTCCTCGGCCCCGACCTGCTGGGCGCCGCCCTCCCGCTCCTCCAGCCCATCGCCCTCGCCCGCTCCACCCGGCAGTCGCTCAAGCGCCGGGCGGGCGGCGGCGCGGCGGCCGGGGGCGTGGCGGGCTCGGAGGTCGTAGCGGGCTCGGAGGTCGTAGCGGGCTCGGCGGTCGTGAAGGGCTCGGAAGTCGTGGCGGGCCCGGAGGTCGTGGAGGCTGCCGAGACGCCCGGCGACGGCGCGTCAGGGCCGGACGGGGGCCTGCTGGAGGAGATCCGGGCGGAGGTGCTGCGCGGGCGTCCGGAGGTGGTGGGACGTCCGGTGCGGCTGGAGCGGTTGCGGCCACGGACCCTGCTGGCCGTGGTCGGCGGGGTGGTGGCCGGGTGGCTGCTGATCCCGCAGTTCTTCGCGGCGGAGGACAATCCGGTCGCGGCGCTGGCGGACGCCGATCCGTGGTGGCTGGCACTGGCGCTGGTGGCGGCGGGGGCCAGCCACGTGGCGGCGGGGATGGGGTTCATCGGGTTCGTGCCGGAACGGCTGAACTTCCGCAACGTGGTGCTGGCGCAGGTCGCCGGGGCGTTCGTGAAGCTGGTGTCGCCCGGCGGTGTCGGCGGGATCGCGCTGAACACCCGGCTGCTGCAGCAGGCCAAGGTGCCGATGGCGCAGGCGCTGTCCAGCGTCGGGGTGGGGCAGCTGATCGGACTGGTGCTGCACCTGCTGCAGCTGGGCGCGTTCGTCTACCTGGTCGACGCGCAGCCGGGCGGTTCGGAGCTGGAGGCGCTGCCCGCCGTGGTGGCCGGGCTGGTGGCGGCCGCGGTGCTGCTGGCGGTGGTGTGGTCGATCCCGGCGGCCCGGCGGTGGCTGGCGACCCGGCTGCGGCCGCTGACCGCCGAGGTGCTGCCGCGGCTGCTGGACCTGCTGCGCAACCCGGGCCGGCTGGCGGTGGGGGTGGCCGGGCAGCTGCTGGTCTCGCTCTGCCTGATCGCCTGCCTGTACTGCTGCATCCGCGCGATCGGCCGGGAGCCGTCCTTCGCCCCGGTGGCGGTGGTGTTCCTGGTGGGCAACGCGGCGGGCAACGCCGCGCCCACCCCGGGCGGGGTCGGCGCGGTGGACGGGGCCCTGGTCTACGGACTGCAGCAGACGGCGTCCATGGAACAGGGCGGGGCGCTGGCGGCGGTGGCGCTGTACCGGCTGCTGACGCTGATCCTGCCGGTGCTGCCGGGCTGGGCGGCGATGACCTGGTTGCAGCGCCGGAAGGCGCTGTAGCGGGGCGGGCGGGGCGTCAGGCGCTACTACTCGCGGTAGTCGTCCTCGTCGAGCTGGACGACCCGGCTCTGCTCGGCGGCGTCCGCGACGTCGGTGGCCGGGTCCGCGCCGAGGGCCCGGCGCTCGGCGACCTCGTCGTACTCCTCCCCGGCGGGCTCGTCCTCGTCGGGCTCGACGGCCTCCACGGCCTCGTCGATCAGGTAGTCCTCGTGGTTCTGCGGCATGGCGTCCGTCCTCACTCTCGGGAGGCTCCCAGGGCCCGGATGGCGGTACTCGCAGTATCCGCCGCCGGGCCCGCCGACGCGACGTGCCGGGGCCCTTCCGGCGTACCACCGGGGGTGCCGCGAGGGGTTCCGTGAGGAGTTCCGTGAGGGGTGAAATTGACCCATGAATCGTGTGTTCGAATGACCCGTGAGAGGGGTTCATTCCGCTCCTAGAGTCATAGCCATGACGACGACGAACGACACCACCGCCACCGCCACCACCGCCACCGCCCGCCTCGACTACGCCCGCACCGTCCCCAAGGTGTTCCGCGCGATGATCGCCCTGGACGCCGCCGCCCGCGCGGGCCTGGACCCGGCGCTGGTCGAGCTGGTGCAGATGCGCACCTCGCAGCTCAACAACTGCGCGTACTGCCTGGACATGCACGCCAAGGACGCCCGCAAGGCCGGCGAGACCGACGAGCGGATCTACCTGCTGCCGGTCTGGCACGAGGCCCCGGCCGGCGTCTACAGCGAGCGCGAGCGGGCCGCGCTGGCGCTCGCCGAGGAGATCACCCGGATCGGCGGCGGGGTCTCGGACCCGGTGTACGCCCGGGCGGCCGCGCACTTCGCCGAGGAGGAACTCGCGCAGCTGATCTCGGTGTGCTTCACCATCAACACCTGGAACCGGATCAACATCGCCACCCGCAAGACCCCGGGCACGCTCTGACCAGCGCGCCCGGACGGAACGGGCCCCGGGTCACCGGGGGTACGATCGGTGCCGTACCCAGGGCCCGACCGACCCGACCGGTGGCCCCGACGGCCCGCCGCCGTCACGCACGACGGCCCCGGAGCGGCGGCCCGCACGAACGACAGGGAAACAGGGAAATCATGTCCGGCTCGCACTACTTCTCCAGTGCACCCGAGGTGGCCAGCGAGCGCCGGCCGATCACGGTCTCGCTCCCGGACCTGACCCTCGAACTCACCACCGACGCCGGGGTGTTCTCGCACGGCCGGCTCGACCAGGGCACCCGGATCCTGCTGGAGCACGCCCCGCCGCCGCGGGTGCGCGGCCCGATCCTGGACGTCGGCTGCGGCTACGGCCCGATCGCGCTGACCTGGGCGACCCGGCGCAAGCGGCTGCCGGTGTGGGCGGTCGACGTCAACGAGCGCGCGCTGGGCCTGGTCCGGCTGAACGCGGAGGCGCTGCGGCTGGGCAACGTCCAGGCCGCGCTGCCGGACGAGGTCCCGGCGGACCTCCGGTTCGCCACCATCTACTCCAACCCGCCGATCCGGATCGGCAAGGCCGAGCTGCGCGGGCTGTTGACCCACTGGCTCGGCCGGCTGACCCCGGACGGCTCGGCGTTCCTCGTGGTGCAGAAGCACCTGGGCTCGGACTCGCTGCAGAAGTGGCTGAACGACCAGGGCTATCCGACCTCCCGGGTCGCGTCGGTCAACGGGTTCCGGATTCTGGAAGCGCGGCCCCGCCCGGAAGCGGGCGAGGGCACCGAAAGTGGACGGGGAACGACGTCGTGAAGCAGTTGCGCGGGACCGAACTGAAGCGACTGCACCGCTCGTGGCGGCGCAGCAACGAGTCCCGGCTCGCGATCATCCTGGAGAACCTGCAGTCGCCGTTCAACGTCGGCTCGGTGGTCCGGACCGGGGCGGCGATGGGCGCCGAGAAGCTGTACCTGACCGGGGACACCCCGTCGGTGCGGTCGAGCGGCGCGCAGAAGGCCGCGATGGGCACCGACAAGTACCTGAAGGTGGAGCACTTCCCGACCGTGGCCGAGGCGGTCGCGGCGGCGAAGGCCGACGGCTTCAAGGTGGTCGGGCTGGAGCTGGCGGACGACGCGGTGCCGATGTTCGCCGCCGAACTGACCCCGGCGGTGGCCTTCGTGCTCGGGCACGAGGACCGCGGGATCACGCCCGAGGCGCTGGCGCTCTGCGACCAGGTGGTGTTCGTGCCGCAGCTGGGCCGGGTCGGCTCGCTGAACGTCTCGGCGGCGGCGACGGTGGCCTGCTACGAGGCGCGTCGGCAGGGGTACGCGATCAGCGGCACGCCGGACGGGAGCGACGCCGGCGACCTCGGGGGCGACTTCGGGGACGACGACTGATCCTTTGGTGTCCTGAGTCGCTGACCCTCAGTCAGATGATCGGATGAGCTTGGGGGGTGTGCCGAAAGGCCCACCCCCCACAGCGTTTTCCGGGCCGGAAGCCGTCGGATATCTGCCGAACGGCAGATGTGCGGCGGCGGCCCGCGCGAAAGCATTCCGAACGTGACCGAACTCCAGATCCTCGACCTCACCAAGCAGTACCGCGGCGGCAGACGCGCCGTGGACTCCTTCACGCTGACGCTCCGGCCCGGCGTCCTCGGCCTGCTCGGGGCCAACGGCGCCGGGAAGTCCAGCCTGATGCGCATCCTGGCCACGGTCACCCGGCCCACCTCGGGGCGGGTGCTGTGGGAGGGGGTGGACATCGCCCGCCGGCCCGGGCCGCTCCGCCGCGCCGTCGGCTACCTGCCGCAGGACTTCGACGGCTACCCCCAGCTCACCGCCCGCGAGTTCCTCGCCTACCTGGCCGCCGCCAAGGGGTTGCGGCGGCGCTCCGCCCGGGCCCGGATCGAGGAACTGCTCGCCCTGGTCAACCTCACCGACGCGGGCGGGCAGCGGCTCGGGGCGATGTCCGGCGGGATGCGCCAGCGGGTGGGCATCGCCCAGGCGCTGCTGAACGACCCGGCACTGCTGATCGTGGACGAGCCCACGGTCGGGCTGGATCCGGAGGAGCGACTGCGCTTCGGCAGTCTGCTCAGCGGGCTCGGCGCCGAGCGGATCGTCGTGCTGTCCACCCACATCGTCCCGGACGTCGCGGCCACCGCCGACCGGATCGCGGTGATGGGCGGCGGGCGGCTGCTGCACCACGGCAGCGCGGAGGACCTGCTGCGCGAAGCCGAGGGCTCGGTCTGGGAGTTGACCGTCCCGGCCGACCGGATCGCCCCGCTGCGCTCCCGGTTCCTGCTCGGCGGCACCACCCGCACCCCGCAGGGCGTCCGGGCCCGGGTGCTGTCCCGGCACGCGCCCGCCGCCGGGGCGCAGCCCGTACCGCCCCGGCTGGAGGACGCGTACCTGCTGCTCACCGCCGACGCGGGCGGGGGCGCGGCCGCGGGCCGGTCCGCCCCCGGGCGGCCGGAGGAGGTGACGGCGTGGTGACGCGCCTCGGGGCGCTGGCCCTGGCCGACTTCCGGGAGCGCCGACGGCGGCCCGGCTACCTGGTGGTGCTGCTCGGCACGCTCGCGCTCGGGCTGCTGGCCGCGCCGGTGGGCGACTCCCGCTGGGAGGTGTTCCAGGTGACCGACCTGCACGGCCGCTACACCAGCGGCTACGTGGGGACGGTGACGGCGCTCGGCGGCGCGGTCTGGCTCTCGCTGGCGGGCTTCGGGATCGCCCGCGGCACCATCGGGCGGGACGAACACAGCGGGGTCGGCACGCTCCTCGCCGCCACCCCGCTCAGCCGGATCGGCTACCTGGCGGGCAAGTTCGTCAGCAACCTGCTGCTGTTCGGCTCGATGCTGCTCGCACTGGCCGGGACGGCCCTCGCGGTGCAGCTGCTCAAGGGCGACTCCGACCGGGTGGACGTGGTGCGGCTGCTGCTGCCGTACGTCCTGATCACGCTGCCGCTGCTGGCGGCGGTGGCCGGGTGCGCGGTGCTGTTCGACACCGTGCCCGGGCTGCGCGGCGGGCTGGGGGCGATGGTCTGGTTCGCGGTCTGGCTGGTCGTCGTGCTGGGCGCCCAGGCCGGCGGCGGGCCGGACCTGCTGGGCATGCGGCGGATCACCGCCTCGATCCGGGAGGTGCTCGCGGTGGACGGGCGACCGGTCGGCGGGGTGGAGTTCGGCGTGGGCCTCACGGCGGACAACCGGGTGCTCGGCAGCTTCGACTGGCCCGGGCTCGGACCGGGCGAGGCGTCCGGACCAGCGGCCACGGGGGTGCTGCTGGTCGGCGTGGCGGTGGGGATCGCGCTGCTCGGGGCGCTCTGGTTCCGGCGCTTCGACGGGTCCCCAGCCCGTCGGGGCGCCGGGGCGGGTGCCGGGGCGGGCGGCTCGGCGGGGGCTGCGGGGATTGCGGGGACGGGCGCGTCCGCGGGGCCGGCCGAACCGGCGGGCTTCGCCCTGGATCCGACCCGGCTGACCGCTCCCCGGCAGGGGCGCGGCGGGTTCGACGCGCTGCTCGGGGAGCTGCGGATCCTGGTCCGGGGGCAGCGGCTCTGGTGGGCCGGGGCGGCCCTGCTCGCCCTGGCCGCGGCGGGCGTCGCACCGGACGGGCCGAGCCACCCGGTGCTGCCGTTCGCGATGCTCTGGCCGGTGCTGCTCTGGTCCCGGATGGGCCACCGGGCCGACGGCGGCAGCACCGACCAGCTGCTCGCCGCCTGTCCGTCCCCGCTGCGCCGGGGGCTGGCCGGGCTGCTCGCCGGGATCGTGCCGGCCCTGGCGGTGGCCGCCGTACCGGCCCTGCGGCTGGCCGGCGCCGGGCAGTCCCGAGCGGCGCTGGGAGCCCTCGCGGGCGCCCTGCTGATCCCCGCCCTGGCACTGCTCTGCGGCAGCCTCAGCCGTGGGCCCCGACTGTTCCAGACCGTCTACCCGCTGCTCTGGTACGGGATGGTCAACCACGTCGGCGGGTTGGACTTCCTCGGCGTCTCCGGGGGCCGCGCCCCCGCCCCCGCGGCGGTCGCCGGCCTCGCCGCCGCCCTGGCCGCGGCCGCACTCGCCCTGGACGCGATACGTCACGCCGCCCGGTGAGCCCGGCGGAGGAGACGCGGTTCCCCCACCGGGGGGAGCCGGTCCGTCCGGGCGGTGGAGGCCGGGGCGGGGGCCGGGCTGGGAGTTTGGAGGTGTCGGGCAGCCGTCCGAACTCCCCTCGAACAAGCAAGGATTGACCATGCGCAAGCTCACCGTCGCCCTCGCGCTCGCCACCGCCGCCGCGGCCCTCGCCACCGGGACGGCCGGCCCCGCCTCGGCCGCTCCCGAGGCGGGCGGTCCCGCCGCGGCGGGCCGGCACCTCACCCTGCACAGCTGGACCCTGCTGAACGAGCACGGCCCGGGCCCCAACCCGGGCGAGCGGCTCACCGCCCTGGTCGACGCCCGTACGGTCGGCGGGGGTGCGGTCGGCGGGGGTGCGGGCAGCGGGGTCACCGGCGCCGGGCGCGCCCGGGGGCATGCCGTCGCCCAGCACGTGTTCGACAAGGACGGCACCGTCCGGGTCGAGTTCGACATCGACTGCCTGACGGTCGACGCCGACGGCGCCGTGACCGCCACCGGGCCGATCGAGTCCGTCACCCTCACCCGGGTCGGCGGCCAACCGACCGTCTCGCACCCCGACTGGCACCCGCAGGCCGGACTGACCTTCTACCCGGCCGACGGCAAGGGCGAGCGCCGGATCGGCTGGGCCGCCTCCGACACCGAGCACCCGGACGCACCGGCCAGGGTGACCAGCTGCACCCCGGTCCCGGCCGACCTGTGGGTCATCGACGGCGGCACTGTCCTGCGCCGGTAGCGGCTGTGACTGCGGCTGCGGCCACGACAGACCGCCGTGCCGACGGTCAGCCCGGCGTCAGCTGAGCGTCAGCGCCGCGCGCCACCGTAGTGGGCATGACGTCGATCACGGCGGTCTCCAGCTGCCTTCCCGGCACCATCCCGATCGCCCGCTTCCAACAGCAACTCCAGCTGACGGACGTCCAGTTGCGGCGCTACCAGCGCTTCTACGGGCTCAACGAGGTGTGCCGTGACCCGGCCGCCACCGAGACCGAACTGCTGCTGCGCGCCGCGACCAAACTGGTCGAGCTGCGCGGCCAGGAACAGCGCGTCAAGTACGTCCTGCAAGCACGCACCATGCCCTCGCCGCTGCCGTACCCGCTGACCTCGCTCGGGCCGCTCCAGGCCGAACTCGGCCTGGAGCACGCCGCCGCGTTCGTCGTCTCGCACCACGCCTGCGCTTCCGGGCTGCTCGCCCTGGACCTGGCCGGCACCCTGCTCGCCGCCGACCCGGACCCGGGCGCGCTCGCCCTGGTGGTGGCCGGGGAGAAGGCCTGCACCACCCACACCCAGTCCATCCCGGACGTCACGGTCATGGGCGAGGGCACCGCGGCCTTCCTGGTGAGCGCGGACCGTTCCGGCCCGGACCGGATGACCGGCTACGCGGCCCGCACCTACCCGCGGTTCGGCGACGAGTTCATCATGAGCGAGGTCGCCGCCAAGGAGTTCCAGGAGCTGTACGGGCCCGGTCTGTGCGAGGTGATCGACGCGGCGCTGTCCGAAGCCGACTGCAAGCTCGACGAGTTGGCGCTGGTGCTGCCGCACAACGTCAACCGGCTCTCCTGGATCGGCGTCTGCAAGGAGCTCGGACTGCCGCTGGACCGGGTCTTCCTGGACCTGGTCGGCGAGACCGGCCACTGCTTCTGCGCCGACCCCTTCATCAACCTGCAGAAGGCCACCGAGCTCGGCCGGCTGCGCCCCGGCGACCGCTACCTGATGACCAGCGTGGGGCTCGGGGCGACCTTCGCCGCCATGGTCTTCGAGCACTGACGGCCGGCTCGCACCCCCGGCGCCGCCCAGCACCAGCCCCGCCCCAGCCCCAGCCCCAGCCCCGCCCGAGCGCACACGAGAAATGGACGAGGTCGACATGCACCTTCCCTCCGCCGGTTTCAGCGCGCGGCTCAAGCGCGCGGTGACCGGATCCGCGGACACCCCGCTGGTGTTCCTCGGCAACTTCGAGGTGGAGAACCACTGGGCGCTCGGCGAACCCGCCCTGCCCCGGGTCGCCTCGCACGCAGGCAGCGCGGTGGTCAACCGGATGGACGAGTTCACCCTGCTGCTTGGTGGCAAGGGCGACCACGTCGTGCTGAAGACCGCGCCGGACCCGGGGTACCGCGACTACCTGGAGGGCCTCGGCCTCGCCCTGCCCACCGTGCACGTGGTGGCCGATCAGGACCCGCAGCGCACCGTCAGCGAGGACGCCCTCGCCGACCCGGCCCTGATCGCCGCCCTGGCCGGCCTGCGCGGCGAGGGTGCCCGGCTGACCGCGCACGGCGTCTCCGTGGTCGAGGAGCAGCTCGCCGCCCGTACCGGGCTGCCGCTGGCCGCACCCACCGCCGCCGTCTGCAAGCGGGTCAACAGCAAGGTGTACAGCCGCCGCCTCTCCGACGAGCTGGGCATCCGCCAGGCCCGCGGCTGGGCCTGCGAGACCCTGGAGGAGCTGGCGGACGCGGTGGCCGCGGCCGGTGAACTGCTGGACACCGGGCGGAAGGTGGTGCTCAAGGACGCCTTCGGAGTGTCCGGCAAGGGCATCGTGGTGCTGGACTCCGCGGCCCGGCTGGGTCGGCTGCACCGAATGGCCGTCCAGCAGGCCGAGAAGGCGGCCCGGGGCGGCCCGGAGGCGGACGGCGGCGGGCGGCCGCGCACCGCGCTGGTGGTCGAGGAGTGGGTGGCCAAGCGCTGCGACCTCAACTACCAGTTCACGGTGGGCCGGGACGGCTCGGTGCACTTCGACTTCGTCAAGGAACTGCTCACCGAGGGCGGCGTGCACAAGGGCCACCGCATCCCGGCCCGGCTCTCCGACCGGCAGGTCGAGGAGATCGCCGCGACCGC
Organism: Kitasatospora sp. NPDC089509; assembly: GCF_044749365.1. Lineage (NCBI taxonomy): Bacteria > Bacillati > Actinomycetota > Actinomycetes > Kitasatosporales > Streptomycetaceae > Kitasatospora > Kitasatospora sp. NPDC089509. Next base: position 89,104 of record NZ_JBIVHS010000023.1, on the reverse strand, counting down.
GCTGCTGCTCGGCGAGCGGCTGGCCGCCGACGGCTACTACGGCGTGGTCGGGGTGGACGCGATGGTCGACCCGGACGAGGGCCTGTACCCGGTGATCGAGATCAACGCCCGCAACAACATGTCCACGTACCAGAACGTGGTACACGAGGGCGGCCTGGCCGGACCGGAGGAGGTCGCCGTCGCCCGCCACCACCCGCTGCGGCTGACCCGCCCGCTGCCCTTCGCCGAGCTCGCCGAGCGGCTGGACGGGCTGCTGCTGACCGGCCGGGGCGCCCGGCCGCGCGGCCTGTTCGTCAACAACTACGCCACCGTGAACGCCGCCCACGGAACGGCCGCGGACAGCCCCGAGGGCTTCGAGGGCCGGCTGTACGGCGTGCTGGTCGGCGCCTCCGACGCCGAGCTCGCGGCGATCGACACCGACATCACCCGCCGCCTCGCGGCCTTCCCGGAACGGAGCTGAGCGTGAGCGTCGCATTCGAGGTGCAGGGCCTGCCGATCACCGAGCTGGCCGAGGAGTTCGGCACCCCGCTGTACCTGTACGACGGCGAGGAGATCACCACCCGCTTCCGGGGCCTGCGCGCGGCGCTGCACCCCGCGCTGGAGGTCTTCTACTCGCTGAAGGCCAACCCCAACATCTCGGTCTGCGCCCTGCTGCACAGCTGCGGCGCCCGCGCCGAGGTGTCCTCGCTGACCGAGCTGGTCACCGCGGAGCGGGCCGGGGTGCGCCCGGAGGACATCATCTTCCTCGGTCCGGGCAAGAGCCGCGCCGAGCTGGCCGCCTGCCTGGACCGGTCCGTCCACGCGATCGTCTGCGAGTCGGTCGAGGAGCTGGGCCTGATCGACGAGCTGGCGGCCGGGCGCGGCGTGACCGCGCCGGTCGCGCTGCGGGTCAACCCGAGCTTCCAGGTGAAGGGTTCGGGCCTGACCATGGGCGGCAAGCCGCGCCAGTTCGGCACCGACGAGGAACTGCTGCTGGCCGAGGGCCGGGGCCTGGCCGCCCGCTACCCGCACCTGCGGCTGATGGGCGTCCAGGTCTACCTGGGCACCCGGATCCTGTCCGAGGAGTCGGTGGTGGAGAACACCCGGCGGATCCTCGACCTGGCCGAACGGCTCGCCGCCGCACTCGACTTCCCGCTGGAGACGGTGGACGTCGGGGGCGGCCTCGGCATCGCCTACTTCGACAACGAGAAGGACCTCGACCTCGGCGTGCTGGCCGCCGGGATCAACCCGCTGATCGAGGACTTCGTCGGACGGCACCCCGACACCCGGCTGATCATGGAGCTGGGCCGCTTCCTGGTCGCCGCCGCGGGCACCTACGTCACCCGGGTGCGCTACACCAAGACGTCGATGGGCGAGAACTTCGCGGTCACCGACGGTGGCACCAACCACCACATGGCGGCGGTCGGCATCGGCTCGTACGTGAAGCGCAACTTCCCGATGGCCGCGCTGGAGCGGCTGGACGAGCCGGCCACCGAGCCCTGGCACATCACCGGGCCGCTGTGCACGCCCAACGACGTGATCGGCAAGAAGGTCCCGATGCCGCCGCTGCGGGCCGGCGAGCTGATCGGGGTGCAGCGCTCCGGCGCGTACGGGCCGACCGCCTCGCCGGTGCACTTCCTGAGCCACGGCTACCCGGCCGAGGTGCTCGTCCTGGACGGGCGGGCCCACCTGGTCCGCGAGCGCGACGACGTGGACGTGCTGCTGGCGGGCCAGCGGCTGTACCGGCCGGTCGGGCAGGGGGACTGACCCCCGCACGAGCACCGATCCTCCGCACGAGCACCGCTCCGGCACCGCACCCGAGAACCCCTGAACCCCGCACCCCCGAACCCCCGAACCTCCCGTGAGGAGCACCCGATGAGCGAGACCGCGACCGACCCCAGATTCGTGGAGGCCGTCCGCAAGGGCCTGACCGAGGTCCTCAACAAGGACGTCTCCGACGCCGACGAGAACGTCCGGCTCTTCGACGAACTGGGCCTGGACTCCAGCAGTGCGCTCGAACTGCTGATCACCATCGAGGAGATCCTCGACGTCCAGTTCGACGCCGACGAACTGGACATGACCCACTTCGAGACGGTGGGCTCGCTGGCCGGCTTCGTCGCCGCGGAAGCGGGCGCCTGAGCATGTTCCGTGCGACCGCGGCGGTCCGGCATCCGCACCCGGCCGGGCCGGCGGCCCTGCCCCGACTGGTCCGGGCGGCCGGGTACAGCCCGCCGGCCCACAGCGCGCCGTACCGGCCGGGGGACGCGCGGGAGGAGTTCTACGACGAACTCGGGGCGCCCTACCGGGCGTCCTTCGACCGCGCCCGGTTCGCCGCCGCCGGGCGGCACACCTCCGTGGAGCTGGCGTACGGCGCGCTGGAGGCGCTGGGACCGCTGGACGCCGGGGACGCCCCCGAGCTGGCGGTGGTCGCCTACGCCGCCCCGGACTTCGAGCACACCGAGCTGGTCGCCTCCTGCCTCCGGCGCCGGCTGCCGGGCGGGCCGCTCGCCTTCGCGCTGTCCGACCAGGGCCGGCTGGCACCGTTCAGCGCGCTGCGGGTGGCCGTGGAGTACGCCCGGCGGTGCGGCTGGACGCGGCTGCTGCTGCTGGTCGTGGACCAGGGCACCCAGCCGTTCCCGCCGCCCGCCGGGCCGTCCTCGGCCGAGGTCGAGCTCGACGGCGACGCGGCGGTGGCGCTGCTGCTGCGCTGGGACGGTCGCGACCGGCCGCTGGGCGGCCAGGCCCAGGGGCGGCCCGGGCCCGGACTGTTCGCGCAGTGGCCCGCGGACGCCGCCCTGGCGGCCGGCGCGGGCCTCGCCGACTGCGGTGAACTCCCGTCGCACCGCGGCCCGTTGACCGAAGGGCCGACCGGTCGGCCGGCCACCGGGAGCTGGACCGCACTGCTGGACGCCGCCGCCCGTGGCGACGCCACCACCGCCCACGCCGACGGAGCCGGCTACGTCGACCGGCCGGTGGTGGTCGCCGACTACGACCGGGAGCGCGACGCCCTGGCCTACTGCACGCTCCACACGGGGGAGTTGAGACCCAGATGACCGTTCCGGCCGAGGTGCGGGAGCACTGGCGGGAGGCGAGAGCCAGCGCGCGCTGCGACGGCCTCGTCCCCGCCCTCACCCTTCTGTCCAGAGCGCTCTCCCCCGGCTCCCCACCGCGCGGCCCACGCGGCCACGCCGTGGTGCCCCGCGAACTCCTGGACGAGTACGGCGACTTGGCCGAACCCGACACACCCGACCCGCTCCCCGGACTGGCCGTCCTGCACCCCACCCCCGGCCCCCGGACCCCGCCCGGCGGCGACGCCCTGCTGTGGGACACCGGACTGGCCTGGCTGCGGCTCGGACACTCCGAGCGACTGCGCACGGCCTGCGTCGCCTACCTGGCCGCCCGCACCGTCGAGGGCACCTCGCTGCTGCTCCAGCAGCTGGTCAAGGGCGCGCTCGCGGACGCCCTGATCGAGCAGCTGGAGATCGCGGGCGTGCTCGACGAACTGGCCGAGGCGGACCGGGGAGGCGAACCGCTGGTCCCCGCCCACCCACTGGACGCCCGGGCCCTCGCCCGGCTGCAGGCGCAGATCACCGAGGTCGACCGCGCCCTGCTGCGGCTGCTCGGCGCCCACGGCTTCACCGCCGACGGGCCCGGCCGGGACACCCACGCCTCCGAGCTGCTCGCCGACGTCCACTGCGGCTGGCCCGGCGCGGCGGAGCCCTTCGCGCACACCGACCAGGAGCACCACGGAGCGGGCCCCGACACCGGGGCCCCCGAGACCGTTGAGGCCCCCGGGAACGCCGGGAACGCCGGATGAGCCCCCTGCCCGGTCAGCTCCGGACCGCGCACCGCCACGTCCGCGCCTGGGCCGACGAGCTACGGGCCGGCGCCCTCGAACTGGACCGCGACCCGGAGGCCGTCCACCGCTACCTGGACCTGCCCGCGGTCCGCTTCCTGGCCGGCCACCTCACGCCCCCGGACTGGGACCGGGCCGACACCGAGGCCGGCTGCGGCCCCGCGCACGGCCTGGCCACCCTGGAACGGGCCGTGCTGAGCGAGGAACTGGCCCGCGGCGACGCCGGGATGATGCTCGCCTCCCCCGGCGCCTCGATGACCGGGGTGCTGCTGGGGGTGCTCGGCAGCCCCGCCCAGCGGGACTGGGTGTACGGCCGCCTCGCCGACCGCCCGCGCTGGACCTGCTTCGCCCTCACCGAGCCGGACCGCGGCTCCGCGATCGGCGAGATGACCACCACCCTGACCCCGCTGGGCGACGGCTCGTACCTGCTCGACGGCGAGAAGCGCTACGTCGGCAACGCCGCCCGGGCCGACCTCGGCGCGGTCTTCGCGCGGGTCGCGGGCACCGAGCGGCTCGGTGTGCTGGCCGTCCTGGTGGACACCGCCGACCCCGGCTACCGGGCCGAGCCGCTGCCCACCCTGGGGCTGCGCGGGGTGCAGCTGTGCCGGGTCGCCTTCGACCGGGTGCACGTCCCGGCCGACCGGGTGCTGGGCGCCCACCTGCCGCCGACCCGGCGCGGGATGTGGGGCATCGTCTCGGTCTTCAACCGGCTGCGGCCGAGCGTCGCCGCGATCGCCGTCGGCATCGCCCGGGCCGCGCACGACTACATCGGCGAGAACCGCAAGGAACTCTGCGGCGCGGAGCGGGACTTGTACGAGGAGCTGGGCCGACGGATCGACGCGGTCCGGCAGTTGACCTACCGGGCGGCGCTCGCGGTGGACCGTCGGCCCGCCGACGGATACCTCGCCTCGGCGGCGAAGGCCCGGGCCTGCCAGGTCGCCGAGGAGGTCACCCTGCGCGCGCCCGGCTTCTTCGGCCCCGGCGCCCGGCTGGACCACCCCCTGCTGGACAAACTCGCCCGGGACGCCCGGGGCGTGGAGTTCATGGAGGGCGCCCGGAACATCCAGAAGCTCAATCTCTTCCAGGGACTGCACACCGGAAAGGTGGACCGGCTCTGAACAGGACGGGACAGGCCGTCGAGGTCTGGCGCATTCCGCTGTCCGGTGCCGCCCCGGCGGACGGCACACCACCGGACCTGGCCCGGCTGGAGGCGCTGCTCGACCCGGCCGAGCGGGCCCGCGCCCACGCCGCCCGGCGGCCCGAGCTGCGGCGCCGCTTCGTACTGGCGCACGCCGCCACCCGGATCCTGCTCGGCGAGCGGCTGGGCCGTCCGCCGGAGCGGTTGCGCCTCGGCCGCGGCCGCTGGGGCAAACCGGTCGTGCCGAACGCTCCCGGGCTGCACTTCAACCTGTCCCACTCCGGGGAGTTGGCGCTGCTCGCGGTGGCCCCGCGGCCGGTCGGCGTGGACGTCGAGCTGGTCCGCTCCGGGCGGGACGTCGACCGGCTGTCCCGGCGCTTCTTCCCGGCCCCGGAGCGGGAGTTGGTGGCCCGGGGCGGGCGTCCGGCGTTCGCCCGGCTGTGGACCAGGAAGGAGGCCTGTGTGAAGGCCGTCGGCGGGCGGCTGGCCGAGGGCCTCGCGCTGCCGGTCGCCCACGCGGCCGCCCAGGCCACCGTGCACGCCCCGGACCCCGCGCACGCCCCGGGTGCCCCGGTCGGCCCGGTCGGCCCCTGGCGGGTCGCCGACCTGCTGCTGCCGGACGAGCCGGAGCCGTACGCGGGGTCCGTCGCGCTGCTCGGCGACGGGCCCTTCGTCGTGTCCCGGCACACCTGGACCCGCTGGGCCCCCTGGGCCGGGTCGAGCGTCGACGAAGCGTCGCGCACAGGTGTCAAGTAGAAGAAACTCCCCCTCGAACCGGCGTAGTTGTACCCGTGATCACGGGTCGGATCGTCACTAGATTTCTTCGGTGGGAACGCACGCCGCACCGCCGGCGATCGCACCGAGGAGGAGGGGAACGTGATCGTGGAAGGCAGGAACGTGATCACCAGGGCGGCTCGGTGGAGCGCGGTCCACCCCTGGTGGGCGATCGCGCTCTGGGTGGCGTTCGTGGTCGGCGCGCTGGTGGTCGGCGGCCTCACCGGCACCCGGCAGGCGACCAACTCCGACCTCTCCATCGGCCAGTCCGGCCGGGCCGCCGCGATCGCCCGGGCCGGCGGGCTGCAGGAGCGGGCCGTGGAGAACCTGCTGGTCAGCTCCTGGGGCGGCGGGCGGCTCGATCCGGCCCGGGCCCAGGCGGCGCTGGACGACGCCACCCGGGGCCTGCGCGGGCTCCCGGGCATCGCCTCGATCGGCCAGCCGCAGTCCGCCCCGGACGGGGCCGCCGTGCTCGTCCCGGTCACCCTGGCCGGTGACCCGGAGACCGCCGCGGACCGGGTGCAGCCGCTGCTGGACAGCGTCGAGGCGTCCCGGTCGGGGCACGGCGACGTCCGGATGGAGCTGGTCGGCGCCGGCTCGATCAAGGCCGGGCTGAACGACATGCTGAGCAAGGACCTCGGCAAGGCGACCGTGCTCAGCCTGCCGGTCACCCTGCTGGTGATGGTCTTCGTCTTCGGCGCGATCATCGCCGCCAGCGTCCCGGTGGTGCTCGGGCTGTCCTCGGTGCTCGCCGGGCTCGGGCTGTGGGGCGTCGCCTCCCAGATCGTGCCCGATCCCGGTCCGGTGACCCAGTTCATCGTGCTGATGGGCATGGCGATCGGCGTCGACTACTCGCTGTTCTACCTCAAACGCCAGCGCGAGGAACGGGCGTTGGGGGCCGACAACATCGACGCGATCGAGATCGCGGCCGCCACCTCCGGGCACTCGGTGCTGGTCTCCGGCGTGGTGGTGCTGGTCTCGATGGGCGCGCTCTACCTCGGCGGGCACGTCGCCTTCGAGTCGATGGCCACCGGCGCGGTGATCGTGGTCTCGATCGCGATCATCTCCTCGCTGACCGTGCTGCCGGCCATGCTGTCCCGGTTCGGCCGCTACCTGGACGCCCCCCGGGTGCCGCTGGTGTGGCGGCTCACCCAGAAGGGCGGGGTCAAGCCGCGGCTCTGGTCGACCATGCTCAAGCCCTCGCTGCGCCACCCGGTGATCGCGCTGGTGGCCTCGGTCGCGGCACTGCTGGTGCTCGCGCTGCCCGCGCTGGGGTTGAAGCTCAAGGCCACCGGGATCGACGACCTGCCGCGGTCGATCCCGGCGATGCAGTCCTACCAGCGGCTGACCCAGTCCTTCCCGAGCCAGTCCGACACCCACACCGTGGCGGTCAAGGTCCCGCCCGGCCGTGCCGCCGAACTCAGCTCCGCCGTCCACGAGTTGGTCCGGGGCGCGCTGGCCGACCCGCTCTTCGTCCACGATCCGGCGCCGGTGGTGCGGACCTCGGCGGACGGCACGGTGGCCACGGTGGCGATCGGCACCCAGTTCGACAGCGGCTCGGCGCAGGCCCGCGCCTCGCTGGACCGGCTGCGCGCGGACCTCGCCCCGCGCACCCTCGGCGCGGTCGCGGGGGCCCAGTTCGCGGTCGGCGGCAGCGACGTGGCCTACGACGTGGACTACCGGGCGAACGTGATGGACAAGATGCCCTGGGTGCTCGGGGTGGCGCTGGCGCTGACCTTCCTGGTGATGGCGCTGGCCTTCCGCTCGGTGGTGCTCGCACTGATCACCGTGGCGCTCAACCTGCTCTCCACCGCGGCGTCCTTCGGCGTGCTCGCGCTGATCTTCCAGCACACCTGGGCCGAGGACCTGTTGCACTTCGAGTCCACCGGACGGGTGGTGGCCTGGCTGCCGCTGATGCTGTTCGTGATCCTGCTGGGGCTCTCGATGGACTACCACGTCTTCGTGGTCAGCCGGATCCGGGAGGCGGCCCGCGGCGGGCTGTCGCTGCGGGAGGCGGTCGAGCAGGGCATCACCCGTACCGCCGGGGTGGTCACCAGCGCCGCGGTGGTGATGGTCTGCGTGTTCGCGCTGCTGGCCTCGTTGAACTACATCGAGATGAAGCAGATGGGCGTGGGGATGGCCTGCGCCGTGCTGCTGGACGCGACGGTGATCCGGATCGTGGTGCTGCCGGCGATGATCACCCTGCTCGGCTGGAAGACCTGGTGGCCCTCCCGACTGGCCCGCCAGTCGGTCGCCCGGGCCCCTCGGATGCCCGCCGTCGTCGCCGCCGCGGCGGCCTCGGCGGCGGCCCGCTCAAGCCTTCCGCAACGTCCGTGAGGACCTGTCCGACCCATCCGCAACAATGGTGACAACCGGCCGGACGGTCGGGGCCGGGCCGCTGCCCGCCCCGGCCGCTTCGTGCGTACACGAGGCCAACAGCCGTTCATGCCAAGGGGTTTGACGGCGCCCGGGCCACGGTGGTTTGTTACCTGAGTTGTAGAATCGCAAACGCGTTCGTCGATGCGCGAGCAGCCTCCCCGGGGTGGGCGCAACGGCGACCGGAGGCGCCACGGAGGCGGGAGCGGATCTGGTGGTGGGGCATGCACGGTGACGGCGGCCTCGCCTCGGCGCGTTGGCGGGACGAACTCGCCCGGGTGGGCACCCTCTCCGGACGTGAGCAGCAGGTCTTCGAACTGATCGGCGCGGGCCACTCCAACCGCGGGATCGCCGACCGGCTGCACGTCACGGAGCGCACGGTGAAGGCCCATGTCGCCAGTATCCTGGCGAAGTTGGGGGTGGAGTCGCGGCTCCAGGCAGGCCTGGTGGCCCAAGTCCACCAACTCATGTACGAAGGTACATGGCCGGACGAGCCACCGGTGTCCGATACTTGACCGGCGCGAATGATACCCGGGCTTTTCCCCTTTTTCAGTCCCCTTCAAACAAGTCGACCGCTGCCGGTGGTGGCGCCCCGATGACTCAACGGAAAAGCTTGTGGCTGGAGTTCACCGCTAGGGACGGGGAATTTGGTGCACATCTCCATACTGGGCCCGCTGTTGATCGGCGACGGACGGCGCACCGTCGGGTTACGGGCCAAGAAGAACCGCGTCATGCTCACCATGCTCGCTCTGAACGCCGGCCAGGTCGTCGCCTTCGACGAACTGATCGACGAACTCTGGGGGGAGGCGCCGTTGAAGAACGCGCGCAACGCCCTCCAGGCCAACGTCAAGCGCATGCGGAGATCCCTGGCCGAACTCGGCCTGGAGGGACCGGAGCAGGAACTCATCAGAACCGTCGACAACGGCTACATGCTGACCGTCCCGGAGGAGGCGGTCGACGCGTACCGCTTCCTGCGGACGGCGGAGAAGGGCGCGGGGCTGGTCGAACACCGGCCGTACGAAGCGATGGACACCCTCCGGTCGGCGCTGGGGATGTGGCGCGGACCGGCCCTGCTCGACACCAGCGACGGACCGTGGTGCCGGGCCGTCGCGCTGCGGCTGGACGAGCAGCGCAAGACCGCCCGCGAGGACCTGATCGCGGCGCAGCTGCAGGCGGGCGAGGCCGGCGCGGTGGTCGCCGAACTCAAGCAGCTGCTCGCCCAGTACCCCGAACGGGAGCGGTTCAGCGAGCAGTTGATGATCGCGCTGTACCGCTGCGGCCGCCAGTCGGAGGCCGTGGACATCTTCCACCGCACCCGCAGATGGCTGGACGAGGAGCTGGGGCTCAAGCCGAGCCGCCGGCTGCACCACCTGTACCAGGCGATCCTGATGCAGGACCCGTCGCTGTGACCCCGGGGTGAGGGCAGCTCACCCCGGGGTCGCGGTCGTCCGCGGTCAGGACCGGAGGCGGCGCAGGGCGGCATCGGTGATCGCGCCGATCCGTCCGGCCGCCTCCGCGTTCAGCATCTCCTCGTGCCCGCACGGGATCCGGTGCACCGTCACCGGTCCGTCGAGGTGGGGCCGCCAGCGTTCGACGGCCCGCTCCGCGCTCTCCGTACCGCTCCCGCCGTCCCCCGCCGCGACGAACAGCAGCAGCGGCCCGTCGAACCGGCCGGGGGTGAACTCCCGCGCGATGTCGGTGTGGTGGCGCATCACCGTCATCAGCCGGTCCAGCTCCGCCGGGTCGATGCCCGTTCCGGCGGCGTGGTGGTCCAGGAAGGCCGCGCGGATCTCCTCGTCGGTCGGGTTCGGGTCCGCCGGGTGCACCGGGTGGACGTCCAGCGCCGCCAGGAAGGCCACCGACTCGCCCGCCGCCCGGAGCTGGACCGCGAGCTCGTGCGCGACCAGCCCGCCGAAGGACCAGCCCAGCAGGTGGTACGGGCCGTGCGGCTGCACCCGCCGGATCCGGGCCAGGTACTCGGCAGCCAACTCCCGTACCCCGACGGGCTTGCGCCACTGCCCGGCCGGGGCCGCGATGCCCTCGGACTGCAGTGCGTGGACCGGCCGGTCCCGGTCCAGGTGCGGGGCCAGCTCGGCGTACGGCAGCCCGAAGCCGACCCCGCCGTGCACGCAGAACAGCGGCTCGGCGGCGCCGTCGGGCCGGATCGGCAGCAGGGGCTCCAGCAGCGCCGCCGGAACCGGACCGGGAGCCGGGACCGGAGCCGGGGCCGCGCCGGCCGGTGGGACGGCGGTCGAGGTCCGGGCCACGGCGGCCAGGGCGGCCACCGTCTTGTGGGTGAACACATCGGCCAGCGAGAGGGTGAGCCCGGCCTTCGCGGCCCGGCCGACGACCTGCACCGAGCGCAGGCTGTCGCCGCCGAGCGCGAAGAAGTCCCCGTCGGCGTCGACCCGTTCGAGCCCGAGCAGCTCGCCGAAGACGGCCGCGAGCACCTCCTCGGCGGGGGTCCGCGGCGGCCGTCCCGGGCGCTCCGGGGTGCCCGGGACGGCGGCCCCGGGGTCCGGCAGCGCGGCGACGTCCAGCTTGCCGTTGGCGGTCAGCGGCAGCGCGGGCAGCGTCACCAGGGCGGCCGGCACCATGTGCGCGGGCAGCGACTCGGCGAGGAAGGCCCGCAGCACCGGCCCGTCCACGGCCGCCACCCCGGGCAGCGGCACCAGGTAGCCGACCAGCTGGGGGACCCCGGTCGGCGTGGGACGGACCCGCACCGCGGCCTGGACCACCACCGGGTGCCGGGCCAGCGCGGCCTCGATCTCGCCGAGCTCGATCCGGAAGCCGCGCAGCTTGACCTGGTGGTCCGCCCGGCCGACGTGGTCCAGGGTGCCGTCGGCCCGTCGGCGGACCAGGTCCCCGGTGCGGTACATCCGGGTACCGGGCGGGCCGTACGGGTCGGCGGTGAAGCGCTCGGCGGTCAGCGCCGGGCGGCCCAGGTAGCCCCGGGCCAGGCCGCTCCCGGCGAGGTACAGCTCCCCGGTGATGCCGACCGGCACCGGGGCCAGCGCCGCGTCCAGCACGTACGCCCGGTGACCGCCGATCGGGCGTCCGATCGGCGGCCGTCCGCTCGGCGACGGCTCCCCGCCGGGCTGGTCGACCGGCTCGCCGCCGGGGTGCGCGGGGTCGCCGCCGGGGCGCAGCCGGTCGCTCCAGGTGGCGCAGACCGAGGCCTCGGTCGGTCCGTAGGCGTTGCGCAGGTCGATCCGTCCAGCGAGCCGGTCGACCAGTCCGGGCGGGCAGGCCTCGCCGCCGACCGCGAGCAGCAGGTCGGCGGGCAGCGGCACCCCGTCCGGCAGCCCGGCCGCGACCGGCGGCGGCAGGATCGCGTGGTCGACCCGGTGCTCGACCAGCAGCGCGGCCAGCCGCTCCCCGGCGAACCGGCTCTCCTCGGTGGCGAACAGCAGGGCGCCGCCGCCGCACAGCGAGGCGGCCAGCTCCCACACGGTGGCGTCGAAGCTGAACGAGGCGAACTGCAGCACCCGGCGGCCCGGCCCCAGCAGCCCGTACAGGTCGGCGGCCAGGTTGACGGCCCCGGCGTGCGGTACCGCGACGCCCTTGGGGCGGCCGGTGGAGCCCGAGGTGTAGATGACGTACGCGGTGTCCTGCGGGGTCAGCGGGCGGGTGCGGTCGGCGTCGGTCGGGTCGGTGTCCGGCCGCCCGGCCAGGTCGGCGAGCGTCCCGGGGGCGTCCAGCGGCAGCCGTGCGGCGTCCGTCGGGGGCAGCGCGACCCCGTCCTCGGTCAGCACCAGCGCGGGGGCCGCGTCGCCGAGCAGGTGGGCGATCCGCTCGGCCGGGTACGCCGGGTCCACCGGCAGGTAGGCGGCCCCGGTCTTGAGCACCGCCAGCAGGGCGACCACCAGCCGCGGGGAGCGCGGCAGGGCGAGCGCCACCACCGCCCCGGGGCCGATCCGGCGGGCCAGCAGCAGGTGGGCCAGCCGGTTGGCCCGGGCGTGCAGCTCCCGGTGGTCCAGCCGCAGGGTGTCCGGCCCGGCCGGGACGGCGTCGGGGGCGATCAGCGCCGGGCGGTCCGGGACCTCGGCGGCGGCCCGCTCCAGCAGCGCGGTCAGGGTGCGGGCGCGGGCGGTCGGGGCGGGCGGCCCGCTCCACTCCGTCGACAGGGCCCGCCGTTCCTCGGCGGTGAGCAGCGCCAGGGCGCTGAGCGGGGCGTCCGGGGTGCGGGCGGCGGAGTCGAGCAGGGTGGCCAGCGTGCGCGCCAGTCGGGCGGCGGTGGCGGCGGTGAAGAGGTCCCGACGGTACTCCAGCAGGATGTCCAGCCCGGCCGGGGTGCCGTCCGGCGCGGTGCGCTCGCGGACCTGGAAGGACAGGTCGAACTTGGCCGTGGTGGTGTCGACCGGCAGCACCTCCGCGGTCAGACCGGGCATCGGCGGCAGGTCCCCGGTGGCGTTCTCGAAGGCCAGCACCACCTGGAACAGCGGCTGGCGGCCCATCGAGCGGGTCGGGTTGAGCTCCTCGACCAGGTGCTCGAAGGGCAGGTCGGCGTGGGCGTAGGCGGTCAGGTCGGTCTCCCGGACCCGGCCGAGCAGCTCCCGGAAGGCCGGGTCGCCGGAGGTGTCGGTGCGCAGCACCAGGGTGTTGACGAAGAAGCCGACCAGCTCCTGGACGGCCTCCTCGGTGCGCCCGGCCACCGGGCTGCCGAGCGGGATGTCGGTGCCGGCGCCGAGCCGGGTGAGCAGGGCGGCCAGCCCGGCCTGGACGGCCATGAACAGGCTGGCGCCGCCGGCCCGGGCCAGTTCGGCGAGCCGGGCGTGGGCCTCGGCGGGCAGCGCGCAGCCGACCTCGGCGCCGTCCTGGCCGGCCCGGGCCGGGCGCGGGAAGTCGACGGGCAGCTCCAGCTCCTCCGGGATGCCCGCCAACTCCTTGCGCCAGTGCGCCAGTTCGGCGGCGGCCAGGCTGTCCGGGTCGTCCTTGGCGCCGAGCAGGGCGCGCTGCCACAGCGCGTGGTCGGCGTACTGCACCGGCAGCGGCCGCCAGTCGGGCGTGCGGCCCTCGGTCCGGGCCCGGTAGGCGGTGGCGAGGTCGCGGACCAGCGGGCCGAGCGACCAGCCGTCGGCGGCGATGTGGTGCAGGGTCAGTGCGAGCGCGTGGTCCTCCGCACCGAGCACGAACAGCCGGGCCCGCAGCGGGACTTGTGACGACAGCTGGAAGGGCCGGGCGGCCTCGGCGGCCAGCGCCCCGGGCAGCTCCGCCGCCGACAGCTCCGCCGACTCCAGCCGGGCGCCGGCCGGTTCGGCCTCGGCGGTGGTCAGCACCAGCTGCGAGGGCAGCCCGTCCGCCTCCGCGAGGACGGTGCGCAGGCTCTCGTGCCGGGTCAGCACGTCCCGGACGGCGGCGGCCAGGGCGGCCCGGTCCAGCGGGCCCTTCAGCCGGACGGCCAGCGGGAGGTGGTACGCCCCGCCCGGGCCGTCCATCCGGTCCAGGAACCAGAGCCGCTCCTGGGCGTGGGACAGCGGCACGGTGGCGGGCCGCTCGGCGGCGCCCAGCACCGGCCGGACGCGCCCTGCCGTCGCGCGCCCCGCCGTCGCGCGCCCTGCCGTCGCGGGCTCCGCGGCAGCCGCCACGGGCTCCGCGGCGGGCTCCAGCGCGCGGGCCAGCGCCTCGGCCGTCCGGGCGTCGAACAGCGCCCGCACCGGGACGTCCCGGCCGAGCACGGCCCGCAGCCGGTTGACCACCCTGGTCGCGGACAGCGAGTGCCCGCCGAGCGCGAAGAAGTCGTCGTCGGCGCCGACCCGTTCCAGCCCGAGGGCCTCGGCGAACGCCGTGCAGAGCAGCTCCTCGTGCTCTCCGGACGGCGCCCGCCCCCGCCCCGCCCGCTCCTCCGCCGGGGCGGGCAGGGCCTTGCGGTCGACCTTGCCGTTGGGGGTCAGCGGCAGCTCGTCCAGCAGGACGTAGCCGGCCGGGAGCAGGTGCGCGGGCAGCAGCCGGGCCGCCCGCTCCCGCAGCTCGTCCGGGTCAACCGCCGCCGGGACGACGTAGGCGACCAGCCGGGCGTCCCCCGCCCGGTCGGTGCGGGCCGTGACGACGGCCCGCCGGACGCCGGGCTGCGCGGCCAGCACCGACTCGATCTCGCCCAGCTCGATCCGGTGGCCGCGGATCTTCACCTGAAAGTCGGTGCGCCCGGCGTACTCCAGCATCCGGCCGGAGGGGTCCCAGCGGGCGATGTCGCCGGTGCGGTACATCCGGGTGCCGGGCGGGCCGTACGGGTCGGCGGTGAAGCGCTCGGCGGTCAGCGCCGGGCGGCCCAGGTAGCCCCGGGCCAGGCCCGCGCCGGCCAGGTACAGCTCGCCGAAGGTGCCGTCCGGGACCGGCCGCAGCGCGCCGTCCAGCACGTACGCCCGGGTGTTGGCGATCGGGGTGCCGATCGGCGGCGGGCCGGTCCGCTCCCCGTCCAGGACGGCGGCCGTGGACCAGACGGTGGTCTCGGTGGGGCCGTAGACGTTGGTCACCGAGGCGCAGTGCGCGGTGAGCGCGCGGGCCAGCGGCTCGGGCAGCGCCTCGCCGCCGACCAGGGCGCGCACCCCGGCCAGCCGGGGGGCGTGGTCGGCGGCGAGCGACTGCCACAGGCTCGGGGTGGCCTGGAGGACGGTGGCGCCCAGACCGGTGACCGCCTCGGCCAGGGCGGCCGGGTCGCGCACGGTCTCCCGGTCGGCGAGCAACAGTTCGGCGCCGGTGGCGAGCGGGACGAACAGTTCCAGGTTGGCGATGTCGAAGCCGAAGGTGGTGACGGCGAGCAGCCGGTCGGCCGGGGTGACGGCGAAGCGCTCGGCCATGTCCAGCACCAGGTTGACCAGCGCGCCGTGCGGCACCACCACGCCCTTGGGGCGGCCGGTGGAGCCCGAGGTGTGGATGACGTACGCGGGATGGTCGCCGGACGGCTCGGGCAGCGGGCCGGGGGCCGGAGCGGAGGCCGGGGCGGGAGCGGGGGCGGCGGGCAGTCCGGCCGGATCGTCCAGGACCCACGACTCGGCTCCCTCCGGCAGCAGTTCGCGCACCCGGCGGTGGGTGAGGACGACCATCGGGGCGGCGTCGGCGAGCAGGTGGCGCAGCCGCTCCGCCGGGTGGTCCGGGTCCAGCGGCAGGTAGGCGGCACCGGACTTGAGCACGGCCAGCACGGCCACCACCAGGTCCACCGAGCGGTCCAGGGCGATCGCCACCACCCGCTCCGGCCCCGCCCCGACGGCGACCAGTCGACCGGCCAACTCGTCGGCGCGCCGGTGCAGTTCGCGGTGGGTCAGGCGCTCGCCGGCGCACCGCACGGCGGGTGCGTCGGGGGTGCGGGCGGCCTGGGCGGCCAGCAGCGGGGCGAGCCGACCGCCGTGCGCCGCGATTGTCGTCGCGGTGGCGTTGCGGTCCTCGACGATCCGGGCCCGCTCGGCCACGTCCAGCACGTCCAGCCGCCCGCACGGCAGGTCGGGCGCGGCGAGCGCGGCGGCCAGCAGTCGGACGAAGCGCCGTCCGATCAGCTCGGCCCCGGCGGCATCGACCAGCGCGGGCAGGTGGTTAACCGCGAGGCCGAACGGCGTGCCGGGGAAGACCGTCAGGGTGACCGGGAAGTGGGTGGCCGAGCGGATGTCGACCCCGGTCACCTTCGGCCCCTCGCCGGGGTCCAGCCGCAGACTGCCCATCGGGTAGTTCTGGAACATCAGCGCGGTGTCGAAGAGTTCACCGCGCACCGCGGTGAGCTGCTGCACCTCGGCCAGGGTCAGGTGCTCGTGCGGCAGCAGCTCGACCTGGCCGCGCTGGACGGCGGCGAACAGCTCGGCCGGGGTGTGCGCCGGGTCGACGTCCACCCGGACCGGCAGGGTGTTGGCGAACAGTCCGACCATCCGCTCGACGTCCGCCAGCCCGGCCGGTCGACCGGAACTCACCGCGCCGAACAGCACGGTGGACTGCCCGGTCAGCCGGGACAGCAGCAGCGCCCAACAGCCCTGCACCACCGCGTTGACGGTCAGGCCGCGGGCCCGGGCGAAGCCGGTCAGCGCCTCGGACACGGCGGGGTCGAGGTCCAGCGGGACGGACCGGGGCAGGCCGTCGCCGCCGCTGCCGCTGTCGCTGTCGCTGTTGCCGAGGACCGCGGGACGGCCGGACGGCACCAGCCGGGTCGGCTCGGTCACCCCGGCCAGTGCCGCACCCCAGGCCGTCCGGGCGGCCTCCCGGTCCTGGGCACCGAGCCAGGCGAGGTGGGCCTGATAGCGGGCGGCGGGCGCCAGGTCCGTCGGGCCGGTCAGGCCCACCGCACCGGTCGGCCCCGTCGAACCCGTCGAACCGGCGGCCAGCTCGGCGAGTTCGCCCAGCAGGGTCACCATCGACCAGCCGTCCAGCAGGATGTGGTGGACGGTCCACACCAGCCGGCACCGCCCGTCCCCGGCGCGGGCCAGGGTCAGCCGGTGCAGCGGCGGGCGGGCGAGGTCGAAGCGGCGCAGCCGGTCCTCCTCGGCCAGCCGCTCGAACCCGGCGTCCGCGTCCGGCCCGGCGGCCGCCACCGCGACCTCCCGCCAGGGCAGCGCGACCGTGGTGGGCACCACCTGGATCGCCTCGCCGCTCCGGCGGTGCCGGAAGCAGGACTTGAGGTTGGGGTGCCGCTCCAGCAGCGCCTCCGCCGCGCTGCGCAGGGCGCCCGCCTCGGCATCGGTCAGCTCCTCGAAGTCGAGCACCAGCTGAATGGTGTAGACGTCCGTCCCGGCGCGGTCGTACTCCGAGAGAAAGAGCAGTCCCTGTTGCAGCGGTGAGAGCGGAAGGACTTCACTGATGGCGGACGGCCGATTCAAACCGGGCTCCTCACGGAAGGCCCGCACAAGTGCGGTGCAGTGCGGTGCACGTACGGAATAACAAACGTTTTCCGATCCCGCTGACGGGCAACTGACCGGCAGCTGACGAACGGCTGACACGCCCGGCCGAACTGGGCGGACGGGCCGGGCGGCGGGCGCCGTCAGCAATCCGTCAGCCCCTCGTCAGCGACCGGCGGGAGTCTTGCCGCCGAGGCTAATTCGTCACCGAAGGCCAGGAGTCCCCGTGCCGGTCATTTCCGCGTCGCACGAATTCGAGGTCAGCGACCTCTTCGTGAATCTGCAGCCGATCTTCGGGCACCGCCTCTTCCTGAAAGTCGAGGGATTCAACTTCGCCGGATCCATCAAGCTGAAGGCGGCCCGGGAAATGGTCGCCCAGGCGGAGGCGTCCGGTGTGCTGGGGCCCGGCTCGACGCTGGTGGAGTCCTCCTCCGGGAACATGGGCGTGGCGCTCAGCGTGCTCGCCGCGGCGCGCGGCTACCGGTTCGTCTGCGTCACCGACTCCCGCTGCAACGAGACCACCCGGCGGACCATGGAGTCCTACGGCGCCGAGGTGCACGTGATCACCGAGCCGCACCCGACCGAGGGCTTCCTCGGCGCGCGGATCCGGCACGTCCAGGCGCTGCTGGCCGAGGACGGGCGGCGGGTCTGGCTCAACCAGTACCTCAGCCCGGGCAACTGGATGGCCCACTACCGCACCACCGCGCCCGCCATCGCCCGCCAGTTCCCGGACCTCTCCGTGCTGTTCGTGGGCGCCGGGACCACCGGCACCCTGATGGGCTGCGCCCGGTACTTCCGCGAACGGCGGCCCTCGGTGCGGGTGGTGCCGGTGGACAGCGTCGGCTCGGTCACCTTCGGCGCCCCGCCGGCCACCCGGCACATCCCCGGCCTGGGCACCAGCGTGCGCCCGCCCCTGCTGGACGACTCCCTGGTGGAGCGGGCGATCCACGTCGAGGAGCGCGACACCGTGCGCACCTGCCGGGAGCTGATGCGCGGCGGCTTCCTGTTCGGCGGCTCGACCGGCACCGCGGTGAGCGGGGCACTGGGCTGGCTGGACGAGCGCCACGGCGACGGCGCGGGCGGTGTGCGCGAGCGGGTGACGGCGGTGACCATCGCCCCGGACCTGGGCGAGCGCTACCTGGACACCGTCTACCACGACGACTGGGTGACCCGCTCGATCGGGCCGGAGGGCCTGCTGCCGGGCGTCGGGCGCGGCGGCCCCCGGGCCGGGGTGCACGCGGTGACGGGCTGAGCCCGCGGGCTCCGGACGTTTCCGAGAGTTCCGGATATCCCGAATGTTCCGAATGTTGAGAGAGTTCCGAAAATTCTGAAAGTCCCGGGATTTCCCAGGGTTGTCGACGCGGGCTGAGGCGAGGATGACGGAGAACGAGGCAACGACGACGAACCGGGGCGCGGTCCTGCCGCTCACCGCGGCGCAGGCCGAGATCTGGTTCGACGAGCAGTTCGCCGCCGGGCCGCTGGCCTACAACATGGCGGACTACATCGACCTGCGCGGGCCGCTCGACCCCGAACTGCTCGGGCGGGCCCTGCAAGGCCTGGGCCACGAGGCCGAAGGGCTGCGGGTGCAGTTCGTCGAGGAGGACGGCGGCCCCGGCCAGATCATCCGCCCGCTCGCCCGACTCCCCCTGAAGCAGCTGGACTTCAGCGGCCGGCCCGAGCCGCTGGCCGCCGCCGAGCAGTGGATGCGGGCCGACCACGCCGACCCGATCAAGATCACCGACTTCCCGCTGTTCCGCGGCGCGTTGCTCCGGCTCGGCCCCGACCGGCACCTGCTCTACCTGTGCATGCACCACATCCTCGCCGACGGCTTCAGCCGCGGGCTGCTCTACCCCAAGCTCTCCGGCCTCTACACCCGGCTGGGCGCCGCCGCCGGGGGCGACCCCGAGGCCGTCTCCGAGGCCGCTCCCGACGTCGCCTCCGAGGCCGAGGTGATGCCGCCGTTCCACCGCCTCCTCGACGCCGAACGCAAGTACCTCGACTCCAAGATGGTCGACAAGGACCGCGCCTACTGGACCGACCGCCTCACCTCCGACCGGCACGGCCCGCTGCCCGAACTGGTCTCGCTCTCCGAGCAGGAACCCGCCCCCGCCCGGGTCGCCCGGCGCGAGACCGTCCGGCTCTCCCCGGAGACGACGACCGCCCTGCACGTCCTGGCCCAGGACGGCAAGGTCACCCTGCCGGTGCTGATGGTCGCCGCGACGGCCGCCTACACCCAGCGGGTCACCGGCGTCGAGGCCCCGCTGCTCACCCTGCCGGTCACCGGCCGGGTCGGCGCGGTCAACCGCGCGATCCCCGGCATGCTCGCCAACTACCTGCCGCTGGCCGTCCGGATCCGGCCCGAGCTGACCCGCACCGAACTGCTGCGCGCCGCCTGGCGCGAGGTCGCCCGCGCGCTCCAGCACCAGCGCTACCGCGGCGACCGGATCCGCCGCGACATCGGCCTGCGGATCGACGACCAGCGCGCCTTCGGCCCGTTCATCAACGTGCTCGACCAGGACCCGGAGCTGGCCTTCGGCCCGGACTGCCGCGGCGTGGTGGTCAACCTCTCCACCGGCATCGTCAAGGACCTCATCCTGACCGTCCTGAACGCCGCCGACGGCACCGTGGAACTCCACCTGGACGGCAACCCCGCCCTCTACACCGCCGCCGAACTCGCCACCCACCTGGCCCGGTTCGCGACCTTCCTGGACACCCTCGCCACCATGCCCGCCGACCGTCCGATCGGCCAGATCGGCCTGGGCGCGGCCGGCGAACCGCTCGGCCTGCTCGGCGACCGGGACACCGCAGCCGCCCCCGACCAGGACCTGGTCGAACGGGTGCGCGCGATCGCCGCCGAGCACCCCGAGGCGGTCGCGGTCCGGGACGGCCGGGAACGGGTCGGCTACCGCCAACTGCTCACCCGGGCCGCCGGAACGGCCACCCGGCTGTCCGCCGCCGGGGCGGGCCGCGGCTCGCTGGTGGCGGTGCTCGCCGAGCCGGGGGCGCCGTTCGTCACCGGGGTGCTGGCCGTCCAGGCCGTCGGCGCCGCGTACCTGCCGCTGGACCCGGCCGCACCCGCCGCCCGCAACGCCGCCCTGCTCACCGACAGCGGCGCCACCCACCTGCTGCTCGGCGCCGGCTGCACGGCCCCGACCGGCACCGAACACACCGGGCCCGTCGAACACACCGCGCCCGCCGAACACACCGGGCCCGCCGAAGACACCGGGCCCGCCGCACCCGCCGTGCTGCCGCTGAGCGACCCCTCCGACGCCGCCTGCAGCACCGAACTCCCCGCGGTCGGCAGCGGTCTGGACCTGGCGTACGTGATGTTCACCTCCGGCTCCACCGGCCGCCCCAAGGGCGCCATGGTGCACCGCGCCGGGATGATGAACCACCTCTGGGCCAAGGTCGGTGACCTGGACCTCGCCGCCGGCGAGACCCTGATCCAGAACGCGCCGCTGACCTTCGACGTGTCCGTCTGGCAGATGTTCGCCCCGCTGATCGTCGGCGGCAGCGTCCGGGTGGCGGGCGCCGAGACCGCCGCCGACCCCCACGCGCTGTTCACGCTGGCCCGGGACGAGGCGGTCGCCGTCCTGGAGGTCGTCCCGTCGCTGCTGCGGGCCGCCCTGGACGCCTGGGACCTCGACGGCGACGCACCCCGACTGCCCGAGCTGCACTGGCTGGTGGTCACCGGCGAGGCCCTGCCCGCCGACCTGTGCCGCCGCTGGCAGGCCCGCTACCCCGACGTCCCGATGATGAACGCCTACGGGCCGACCGAGTGCTCCGACGACGTCACCCACGCCGTCATCGCGATCGACGACGAACTGGACGCCCGGGTCCCGATCGGCGGCGCGGTCCGCAACACCCGCCTCTACGTACTCAGCGACGAGCTCCAGCCCGTCCCGGTCGGCGTCCCCGGCGAACTGTACGTCGGCGGCGCCGGCGTCGGCCGCGGCTACCTCCACGACCCCGCCCGCACCGCGTCCACCTTCCCCGCCGACCCCTTCACCGGCGACGGCACCCGGATGTACCGCACCGGCGACCGCGTCGTCCAACGCCCCGACGGACAACTGGAGTTCATCGAACGCCGCGACCACCAGATCAAGATCCGCGGCCGCCGCGTCGAAACCGGCGAGATCGAAGCCGTCCTACGCACCCTCGACACCGTCACCGACGCCGCCGTCGCCGTCCTCCCCGACACCTCCGGCAACCCCCGCCTGATCGGCTACCTCACCGGCCCCGACGTCCGCCCCGGTCACGTCCGCGCCGAACTCGCCCAACTGCTGCCCGCGTACATGATCCCGGCCACCTGGCTGGTCCTGGACGCCCTGCCGCTCACCCCCAACGGCAAGCTCGACCGCAAGGCCCTCCCCCAGCCCGACCCCGCCGCCCAGGACAGCAGCCGCGGCCCGCGCACCGAACGCGAACGCATCCTCTGCGACATCCTCGCCGAGGTGCTGGGCACCACCGGGATCGGCATCGACGAGGACTTCTTCGCCCTCGGCGGCGACTCCATCCGCTCCATCCAGGTGGTCAGCCGCGCCCGCAAGGCCGGGCTGCTCTTCACCACCCGGGACATGTTCACCCACAAGACCGCCGCCGCCCTGGCCCGGATCGCGGGCGGCACCGACACCCCCGCCCCCGAGGCCGACGAGGCCGCCCGGGAGCGGGAGCACGGCACCGGTCCGTACGAACTCACCCCGATCAGCGCCCAGTTGCACGCCGACACCGGCCGGCTGGACGGCCCGGTCGCCGACTACGCCCAGTACGTGGTGGTCCGGGTCCCGGTCGAGCTGGACGCCGACCTGCTCGACACCGCCCTGCACGCCCTGGTGGACCATCACGACGCGCTGCGCACCCGGGCCACCGAGCCCTCCCCCGGCCTGTGGCACCTGGAGGCCCTGCCCCCCGGCGCCCTGACCGGCGTCCGGCTGGCCACCACCGCCGAATCCGGGGGCCAGGAGGACGTACCCGCCTTCGCCGAACGCCAGGCCACCGCCGCCCGCACCCGGCTCGACCCCGGCGCCGCCGTCATGCTCCAGGCGGTCCTGATCCCCGCCGCGCCCGGGGCCGACAGCGCCCACCTGGTGCTCTGCGCCCACCACCTGGTCATCGACGGGGTCTCCTGGCGGATCCTGCTGCCCGACCTGGCCGCCGCCTGCACCGCACTCGCCGAGGGCCGCACCCCCGCCCCCGACCCGGTCGGCACCTCCTACCGCGCCTGGTCCCGGCTGCTCGCCGACCAGGCCCGCACCCAGCACCGCGGCGCCGAACTCGCCCACTGGCAAAGGACCCTGGACGGCCCGGACCCGCTGGTCGGCAGCCACCGGCTCGACCCGGCGACCGATGTGTACGGCACCCGGCGCACCCTGCGCCTGGAGCTCGGCCCCGAGGTCACCCGACCACTGCTCACCGACCTCCCGGCCGCCTTCCACGCCGAGGTCAACGACGTCCTGCTGACCGGCCTGGCCATCGCCGTCGCCGACTGGCGCCGCCGGCACGGCCACGCCGACCACACCCGGACCCTGATCGAGCTGGAGGGCCACGGCCGCGAGCAGCTCAGCGACCGTCTCGACCTCTCCCGCACCGTCGGCTGGTTCACCGCCGCCTTCCCGGTGCGGCTCGACCCCGGCGAGCCGGACTGGGACGAACTGTGGTCCGGCGGGCCCGCGTTGGCCGTCGCACTCAAGCGGATCAAGGAACAGCTGCGCGCCCTGCCCGACCGGGGCGTCGGCTACGGCCTGCTGCGCTACCTCAACCCGCACGCCGCCCGGGTGCTGGCCGGCCGGCCCGGCCCGCAGATCGGCTTCAACTACATGGGCCGCTTCGACGCCCGGCGCAGCGGCCACTGGGAACCGGCCGGCGGGGACGGCGTGGTCGGCACCGGCGCCCACCCGGACATGCCGCTGCCGCACCTGCTGGACGTCACCCCGGCCACCGAGGACCGGCCGGACGGTCCGCACCTGATCGCCAACTGGTCGTGGGCCGGCCGCACCGTCGCCGAGGAGGACGCCCGGGACGTCGCGGAGACCTGGTTCCGTGCCCTGGAACTGCTCGCCCGGTACCCGGGCCCGGGCGGCCGCACCCCCTCCGACCTGCCGCTGGTCCGGCTCGACCAGGCGGAGATCGACGAGTTCGAGGCCGAACTCGCCGCCGCCGGAACCGAGTTGCTCGACGTCCTGCCGCTCACCCCGCTCCAGCAGGGCATGCTCTTCCACGCCGACCACGACGCCGCCTCCGCGCAGGACGTCGACGTCTACACCCTGCAGATCGTCGCCGACATCGAGGGCGAGCTGGACCCGGCCGCCCTGCGCGCCGCCGGTCAGGCACTGCTCGACCGGCACCCCAACCTGCGCTCCGCCTTCCGCGCCCGGGCGGCCGGCGAGCCCGTCCAGGTGGTCCCCCTGCACGCCCGGCTGCCCTGGCTGGAAGCCGACCTGACCGAACTCCCGGAGCCCGCCCGGGCCGCCGAGCTGGACCGGATCACCGAGGCCGAACGCACCCGCCGCTTCGACCCGGCCGCGCCGCCGCTGCTGCGCTTCGCCCTGCTCAGCCACGGCGAGGACCGGCACCGCTTCGTCTGGACCAGCCACCACATCCTGGTCGACGGGTGGTCGATGCCGCTGCTGGTCCGCGAGCTGTTCGCGCTCAGCGCCCCCGCCGCCGCCACGACCCCCGCCGCCACGGCCTCCGCCGCCACCACCTCCGGCGCCCCCGGTGCGGACGCCGTCCCGCTGCCCGACCCGGCCCCCTACCGCTCCTACCTCGCCTGGCTCACCGCTCAGGACCGCACCGCCGCCCGGACCGCCTGGCGCGAGGCGCTGGCCGACCTGGACGGCCCGACCCTGCTGGTCCCGGCCGACCACGGTCGCGCCCCCGCACTGCCGCGGTCCGTGCACACCGAGCTGCAGCCCGAGGCGACCGCCGCCCTCACCCGCTGGGCGCGCGGCCGCGGCCTCACCCTGAACACCGTGGTCCAGGGCTGCTGGGCCGTGCTGCTCGGCCGACTCACCGGCCGCCAGGACGTGCTGTTCGGCGCCGTCACCTCCGGCCGCCCGGCCGAGGTGCCCGAGGTCGAGTCGATGATCGGCATGTTCCTCACCACCGTGCCGGTCCGGGCCCGGCTGCACCCCGACACCCCGCTCGCCGAACTGCTGCACGCCCTCCAGGACCAGCAGAGCGCGCTGCTCCCGCACGAGCACCTCGGACTCGCCGCGATCCACCGGGCCGCCGGGCTGACCGGCGAGGCCTTCGACACCGTGGTGCTGTTCGAGAACTTCCCGCTGGACGAACGGCACCTGGCCGGCGGCGCGGGCCCCCGGGTGGTCCGCGCCGAGGCCCGGGACGCCCGGCACCACCCGCTCAGCCTGGTGGTGCACCCCGGCGAGGCGCTCAGCCTGCGCCTGGACCACCACCCGGAGCTGTTCGGCCGGGACACCGTCGAACGGATCGCCCGGATCCTGCTGCACCTGCTGCACACCGTCACCGAGCGGCCCGAACTGCCGCTCGCCCGGATCGACGTGACCGCCCCGGCCGACCTCACCGGCACCGCCACCACCGGCGAACTGGGCGGACTGCTCGGCCACTGGGACCAGTCGCTGCCCGAGGAGAGCCTCGGCGTGGTCGAGCGGATCCGCGCGGTGGCCGAGCGCACGCCGGAGGCCGTGGCCGTGACGGATGCCGACGGGCCGCTCCGCTACCAGGAGTTGGTCGCGGCGGCCGGCCACCTGTCGGCGCTGCTGACCGCAGCTGGGGTGGGCCGCGGCTCGGTGGTGGCGGTGCTCGCCGAGCCCGGCGCACCCTTCATCGCCGGGGTGCTCGGCGTCCTCGGCGCCGGGGCCGCCTACCTGCCGCTGGACCCGGCCGCGCCCGACGCCCGCAACGCCGCGCTGCTGGCCGACAGCGGAGCCGACCGGCTGCTGCTCGGCGCCGGGCACCGGGCACCGGACGGCGCCGGAGTCACCGTGCTCGGGCTGGAGCAGGCACTCGCGGTGCCCGCCCTGCCCGCGCCGGACCCGCTGCCGGAGCCGGTCGGCAGCGGTCTGGACCTGGCGTACGTGATGTTCACCTCCGGCTCCACCGGCCGGCCCAAGGGCGCCATGGTGCACCGCGCCGGGATGATGAACCACCTCTGGGCCAAGGTGCGCGACCTGGACCTCGCCGCCGGTGAGGCCCTGATCCAGAACGCGCCGCTGACCTTCGACGTCTCGGTGTGGCAGATGTTCGCCCCGCTGATCGTCGGCGGCAGCGTCCGGGTGGCCGGAACGGCCACGGCGGCCGACCCGACCGCGCTGTTCGCGCTGGTACGGGACGAGGGCGTCGCCGTGCTGGAGGTCGTCCCGTCCCTGCTGCGGGCCGCCCTGGACGCCTGGGACCTCGACGGCCCGGACGGCCCGGACGGCGGCGCGCCCGAACTGCCGTCGCTGCGCTGGCTGGTGGTCACCGGCGAGGCCCTGCCCGCCGACCTCTGCCGCCGCTGGCACAGCCAGTTCCCGGACGTCCCGATGATGAACGCCTACGGCCCGACCGAGTGCTCCGACGACGTCACCCACGCCGTCATCGCGATCGACGACGAACTGGACGCCCGGGTCCCGATCGGCTCCGCCGTCCGCAACACCCGGTTGTACGTGCTCAGCGACGAACTCCAGCCCGTGCCGGTCGGCGTCCCCGGCGAACTGTACGTCGGCGGCGCCGGCGTCGGCCGCGGCTACCTCCACGACCCCGCCCGCACCGCCACCACCTTCCCCGCCGACCCCTTCACCGGCGACGGCACCCGGATGTACCGCACCGGCGACCGCGTCGTCCAACGCCCCGACGGACAACTGGAGTTCATCGAACGCCGCGACCACCAGATCAAGATCCGCGGCCGCCGCGTCGAAACCGGCGAGATCGAAGCCGTCCTACGCACCCTCGACACCGTCACCGACGCCGCCGTCGCCGTCCTCCCCGACACCTCCGGCAACCCCCGCCTGATCGGCTACCTCACCGGCCCGGGGGTGGACCCCGAGCGGATCCGCCACCGGCTGGCCGAGCTGCTGCCCGGCTACATGGTCCCGTCCTCCTGGCTGGTCCTGGACGCCCTGCCGCTCACCACGAACGGCAAGCTCGACCGCAAGGCCCTCCCCCGGCCCGAGGCCGCCGAACAGACCGGCCACCGGGGCCCGCACACCGAGTCCGAACGGATCCTCTGCGAGATCCTGGCCGAGGTGCTCGGCACCGCCCGCGTCGGCATCGACGAGGACTTCTTCACCCTCGGCGGCGACTCCATCCGCTCCATCCAGGTGGTCAGCCGCGCCCGCAAGGCCGGGCTCACCCTCACCACCCGGGACGTCTTCACCCACAGGACCGCCGCCGCACTCGCCCTCCTCGCCGAGGAGGCCGCAGCCTCGACCGACGGCGCCGAGCCCGCCCCGCCCGAGCCCACCGGCAGCCTGGTCGAGCTGTCCGACGAGGAACTGGCCGATCTGGAACTCGAACTGAACGAGGAGCTCTCGTGACAAGCGGCCCCAGACCGACCCCGCCCAGGAGCACCACCGACCCGGCCCCGCCCGGGAACGCGGCGCCCTCGGCCGGAAGCGGATCGAGGATCAGCGAGGTACTGCCGCTCTCCCCGCTCCAGCAGGGCCTGCTGTTCCTCTCCTCCTACGACCAGACCGCGCCCGACCTCTACACCCTCCAGCTGGTCGCCGAACTGGACGGCCCGGGCGCGGCCGACGGCGAGCGGCTGGCCGCCCGGCTGCGCGCCGCCTCCGCCGCCCTGCTGGAGCGCCACCCCAACCTGCGGGCCTGCTTCCGCCACCGCCGCACCGGCGAACCGGTCCAGGTGGTGCCCAAGGAGGCCGAGCCGGAGTGGCGGCTGCACGACCTCAGCGGCCTGCCCGAGGCCGAACGGGCCGCCGAAGCCCGGCGGTTGGCCGAGGAGGACCGGCTGCGCCGGTTCGACCCGGCCCGGCCGCCGCTGATGCGGTTCACCCTGATCCGGCTCGGCGAGGGCCGCCACCGCTTCCTCTGGTCGGTGCACCACATCGTCCTGGACGGCTGGTCCTTCCCGCTGGCGGTAAGGGAGTTGGGCCTGCTGGGCGATCCGGACCGGGCCGCCGCGCTGCCCGCGCCGGCACCGTACCGGTCCTTCCTCACCTGGCTGGGCGGCCGCGACACCGCCGCCGCCCGCACCGCCTGGGCGGAGCTGCTGGCCGACCTGGACGGGCCGGTGCGGGTGCTGCCACCGGTCGGGCCGTCGCCCGAACTACCGGCCATCGAGCGGAGGTTGCTGAACAGCGAGCACACCGCCGCGCTGGCCGGCTGGGCCCGCGGCCAGGGTCTCACCCTGAACACCGTGGTCCAGGGCTGCTGGGCCGTACTGCTCGGCGGACTCACCGGCCGCCAGGACGTGGTGTTCGGCTCGGTCACCTCCGGCCGCCCGGCCGAGGTGCCGGAGGTCGAGTCGATGATCGGGCTGTTCGCCAACACCCTGCCGGTACGCGCCGACCTGCGCCCGGACCGGTCGGCGAGCGAGCTGTTCGCGGCCCTGGCCGCGCAGCAGCTGGCGATGATGCCGCACGAGCACCTGCCGCTGGCCGAGGTGCAGGCCGCCGCCGGGATCCGGGGCGAACTGTTCGACACCGTGCTCGCCTTCCAGAGCTACCCGATGGACGAGGCGGCGCTGTACCGGGAGTCCGGCGGCACGGTCAGCGGGGCCCGGATCCACTCCGCCACCCACTACCCGCTCAGCCTCACGGTCCTCCCCGGCGAGCGGCTGGACCTCCGACTCGGCCACCGCGCCTCGGCCTTCGAAGCCGCCTTCGGCGCGGGCGGGGCGGCCCGGCTGCTCGACCGGCTGGTGGACGTCCTGGAGCGGGTCGCCGAGGACCCGGACACCCCGCTCGCCCGCCTCGGCGCCCCCGAGTCAGCCCCGGAGTCGGCCCCGGAGCCGGCCCCCGTCCCCCGGGCCGACGGCGTTCCGGCGGTCCGCGGGACGGGGGCGAGCGAGGCGAACGCCACCGTCCCCGCCCTGTTCGCCGAGCAGGCCGCCCGCACCCCGGAGGCCGTCGCGGTCACCGCGCCCGACGCCAAACTCGGCTACCGCGAGCTGGACCAGCGCGCCAACCGGCTGGCCCGGCTGCTGATCGCACGCGGCGCCGGGCCGGAGACCTTCGTCGCCGTCGCCCTGCCGCGCGGCGCCGACCTGGTCGTCGCCGTCCTGGCCGTGCTCAAGGCGGGCGCCGCCTACCTGCCGCTGGAGCCCACCCACCCGGCCGAGCGGACCGGCCACGCGCTGGCCGACGCCCGCCCGGCCCTGCTGGTCACCGCCACCGGCCTGCTGCCGGACGCGGCCCTGCCGAGGATCGACCTCGACGCCCCCGGGACGGCCACCGCACTCGCCGCCGAACCGGCCACCGCGCCCGTCACCACCGTGGGGCCCGACCACCCGGCCTACGTCATCTTCACCTCCGGCTCGACCGGCCGCCCCAAGGGCGTGGTGGTGCCGCACCGGAACGTGCTCCGGCTGCTCGACGCCACCCGCCCCCGGTTCGGCTTCGGGCCGCGGGACGTCTGGACGCTGTTCCACTCGATCGCCTTCGACTTCACCGTCTGGGAGCTGTGGGGCGCCCTGCTGCACGGCGGCCGGCTGGTCGTCGTCCCGTACGACGTCTCACGCTCCCCCGACGCCTTCCTGGACCTGCTCGCCACCGAACGGGTGACCGTCCTCAACCAGACCCCGTCCGCCTTCTACCAGCTGATCCGCGCCGACGCCGAACGCCCGCGCCGACTCGCCCTGCGCACCGTGGTGTTCGGCGGCGAGGCCCTGGACGAGCGCCGGCTCGCCGACTGGTTCGCCCGGCACCCGGAGGGCGCACCGCGGCTGGTCAACATGTACGGCATCACCGAGACCACGGTGCACGTCACCGCCCACGAACCGACCGCCGACGGAGCCATCGGCTCGATCGGCCGGGCCCTCCCCGACCTGCGGACGTACCTGCTGGACGGCGCCCTGCACCCGGTCCCGACCGGGGTGCCCGGTGAGCTGTACGTCACCGGCCCGGGCCTCGCCCGGGGCTACCTCGGCCGACCGGCGCTGACCGCCGAACGCTTCGTCGCCTGCCCGTTCGAGGACGGCGGCGCCCGGATGTACCGCACCGGGGACCTCGGCCGGTGGCGGCCGGACGGCACCCTGGAGTATCTGGGACGGATCGACGAACAGGTGCAACTGCGCGGCTTCCGGATCGAGTTGGGAGAGATCGCGGCCGTGCTCGGGCGGCACCCGCTGGTCGCCGAGGCCACCGTGCTGGCCCGCGAGGACCGCCCCGGCGACCGGCGGCTGGTCGGCTACGTCGTCCCGGCCGCCACCTCTCCGGCCACCTCCCCGGCCACCTCCCCCGACACTCCCCACCTCGCCCCGGACGTACGGGCGTTCGCCGCCGAACGGCTGCCCGACCACATGGTCCCGGCCGCCGTGGTGGTCCTGCCCGCACTCCCGCTCACCGCCAACGGCAAGCTCGACCGGCGCGCCCTGCCCGCCCCCGTGTACGCCACCTCGGCCCGCGCCCCGCGCGGCCCCGAGGAGCGGCTGCTCTGCACGGTCTTCGCCGAGGTCCTCGGCCTGACCGGGATCGGCGCCGACGACGACTTCTTCGCCCTCGGCGGGCACTCGCTGCTGGCCACCCGGATCGTCAACCGACTCCGGGCCGAACTCGGCGCGGAGCTCCAGGTCCGGGACCTCTTCGAGGCCCCCTCCCCGGCCCGCCTCGCCGCCCGCCTCCCCGCCCGGCCGGGCGGCGCACGGACCGCCCCGCTCCGCCCCCCGCTCACCGCCGCGGCGCCCCGCCCGGCCGTGGTCCCGCTCTCGCCCGCCCAGCAGCGGCTCTGGTTCGTCGAGCAACTGGGCGCCCCCGGCGGGCTGTACCACATCCCGCTGGCCGTCCGGCTCTCCGGCCGTCTGGACACCCCGACGCTGGCCGCCGCCCTACACGACGTGCTGGCCCGACACGAGGCGCTGCGCACCGTCTTCCCGCGCCGCACCGCCGGCACCGGCACCGGCACCGGCACCACCAACACCGGTACCGGCACCGACACCGACGCCGACGCCGACACCGCCGAACAGCGGGTGCTCACCCCCGCCGAAGCCGACCTCCCGCTCCCGGTCAGCCGCACCACCGAGGCCGACCTGCCCGCCGCCCTCGCCGCCGAGGCCGCCCGCGGCTTCGCCCTGGAACGCGAACTCCCGCTCCGCGCCCGCCTCTTCACCATCACCCCGGAGCAGCACGTGCTCTCCCTGGTGCTGCACCACATCGCCGCCGACGGCTGGTCGCTCGCCCCGCTCACCCGCGACCTCACCGCCCACTACCGGGCCCGTCGCGACGGCCGCCCGGCCGAACTCCCGCCGCTGCCCGTCCAGTACGCCGACCACACCCTCTGGCAGCACGCGCTGCTCGGCACCGAGAGCGACCCGGACAGCCGACTCTCCCGCCAACTCCACTACTGGACCGAGCGGTTGCGCGACCTGCCGGTCGAACTGGCGCTGCCCTACGACCACCCCCGCGGCGCCCGGACCGACCACCGCGGCGCCGCCCACCACAGCACCGTCCCGGCGGAGCTCACCGACCGACTACGCCGCACCGCCGCCGACTGGGCGGCCAGCCCCTTCATGCTGCTGCGCGCCGCCCTCGCCGCCCTGCTCACCCGGCTCGGTGCGGGCACCGACCTCCCGCTCGGCAGCCCGATCGCCGGCCGCACCGACCAGCAACTCGACGAACTGGTCGGCATGTTCGTGAACACCCTGGTACTGCGCACCGACACCTCCGGCGACCCGTCGTTCCGCGAACTCGCCGAGCGGGTCCGGGAGTCCGACCTGGCCGCGCACCAGCACCAGGAACTGCCCTTCGAGAAGCTGGTCGAGGTGCTCAACCCCGAGCGCTCGACCGCCCGGCACCCGCTGTTCCAGGTGATGATCGGCCACCACCGCACCGCGCCGGCCCCCGCCCCCGGCCCGGAACTCGCCCTCACCGAGGAGCCCGTCCCGCTCCACACCGCCAAGTGGGACCTCTTCCTCCAGTTCACCGAACGACCCGACGGCTCGCTCACCCTCACCCTCGAACACCGCACCGACCTCTTCGAGCCCGCCACCGCCCGCCGGATCGCCGAGGCCTACCTGCGACTGCTCGCCGCCCTGCTGGCCGACCCCGCCGCCCCGATCTCCCGGCCCGCCCTGACCACCCCGGAGGAGCGGGCCGAACTGCTCGCCCTCGGCACCCACCGGCTCGGCACCCCGCCCAGCACCGTCACCGCCCTGGTCGACCGCCGGATCACCGCCGCCCCGCAGTCCGTCGCCCTGGTCCACGCCGGTCCGGACGGCCTGCGGCACACCAGCTACGCCGAACTGGACGCCCGGGCCAACCGCCTCGCCCAGCTGCTGACCGCCCGCGGCGCCCGCCGCGGCGAACCGGTCGCGCTGCGGCTGGAGCGCGGCCCGGCGGTGGTGACCGCCCTGCTGGCGATCGCCCGCACCGGCGCGCCCTACCTGCCGATCGACCCGTCGTACCCCGCCGAGCGGGTGCACGGGATGCTGGCCGACAGCGGCGCCCGGCTGCTGCTCACCCAGCGCTCGCTGACCGGCCTCGCCCTGCCCCCGGCCGTCGACGCGCTGGTCCTGGACGACCCCGGCACGGAGGCCGACCTCGCCGCCCGGCCCGCCACCGCCCCCGAGGTCACCGTCCACCCCGACGACCTGCTGTACGTGATCTACACCTCCGGCTCCACCGGCGCCCCCAAGGGCGTCGCGGTCACCCACCGCGCCGCCGTCCGCCTGGTGCTCGGTCTGCCGGAGCTCGCCCCCACCGCCGCGGACACCTTCCTGTACTTCGCGCCGGTCGCCTTCGACGCCTCCACCTTCGAGATCTGGGGCCCGCTCGCCCACGGCGCCCGGCTGGCGGTCCAACCGCCCGGCCCCGCCGACCCGCAGGCCCTGGCGGACTTCCTCGACCGCGCCGGGGTGACCGTCGCCTTCCTCACCACCCAGCTGGTCAACACCCTGGCCGACACCCGCCCCCGCGCCCTGGCCCCGCTGCGCGCCCTGCTCACCGGCGGCGAGGCCCACTCCCGCGACCACCTGGACCGGCTGCGCGCCGCCCTGCCCGGCACCACCGTCTTCCACGTCTACGGCCCCACCGAGACCACCACCTTCGCCACCGGCCAGGACCTCGGCCGCGCCGACGGCACCGTCCCGATCGGCCTGCCGATCGGCGACACCGGCGCGTACGTGCTGGACGAGGCCCTGCACCCGGTGCCGTACGGCGTGGTCGGCGAGCTGTACCTGTCCGGCCCGGGCCTGGCCCGCGGCTACCTGGGCCGGCCGGCGCTGACCGCCGAACGCTTCGTCGCCAGCCCGTTCGAGGACGGCGGCGCCCGGATGTACCGCACCGGGGACCTGGTCCGCTGGGACCGGCACGGCCGGCTCGTGTACGTCGCCCGCGCCGACCAGCAGGTCAAGATCCGCGGCCACCGGGTCGAACCCGGCGAGGTCGAACGCCTGCTGGCCGCCCACCCCGCCGTCGCCCGGGCCGCCGTGCTGGCCCCCGCCGACGCCGCCACCGGCCAGCGCCGACTGGTCGCCTACCTGGTCCCCGCCGAGGGCCGGCCCGCGCCCGAACCGGCCGAGCTTCGCCGCCACCTGGCCCGCTCACTGCCCGAGCACCTGGTCCCGGACGCCTACGCCGTGCTGCCCGACCTGCCGCTGAACGCCAACGGCAAGCTGGACGTCCGAGCCCTCCCCGAGCCGACCGCCGCCCCCGCCTCCACCCGCGCTCCCCGGACGGCCGCCGAGCGGCTGCTCTGCTCGGCCGTCCAGCAGGTGCTGGAGCTGCCCCGGGTCGGCCCGGACGACTCCTTCTTCGCCCTCGGCGGGGACAGCCTGAAGGCCATCCGGCTGGTCAACGCGGCCGGTCGGGCCGGCCTGCCGCTCACCCTCGGCGCGGTCTTCGAGCACCGCACCCTGGAAGCCCTGGCCGCCACCGCTGCCGCCACCGCCTCCGCCACCGCCACCGCCACCGTCCCGACGGAAGGCCACCACCTCGACCCGCTCGCCCCCGTCCTGCCGATCCGCCCCACCGGCAGCCGCCCGCCGCTGTTCTGCGTGCACGGCGGCCTCGGCTTCGCCCTCCCCTTCGCCGCCCTCGCCGAGCACCTCGACCCGTCCCGACCGGTGTACGGCCTCCAGGCCCGCGGCCTGTCCGACGACGGCCCGCTGCCCACCGGGCTCGGTGAGGTCGCCGAGGAGTACCTCGCCCGGGTCCGGGCGATCCAGCCGCACGGGCCGTACCACCTGCTCGGCTGGTCCTACGGCGGGGTGGTCGCCCACGAGATGGCGGTCCGGCTGCGCGCCGCGGGCGAACCGGTCGCCCTGCTGGCCAACCTGGACGCCTACCCCGAGGACGCCCGCGGTGCCCGGCCGAGCGACGCCGAGTTCCTCGCCGACTTCCTGGCCGAGGCCGGGGCCGACACCACCGCCCTCCCGGACGGACCCGCGGAGCTCACCCCGCACTCCGTCGCCGCCCACCTCGCCCGCACCCCCGGCCCGCTCGCCGCCCTCCAACCGGCGCTGCTGGAGCGGCTGTTGGCCGTCATGCGGAACAACCTCGAACTGTTCCAGCGGTTCACCCCGCGCCGCCTGGACGACTGCCCGATGACCCTCTTCGTGGCCACCGGCGGCCCCCGCCGCCCCACCCCGGAGGAGCGCGCCCTCAAGCTCAAGAGCTGGGAGCCGTACGTCGGTTCGGCCGTCCGCGCGCACGACGTGGACGCCGGCCACCAGCAGCTGCTGCAGCCCGGCCCGGCCGCCACGATCGGCGCCGCCCTCGACCGTTACCTCCACACCGCCAAGACCGACCCCGCCAAGACCGACAGCACCAAGACCGACCCCACCCCGCCCGGACGGACCCACAGGAGCGAACCGGCATGACGAACCCCTTCGACCGCGAAGACGGCACCTTCCTCGTTCTCGTCAACGAGGAGGGCCAGCACTCCCTCTGGCCGTCCTTCGCCGCCGTCCCGGCCGGCTGGTCGGTGACGCTGGACGCCACCGACCGGGCCACCGCCGTCGCCCACATCGAGGCCCACTGGACCGACCTGCGTCCACTCAGCCTGCAACGCCAGGACTGAACACCCGCCCGCCGCCGCCGAATTGCCGGATCCCCCGGCGAACGGCCCCGCCGACACCGCCCGCCGCACCCGTGGAGCCCCCGTCCCCCGGTGCGGCGGGCGGCCGTCTGCATTTCCCCGCACGGCCCCCGCACGACCCCCGCCCAGGCCACCCCACCAGCTCCACTCCCCGCCGCCGACTTCCGTCAGTGGACGGTCAGTTGAACGTCATCGACCCGTCATCGGCGCTGATTAGTTTTCTCGCCGGAAGCAGATTTCCGGGCATCTGGAAAACGGAGGAAACAAGCATGACGACGGTTGCGCCGGAGCGCCTCGCCCGTATCCGCGAAATCATCGCCGAGAACATCGACGTGCACACCGAGTTCTCCGACACCGCTTTGTTCGTCGACGAGTTGGGCGCCGACTCGCTCAAGCTGATCGACGTGCTGAGCGCACTGGAGATGGAGTACTCCATCGTCATCGACATGAACGAGCTGCCGAAGATGGTGAACGTGGCGACCACCTGCCAGGTGACGGCGGCCGCGGCCGGCTGGTAGCCGCCCCCCGCGCCCGCACGCACCGCACCCGAACGCCCCGCACCCGCCCACACCGCACCCCCAACGCACCGCCCCCGTACGAACCCCTCCCGCCACCCCACCGCTCAAGGAGCTCAAGGAGAGGTCCCATGGACTCCACCGCACAGTCACCAGCGGCCCCCCGGTCCGGCGCGCCGACCGGACGCCGCCGGGTCGTCCTCACCGGCCTCGGGGCG
The DNA here is from genome assembly GCF_044749365.1 of Kitasatospora sp. NPDC089509. Classification (NCBI taxonomy): domain Bacteria; kingdom Bacillati; phylum Actinomycetota; class Actinomycetes; order Kitasatosporales; family Streptomycetaceae; genus Kitasatospora; species Kitasatospora sp. NPDC089509. Next base: position 54,263 of record NZ_JBIVHS010000023.1, on the reverse strand, counting down.
ATCTCCAGCATCGGTACGGGCGTCGAGGAGTACACCGCGGGGCTGCGGGCCGGCCGCTCCGGCGCACGGCCGATCACCCGCTTCGACACCACCGGCTTCGGCCAGAACACCGCCTGCGAGGTCCCGGACTTCGAGCCGGAGCGCTGGATCCACCGGGTCCCGCTCCAGGAGATCGGCCGGGCCGGGCAGTTCGCCGTCGCGGCGGCCCGGATGGCGGTGGACGACGCCGGGCTGACCGAGGAGGACCTCGGCGAGCGCCAGGCCGTGATCACCGTCGGCACCACCGACGGCGAGTCGCACGACATCGGCCTGCTGGTCGAGCAGGAGCTCGCCGCCGGGGACCCGAAGGCGATCGACCCGGTGCTGGCCCGCCGGATCAACGCCGGCCGGCTGAGCACCGCGATCGCCCGCGAGCTGCGGATGCCCAACGTCGAGCCGACCACCATCACCACCGCCTGCGCGGCCGGCAACTACGCGATCGGCTACGGCCTGGACGCGATCCGCTCCGGCGAGGTGGACGTCGCGCTGTGCGGCGGCACCGACGCCGTCTGCCGCAAGGCCTTCGCCCTGTTCAAGCGGTTCGGCGCGCTCACCCCGGACGTGGTCCGCCCGTTCGACCGCAACCGCCAGGGCATCCTGACCGGCGAGGGCGCGGGCATCCTGGTCCTGGAGAGCCTGGAGTCCGCGCTCTCCCGCGGCGCCCACATCTACGCCGAGGTGCTCGGCTACGGCCTCAGCTGCGACGCCGCCCACGCCACCGCCCCCAACCGGGACGGCATCGCCCGCGGCATCCGGCTCGCCCTGGCCGACGCCGGGGTCGAGCGTGACGAGGTCGACTTCATCTCCGCGCACGGCACCGGCACCAAGGCCAACGACAAGACCGAGTCGGCCGCGATCCTCGACGTGTACGGCGACGCCCCACCGCGCACCGTCGCGGTGAAGTCGATGCTCGGCCACTCGATGGGCGCGGCCAGCGCGCTCGCCGCGATCGCCTGCGGCATCGCCATCGAGCACCAGTTCATCCCGCCGACCATCAACCACCGGGAACCCGACCCGGACTGCCCGTTGGACGTCGTCCCGAACCGGGCCGTGGACGCCGAGGTCCGGATCGTGGAGAACAACTCCAGCGCCTTCGCCGGCAACAACGCCATCCTGATCCTGGGCACGTACGGAGAGCGAGTCCGCTGATGACCACCGCCACCCGCTCCCCCGAGCACCCCGCGACCCCGCGGCCCGATGCGACCCCCGAGCGCCCCGGGTCCCCGTCGGCCCCGCTGGCCCCCGACACCCCCGTCATCACCGGCTGGTCGGCCGTCTCCCCGTACGGCCTCACCCGCCGGGCCTTCGCCGAGGGCCTGCGCTCCGGCGCCCGCACCGCCGTCGAGCCGGACGCGGCGTACGGCCCGCTGCCCTCGCCCGAGGTCTGCCTGGTCCCCGGCTTCGACATCAAGGGCCTGCTCGGCCCCACCGGCACCAGCAAGATGGACCGGCTCACCGCGCTCACCCTGGTCGCCTCCGACGGCCTGCTGAACGACGCCGAGGGCAACCGGGTGGTGGCCACCGACGAGCGCACCGGCGTGGTCCTCGGCATCTCGATGGGCAGCCTGGAGAACGTCACCAACTTCCTCAAGCAGTCGTACACCAACGCGCTGCCGTTCCACGTCGACGCCGGCCGGATCCCCTTCGGCAGCCTCAACCACGCCGCCGGCGCCACCGCCATCCGGCACGGCCTGACCGGCCCCAACACCACCGTCGCGGGCGGCCGGGTGAGCGGCCTGCTGGCGCTCAACTACGCCCGCCGGCTGCTGGGTCAGGGCCGGGCGACCAGGTACCTGGTGGGCTCCGCCGAGGAGTTCTCCGCCGCGCACGCCTGGTTCGAACACGCCGCGGTCGCCCCCGGCGACCCCGCGCCGCTGCTCGGCGAGGGCTGCGGCCTGCTGGTGGTCGAGCCGGCCGGCTCCGCCGAACGCCCGGCGCTCGCCGCCGTGCTGGCGGTCGAGACCCGGGTGGACGTCGACGACGACCCCGGCGCCGCCGTCACCGCCTGTGTGCAACGCGCCCTGGCCCGGGCCGGCGCCACCGCCGAGGAGGTCTGGGCCGCCGTCCCCAGCGCCGCGCCCACCGCGGCCGGCCGGGCCGAACAGGCCGCGCTGGCCGCGCTGTTGCCCGCCGAGGCGCTCACCGCCGTCCCGTCCATGACCCTGCTCGGCGACACCAGCGCGGCCTCCGCCACCTTCCAGATCCAGGCGCTGCTCGCGGTCGCCGAGACCGACCCGGCCGCGGCCGGCCGGACCGTCCTGGTCACCGCCGTCGACCGGGACGGCGCGGTGGGCTGCACCGTGCTGCGGCTCCTCGACCCGCACCGGGCCCCACACCGGGACACGCACCGGAACCCCGACCGGGACGCGGCATGATCGCCCTGGTCAGCGGCGGTTCCCGGGGCATCGGCCGGGCCGTCGTGCTGCGGCTCGCCCGGGACGGCTACGACGTCGCCTTCTGCTACCGCGCCGACGCCGAGGCCGCCGAACGACTGGTCGAGGAGGCCGGCGGCACGGGCCGCCGGATCACCGCCACCCGCTGCGACGTGGCGGACGCCGCCGAGGTCCGCGACTGGTACGCCCGCACCGAGCGCGAACTCGGCCCGGTGGACGCCGCGGTGACCTCGGCCGGCATCACCAGGGACCGCCCGGTGATCCTGATGCCCGAGACCGACTGGGACCCGGTGCTGCGCACCAACCTGGACGGCGTCTACCACGTGTGCCGCGCGGCCGCCTTCGCGATGAGCAAGCGACGCAGCGGAGTGATCGTCAACCTCTCGTCGGTGTCAGGGATTTACGGTAACGTCGGCCAGGCCAACTACGCCGCCTCGAAGGCGGGGATCATCGGGTTCACCAAGTCCCTGGCCAAGGAGTGCGGCCCGCGCGGCGTCCGGGCCAACGTGGTCGCTCCGGGGCTGATCGCCACCGACATGGTCGGCGACATGTCCGAGGCCGCCCTGGCGCGGATGCTGGGCAACGTTGCGCTCGGCCGGGTCGGCAAGCCCGAGGAGGTTGCCGATCTGGTCTCCTTCCTGCTGTCCGACCGCGCGGCGTACATCAGCGGGTCGGTCTTCGAGATCCACGGCGGCGGCACGTTCTGATGGTCCGACGAGTGGGGGCGGGAATGCGGGCAGCACAGCAGCCGACGGACGGGGGCGGCCGGGACCGCTACGACGTGATCGTGGTCGGCAGCGGCCTCGGCGGGCTGGTCAGCGCGGCCTACCTGGCCGCCGGCGGGCGCAGCGTGCTCGTCCTGGAACAGCACGACGTGGCGGGCGGCAACGCCCACGTCTTCCGCCGCCGGCGCAAGTACGAGTTCGACGTGGGCACCCACTACCTCGGCGACTGCGGGCCGGACGGGATCATCCCGGCGATCCTGTCCGGACTCGGTCTGCGCGACCGGGTGAGCTTCCGCCCGATGGACAACGAGCACGGCTTCGACCGGATCATCACCCCCACCGCCACGCTGGACGTGCCGGCCGGCTGGGCCGCCTACCACGACCGGCTCCGGGCGGCGCTGCCGGAGGAGGCCGAGGGCATCGACCGCTACGTCGAACTCGCCCGGGCGGTGTCCGCCGCCAACCGGGCCGGGCTGCTCGGCAAGTCCGTGGTCGAGCTGTTCCGGGCCTCCCCGGAGACCATGCGCTGGACCCGCCGCACCCGCACCTTCGGCCAGGCCCTGGACCACTGCGGCCTCTCCCCGAAGGCCCGCACCCTGCTGGCCGCCCAGGCCGGCAACTACGGCACCATGCCGGACGGCATCACCTTCGGCGAGCACGTCGGCATGCTCGACCACTACCTGCGCGGCGCCTACTACCCCGAGGGCGGCGGGCAGGTCGTGGTGGCCTCCCTGGTGGAGGCGCTGGAGGCGTACGGCGGGGAGCTGCGCACCCGCAGCGAGGTGCGCCGGATCCTGATCGAGCCGGGCAGCCCCGATCAGAGCGGCACCGGCGCCGGGCAGCCCCCGCGCGCCACCGGGGTGGAACTCGTCGACGGCACCCGGATCTCCGCCCCGCTGGTGATCTCCAACGCCGACTACCGCCGCACCGTGCTCGAACTCTGCGGCGGCGAGCGGGCCTTCCCCGCCGACGTGGTCGAGCGCACCCGCGCCGCCACCATGCGCGGCGCCGTGGTCGCCCTGTACGTCGCGCTGGACACCGAGCTGCCCGGCCTGCCCAACGCCAACCTCTGGTGGCACGACAGCGACGACATGGAGGCCGCGCACGCCGCCATGCTCGAACGCTGGCGGCGCGACGGCGTGCTGGACTCGCTGCCGCACCTGATGTTCTCCTTCGCCTCGCTCAAGGACCCGGGCGCCGGCGCGGTCTGCCCGCCCGGCCACAGCAACTTCCAGCTGCTCACCGGCTGCCCGCCCGGCCACGACTTCTGGGGCCTGAGCGGGGGCGCCGTCGACGGTGCCCCGTACCGCCGCAACCCCGCCTACCTGGAGCGCAAGCGCCAGGTCACCGAACTGATCCTGACCACCGCCGAGAAGGTGATCGGCCCGTTCCGCGAACACATCACCCACCTCGAACTGGCCACCCCGCTCAGCCAGGAGCGCTACACCCGCAGCTCCGGCGGCACCCCGTACGGCATGGCCAACTGGGGCACGGTCGGCCGTCGCCCCGACGTCCGCACCGAGGTCGACGGCCTCTACGTGGTCGGCCAGAGCGTGCGCTACGGCAGCGGGCTGAACGCGGTCGCCACCACCGGGATGGTCGCCGCCGGCCAGCTGCTGGACCGCCCGCTGCTGGCCGAGGTGGCGGCCGGCGCGGTGCTCGGCGACCCGGCCCGGCTGCCGGTCCGCGGCCCGGGCTGGGACCCGCTGCTGGTCTCCCGCGGCCGGGCCCGGCAGGACGCCAAGGGCCTCGCCCGGATCGGCTGACCCCCTCCTCTCCTCCCGCCCCGGCCACACCCGCCTCCCCGACAGGAGCAGTGTCCCCATGACCCATGCCGCCGCGCCCCAGGCCCCCACCTTCGCCGTGGTCCCCGGCGCCCAGGTGCACGAGGCCCTGCACGGCCACGAACAGGACGTCGTCGCCACCGTCGAGGCCGCGTACCGGCTGCACGGCGAGGGGCTGACGGTCAACCCCGACTCGTACTTCCTCCGCTTCCCGGACCGCCCGGCCGACCGGATCATCGCCCTGCCCGCCTCGGTCAAGGGCGGGGTCGGGGTGCACGGCATCAAGTGGATCTCCAGCTTCCCGGGGAACGTGGCGGCCGGCCTGCCCCGCGCCTCGGCCGTCCTCGTCCTCAACGACGCGGAGACCGGCTACCCGTTCGCCTGCCTGGAGAGCTCCATCATCAGCGCGGCCCGCACCGCCGCCTCCGCCGCGCTGGCGGCCGCCCGGCTGGCCGACGCCCGCGGCGAACGCCCGCGCCGGGTCGGCTTCTTCGGGGTCGGCCTGATCGCCCGCTACATCCACACCTACCTGGCCGCCAACGGCTTCGAGTTCACCGAGGCGGGCGTCCACGACCTCTCCGCCGACCACGCCCACGGCTTCGCCGACTACCTGCGCCGGTCCGGCGGCGAGCACCTCGCGGTCACCGTCCACGAGAAGCCCGAGGACCTGGTCCGCTCCGCCGACCTGCTGGTCTTCGCCACCGTGGCCGGCGAGCCGCACGTCACGGACCCGGCCTGGTTCGCCCACCACCCGCTGGTGCTGCACGTCTCGCTGCGCGACCTCTCCCCGCGGATCGTCCTCGACTCCTGGAACGTGGTCGACGACATCGAGCACTGCCTGAAGGCCGGCACCTCCCCGCACCTGGCCGAACAGCAGGTCGGCCACCGGGAGTTCGTGGCCGGCACGCTGTACGACGTGCTCACCGGTGCGATCACCCCGCCCGCCGACCGCCCGGTGGTGTTCTCCCCGTTCGGCCTCGGCGTGCTGGACCTCGCGGTCGCCAAGCACGTCTACGACCACGTGCTGGCCGCCGGCCTGCTGCACACCGTCCCGGGCTTCTTCCACGAGCTCAAGCGCTACGGCTGACCGCCCCCGCACCCCACCGGACGCCCGCCCCCCACCGGGCGGGCGTCCCCCTTTCCCCCACCGCCCTCCCCCTCCCCCATCCCCCTTTCCTTCCTCATCCACCGTCAGCAGAGCGTCAGTTGGCCGTCAGCCGCCAGGGCGGAGAATCACCCCATGAGATCCTTTGCCACCCTGGCCGAGTTCACCGAGGCGACCGGCGAGCACCTCGGCTACAGCGACTGGCTCGAAGTCACCCAGGACAGCGTGGACCGGTTCGCCGGCGCGACCGGCGACCTCCAGTGGATCCACGTGGACCCGGAACGCGCGGCCACCGGCCCGTTCGGCACCACCATCGTCCACGGCTACATGACGCTCGGCCTGCTGCCCGCGATGATGCGCGCGATCTTCGAGATCGAGGACGTCACCATGGGCGTCAACTTCGGCCTGGACAAGGTGCGTTTCCCGCACCCCGTCAAGGTCGGCACCCGGGTCCGCGGCGGCGCCCGGGTCACCAGCGTCCGGGAGACCCCGATGGGGCACCTGGCGGCGGTGCGGATGACCGTGGAGATCGAGGGCGAATCCCGGGCCGCCTGCGTGGCCGACACCCTCTCCCTCTTCCTCGCGACCCCCGCGCCCCTCTCCACCCCCGTCCCAACCCCTGCCCCCGCCTCCATCCCAACCCCCGTGGCCCAAAAGGGGAGTTAGTACTACCGATCTGGACCCCCCACCCCCGCCAGAATGGTTCCACGGCCACCACGGCCGGGCAGCACGAAGGCAGCAGAGAGGAGCGCGTCCATGGACCGCACGATGCAGCTCGGGTCGAACCCGGCACCGGCCGAGATCAGGGGCTTCTCCGCCTCCGCCGGACTCACCGGGCTACGGCGCGCGTTGACGCTCTGCTGGTTGTCGGTCGCCGCCCTCGGCCGCTCCCTCGCCCTCACCACCGCGATCTCCCTGATCGGCCCCGGCCTCGGCCTGGTCCCCCGGTCGATGGACCGGGTCCGGTCCCTGGCGGCCCGTCAGCGCGGCCTGGCCGAGGAGTGGTCGGGCGTACGGATCCCCGGCCCGCCCGGACCGCTGCCCCCCGCCCCCGAGGGTGCGGCCGGGACGATCGCCCGCTACCGCTGGATCATGAGCGACCGGCAGACCAAGCGGGAGTTCGCCTGGATCCTCACCGACCCGGTGGCCGGCGGCCTCCTCGCCTTCACGCCGATCGCCCTGGTGCTCAGCGGCCTCTGGGGCATCTTCCTGGCCTTCTTCGGCGTCCCGCTCTCCACCCGGTGGGACGGCCTCTGGTACCAGTTCATCCCGATCGACGGCCAGGCCACCGCCGTCCTGGCCGGCCTGCTCGGCCTGCTCCAACTCCCCTTCGCCCTCTGGGTGGCGCCCCGCGCCGTGCGCAAGCACGCGCTCTACACCCGCTCGATGCTCGCCCCGAGCGAGCAGGAGCTGATGGCCAGCCGGATCGAGCACCTCACCACCACCCGCTCCACCGCGGTGGACACCCAGATGGCCGAGATCCGCCGGATCGAGCGCGACCTGCACGACGGCGCCCAGGCCCGGCTGGTCGCGATGGGCATGACCCTGGACGCCGCCGAACACCTCCTGGAGACCAACCCGGACGCCGTCCGCGCCCTGCTGATCGAGGCCCGGGAGTCCTCCTCCAAGGCCCTGGAGGAGATCCGCAACCTGGTCCGCGGCATCCACCCGCCTGTGCTCGCCGACCGCGGACTCGCCGACGCGGTACGGGCGTTGGCCATGGTCTGCCCGGTCCCCACCGAGGTCGCGGTGGACCTCCCCGGCCGCCCCGAGATGCCGGTCGAGTCCGCCGCCTACTTCGCCATCTCGGAGATCCTCACCAACGTCTCCAAGCACTCCCACGCCGACCGCGCCTGGATCGACATTCGCTACGATCACGGCATGCTGCGCATCACCGTCACGGACACCGGCCGCGGCGGCGCGGACGCCACCCGCGGCACCGGCCTGCGCGGCATCGAACGACGGCTCGCCACCTTCGACGGCGTCCTCGCCGTCAGCAGCCCCGTCAACGGCCCCACCATGGTCACCATGGAGCTCCCGTGCGCATTGTCCTCGCCGAAGACCACTTCCTCCTGAGGGACGGCCTGATCCGCCTCCTCCAGGCCTACGGCCACGAGGTCGCCGCCGCCGTCGACAACGGCGCCGACCTCCTCCGCGCCCTCACCGACCACCAGCCGGACGTCGCCGTCGTCGACGTCCGGCTGCCCCCCAACTTCACCGACGAGGGCCTGCGCGCCGTCCTCACCGCCCGCCGCACCATGCCCGCCCTCCCGGTCCTCCTGCTCTCCCAGTACGTCGAGCCCCTCTACGCCCGCGAACTCCTCGCCAGCGGCGGCCGCGGCGTCGGCTACATGCTCAAGGACCGCGTCACCAACGGCACCCAGTTCCTCGACTCGATCCGCCGCGTCGCCGACGGCGGCACCGCCATGGACCCCGAGGTCATCTCCCAGCTCCTGGTCCGCAAGGAACGCGACGAATCCGTCGCCGCCCTCTCCGCCCGCGAACGCGAAGTCCTCGAATGGGTCGCCCAGGGCCGCTCCAACGCCGGCATCGCCCAGGGCCTCTTCATCACCGAGAAGGCCGTCGCCAAACACATCAGCAACATCTTCACCAAGCTCAACCTCCTCCCCACCGACGCCGACAACCGCCGCGTCCTCGCCGTCCTCGCCTACCTCGACCAGTGACCTCCCCCGAAAGACGCGGAAGGCCCGGTCAGGACATCCGACCGGGTCTTCCGCTTCCCTGAGCCGCCTGCGGGACTCAAACCCGCGACCTACGCGCATTACGAGCCCGACAATGATCATGCTAGCTGCTGCCAGCATCGACCACTTGGTGATGAACCCGCAGGTCAGGGCGTTGCACAGTGGTCCACGATCCCACCCGAACCAGCACGGGTTGCCGCGTCCGCTCACGCATCGCTCACGCATAGCCGTCCCGCTTCGCAGCCGGTCCTCAGGACTCTGGGTGAGGCAGGCTTCTTATCCACAGGCCGCGGCTCGAGGGCGAGGGTGGCAAGGTTGGGTAGCGCATGCGTCGGAAGGATGGTGGCCCTGCCGAAGTCTCGACAGGGACCCTCACTGCCCTTCCCGAAGCAGCGGTGTTAGCTCCACGCCCAGATCTGCTGCCAGGTTCTCCAGCTCAAGCAAGGCTTCACCTAGATCATCGGACAGTGCGAGGGTGAGTTCGGTCAGAGACTTCGCTTCTACTGCATCCTGATCATCAGGCTCGACCAATCCGATGTGAAGGTTGACATCCTCAGACGCAGCGATCTTGGCCCCGTCGAAGAACTGCAAGCGGCCCTCGCTCTTCCGTTGGGCGATCGCTTCCGCAGTCGTCTCGCATTCGCCAACGCCGAAGACACGCTTCTCGAAGTCCTCGAGGTGTTCGGGGAGGATGGGGTTCTGCTTCAGCGTGAAGCGGCTGCCAGTCCTCAGGTCGTACACCCACAGCTTCTGTGTGTGCGGTGGCTCGTCGTCGCTGCGGCGAGGCGGGGCAGCATCGAAAAAGAGAACGTTAGCCTTCACGTTGCCCGCGTAGAAGATGCCAGTGGGCAAGCGAAGCATGGTGTGCAGATTGAACCGCTTGAGCAGCTCACGGCGGATGGTTGCACCACGGCCCCCGTCGGTGAGGACGTTGTCCGGGACAATCACCGCAGCCCTGCCGTTGTCGTCGAGAAGGTTCGCGATGTGCTGGACAAAGTTGAATTGCTTGTTGGTAGTGGTCTCCCAGAAGTCCTGGCGGTGGTACGACATGTCCTCACGGCGAACCGAGCCGTCGCCGTGGGTGATCACGATCGACGACTTCTTGCCGAAGGGGGGATTGGCGAGTACCAACGTGGCCCGCTTATCCGGTCGCTTTGCCAACGCGTCCTCGACAAGGATCAGCGGCTTACCCTCTGGTCGGCCGATCCCGTGGAGAAGCAGGTTCATGGCGGCGAGGCGTGCGGTCTCCGGCACCAGTTCAGTGCCCCAGATTGCGCCGTCATCAAACCGTGCAGACTCCTCGACCGACATTTCGTCGCCGAAGGTGCTCACGATGTAGTCATGCGCAGCGAGGAGAAAGCCCCCCGTCCCGCAGGCCGGGTCAGTGATGCGGTCATCCGTAGTAGGTCGCATGCACCGCACGATGGACTCGATAAGCACGCGCGGGGTGAAGTATTGGCCAGCCCCTGCCTTGGTGTCCTCAGCGCTCCGAGCGATCAGCGCCTCGTATGCGTTGCCCTTGATGTCCTTGCTGGCCCCCAGCCACTTCTCTTTGTCAATCAGATCGACGATCAGGCGCCGTAGGTTGGCCGGGTTCTGCAGACGGTTCCGGGCACGATGGAAGATCAGGCCAAGGGTGCTCTTCTGAGAGTCCTGTTTGCCGAGGTCGGCGAGCAACTTGGTGTACTTCGCCTCCAGGTCCATGCCGGAGAGGTCAATCAGCTCCAGCCAGCCACGCCCCTCCCACTCGGCAGTGCTGGGGAGAACATGCGAGCGCTTCTGCTCGGGGAGATCCTTGTTGGCCTCTTCCTTCTCAGCGGCCATCTTGAGGAACACCAGGAAGCTGAGCTGTTCCAAGTACTCGAGGCTCGAAACCCCGTCGTCACGTAGAACGTTGCAGTAGTTCCAGAGGCGGTCAACGAGCCGGCGTGCTTCAAGATCTAGCTTCACTGAGTGAACTCCAGGGGCAGGGCAGATTGTTCGCCCTCAGGGACGGGCGCGTGAGAAGTGGGAGCAGAGGGAGAAGCGATCACGGAGGGCCGGCGCTGGGTTGCGGTCCGGCTTTTCCGTTTAGCCTGAGCAGCGGCCCGCCGAATTGTCTTCCGCTCGACCTCGGCAGCTTCGCGCTCGATCCGGATACGCTTAAGCAGGTCCTCGGCAGGCTCGTCATCTGGATCCTGCGAGACAAGTCGGCCGACAAATGCCTCGGTGAACAGAGCGCGACGGATTGCAGAGGCGCGGTCTTCTGCCCTGTCGAGAAGCCGGTCAATGACGTCGACTCGGGCCAACTGACGCTTGGCCTCCGCAATGAGGCGCCGCTGCTCGTCGATCGTGGGAACTGGGAACTCCACCGTCTTCAAGCGTGATCCGCTCAGGTGCGCAAGGCTGGTCGTGATGCGGACCTCTCGCATGAACCGTCCGGCATGCAGGTGACGACGGAACACGAACAGCGCCCAACCGGGCAGCACTCCATCGGCCGCCCGGAAGCGAAGCAGGCTATTAGTAAAGGCTACGCCCTCAGGAATGCCCTTGTACATCGCTGGACGCCCTACCAGATGAGGGCTCTGCCCCTCATTGAGCAGAATGTCTCCAGGGAGCAGCCGGTATTTGCCGAGCCCGTCGGAAAAATCCATCTCCATCACGCTCGTAGTATCGATGCGGTCTTCGAAAACGTTCGCGACGCGCAGATAAGGGCGCATTCTGGGCCCGGTGTGCCAATCCGGATGACGTGCTCGGCCAAGGTCGACCTTTCCGGCTTCGGCCACGGTCATAGCCTGCCACTCCGCGGGCCAGTCGTGAGGTTCGGGGATCAGATCGAGAAGAATTTGCCTGCGAAGAGTGGCAGCGTGGGACCGTGCGCGGGCGATGAGCCGAACGATCTTTCCCAGTCGCGCGAGCCGACTGTCTAGGGCATTTGAGATCCTACGCTGCTCTGCCGCAGGGGGCAGTGGCAAAACGATGGCTCTGAGGTCCGGCTGGGAGATATTCCTCATCGAGTCGGAGGTCCCAGTAGCCTTCGCCGTGATCGCCTTGCGCACAGCCGGGGACTTCAGCCAGTAAATGAACCAGTCCCGGTCGATCGCAGAGCCGGCCTTCAAACGGATGCTCTTGTCGCTAAGCAACAAACGGGGCCGTACATCCCCGACAAGTACCGGGGCACCCACGTGCTCAGCCGTGTTGGCACGGCTGAGCAGAAGGTCGCCCGCCTGGATCTCGTAATCGGGGTTTACCAGGGCGTCATCGAGGAGGGCCTTGTTCTCATCAGGCCGGAACTCACCCCAGGTCATGGCGCTGACCTTGATGATGCCCCACTCGTCCGGAGCTGCAGGACGGGGATCACACTTGAACGACTTGCCGGCGTCGGACCCGACGAGAATCTCGCCAACGGTAGCCCAGGCCCATCCTTCGGGGAGAGTCACCTCTGGGATTCGCTCCGGCGTGTTGCCGTCCCCCACGCCGTTGTTCACATTCACGCACCCAGTTCCCGGTCCAGTTCCTCAATCAACTCGTCCGGTGTTCGCAGACCGCCCTTGAACACCTCCCTGAACCTGCTCCAGCCGCCCTCGGCCCGGGACAGCGCGTGCTGGTCCAGTGCTTCCACGGAGACGGTCGCTGAGGTGGCGACCACGTTCACGATCCGTCGCAGCCAACTGCGCTGCTCCTCAGTGAACGTCGCCCCCGCAGTCTGCTGACGCGCGAGCCACTCGTGGAAACGTAGCTCCACGGTATCCCGATACGGGCGGAGCACGTCCCCGTCGAGTCCCAGCTCATACCGCAGCACTGAGATCAGCTCGGGCAGCCCAGCGTTGCGGCGTCGCTGCTGGCGTGCGATGCCGAGGTCGACGTATGCCTTCCACAGTTGCTGGCCGGTCCATCGCCGCTGCGGCGGACTGACCAGGCTGAGGACTTCGTCGATCTGTGCACGGACCTCACTCAGGGGTCGTCGCTCCTGGAAGGCGACGCGCAGGTCGGCGAACCGGTCCTTGCGGGCTTCCATGTACTGGTGCCAGTCGGCCACAGTCCGCTCGGCGCGCTTCAAGTCTGTCACGCCCTCGGCAATCACGCCGCCGTCTTGACTAAGGTGGTCGATCTTGATCCAGCGGCGCCGTGCGGCTTCGAGGAGCGCATCGCGCAGTCCCGCACTCTCCACGAACGGCCGCAGCGCCTCTGCCAGCGCTTCCGCGACGATCGCATCGCCATCGACCGCCAGCTGTGGCTGGGCCTCTGATGGGACCATGCCATCCGCCGTGCCCGACTCGCGGATTACTCTGGTCCGCTCTTCTGCCAGCAGGTCCGGGTCTGTCGCACGCACCAGCTCTGTCACCAGCTCGGTCAGCTTCCGACCTCCCGCGCACGCCTCGATCAACGTCAGCTGCTTCTGGTTCAACCGTTGTCCGAGCCGACTGAGGCGGCCAGCCAGCGTGGCAACATCCGTAACGCCCAAGGGCCGGCCCTCCTCACACGCCTTGAGCAACCTCTCCAAGCTAGGCAGCTCCCCTTGGTCGTCCCGGACAAGAGGCCGGGCGTCGACCATGGCATGCTCGGTCACTCCCACCACATCGACGATGACGAACCGGTCCTTGTACAACGCGTCCTCGGTGACCTTCTGTAGGTCTTCCGGTCTGATGATCCGGGCGCCTCGGCCCTTCATCTGCTCAAAGTAGGACCAGGTGCGCACGTCCCGCATGAAGACCAGGCATTCCAGGGCCGGAATGTCTGTTCCTGTGGCGATCATGTCGACGGTGACAGCAATCCGAGTCTCAGGCTCATTTCGGAACTCCTTGATCGCTTTGGTGGGGTCTGTCGTTTCGCTGTTGATCTTCTGACAGAACCGCTGGCCCGCGTTCCAGACCTTGAGCACCTCGGCCACTATGGCATCCGCGTGCCGGTTCGTGGCCGCGAAGATCAACGTCTTAGGGACTACGGTGCGCTGGTGAAGAACCTCGCCTGTGTCCGGGTCGACATCAGGTGGGAAGATCTCAGTGAACAGTCGCTCCTTGAAGGTCTGGATTACCGTGTGGATCTGACTAGTGGACTCGAATCGGTCATTGAGCTCAGCTGCCGTGTATTCCTCGTCCTCCTGCTGTTGGTGCCAGTGCTGCTCGCGGGTGACCCGATCCACCTGGGCCAGGACGGTGTTGATCTTCTCGATGCTTCCGTCGGGCGCGATTGCCTCGATCGTGGAGGGGATCGTAGAGCCCTCGCGGGTGATACGCGTCGAGATCCGGTACACGTCATAGTCGACGTTGACTTTGTCCGCGACTGCTTCTTCATAGGTGTACTGGCTGACCAGATTGTTCTGGAAAAAGGCGAACGTCGGCCCGACCGGCGTCGCGGTCAGGCCGACAATGTGCGCATCGAAGTACTCCAGGACTGGACGCCACGCTCCGTAGATGGAGCGGTGGCACTCGTCGATGACGATGAAGTCAAAGTAGTCGGGTGGCAGCTTGCTTGAGTAGCGGACTTCCGGCAGCCGGTTTCCCAGGCCGGCAGTACCACCGGCCTCGAAGCTCTGCGCCTCTTCGCTGCCGGGGTCGGGCGGTGTTCGGTCCGTCAGCATGCACCACAGCCGCTGGATCGTCGTGATGACGATCTTGTCGGAGTCCGCCAGGCCTGACCTTCCGCCAACGAGGTGCTTGAGCGGGAACTCGTCGCGGAGCGACTTACGCGAATCTGAGGGCCGGAAGCCTCTGTACTCGAGGTACGCCTGCTCGCCCAGGTTGTAGCGGTCCACGAGGAACAGCACACGATGGGCGCCTGCGTGCCGGAGCAGCCGATAGCTAGCCTGGACGACGGTGTACGTCTTTCCAGCGCCGGTTGCCATCTGGATGAGCGCCCGCGGGTTATCTGCGGCCAGAGAGTCTTCCAGACCGTGGATCGCTCGGCGCTGGGCAGCGTACAGCTGCCGCTGAGGATCTAGGTGGATTTCAGGAAGACGACGAAGCCGGGCGCGCAGCGAGGCTGCATCGGGGTTGCGCACAGCTTCGCGCTTCCAGCGCGCGACGGTAGCGGGTCGAGCCGGAGCAAAGACGTAACGACTCCGCGCTCCGCCCTGTGGGGCGTCGGGAGATGGGCTTCCGTCCAGGTCCTCGGCGTCGAGGGCGTTCAGGAAACACCAGACGTGCCCGTTGGTCCCGTAGCGAAAGGGCAGCGGGCGCTGCCGCCAGGTCCGGCGGTGATGCTGCTCAGCAATCGGTCCGGCGAGCCGGCCAGCCTCTGCCAGCAACTCGTGAGGGTCCGCCTGGGCGGCTCCTGCCACGATGAGACCGCTGAGCTCCCGGTCAACATGCAGAAGGTATACGCGTACACCCGGGAGGAGGCCGTGTGTGGTGCGAACCGCTGTTGCGCCTGGCTTGAGATCCCGTTCAGGTGGGGCGCAGACCCGCCAGCCCGCCTTGCGCAGGGCACTCTCGACCTTGTCGTCACCCGTTCGTGCGTCAGACGCGCTCACGGCCCCTCCTGTGCTCGACAGCCCTTTACCGTGGCCTTGCCTACGCAACGGCCCGCTCGCCAGCCCCGTCTATTAGACCAGCTGACGGACACGCGGAGGGCGCGTCGATCCACCTTGCTGGCAGCGGCCCAAGCCCGGTGATGGACCATGGTTGGTCAGTGCCAGTGCGTGTTCGTGAGGTGGACGGTACATTGCGACGGGCGACAGCCAGGCTGACAGGGGAAGGACCGGCGAACCGCGAACATCGAGAAGGGACTCTCCGGTGTATGTGACGAGGCTTCGGCTCGATGGCGTGCGTGGCTTCTACGGCGCTCGATGCTGCGACCTCGACTTCACACGGCCGGATGGCAAGCTCGAGGGGTGGACTGTCCTCGCTGGGCGCAACGGCTCTGGTAAGACCACCTTGCTACGGGCAATCGCCTTGGCCCTGGCCGGCCCCCGGCGAGCCAGCCAGCTGGACGAAGAGGTCGAAGACTACCTCTCCTACCGAGTGTCCCAAGGCAGAGTGGAACTCTCCCTGACCACGGACCCAGAGGCAGATCTCGGCGCTCCTGGCTCGTCCGAGCAACACACAGTGAAGGTCGTATGGGAGCCGGATCGGGAGCCACTGAACCCGGAGGATGAGCCACCGACGGGGGTGCGCTTCATCCCCGACCCAGGCGGCAAGATCACCAACTTGCTTTGGTCGCCCTCGCCACCAGCAGGCTGGTTCCACGCAGCATATGGACCGTTCCGACGGTTCGCCGGCACCGGACTGTTCGAACGCAACGCGCAAATCCCAGACCGAGCAGGTGCCATGCGCACACTCTTCGAAGAGTCCTGGGCACTAACGGAGTCGGTGGACTGGCTGATCTCCGTGTACCTGCGAGGCCTGGAGGGTGAACCCGATGCCAACGCCTTGCTAGAAGGAGTGTTGGCTCTACTCAACGACGGGTTGTTGCCGGAGAACTTCCGGGTCGAGAAGGTCACGTCGCGGGGACTCTGGCTGCGACGTACAAATGGCGACGGCCCACTAATCCCACTTCGCCGCATAAGCGACGGTCTCCGTACGGTCACCGCCTTGGTGCTGGACATTGTGCGCCAGATGCACGCTGCTTACGGACGATTGAACGTGCACCACAGCGGCAGCCTACGGTACCTGCCGTATCCAGGGGTGGTTCTCATCGACGAGGTCGATGCGCATCTCCATGTGTCATGGCAGCAGAACATTGGGGAGTGGTTCAAATCTCACTTTCCCCGCGTACAGTTCATCGTCACCACGCACAGCCCGTATATCTGTCAGGCTGCCGACCCGAACGGCCTGATCAGACTTCCCTCTTTGGACGAGTTTGCCGCGCCGGAGATTGTGGACGAGAAGGTATTCGGGACCGTCGTCTACGGCACCGGCGACGATGCTGTCCTGTCGGACTTTTTCGGCCTAGAGTCTCCATTCTCCCCTCGCGCCGAGGAACTGCGAGAGGAACTAGCAGACTTGGAGTACGAGGTTGCAGCGGGAGAAGCTGACCGCGAGACAGTGCACCGATTCCGGACGTTGCGCAGAATCTTGTCCAGTACCCAGGCAACCTACGTGGAAGATTCCAGTTTGAGGGTTAGGCGGAGGGAGGCCAACGACTCGTGATCAAGATCGTGCGACCGCGACTCTCGCCAGACCTGGAAGCGTCCCTGCTAACACTGACTCAAGAGCTCGCTGGCACAAAGCCTCTTGATCGTACTACTCACGCCGATCGAATGTGGGATCGCTCAAGTGTCCGCCGCGATGTATATCCGCCGATACGGGAAGCTCTGGAGGAGATGTCTCCCGGACTGGACTGCTGCATGTACTGCGGCAACCATATGGCTGACACAGTGGACCACTTCGTACCCAAATCTCGCTGTGCACTTAGGACGTTCTACTGGCCCAACCTGCTGCTGGCCTGCTCGACTTGCAACAGTCGCTTCAAGGGATCAAAGCATCGCAGTGACGGTCTCGTCGGCTCATTGCTGATTGATCCGACCCGCGAGAACCCCTTCGACCACCTTGATCTTGGACTCACCAGTGGCATCTACCGGCCCGTAGAGGGCTCTCCCAAAGGCAGCTGGACCATCGAGGTTCTCGGCCTGAACGCAGGGAAGCGGCCGCGAGCCCGATCAAGCGCGTGGCTGAACCTGCCCGACGATCTGATGGGTTGGGCAGATGCTCGCTCCAGCGGCGACCTCAAGGGGATGAAGCGCAAGCTCTATCGCATGCTGAATCAACCCTTCGCCGACGTGTGCTTTGCGGCGTTGCACAAGGCGGCGACCGAGGAGGCCCACCAGATTTTCGCCGAGGAGGATCCGCAGGTTCTTGAGCTGCTGCGCGACAAAGAGCTGCGGGCGGCCCTTCAGGTTTAGAGAAGGGCACGAGCCGGGCCACAGCAAGGGTGGGCCCGACCCGCTAACGTCGAGGGTCTCCGCGGACAGGTCTCATCGCGAGCTGATCGCTGGGGGCTGTCTGGGAGCGCAGACATGCCCATTTCTACAGCTCACGCAGCCCGACCAGGACTCTTCCGATCAGCACTGGGTCGGAGATCGGGCCAGTAGGTTCGGCTGGTTGCCCGCGCTCCTTGGCGTGCCCCGTGCGGCCCGGGTCGGACCGCCTGGAACCGTGAAGGAGAAGTTCCGCCCAGACGACCTTCCCGGTCGCCATGGTGGGGTAGTAGTAGCCCCAGCGGTTGGCCATCTCGCTCACCAGGAACAGTCCGCGTCCTCCGGTGGCTTCCAGGCCCACGTCGCGCCGTACTGGCGGCCGGGGATCGCGGTCTGCGACTTGGACGAGCACCCCCGTTCCTGTCAGCTGGAGCCCGAGGGTGAACGTGCTGACATCGGCGAGGCCCGGGTATCCGGTGTTCGGCGGCTCGTTGTTGGCCGAGTGGCGGACCGCGTTGGTGGCGAGCTCGGAGACGATGAGGTTGGCCGTCTCGATGACAGCGCCCGGGACCCGCCAGCGGCACATGATGTCGGCGGTGTGCCGACGGGCCCAGGGGACCGCGTTGGGGGTATCGGCGAAGGTCAGGTGGCTGACGTACGGATGGCCTTGAGACATGAGGTGCCTCACGCTCGGGGCTGCGTGGGCGTGCGGGTGCTTGCTGTTGGCGTTGATCAGGTGGTCCCGCCGTCCCGTGGTGGCCGGATCGCCGGCCACCACGAGCAGAGGTCCGATGCGCTCCCGTGCGGCTTGCTCGCGGGCGCGGCTACTTCGTGACGATCACGTAGACGCTGGCCCACTGGCGCTTCGGGTTGGCCAAGGTCGGGTCGAAGGTCCACGGCTTGACGGTCTTGAAGCCAGCCTCGGTGAAGAGCTGGGCGAGCTTCTCATGGTCATACGCCCAGTAGTGGGGGTTGTAGGTCGGGTCGTCGTCCTGGTCGCGGAAGACGTAGTTGATGAGGTCGAGGTAGGTGTTGATGTCGCCTCGGCACTTCCGCTTGGCGTACCACCGCTCGATCATCTCGGCAGCCCGGTCCGGCGGTGCCGGGTACTGGTTCAGGACGAAGGCGGCGTCGGGGACGCCGGTGAGGAGCTGCCCACAAGGGGCGAGGACACGGTGGGCCTCGTGGGCGTAGTGCTTGGCGGAGCGCGGGTAGTCGATGTGCTCCAGGAAGTGCTCGGAGAAGATCGTCTCGGTGCTGGCGTCGTCGAGCGGGATGCCCTCGCGCACGTCCCACAGGAGGTCAGCCGGCGGGACGATGTCGATGTTGAAGAAGCCGTCGATGCGGTGGCCGCCACCGCCGATCTGGACCTTGGTGGGGCCGGGCGTAAGGACGACATCGGGCAGGGCAGCGACGCCGGCCCGGTGGTGGCGGTGCAGTTCGACTTCCTTGACGGCCGCCCGGAGGGTGCGGGCGAGACCGTGCGTGGTCGCGGGTGAGTCGAGGACCTGGTCGAGCTGGGCGCACAGGGCGGCTATCTGCTGGTCGTGCGGCGTCATCGTGTCTCGCTTCCTGGGCTGCCTGGGGTGAGGATCAGATGCTGCGGGAGCTGAGCTGGTCGATCGCCCACAGGCCCAGTCCGTTGCTGGGGTGGTGCCGGCCGCTGTCCGCGAAGTCGGCGTCGAAGTGCTCGACGGGTTCGGGGAGGTGGAACGGGGCCACCTGGAGGTTGAGCGGGCGCCAATGGGTGTCCGTGGTGTCGCGGTTCTCAGTGAGGCCGACGTAGGTGGTGGTGAGCAGGTACGTCGAGCCGCTGGCGACCACGCGGTCGAGGAAGGCGAGCACCTCGTGGTGGGTGAGGTGGACGAGGCAGTCCCGTGCGATGACGAGGTCCGCTGCCGGGATGTCGTCCCTGCTCAGGTCGGCCTGCCGGAAGGAGATGCGCTCGGTGCCGTGCCGTTCCTGGTTGAGCTGGACGAGGTCGGGGACGACGTCGAGGCCGAGGTAGGCGTCCAGCCGGTCGAATCCGTCGACGTGACGGATCCAGTTGACGTCGCCGCATCCGGCGTCCGCAAGGCTCTGCGTGCCGAACTTGCCGAGATGCCGCCGTTCCGGCGCACGACCGGCGCGGCCACCCGCCAGCACATCCGGGCCACGCTCCGGACCGCCCTGAACGCCGCCATCCCCGAGGGCCTGATCACCCTCAACCCGGCCGCCCACGTCAAGCTCGACCCGGCCGCCAGGCCGAGGGCCCTGGTCTGGACACCGGAGCGGGTCGCCCAGTGGCAGGCGACCGGCGTGAAGCCCTCCCCCGTGATGGTCTGGACGCCGCAGCAGACCGGCGCGTTCCTCGACTACGTGGCTACCGACCGCCTGTACGCGCTGTGGCACGTGATCGCCTTCCGCGGTCTTCGTCGGGGCGAGGCGTGCGGTCAGCCGTGGTCCGAGACCAACCTCGACAACAGCTCGCTGACCGTGACGGCCCAACTCGTGCAGGACGGCTGGGAGGTCGAGGAGTCCGACCCCAAGACCGATGGGAGCTTCCGGACCGTGGCACTGGACGACGACACGGTGGCCGTCCTGCGGCGCCACCGCGAGCGCCAGCAGAAGGAGCGGAACGACTGGGGGCCGGCCTGGAAGGACACCGGCCGGGTCTTCACCAACGAGGACGGTTCCTGGCTCCACCCCGGCAAGGTCACCGAGATGTTCGAGCGACTCGTGGCCGCGTCCGGCCAGCCGCCGATTCGCCTGCACGACCTCCGCCACGGCGCGGCTACCCTCGCTCTCGCCGGCGGGGTCGACATGAAGGTGGTGTCCGAGATGCTCGGCCACTCCTCCATCAAGATCACCTCGGACATCTACACCAGCGTCCTGCCCGAGATCGCCAAGGACGCCGCCGAGGCTGCCGCGAAGCTCGTCCCCCTCCAGCGGAAGACCGAGGCCGAGGCTCACGCCAAGGCCGCGGCCGAGGCGGAGAAGGCGAAGCGGAAGGCCGCGAAGAAAGCGAAGACCAAGGCCAAGAAGGCCAAGGGCTAACCCAAGATCAACATTGGCGCTCACGCATCGCTCACGCAAGCGATCTTGTAGCGCACCGCTGACACCTGCTCGCGCGCCAAGGAATGGCAAAAGGCCCAGGTCATGGGCTATGTGACCTGGGCCTTCACTGAGCCGCCTGCGGGATTCGAACCCGCGACCTACGCATTACGAGTGCGTTGCTCTGGCCAACTGAGCTAAGGCGGCACCGTTGCCACGTGTGGTGGCAACGCGGGCCAGTCTACACAGGTTCGCAGGTGATCCGTAGCCGGGCCGGGCGGTGGTCGGGTGGGCGGCGGGTGGGGGTGGGGAGGGGGTGGGGAGGGGGTGGATGGTTTTCACTTCAATCGATCACCGGTACGACGTTACGATGAGCGCCCCCTCCCACCTCTCCCCACCTCCGGAGTCACCGTGTTCGGTGTCAACGACCTGGCGACGTACGTCCTCGGCGCCCTCGTGATCATCTTGCTGCCCGGCCCCAACTCGCTGTACGTGCTGTCGGTCGCCGCGCGGAAGGGCATCCGGACCGGGTACAAGGCCGCGGCGGGCGTGTTCGTGGGCGACCTCACCCTGATCAGCCTGACCTCGCTGGGGGCCGCCTCGCTGTTGAAGGCGAACCCGGCGGTGTTCGCGGTGGTCAAGTTCGGTGGCGCCGCCTACCTGCTGTGGATCGGGTTCGGGATGCTGCGCTCCGCCCGCCAGCTGTGGCGCGAGCACCGGGCCGAGGCCGACCCGGCGAACGCCGGTGCCGAGGCGGCCACGGAGTCGGGTGAGCAGCCGTTCCGGCGGGCGCTGGTGATCAGCCTGCTCAACCCGAAGGCGATCCTGTTCCTGCTGTCGTTCTTCACCCAGTTCGTCGACCCGTCGTACGGGCAGCCCGCGCTGTCCTTCATCCTGCTCGGCGGAATCCTGCAGACCTTCAGCCTGCTCTACCTCTCGCTGCTGATCTTCGCGGGCACCACGCTGGCCACCGCCTTCCGCCGCCGCCGGCGGCTGTCCGCGACCCTGACCAGCGGCGTCGCCGTGCTGTTCGCGGGCTTCGCGGCGAAGCTGGCGGTCTCCTCCGCCTGACCGGGCGGGAGCGGCGCCTACCGGTCGCAGCGCTTGCCCGGCTCCGGGGCCTCCCCGGTGAGCAGGTAGCGGTTGACGGCGCCGTCCACGCAGGGGTCGTGCCGCCCGTACGCGGTGTGGCCGTCGCCGTCGTAGGTGAGCAGTCGGCCGGACTCCAGCTGTCCGGCCAGGGAGCGGGCCCAGTCGTACGGGGTGGCCGGGTCGCGGGTGGTGCCCACGACGACGATCGGGGCGGCTCCGGCGGCCCGGACGGTGTGCGCCGCACCGGTGGCCCGGACCGGCCAGTAGGCGCAGGTCAGCGCCATCCAGGCCATGTCGCGCCCGAAGTGCGGGGAGACCCGCTCGAAGTCCGGGAGCGCCCGCTGGACGTCCTCCGGCGAGCGGAACGGTGCGGGCAGGTCCAGGCAGTTCACCGCCGTGTTGGCGAACATCAGGTTGGGGTAGGAACCGTCCGCCTCGCGCCCGTAGTAGGCATCGGAGAGCTTCAACAGCCCGGTACCGTCGCCGGCCCCGGCATCGGTGAGCGCGGTGCGCAGCTTGGGCCAGAGGAACTCGGCGTACAGGGCCTGGACGACGCCGGTGGTGGCCTGGGCCCCGGTGAGCCGGCGTCCGTTGTCGGTGCTCGGCAGCGGGTGGGCGCGGACGGCCGCGAGCAGGGCCGTGAGCCGGTCGCCGACCTGCTGCTCGGTGCGGCCGAGCGGGCAGTCCTCGCGCCCGGCGCAGTCCCGGGCGAAGGCCGCCCAGGCGGTCTCGAAGCCGCCGGCCTGGGTGCGGTTGCCGGTGACGGCGTCGAGCGACGGGTCCATGGCGCCGTCCAGCACCACCCGCCCGACCTTGCTCGGGAACAGTCCGGCGTAGGTGGCGCCGAGGAAGGTGCCGTACGACTTGCCGACGAAGTTCAGCCGCTCGTCGCCGACCAGGGCACGCAGCACGTCCATGTCGCGGGCCGACTCGACGGTGCTGAGGTGGCCGAGCGCGGCCCCGGCCTGCTTGCGGCAGCCCTCGGCGAACTCCTGGTCGACGGCGACCAGCGCGTCGATCGCCCGCTGGTCGCCGGGGGCCAGGTCGGTGGCGGTGAAGGCGTCCATCCGCTCACCGCTCAGGCAGTTGACCGGATTGCTGCGGCCCACCCCGCGCGGGTCGAGGCCGATCAGGTCGTACCGGGCGCGCACGGTGCGGTCGTACGTCCCGGCGACGGCCTCCAGGTACTCGATCGCCGAGCCGCCGGGCCCGCCCGGGTTGAGCAGCAGCGAGCCGAGCCGGGAGTCGCCACCGGAGCCGCCGCCCGAGCCACCCGAGCCGTCAGAGCCACCCGAGCCACCGGGACCACCCGGTCCGGCCGTCGCGCGGGCGGCCGAGAGGGTGAGGTCACCGTCGCCGGGGTGGTCGTAGTCCATCGGCACCCGGAAGGTGGTGCACTCGAACCGGCCGTCGCAGGGCTGCCAGGTCGGCCGCTGCGCGTAGTACGGCGCGAGCGCGGCCGGGACGGCGGCGGGCAGCGGCTCCAGCGGGGTGGCGGCGGTGTCCGGAGCCGCGCCGGAACGGGTCGGGCCGGCACCGGTGGTACCGGTCCCACCGGCCGGTTCCGGGGTGTCCCGGCTGCACCCGTCCGCCGAGACCGCCAGCAGCCCGACCAGCACCGCCACGGCCACCATCCGCGCCCGCGCCCGCACCGGCACCCCGGCCCGAACCGGCGCCGACACCCGACCCCGCCCGAAGGCCCTCATCCGCTTCCTCTCCACCACTCCGGGAAAGCACGAGAACGTACGCGAACCTATGCGAAAGCACGCGAACGTACGAGAACGTATGCGAACGTACGAGAACGAAGAAACGCCGCTGCCCGGTACCCACCCCGGGTACCGGGCAGCGTATCGCCGGCTCGGCCGACGCTCAGGACGCCTTGGCCAGCGCGTCGGCCAGGAACTGTGCCGCCTGCCGCACCAACCGCAACCGCTCCCGGTCCGCGGTGTAGTCCTGCACGTTGTCCGAGATCCGCACCTCGGCCTTGGCCGCCGGGCCGGCGCCGGACTTGAGCGCGCTCTGCAGCTTGCGGGCCGCGTCCAGCCCGGCGGAGTCGCCCTTGGCGGCGGCCAGCAGCAGCTTGGCCGAGCTGCCCGCCGGGGCCTCGGCGCCGGTCTGGGTGAGCGCGGCGGCGTCGTACCGGCCGGAGACCGCGGCGGCCGCACCGTACAGGTCGGGGCGGGCCAGTCCGGCCGCGGCGGCGCACGGCGCACCGCCTTCGACGCCGAGGGTGCCCCAGGAGGCCGGGCCGGGCGGGAGGGTGCGGAAGGAGGCCGCGACGGTGTTGCGCAGCGTCGCGTCGTCGGCGACGGCGGCCGGGGCCGCGGCGACCAGCTCGCAGGGGTGCGCGGTGCCGTTCGGGGCCTCCGGGGCGACCAGGATGAACGGCCGGGCGCGACCGGCCTGGAGGGCTGCGCCGACACCCTCGAAGACGTCCGGCACCTCGGCGTCGGCGGTCTTGCCCGGGGTGGCGGCGTGCATCACCACGACCGGGAAGCGCGCGTTCGGCTCCTTGGCGTACTGCGCGGGCAGCCAGACCCGGACGTTGCGCGGCTTCCCGTCGGGTCCGAGCACGGCGGACTGCAGCAGTTCGCCGCCGCCCGGGTGCCCGACGCTGTCGAAACGGCTGGCCGCGGCCGGCGTCGCGGTCGCGCCCGCGGCGGCACCCGCCCCCGCACCCCCCGCCGCAGCCGGATCGGTGGCGGCCGGCGGCGCCGGCTGCTGCCGACCCGCCCCACCGGAGGCCCAGGCCCCCGCAGCCGCCGCGTCCACCGCGGGCTCCACCCGGTCCGTCCCCTGCCCGCCGTGACTCAGACCGCCGAACGCCCCGAGCGCGGTGAGCACCGTCAACGCGGTGACGCACACCCCGCAGACCATCGCCCCGCCCGCCCGCGCCAGCATCGGCCAACGGTCGCCCGCCAGTTCGTAGGTCGCGGCGGCCTGCAGGTCGCGCCAGCGCTGGAGCGCGCCGCGCGCCAGCCAGATCCCGCCGACAGCGGCGGCCAGCAGGGGAATGACGAGGAGCGGACGAACCACGGAACGCACCACCTCGGACGAGGGCCGGCGCCGGACCGGACCCGGTGCCGTGCAGGAGGCGACCGCTCCGGCGGTGGGCCCTCCCGGTGGGGAGGCCGGGTACGGCCGGGCGCGGTCGGCCCCAGCGTGCACAACGGGCGCGCCGTCACACGCGGGTGTGCCCGGCGAGTATCGCCCGTTCACTCGAAGGTGGGACGCCGGGCCGACCCCGGACGACTCCGGGCGGCGTACCGGCCCGGACGGCGTACGGGCGGCCTCGACCCCCGGGCAGGCCGCAGCCGGACCTCAGCCCGCCCGCAGCGCCACCGTCATCGCCTCGACCGCGAGCAGCGGGTCCACGTTGCGGTCCAGCGCCTCCCGGCAGGCCAGCACCGCCTCGATCCGGCGCAGCGTGCCCTCCGCCGTACTGTCCTGGGCGACCCGGTTCAGCGCCTGCCGCTGGTCCTCGTTGGCGAGCGAACCGGTGGAGCCGAGCTGGACCGCCAGCACGTCCCGGTAGAAGCCGAGCAGGTCGAGCAGCGCGACCCCGAGGGTCTCCCGGCGGGTGCGGGTGGCGCGGCTCTTCTGCCGCTTCTCCAGTTCCTTGACCGCCCCGGCCATGCCGCGCGGCGCCTTGCTGCCCTCGGCGGCGCCGTAGGCGGCCTTCAGGTCGTCCGTCTCCTTGGCGTCCTGGGTCTCGGCGAGCGCCTCGGCGTCGGCCTTGGCGGTGTCGACCAGGCGCTGGGCGGCGGTCAGGCAGCCGCCGATGTCGGCGACCTCCAGCGGGATCCGCAGCACCTCGGCCCGGCGGGTGCGGGCCTGCTCGTCGACGGCGAGCCGGCGGGTGCGCTCGATGTCGCCCTGCCCGGCGAGCGCGGCCAGCCGGGCGGTCTCCGGGTCAACGCCGTCGCGCCGGACCAGCATGTCGGCGACCGCCTCGGCGGCCGGCGTGCGCAGCACCAGCAGGCGGCAGCGGGAGCGGATGGTCGGCAGCACGTCCTGGACGGAGGGGGCGCAGAGCAGCCAGACGGTACGCGGGGAGGGCTCCTCCACACCTTTGAGCAGCGCGTTGGCGGCGGCCTCGGTGAGCCGGTGCGCGGCGTCCACCAGGATCACCGACCAGCGGCCGCCGGTCGGGTAGCTGGATGCGCGCAGGACCAGGTCGCGCATGTCGCCGACACCGATGGACAGGCCGTCGGTCCGCACGTACTTGACGTCGGCGTGGCTGCCGGCCAGCACGGTGTGGCAGCCGTCGCAGAAACCGCAGCCGGGCGTGCCGCCCAGCGCGAGATCGGGGCTGGTGCACTGGAGGGCCGCGGCGAAGGCGCGCGCGGCGGTGACCTGGCCGGCCCCGGGCGGGCCAGTGAACAGCCAGGCGTGGGTCATC
This sequence comes from Kitasatospora sp. NPDC089509, assembly GCF_044749365.1. Classification (NCBI taxonomy): domain Bacteria; kingdom Bacillati; phylum Actinomycetota; class Actinomycetes; order Kitasatosporales; family Streptomycetaceae; genus Kitasatospora; species Kitasatospora sp. NPDC089509. Next base: position 28,152 of record NZ_JBIVHS010000023.1, on the reverse strand, counting down.
AGGGAGGCGTTGCCGCCCTCCACCGGGACGGCGCCGCGGGCGGCCGCGACCGTCGCCCCGGCCGCCCGGGCCGCGGCGGTCAACTGGTCGACCACCCGCTCCTGGCCCACCAGGTCGTCCCAGACGGCCACTGCTGCTCCCAAGCTCCGTACGGCAGCGCTCCCGGCGCCGATTCCCCGCCGTCGAGCATACGTCTCCGCTCCGACAGCCACTGCTCCGTCCGGGTCACGCCCGGCCACGGGCCCGGGCCACGACACGCCTCCCGTCCGACGGACTCCCCGTATGACGAACTTCCCGTACGACGAACGGGCGGCGCCACCCGGGGCCACAGCCCCAGCGACACCGCCCGCCCGTACGACTCAGCCCCGACGGCCCCAGCGCCGGCCCTTGCCCTTGCCGCCGTCCTCGCCCCGGTCGTCCCCGCCGCGCCGCTCCCGGCTGCCCTGGTCGCCGTGGTCGCCCTGGTCGCCCTGGTCGCCGTGGCCCCAGCGCGCCCACTCGTCACGCGAGCCGAGCAGGGTGTCGGTCAGGCTCGGCAGGTCGTCCATCGGCGTCTCCTCGGCCCACTCCGGTCGGGGCCGGTCGGCAGCGGGCTGCGGCCCGCCCGACCGCGGCGCGGCAGGCTGCCCACCGTCCACCACCGGCAGCTCGCGGGTGCTGTCCAACGGCTCCTCGGACACCGGCGCCCCGGGCCTCGACGCCCCAGGCACCGGCGCCCCGGGCCGCCCGGACTCGATCCGCGGCAGCACCGCCGTCTCCTCCACGGCCGGAACCCGCGGCAGCACCGCCGTCTCGTCCACCGCCGGAACCCGCGGCAGCACCGCCGTCTCGTCCGCGGCCTCCGCCGCCCGGACCGCCGCCTGCCGGTCCCGCAGCGTCAGCTCCCGGGTCGCCTCGTCACCGAGGCCCCCGGCCGCAGCCCGCGGGGTCTCCGGGACCGACCGCAGCTGCGTCGTGGCCGCGTCCCCGCCCGCAGGCCGTTCCCCGGCCCGCTCCGAAGCAGCCCGCTCAGAACCAGCCCGCTCAGAAGCGGCGCGCTCCGAAGCCGTCTCCGCCGCCGCAGCAGCCGCCGCCAGCGCCGCGGCCTGCGCCAACCGGGCCTCCTCGGCCCGCTGCAGCGCCTCCTCCGCCCGGCGCCGCTGCTCCTCGCGCGCCAGCTCCCGCTGCCGCTGCAGCTCCGCCTGCGCGGCCGCCTCGTCCGCGAGCCGCTTGCGCTCGGCGGCCTCCACGGCCAGCCGGGCCTCCTCGGCGGCCCTGCGCTTCGCCTCCTCCTCGGCCCGACGGCGGGCTTCCTCCTCGGCCCTGCGCTTCGCCTCCTCCTCGGCCTTGCGCCGGGCCTCGGCGGCGACCCGCTCGGCCTCCTCGCGCGCCAGCCGCTCCTGCTCCGCCTGCTCGGCCCGCAGCTGCGCCAGCACCTCCTGCCGCTTGCGCTCGGCGGCCTCCTCCTCGGCCTTCTTGCGGGCCTCCTCGGCGGCGCGCCGTTCGGCCTCCTCGCGGGCCAGCCGCTCCTGCTCGGCCCGCGCGGCCTTCTCCTGCTCGGAGAGCGGCAGCTCGCGGTCGAGCCGGTGCCGGATGGCGGTGGTGACGAAGCCGGGGGCCTGGCTGCCGTCGACGACCAGGTAGCGCGCCGGGTCGGCGGCCGCGAGGGCGAGGAAGCCGGCCCGGACCCGCTGGTGGAACTCGGTGGGCTCGGACTCCAGTCGGTCGAGCGCCTCGGTGAACCGCTCCCGGGCCCGGGTCGGGTCGACGTCCAGCACCACGGTCAGGTCGGGCAGCAGCCCGCCGGTCGCCCAGCGGGAGATCCGGGCCACCTCGGTGGCGGCCAGGTCGCGCCCGGCGCCCTGGTAGGCGATGGAGGAGTCCATGTACCGGTCGGTGATCACCACGGCGCCGCGGGCGAGGGCCGGCCGGATGACGTTCTCGACGTGCTCGGCGCGGTCGGCGGCGTAGATCAGCGCCTCGGCGCGGTGCGACAGGCCGGTGTTGCCGACGTCCAGGACGAGTCCGCGCAGCCGCTGCCCGACCGGGCTGCCGCCGGGTTCGCGGGTGAGCACGACCTCGTGGCCCTTGCCGCGGATCCACTCGGCGAGCGCCTGGGCCTGGGTGGACTTGCCGGCGCCGTCGCCGCCCTCCAGGGCGATGAAGAAGCCGGTGCCGGCTCCCCGGTGCGGCACCGGGCCGCCGGCGCCGCGCACCGCGTCCACCAGGTCCCGGCCGAACGGCACGGTGCCGCGCCGGTCGTCGGTGCGCAGCAGCACGACGGCGGCGAGCACCAGGGTGAGCAGCCCGGCGGTGGCGACGGCGAGGGCGCCGCCGCCGTGGATGAAGGTGAAGGAGCCGGGCTCGACGGTGCCGTACTCGACGTCCCCGTACCCGGCGGCGATCAGCGGGACGGCGACCAGCGCGGCCGCGACCACGACCCGGAGCACCGCGTACAGGTGCTCGGTGACCTTGGCCAGCCGGGCCTCCTCGACCTCCTGGGCGAGCAGGCCCCGCCCGGCCGAGACGACGATCCCGGCGGCCAGTCCGGCCAGCACGCTGAGCAGCAGGACCAGCACGAAGTCCAGCACCAGCCCGGCCAGGATCAGCGCGACGCCCTCGGTGAGCAGCGCCAGCGCGAGCAGCCGGCGGCGGGAGAGCGAGGGCAGGGTGGCCCGGGTGAACCGGGCGCCCAGCGCGGGGGCACCGGCCGCGGCGAGCACGACCAGGCCGTAGCCGATCGGCCCGGCCCGGTGCTCGACGGCGGTGAGCAGCGCCAGGGCGGCGACGCCCGCCATCGAGGCGAACCCGGCGGCGACGGCGAAGGTGAAGTACGGGGCGCTGCCGGTGCGGCCCTTGCTCAGGGCGGGGCCGGGGGCGGCGTCGGTGGGGGCCCGCAGGCCGGTCAGCGGCGAGTGCGGGGCGACCGACACCGGACCGCCGGGCAGCTGCTGGAGGTAGCCGCGGACGGCCGCGGCGGCGAACAGACCGGCGGCGCCGAGCGCCGCGAAGGTCAGCTGGTGGGCGCGCAGCCAGTCCGAGCCGACCGCCGCGCCGATGTTGTTGACCAGGGTGAGGACGATCAGCCCGAGCGCACCCAGCGGCACGGTGACCCAGCCGGTGAACCGGTCGATGCTCCGGACGGTGTCCAGGTTGGCGGCGGCGGGCCGCTGCTCGGCGACGGGGGCGTACGGGTTGGCGGGCGGCAGCAGGCCGGGAACGGCGGCGGCCTTGGCGATCCCCCGGACCCGCTCGGCGGCACCGGTGAGGAACACCGTGGCGAGCAGCACGTAGGTGGCCGCGCCGGAGGGCTTGGGGCCGGAGCTCAGCCAGACCGTCCACCAGGGTGCGACGGCGATCAGCAGGGCGCCCAGCACGTCCGCGCCGAACAGCGTCCAGCGCCGGTCCAGCTTCCCGGCGACCAGCTGGTGCACCGGCTCCAGCAGCGCCACGCCGACCAGCCCGGTGGCCGCCACCCGGACGGCGAGGACGGCGGCGGTGGCGAAGGCGAGGCTGCGCGGCAGGTCACCGAACCGGCCGCCCTGGGCGGCGGCGATCACGGTGAGCGCGAGCAGCACCATCAGCCCGAGCCGGTCGGCGGTGCCGCCGATCAGCTGGGTGGTCCACAGGCGCCGGTAGGACCTGGTCCGCAACAGCGCCCGGGCCCGGTCCACGGGGGTTCCGGCGGGCGCGACCTCGGGCAGCTCGGGCCCGGTGGCTCTGTCGGCCGGGGCGGCGCTGGGGGTGGGCTGCTCCTCGCTCGTCATACGGTCAGCGTAGCGGTCTGGGCTTTGCCCGATTGAGACGAACGGGGTTCCGGTTCGCCGTCATCACCGGCCCGTGACGATCCCTGCACAGAGCCGTGGCCGTCCGGCACGGCCGGGGAGACCCTCCGGCACGGATCCGGAGACCCCCCGGTACGGATCCGGCGGCCGTCCGGTGAACGACTCGGGCCCGCGCCCCCACCCGGGGAGCACGGGCCCGCTACCGCCGACGACCTACCGACCTGTCGACGACCTGTCGACGACCCACCCCCGGGCCGCCGGCCGATCAGCCCTCGTCGGTGGCGGCGGTCTTGGCGGCCGCGGTCTTCTTCGCGGCCGTCTTCTTCGCCGTCGCCGTCTTCGTCGTGGTGGTCTTCTTCGCCGCCGTCTTCTTGGCGGCCGTCTTGGTCGCCGTCGCCTTGGCGGTGGTGGTCTTCTTGGCCGCCGCCTTCTTCGCCGGGGCCTTCTTGGCCACCTTCTTCACCGGCCCGCGCGCCCGCTTCTCGGCGAGCAGCTCGTAGCCGCGCTCCGGCGTGATGGTCTCGACCTCGTCGTCCTTGCGCAGCGTGGCGTTGGTCTCGCCGTCGGTCACGTACGGACCGAAGCGGCCGTCCTTGACCACCACCGGGCGCTCGCTGACCGGGTCGGTGCCCAGCTCCTTGAGCGGCGGGGCGGCGGCGGCCCGGCCGCGCTGCTTGGGCTGGGCGTAGATCGCCAGCGCCTCGTCCAGGGTGATGGTGAAGAGCTGGTCCTCGCTGGTGAGCGACCGCGAGTCGGTGCCGCGCTTGAGGTACGGACCGTAGCGGCCGTTCTGCGCGGTGATCTCGGCGCCCTCGGGGTCGCTGCCGACCACCCGCGGCAGCGCGAGCAGCCGCAGCGCGTCCTCCAGGGTGACGGTGTCCAGCGACATCGTCTTGAACAGCGAGGCGGTGCGCGGCTTGACCGCGTTCTTGCCGGTCTTGGGCGTGCCCTCGGGCAGGATCTCGGTCACGTACGGGCCGTAGCGGCCGTCCTTGGCGACCAGCATGTTGCCGTTGACCGGGTCCGGGCCGAGCTCGAAGTCGCCGCTGGGCTTGGCCAGCAGTTCCTCGGCCAGCTCGACGGTCAGCTCGTCCGGCGGCAGCTCGTCCGGGATGTCGGCGCGCTGGCCGGGCTCGCCCTCGACGGTGGAGGCGCGCTCGACGTACGGGCCGTAGCGGCCGACCCGCAGGGTGATGGAGTCGCTGATCCGGAACGAGCTGATCTCCCGGGCGTCGATCGCGCCGAGGTCGGTGACCAGTTCCTTCAGCCCGCCCAGGTGGTCGCCGTCGCCGTTGCCGGCCTCGGCGGCACCGCCGGCCGCGCCGTCGCCCTCGCCCTCACCGAAGTAGAAGCGCTTCAGCCACGGCACGGACTTCGCCTCACCGGCGGCGATCCGGTCGAGGTCGTCCTCCATCTTCGCGGTGAAGTCGTAGTCGACCAGCCGGCCGAAGTGCTTCTCCAGCAGGTTGACCACGGCGAAGGAGAGGAAGGAGGGGACGAGCGCCGTGCCCTTCTTGAACACGTAGCGGCGCTGGATGATCGTGTCGATGATCGACGCGTAGGTGGAGGGGCGGCCGATCTCGCGGTCCTCCAGCTCCTTGACCAGCGAGGCCTCGGTGTAGCGGGCCGGCGGCTTGGTGGCGTGGCCCTCCGGGGTGATCCGCTCGGCGGCCAGCGGGTCGCCCTGGGTGACCTGCGGCAGCCGGCGCTCGCGGTCGTCGAGCTCGGCGTTCGGGTCGTCGGCGCCCTCGACGTAGGCCTTGAGGAAGCCGTGGAAGGTGATGATCTTGCCGGAGGCGGAGAACTCGACGTCCCGGCCGTCGGCGGAGGCACCGCCGACCCGGACGGTGACCGACTGGCCGACCGCGTCCTTCATCTGGGAGGCGACGGTGCGCATCCAGATCAGCTCGTACAACCGGAAGTCGTCGCCGCTCAGCCCGGTCTCGGCGGGGGTGCGGAAGCGGTCGCCGGAGGGGCGGACGGCCTCGTGCGCCTCCTGGGCGTTCTTGACCTTGCTGGCGTAGGTCCGCGGGGCGTCCGGCAGGTAGTCGGCGCCGTACAGCTGGGTGACCTGGGCGCGGGCGGCGGCGACCGCGGTCTCCGACAGCGTAGTGGAGTCGGTACGCATATAGGTGATGAAGCCGTTCTCGTACAGCTTCTGGGCCACCTGCATGGTCCGCTTGGCGCCGAAGCCCAGCTTGCGGCTGGCCTCCTGCTGGAGCGTGGTGGTGCGGAACGGCGCGTACGGCGAGCGGCGGTAGGGCTTGGACTCGACGCTGCGGACACCGAACGCGGTCTGCTCCAGGGCGGCGGCCAGCTGACGGGCCGCCTGCTCGTCCAGGTGCAGGGTGTTGGTGCTGCCGGCCTTGAGCCGGCCGTCCGAGCCGAAGTCGCGGCCGGTGGCGATCCGCTTGCCGTCCACCGAGGCCAGCCGGGCGCCGAAGGTCTCCGGGTTGGCGGCGTCCGCCGGGGTGCGGCCGGTGCCGAAGGTGCCGACCAGGTCCCAGTACGAGGCGGTGCGGAAGGCCATCCGCTCGCGCTCCCGCTCGACCACCAGACGGGTCGCCACGGACTGCACCCGGCCCGCCGACAGCTTCGGCATGACCTTCTTCCACAGCACCGGCGAGACCTCGAAGCCGTAGAGCCGGTCGAGGATGCGACGGGTCTCCTGGGCGTCGACCAGACGCTGGTTCAGCTCACGCGGGTTGGCCACCGCCTCCTGGATCGCCGACTTGGTGATCTCGTGGAACACCATCCGGTGCACCGGCACCTTGGGCTTGAGCACCTGCTGGAGGTGCCACGCGATGGCCTCGCCCTCGCGGTCCTCATCGGTGGCGAGGAAGAGCTCGTCGGACTCCGCGAGCAGCGACTTCAACTTGCTGACCTGGGACTTCTTGTCCGCGTTGACCACGTAGATGGGCGCGAAGTCATGATCGACGTCGACCCCGAGACGGCGCACCTCGCCGGTGTACTTGTCCGGCACCTCGGCCGCGGTGCTGGGCAGGTCGCGGATGTGCCCGACGCTCGCCTCGACGATGTAGCCGGGGCCAAGGTAGCCCTTGATCGTCTTCGCCTTGGCCGGCGACTCGACAATGACGAGTCGCTGTCCGTGCGCGGTCTCGCTGCTCGGGGACACCTTCGCTCTTCTCTCCCGGTCCTTATGTGGCTGGTCGGCGCCGGCAGCACGGGCTGCGCTCCGCCCGTCCCCTCCACCGTCCCGGGGTCGCCGCTGTACGACACCCCACCAGCGGAGTGTGACCGTACCCCGGCCACCCTTGTCAAACGGACGGTTACCGCTTTTTCGCTTGCCGGGCTCACCGACGCCACTCGAACGGTAACCCGATGACGGAGGTTCGCGCCCCGTGGAGGGTGGCATCGGCAGGTTCCGGAGGATGGAATGACGGATTTCAAGATCTGTCAACGGAAAAATCGGCGCGCTTGCGGTACCGCACCCTCCGGATCACGCCGGGGTGCCCGATATGAACCGGTACGCCCGGTGCGGCTGTCCGGCCCGGTGCGGACCGGTACGGCGAAAAATCGTCGGCACGGCCGGGTACGGCCGGTCCGTCCGGTCCGCCCGCGACCTCAGCGGCCGATCGCCGCCAGCAGCCCGGCGCCCGCCCCGAGACACGCCACGCCCAGGACCGTCCAGAGCAGGTCGACGACCGCCGGCCGGGCGACCTCGCCCGCCGCCAGCACCGCCCGGCTGGGGCGGTCCGGGTCGTAGCGGATCCGCACCGAGGCGCCCGGCGCGAAGCGCTCCGGACGGCGCAGCGGGGTGTGCCCGCGCGGCCGGGTGAGCACGAGCTCCGCGACCTTCGGCACCGCGCCGCCGACCGTCGGCAGCACGGAGAAGGAGAGCAGCGGCGCGCTGTCGAGCTGACCGTGCACGTCGTTCTCGGCGACGACGGTGGCCACCGCCGCCACCCCCCGTCGGCGCACCCGGTGGCGAAGGCGCACTTCGGCGGCGCACCAGAGCAGCAGCACGCCACCGAAGAGGGCGAGCACCGACCCGCCCACGGCCGCCGTCGTCGTGTCCACCCCTGGCCCCCGGCTCCCCAACTCTGTCCACAGCCTGTGGACAGAGCCTCACAGCATCCGACCAACGGCGGACGGCCGGACGGGGACCGCCTGACGAACCACGGGGTACGGGCGGGTGAACCGGAACCGACCGGGCCGGGCCACCCGGACCCGCCTCACCGCACCGGGTCGATGAACCCCTGCTCGGTCAGCAGCCGGAGCGACTCCGGCACCCGGTCCCGCAGCACCACCCGGTCCTCGCCCAGCAGGTGCGCGATGGCGTCCACGATCTCGCCCGCCGACAGCGTCCCGTCGCAGACCCCGACGAACCCGGCGCCCACGGTGTCCACCTTGGTGGCCCGCCGCATGCCCCGGTTGTGCCGCAGCACCACGTGCTCCGGGTCCTCCGCCCCCGGCGCGCCGACCTGCTCCTGGACCACCTCGTCGGCCAGCACGTAACGGGCCGCGAGCAGGCCCGCGTCGTCGTGCGAGCGCAGGAAGTCCTGCCGGTCGAACCACTCGTCGATGTGCGGGCCGAGCGGCTGCTCCACCGGGTGCGGCCACTCCTCCACCCGGACGGTCGGACGCTCCGCGCCGCTCGCCCGCAGGGTGATCCAGCCCATCCCGATGCCCTCGACCCGGCCCGCCTCGAAGGCGTCCAGCCACTCGCCGTACCGGGCCTGGTAGTCGCCGCCCGGACCGCGGTGGTCACCGCCGTCGCGCAGCCACAACTCGGCGTACTGGGCCACGTCCTGGACCTCGCGCTGGACGACCCAGGCGTCCAGCCCGGTGCCCGCCACCCAGCCGGCCAGCCGCTCGTGCCAGTCCTCGCCCTTGACGTGCTGCCAGTTGGCGAGCAACTGGCAGTAGCCGCCCGGCTCCAGGTGGTCGGCGGCCGACCGCACCAGGCTGCGGCACAGGTCGTCGCCGGCCATGCCGCCGTCACGGTAGGTGAACCGGCCGCCCGGCGAGATGACGAACGGCGGGTTGGAGACGATCAGGTCGAACCTCCGCTCCCCGACCGGCTCGAAGAGGCTCCCGGTGAGCACCTCGGTGGTGTCGAACCCGGAGAGCGCCAGGGTCAGTTCGGTGAACCGCAGCGCGCGCGGGTTGAGGTCGGTGGCGGTGACCCGCCCGGCGTGCCGGGCCGCGTGCAGCGCCTGCACGCCGGAGCCCGAACCGAGGTCCAGCGCCGCCCGGACGGGGCGACGCACAGTGATGTTGGCCAGCGTCGTGGACGCCCCGCCGACCCCCAGCACCAGGTCCTTGCGGGCCACCCCGTGGGCGGTCTCGCCGGAGCCGATGCCGCCCGCGCCGCCCACCGCGCAGCCCAGGTCGGAGACCACCCAGGCATCCGAACTGGGCATCCCGGCCACCTCGTTGGCGTACGGCCTCACGTCCACCGTGGCCCGCACCAGATCCCCGTCCGGGCGCAGCCAGCCGTCCGCCAGGCAGTCCTCCACCGGCAACGCGGCGGCCGCCGCCTGGTACGGCACCGGCTGCTGCAGCAGGAACAGCCGCACCAGCGTCTCCAGCGGGCTGCCGCCACGCGTCGCGCGCAGCGCCGGGACCGCCTCGCTACGGGCCAACGCCGCGTAGCCGGTGGGCCCCAGCAGGTCCAGGCAGCCGTCGGCGGTGAACGAGGCGGCCAGCAGCGCCTCGCGCAGCTTGGCCAGACGGGTCGGGTCGAGAACGGGGCTACTGATCACCCCGCCATTGTCCCCCGGCCGACCCCACCCCGGCCCCACCCCGGCCCCACCGGCCGGACCGGGACACACCCACCGCCCACAACGCAGCGGGCCGGGGCCGCTCCTTCGAGCGACCCCGGCCCCTGCTGCTTCCCGCCCTCGATCAGCTCGCGCTGGGCGAAGGCGCCGCCGGGGTCGAGGCCGACGCCGCCGGGCTACCGGCGCCCGCCGAGGGGGTGGCCGCCGGGCTCGTGCTGTCCGTCGCGCCCGGCGCGGGGGTGCCGCTGGGGGCGCCGGCCGAGGCGGACGCGCCGGCGCTCGGGGACGCGCTGCCGCCCCCGGCGGCCGGGGAGCCGCTGGCACCGCCGCTCGCCCCCGCCGCGGCGGGGGTGGCCGGGGTGGGCTTGCACCCCTCCTGCTTGGCCATCGCCGCGCCCAGGTCGCCGTGCTGCAGCTTGCTCTGCGCCTGGGTGGACAGCGAGGACAGCTGCCGCATCTGGTCGGCGACGCTGTTCAGCCCGTCCGCGAACTTCGCCTGGTCGTTGTTGGGCAGCGCGTCCAGCTTCTTCTGGACGTCCAGGTAGCCGTCGGCCGCCTTCTTCAACTCGTCGACGGTGTCCTTCTGCAGGGCCGCGCCGTTGTCCACCTTGGGCGCACCGGCCGCGTCGATCGCGGCCGCGATGTCCTGGTTGGTCTTGGCCAGTCGCCCGATGTCCGCGGAGAGCCGCTTCTGCAGGTCGGCCGGGCCCTCGCCGGTCTTCACCTGGGCGGTGTCGGCGAGCGCGCTCTGCGCCTGGGCGATCGGGTCCTTGGCCGCGCCGCAGACGTTCGACGCCCAGGACTCCAGCTGCTTGCTGTTGTCGTCGCCGCAGCCGACGGCGCCGAACGCGAGCAGCACGCCGAGGGCGGGTACGGCCAGCAGTCGCTTGTTCACCGGGAGATGCCTTTCGGTTTCGGTCGTCTTCGGTCGTCGAACCTACACGGCCGTCACCGAACGCCCGGTTCCCGGCTGCTCCACCGCCGGCCCGCCCGCAACCCGGCCCGCCCTGCCCCGACCCGTCCCACGACTCCCGCCACCGCTCAGGCCGACTCAGGCCAGCTCGACCCGGATCGGATCGCCCGGCCGGACGGTGCGCAGCACCCGAGGGTCCCCGTCCAGCAGGCCGAGGACGTTGCAGGGGCTGGCCAACCGGCACTCGCCGGCCCGCGAGACCGGGGTCGGACCGTACGGCAGCGCGAGGCTGTCACCGTCGGTCCAGAACGCGACCGTGCCCGGCTCGACCACCTGCCGGGCGGTGGACTCCCGCGGCACGCTGACAGGCGTGCCGAAGTAGACCTCCTCGCCCCAGGTGACGGCCGTCGAACTGATCGGCAGCTCGGCCCGGAGCGCCTCGGTGGTGGGGGTGGCCGCCAGCGTGGCGGTGGCCTGCCCGGCCGGCCACAGGATGCGGATCCGCATGTGCTTCCTCTTCCGCGACGAGGTCCGATCGTGGATCGGACCCGGTCGTGCCGGAAGCAGCGAACCGCCAGGTTCAACAGGTTGTCAACGAGCGTCCGGAGAGCGGAATCCGGACCACGCCACAGGAGCGGCCCTCACACGCCGCCCGGGCAGGCCGTACCCGGGCGGACCGCCGCCCGGGCAAGCTGCGGCCGGGCAGGCCGCGACCGGAACCGCCCGACGAGGTCAGACCGCGACGGAGGCGACCGAAACCGGCCAGCTCATCCGGATCACGCCACCGTCGGCGCCGTTGGTGACCTCCAGGTCCTCGACCAGACCGGTGATCACGGCGAGGCCCAGGGTGTCCTCGTCCGGGTCTCCGCCCTCGGCGGCACCGGCCGTCGGAACGGCAGCGGGGCCCGCCTCGTCCTCGACCTCGATGAGGAAACGCTTCTCCTGGTCGGTCAGAGCGACCCGGACCGTGCCGCCGATGCCACCGCGCTGGTGCAGACCGACCGCACGGGAACAGGCCTCACCGACCGCGAGCCGGACCTCGTCGAGCACCGACTCGTCGACCCCGGCCCGTCTCGCGACGGCCGCGGCGACCAGCCGGGCCGTCCGCACGTGCTCGGGAAGCGCGCTGAATCGAAGTTCGACGGTTGCCATCTCTCCCCCTCGGGGTGCTCCGACCGGGGCCGACGACGCGGCCCCGCGGACCGGCTCGACCGGCCCTGAGGCGCCCGGGAGCGACGGGGCCGCGCGGGCCCCGGCGCCCCTGGACGCATGGAACGGGCGGGCCGGCCGCAGGGGCCGGCCCGGACGCGTCAGTCGGTCGCGGAGACCGCGTCGTCCACCGAGGTGTGGATCGGGAAGACCTTGGTCAGACCGGTGATCCGGAAGATCTTGAGAATGCGCTCCTGGTTGCACACCAGGCGCAGCGAGCCCTCGTGGGCACGCACCCGCTTCAGACCGCCGACGAGCACGCCGAGGCCGGTCGAGTCGAGGAAATCGACGCCCTCCATGTCGACGACGAGGTGGTACTTGCCGTCGTTGACGAGCTCGACCAGCTGCTCCCGCAGCTTCGGGGCGGTGTACACATCGATCTCGCCGCCAACCTCGACGACCGTACGATCGCCGACTGCACGGGTCGACAGGGACAGGTCCACGGAACCTCCAGCACCTTGCCTTGCTACGTCATGTGCGATCCTCGGCCGGACGGCCGCCACCGCATGGTCGCGAGCCCGGACGCGCCAAGCCAACGCGTGGCAAGCCTCAGCGCTGCGACCCACGGCCGTACGGCCGTCACGGCCACATTCAACCACCTGCGACCATGCCCGCACGATGGCTTACGACGATTCTGCGTCACGCCGGTGACACACTGGGTCCTCATGCCGCCCCGACACAGCCTGCCCGAGGCACTGCTCACGACCCTGTCCACCAGTCGGGGGCGGGCCGACCGGCTCACCCATACGGAGCACCTTCCCGCCCGACCTGCGCGTTATTCACCGTGGCCCGACTCGATCCGACCGGAGATCGTCGCCTCGGCCCTGGACGTCGGAGTGGAACAGCCCTGGGCGCACCAGGCAGAAGCGATGAACCTGGCCAAAAGCGGCCAGACTGTGGTGATCGCCACAGGCACCGCCTCGGGCAAGTCGCTGGGCTACCTGGCACCGGTGCTCAGCGACCTGCTGGAGGGCACCGAGGCCCGCAACGGCCGCGGCGCCACCGCGCTCTACCTGGCCCCGACCAAGGCGCTCGCCGCCGACCAGCGCCGGCGCGCCGCCGAACTCGCCCCGCCGAGGGTCCGGGCCGCCCTGTACGACGGCGACACCCCGCCGGAGGAGCGCGAGTGGGTCCGCCAGTACGCCTCCTACGTGCTCACCAACCCGGACATGCTGCACCGCGGCATCCTGCCCGCGCACGCCCGTTGGTCCTCCTTCCTCAAGGTGCTGCGCTACGTGGTCGTCGACGAGTGCCACAGCTACCGGGGCGTGTTCGGCTCGCACGTCGCCCAGGTGCTGCGGCGGCTGCGCCGCCTCTGTGCCCGTTACGGTTCGTCACCCACCTTCCTGCTCGCCTCCGCCACCACCGCCGACCCGGCCGCCACCGCCCGGCGGCTGACCGGCCTGCCCGCCGTGGCCGTCACCGAGGACGCCTCGCCGCGCGGGCCGATGGTCTTCGGCCTCTGGGAGCCACCGCTGACCGAGAACGTCGGCGAGCACGGGGCCCCGGTGCGCCGCACCGCCACCGCCGAGGCCGCGCACCTGCTGACCGATCTGGTCGAACGGCAGACCCGGACGGTCGTGTTCGTCCGCTCCCGCCGGGCCGCCGAACTCGTCGCCCTGCAGGCCCAGGACCAACTCGGCCGTCCGCTCGCCGACCGGGTGGCCGCCTACCGCGGCGGCTACCTCGCCGACGAACGCCGGGCCCTGGAACGCGATCTGCACTCCGGCCGACTGCTCGGACTCGCCTCCACCTCCGCTCTCGAACTCGGCGTCGACATCTCCGGACTCGACGCCGTCCTGATGGCCGGCTATCCCGGCACCCGGGCCTCGCTGTGGCAGCAGGCGGGCCGGGCGGGCCGCGAGGCCCAGGGCGCGCTGGCCGTCCTGATCGCCCGGGACGACCCGCTGGACACCTACCTGGTGCACCATCCGGAGGCGCTGTTCGCGACCCCGGTCGAGGCCACCGTGCTCGACCCCGACAACCCGCACGTGCTCGCCCCGCACCTGTGCGCGGCCGCGGCCGAACTCCCGCTCACCGACGCCGACCTGGAGCTGTTCGGCCCCTCCACCGCACCGTTGCTGCCGGTGCTGGAACGGCGTGGTCTGCTGCGCCGGCGCTCCGACGGCTCCTGGTACTGGACCCGCCGGGAGCGTGCCGCCGACGCCGTCGACCTGCGGGGCAGCGGCGGCAGCCCGGTGCAGATCGTCGAGGCCGACACCGGCCGGCTGCTCGGCACGGTGGACGCCGCGGCCGCCCACACCACCGTCCACACCGGGGCCGTCCACCTCCACCAGGGCCGCACCTACCTGGTCCGGGAGCTCGACCTGGAGGACTCGGTCGCCCTGGTCGAACCGGCCGACCCGCCGTACACCACGGCGGCCCGTGACATCACCTCCATCTCCGTCCTCGACACCGACACCACCGTCCACTGGGGCGAGGGCCGGCTCAGCTTCGGCTCGGTGGAGGTGGTCAACCAGGTGGTCGGCTACCTCCGGAAGCGGATCTCCACCGGGGAGATCATGGGCGAGAGCAAGCTCGACCTCCCGCCCCGCACCCTGCGTACCCGCGCGGTCTGGTGGTCCGTCACCGAGGACCAACTGCTCGACGCCGACCTCCCGCTCGACCAGCTGCCCGGTGCCGCCCACGCCGCCGAGCACGCCTCGATCGGCCTGCTCCCGCTGTTCGCCACCTGCGACCGCTGGGACATCGGCGGCGTCTCCGTCCCGCTGCACCCCGACACCGGGCTGCCCACGGTGTTCGTCTACGACGGCCACCCGGGCGGGGCCGGCTTCGCCGAACACGGATTCCAGCGAGCCGTCCAGTGGTTGACCGCCACCCGGGCCGCGATCGCCGCCTGCGAGTGCGAGCGCGGCTGCCCGTCCTGCGTCCAGTCGCCCAAGTGCGGCAACGGGAACGACCCGCTGGACAAGGCGGCCGCCGTCCAGCTGCTGGACGTCCTGCTGGCCGGGGCACCTGCGGCGGACTCCGCCGCCGAGTCGGCCGGTGGAGCACCGGGCGCCTCATGAGACCACCTCCTTCCTGAGGCCCGCCGCCGTTCTGAGGCCCGCCGCGACCGCGACGAACCCCGACTCCGTGACGACCGCCGAGCCCTCGGCCGCCGGCGCCGTGGCGCCAGCCGTGGCACCCCCGCCTCGCACCTCGGCGGAACCGTCCTCGGCCGTGGTGGCCGGGGCCCGGATCGGTCCGGCCCGGGCCCTCGCCCGCGCCGGACCGACCGGCAGTCGCAGCGGGATCCGGCCCACCGGCACCTCGGCCACCACCTCGACGGCGTCCGCCGAGCGGTCCACCGCGCAGGACACCAGACCGGCCCCCTGTGCCATGGCGACCCCGGCGGCCCGACCGCAGCCGCCGTCCGGGTCCAGCAGCAGCCGGTCCGCGGCCGCGAGGGCCGCCAGATCGGCGGCCGACTCGGCCCGGTGCCGGGCGGTCACCACCGCGCCAACCGCGATCGTCGCGGCGAAGACCACCGTGCCCAGCATCGCCAGGGCGAGCAGCCAGACCGTCGCCGAACCGGCATCCGGCCCGTACCCCGCCCCGGGCTCGCAGGGCTCGCCGCGCCCACCCCGCCGACCGGGCCAGCCAAACCGACCGGGCCGACGAGGCCGACGGGGCCGTCCGGGCATCACGACCCGAGCGGTACGGACCCGAGCGCCGCTCAGGTGGGCCATGAGCTACCACCTCCCTCCGTGATGCCGCCCAGCACGTCCTCCCGCGCGGCCACGGCCGTCGCACCGACCCGCACCGCGAGCAGGCCGCCCAGCCGGCCCGGAGCCGCGCAGGGGGCGTCCACGTCGATCCGCACCGTGTCCGCCGCGACCGCCATCCTCACCCGTGCTCCTGGCGGAGCCGCCGCCCTGGCGAGCTCGACGGCATCCGGCTCCCCGCGCGCGGCCGCCCTGGCGCCGATCCGCGCCGCGTCCACGCAGGCGATCTGCGCGGCCGCCGCGAGCACGGCCCAGATCAGCATCGCCGCCAGCAGCACGAGCGCGGGCAGCACCACTGCCGTCTCCGCCGTGACGAAGCCCGCATCCCCGCGCCGCGCCGGCCGCCGGACCTCCCGGCCGTGCTCCGCCTCCGAACTCCCCTCGACCTCCCGGGAGTCGGGCGCGGCACCGCCGGTACTCCCACAGAGCGAGGCGGCGGGCCGAACCCCTGCGGCACGGATCCGGAAGCCGGAGCTCGGCCGCGCGCTACGTCGCATGGAGCGCCCGCTCCAGCATCGAGGTCAGCGCCCCGGTGATGGCCTCGCTGGTCACCACCTTGTACAGCCCGGCGGCAAGGGCACACGCCGCCAGCGTTCCGACGGCGTATTCGGCCGTCGTCATCCCCGCGTCCGACCGGCCCCGGCGCCGCACCACCGTGCGCGCCCGGCCCACGGCCCTGAGGCCCTTCCGTCGCCACGCCCCGGCCAACTGCCCTTGCGGGTAACCGATGCACGGCCTGATCGCGATCACTGCAGTCATGGTTCTCTCCTGTCCGATCTCTTCTGGTCGCTACTGGTCTTTCCTGGTCATCTCCGGTCGGCCCTGGACTTCTTCGAAGCCCATCGGACCTGTTCTGGCTCCTCCGTCTCCCCCACCGGCTGCTCAGACGCCCACTCACCTCGCCTGCGTGAAAAGGCTGGTGAGGCCGATCACCACCGGCACCACCCCGATCAGGACGAACGCCGGGAGGAAGCAGAGCCCGAGCGGCGCGGTGGCGAGCACCGCGGCCCGACGGACCCGGGTGTGGGCCGCCCGGGCGGCGGCCGTCCGCTGGGCCTGGGCCAGCCCGATCAGCGGACCGGCCACGGGAGCCCCGCCGAGGCTCGCCCGAACCAGGCAGCGCGCCAGCGGTGCCAGCGACGGATGCTGCTCGCCCAACCTGGTCCAGCACAGCTCCGGCGGTGCGCCCAGGGCCAGTTCGGCCCCGATCGCCACCAACCTCGGCCCCAGCGGTGCGCCCACGCTCCGGCCCACCGCCACCACCGCCACCGAGGGCAGCGCCGCGGCCCCGAGGCAGGCTGCCAACAGCTCAGCACCCAAAGGGAGTTGCCTGATCAGCAGCTCCTCCGCCAGTGCCGCACGGCGGTCCGTCGGCGACCGAGCCCGGGCCGACCACCGATGGAAGCCCACCGCCGCCAGCGCCCCGGCCGCCACCCCGACGCCTCCGCCGACCAGCACCGCCACGGCCAGCCCCACGCCGACCGCGGTCACCGCGCTTCGCCGAAGCCCGGCACCCGAGGCCCCCCACCGACGCCTCCCCCGCGCCGATTCCTGCGCCCGTGGGCGTGCCCGTGACCGGAAGCGAGCCCGCCCCCAGGGGGACACCCGCCGCCCGACCCTGCGCCACGCCCCCACTGCCGCCGCCACCAGCACCGGCGCCACCAGCACCGGCGCCACCGTCGACAGCAAGCCGACCGGCACCCACTCGACGCCCCGCATCACCCCACCCCCGCTCCGACGCCGACCCCCCGCGCCCACCGGAGGCCCCGCCGACCGCCCTCGCTCCCGCCCGGCCCTTCGACACCCCCGCCGGAAAGGCCGCCGAAGCCCCGAGGAGCCTCCAGCGCGCCCCGAGCCGCTCCCCGGACGATCCGGGCCGTCCAGAGCACTCCCAGCCCCTCCAGGGCCGCTCCCACCCCGAGGCAGCCGAGCCCGGCCGAGGTGTGCAGCAGGACCTCCAGCGGGCGGGCCCCGAGCGCCCCGCCCAGGAGCAGCCCCGCGCCCGGCAGAGCGGCCAGGACCGCGATCGTCGTACGCGGCCCGGCCAACTCCCCGGCGATCTCCTCCGCCAGCGCCCGCTCACCGCGCAGCGCCTCCGCGACCCGGTCCAGCGCGGCGGCCAAGCCCGACCCGCCGTCGGAGGCGACCCGCCAGCAGGCCGCGACCGCCGCCGCCCCACTGCCGCCGGGCAGTTCGGCCAGCAGGTACAGCGCGCCGGGGACGTCCCCGCCGTAGCGCCCCGCCGCCAGCCGGGCCACCGGCTCCGCCCCGAGCCGGCGCAACCCGTCCGGATCCGCGGCGAGCCGCGCGGTCACCAGGTGCAGGGCCTGCTCGGGTGTCGAGCCGCTGCGCAACTCCGCTGCCAGAGCGGCACAGAGTTCCAGTACGGCGCCGGCCCGCTGCCCGGCCTCCACGGCCAGGCGCCGCCGGAGCCGCCACCGCCGAAGCGGCAGGACGGCCAGCAGGCCCGCGAGCACCGGCACCGGCGAAGCGGTGGCCTGCCCGACGACCAACCCCGCGGGAAGAGCCAGCAGTTCGGGCGCCAGCAACTCCCGGATCCGGCGCCTCGCCCGCCACACCACCTCCGACCCCGCCCCAACCACCGGGGGCCCGCTGCCCGCCACCACCAGCCTGCAGCGACGCCCACCCGGCAGCTGTTCCTGAACGGCCCGCCATCCGGCGACGGTCAGCAGACACAGCACCACCGCCCAACCGAGCACGATCTGACTCTGCGTCATGTCATCCACCTCCACGCCCTCGTCCCTTTCGGTCCCACACCCCGAGCAGTGCCACCGCACCCGCCGCACACCCGGCCAGCAGCAGCACGAACCCGATCTCCACCAACCTCAACTCCCGTGCCGCCTGGCCCGCCGTCGCCAGCGGCAGCACGGACACCACCACCGCCAACCCGGCCGACACCGCCACCGCGACCGCCACCGCGCTCATGGCGCCCCCGCCCCGAGCACCACCCCGCGCGCGGCGAGCAGCCCGACCAGCCGCTCCCAGCCCGCGCCGGGGACCAGACCGCCCGCTGCAGGGAACTCCACCGCCGGAGTGGTCACCGCCATCCCGGCGCCGTCCCCGGTCAGCGTGTGGATCTCCGCCACCCGGCGACGCCCCGAGCCCGGATCCCGGACCAGGTGCACCACCACGTCCAGCGCGGCCCGCAGTTGGCTGTGCAGAGCAGGCCGGTCGAGCCCCGCGAGCGAGCCCAGTGCCTCCAGCCGGACCGGCACGTCCGCCGCCGTGTTGGCGTGGACGGTGCCGCAGCCGCCCTCGTGCCCGGTGTTGAGCGCGGCCAGCAGGTCCGACACCTCGGCCCCGCGCACCTCGCCGATCACCAGCCGGTCCGGCCGCATCCGCAGGGCCTGCCGGACGAGGTCCCGAAGGGTGAACTCGCCCAGCCCCTCCTGGTTCGGCGGCCTGCTCTGCAACCGGACCACGTGCGGGTGGGCCGGCCGCAGCTCGGCGGAGTCCTCGGCGATCACGATCCGTTCGTCCGGCCCGACCAGGCCGAGCAGGGCCGCGAGCAGGGTGGTCTTGCCGGAGCCCGTCCCACCCGAGACCAGCAGCGAGAGCCGCGCCCGTACGATGCCGGCCAGCAGCTCGGCACCCTCCGGCGGCAGCGCGCCGCCCGCCGTCAACTCTCCGAGCGTGAAAGGCCTGGGCCGACACACCCGCAGCGAGATGTGCGTGCAGCCCGCCGCGATCGGCGGCAGCACTGCGTGCAGCCTGGTGCCGTCCGGCAACCGTGCGTCCACCCAGGGCCGGGCGTCGTCCAGCCTCCGCCCGGCCGCGGTGGCCAGCCGGTGGGCCAGCCGCCGCACCGCGTCGGCATCCGTGAACCGGACCCCGGTGGCCCGGTGCAGGCCGCCGCCACGGTCGACCCACACCTCCTCCGGACCGTTCACCAGTACGTCCGTGACGTCGGGCGCCGCCAGCAGCCGCTCCAGCGGGCCCGCACCCACCAGTTCGGCGCGCAGCGAGCGCACGGTGTCCAGCACCTCGTCCCCGCCGAGCGGCGGCCGGGTGGCCCGCAGCACCGCCGCGACCGAGCCCGCCGTCGGAGCCGCCCCCGACTCGGCCAGTCGCAGCCGGACCGCGTCCACCAGCTCCGCCGCCCGCTCCTCGCGGGCCGTCCGGCCGTACGGACAGGGCTCGTGCCCGGCCTGCGTCTGCCCGCCGGGCGGCGGCACGCTCCTGAGCAGCCGGTGCTCCCGCGCACCGTCGCCCGGGCCCGGCGCACCGCCCCGCATTCCCGTTCTACGCAGACGGACCATCAGTAAGCACCTCCTCCGACCGCCGACACCGGCGGCAGCACCTCGTTCAGGAAGGTCGCGCAGAAGCGCGCGAGCGGACCGCCGTCCCGCGTACCGGGCGGGACGCCCTTCTCGACGTCCTCGGCGAGGCCCGGTTCCGGTTCCAACTCCCCGGCCAGCTCCAGCCGTAGCCCGCGGGCGATCCGGGGCGCCGGGAGCCCGCCGGCCCGCAGTGGCCGGACCACCGCCCGGACGTCCCCGAGCCGCATCCGGGCCGCCGCCGCGACCCGGTCGGCGGCCGCCACCGCCCGCAGCTCGGCCGGGACGACCAGCAGGGCCAGGTCGGACTGCTCCAGCGCCTGCCCGGCGGCCGCGTCCAGTTGGCGCGGCACGTCGACCACCACCAACCCGCCGCGGCGGCGGGAGGCGGCCAGCACGCTGCGCATGGCCTCCGGGGGCACCGCCAGGGTGTCGCCGCGGTCCCAGGACAGGCAGGACAGCGCGGGGAGCCGTTTCAGGGCCGGCAGCGCCCGGATCAGTTCGGCCCCGTTGACCCGCCCGCGCGACCCGGCGAGGTCGGGCCAGCGCAGCCCGCGGGCCGTCTCGCCGCCGAGCAGGATGTCCAGGCCCCCGCCCAGCGGGTCGCCGTCGAGGAGCACCGTCCGCCGCCCCGTCCGCGCGGCCGTGACCGCGAGGGCGCAGGCCAGGGTCGAGGCCCCGGCCCCGCCCCGGCCGCCGAGTACGGCGACGGTGAGGGCCGGGGAGCCGACGCCCTCGGCGGCGTCGGCGATCCGGTCCAGCAGCCAGGCCTCGGCGTCGGGCAGGAACAGCACGTGCTCGGCGCCGAGTTGGACCGCTCTGACCCACACGCCGGGGTCGTCGAGGTCCAGCCCGAGCAGCAGCACCCCGGCACGCCTGCCCAGTCCGGCGCAGTGCTCCGCCCGGTCGTCCCCGACCAGGACCAGCGGGGCGCCCTCCCACAGCTCGCGGGGCGGCGGCGCGCCCCTGATCAACCTCGGCTCGGCGCCGGCTGCCGCGCAGACCCGCAGCAGGTGCTCGGCCAGGCCCTCGTCCCCGGTGACGACGAGCGGCCCGGCGGCCGCGGGGCCTTCGGTGGTGATGTGGTCGGCGATCGGCGTCGACATGGTGTGCTCCCCTCTGCGCCGTCGGCCACCTGGGCGGCCGCGGCGCGCGTCGGACGGTTCCGGCGGACGGCCGCCAGGCAGACCTCTGGGAGAGGAAGGGGGATGAGGCCCTTGCCCGGCGACCGCCGCCGACCATCACGGTGGGGGGAGATCCGGATTCCGTCATCCGGGTTCCGATTGCCTGTGGATAACTCGGGGGTTGTGGATGAAAACGTTCACCCGGGCGGGGGGCTAATCGGCGAAGAATTGACGGAAGGGGGTCACCGAGATGAACCGGCCGTCCGTCGACGCTCGACCGACCACCGCCCCCGCACCCCCGCTCGGCCTGTTCCGCACCCCGCCGGGACGGCTCCGCGGACCGGGTCGGATCCAGCCGCGCGCGCCGTGCGCGTCATGAGCAAATGGCAACGCAGAGTGACGAAAGGTGGTGGACGGACGGAGCCGTCGACACCACCTGTAGACCGTCGGCGAGACCCTCGCGGAAGCCCCCGCAGAGGGCCTTCAAGCCCTGAAAATGGCCCCGGACGTGCGACGACCCCCGCCGGGGGGGAGAGCGGGGGTCGTCTATCCACAGCCCGACTCGGGGGGGAGGAGCCGGACCGGGTTAGCACGGTCGCGAACGATCCGTGACTTCCATGGTGTACCCGAGCGGCCAGAAACACAAACCCGCACGCCCACGAGTACGCCGAATGGCGGGGTGTTTTGTGGCTCCCTCTATCCTCGGTTCCCGTGGACACCACCGAGAACGCCGACGACCACGCCGACGAGTCCCAGGGCGACCGCACCGGGCCCGAGGAGCAGGGCGCACCCGCCCGCCCCCGGCCGAACGGACTGCGCACCGCCGCCTTCTTCGACCTCGACAAGACCATCATCGCCAAATCGAGCGCGCTGGCCTTCAGCCGCCCGTTCTACCAGGGCGGCCTGATCAACCGTCGGGCCGTGCTGCGCAGCGCGTACGCCCAGTTCGTCTTCCTGGTCGGCGGCGCGGACCACGACCAGATGGAGAAGATGCGCGAGTACCTCTCCGCGCTCACCCGGGGCTGGAACGTCCAGCAGGTCCGGGAGATCGTCGCCGAGACGCTGCACAACCTGATCGACCCGATCATCTACGACGAGGCCGCCTCACTGATCGAGCAGCACCACGCGGCCGGCCGGGACGTGGTGATCGTCAGCAGCTCCGGCTCCGAGGTGGTCGAGCCGATCGGCGAACTCCTCGGCGCGGACCACGTGATCGCCACCCGGCTGCGGGTCGAGGACGGCTGCTACACCGGCGAGATCGAGTACTACGCCTACGCGGAGAACAAGGCCGCCGCCATCCGGGAGTTGGCCCGCACCGAGGGCTACGACCTGGCCGCGTCCTACGCGTACAGCGACTCCTCGACCGACCTGCCGCTGCTGGAGGCGGTCGGCCACCCCTCCGCCGTCAACCCGGACCGCGCGCTGCGCAAGGAGGCGCAGGCCCGGGAGTGGCCGGTGCTGGTCTTCGACCGGCCGGTGCAACTGCGACGGCGGCTGCCCGAGTTCTCCGCGCCGAGCGGTTCGGTGCTGACCGCCGTGGCGGTCGGGACGGCCGCGGTGACCGCCGGGGTCATCTGGTACCTGGCCCGGCGCCGCCGGCCCGCCGCCTGAGGCACCCACCCCGGGCACCGACTAGCACGAAAGCCCGCAAAACGGGCAATCGACACAGACTTCTCGTTTCGGGTTCCCCTTTCGGGCGAAACGCGATACAAATGAAGCAACGGCCCGCGAGACCCGGTCAGGACCGAAGAGGTCAAACCGACAACGCAGTTCAGGCCCCACGGACCGCGTGTACAGATATCCGAGCACCCACATGCAGCCGACCCGCTGTCGGGCCGCCGGACCAGACGAACGGGCAGGATCCCCGTCTGATCGGCACTTCCGGTGCATGCTTGGTCACCCGGTATCTGCACCAGCGGCGGCACCCAGCAGGATCAGGTGCCGCCGCATCTCGCTTTTCCGGCCCGTTCCGTGCGGGCCGTCCGGGCCCGTTCCGTTCCGGCCGACCCAGGTCAGGCCATCCCGCGCTGCATCGCCTCGCAGACCGCCGTGCTCTCCCGGACCCCGAGCCGCAGCGCCCGCCCGCAGTGGGCGATCCAGGCGGCCATCCCCTCGGCGGTACCGGCCAGGTAGCCGGCGAGGGCGACCCGGTAGGCGTCGGTGCCCAGTTCGGCCAGGCCGACCTCGGCGGGGCAGATCGACTTCGGGTCGAGGCCCTCGGCGATCAGCACGATCCGCTGGGCGGCCCGCGCGATCAGCCCGTTGTGGCTGCCGAACGGCCGCAGGGCGAGCAGCTCGCCGTGCACCACCGAGGCGACCACCAGGGCCGGCGTGCCCACGCCGTGGCCCTCCGCACGGGCCACCAGCAGCCGGGAGAGCTGGTCCAGCCGGGCCGCGACCTCCTCCGCGTCCGGCGCCGGCGGCAGCACCGGCAGCGGTCCGACGACGGCCTCGACCTCGACGCTCTCCACCGGTTCGAGGTCCAGCGGGAACAGTTCCTCGGCGCGCTCCCCGGCCCGGCGCGGCCGACCGGCGGCCGGGTCGGCGTCACCGACCGCGAGCAGGTGCAGCCGGGCCAGCACCTGGAGCGGCGAGTGCCGCCAGACGCTGAGCAGCTGGCCCGCCTCGGCGGCGATCCGCAGGGCCGCACCGACCGTACGGGCCTCGGCGTCGGCACTGAAGTCGGTGCGCCGCCGGACCTCCTCCAGCGGCCAGTTCGCCCCGGCCACGGCCGCCGAGGCACGGGCGCCGCGCAGCGCGGACTCGGAGGTGACCTCGGCCGCGCGGCGACGCATCACCCGGTGGCCGTAGAGCCGGTCGACGGCCTTGCGCACCTCGGCCACGGCGTCGGGCACCCCGGGGAGCTGGGCCAACGGGGCGAGGGGATCTGTTCCAGTGCTCACCTACCCGAGAGTAATGAACAGCCGGCCCCTCCCGGAACAGCAACCCCGCATCACCCGTTAGAGGCAATCCTCTCTTCCCTCCCCCGGCGGGACCCAAACCCCGGCTAGCATGACCACTATCGGAGACGATAACGATTTCCACTTAGGGGCGCCCCCGCACGCGCGCCCCGAGCACGCGGCCCCTCCCCAGGGCCCAGAGCGAGAGCCGGAGCCCCAGATGAAGATCGCCTTCGTCGGCAAGGGCGGCAGCGGGAAGACCACGCTGTCCGCACTGTTCATCCGCCACCTGGCCGCCATCGGCCGACCGGTCATCGCCGTCGACGCCGACATCAACCAGCACCTCGGCCCCGCCCTCGGCCTGACGGACGCCCAGGCGGCCGAGCTGCCCTCGCTGGGCGCGCACCTGCCGGAGATCAAGGAGTACCTGCGCGGCAGCAACCCGCTGATCCGTTCGGCCGACGAGATGATCAAAACCACGCCGCCCGGCCGTGGTTCGCGCCTGCTGCGGATCGTCGAGGAGAACCCGGTCTACGCCGCCTGCGCCCGCCCGATCGCACTCGACGAGGGCTCGGTCCGACTGCTGGCGACCGGCGCGTTCACCGAGGAGGACCTCGGGGTGGCCTGCTACCACTCCAAGGTCGGCGCCGTGGAGCTGCTGCTCAACCACCTGCTGGACGGGCCGGAGGAGTACCTGGTCACCGACATGACGGCCGGTTCGGACTCCTTCGCCTCTGGCCTGTTCACCCGCTTCGACCTGACCTTCCTGGTCGCCGAGCCGACCCGCAAGGGCGTCTCGGTCTACCGCCAGTACAGGGACTACGCCCGGGACTTCGGGGTGCAGCTGCGGGTCATCGGCAACAAGGTGCAGGGCCCGGACGACCTGGCGTTCCTGCGCCGCGAGGTCGGCGACGACCTGCTCACCACCTTCGGGCAGTCGGACTGGGTGCGCCGACTGGAGCAGGGCGCCGAACCGCCGCTGAAGTCGCTGGAACCGGCCAACCGGGCCGTGCTGGAGGAGCTGCGAGCCGAGGCCGAGACGGCGTACGGGCTGCGCGACGCGCACCGCTACACCGAGCAGGCCGTCCTCTTCCACCGGCGCAACGCGGAGAGTTGGGCCAACGCCAAGGTCGGCATCGACCTGGCGACCCAGGTGGACGAGGACTTCGTCCTGGGCGGGTTCCCCGGCGAGTTCGCGCCCGCCGCCGCACCGGCCACCCCGGCGGGCGCCACCGCCTGACCCCTCCGCAGACGGCACCGCCACGGACCGGACGGGCCGCGGCCTCCCCCTCACCCCGGGGAAGGCCGCGGCCCGTTCGCCGTGTCGGCCCGACCCGACCGCCCGGCCCCCGACCCGACCGCCCGACCCCCGGCCGGATCGCCCCCGAGCCCCGGCCGCATCGCCCCGAACCGCGCCCACCAGCAGATTCCCGTCGGTTCGAACACCACCCAATGGGGTGAACCCGGGATATTCCGCTTCCCTCCGGGAGCGACGTTGTGCAAAGCTTTCATTACTCTCGGTTTACCGAATCTTGATGACCCGCCCCAACGGCCCACGGTGAGAATCCCGCACCTCGCCTTGGCCCTCGGCGGGTCCAGATGGTCGACGCCGGCCGGTGACACCCGCACTCCCCCGCCGCGCCCACGCCATCCCGCCACACCGTCGCGACCCACGACAGCCGATCCGCCCCCGAGCCCCACCCCGGACTCACCGCCGGACCTGACTGCGTTCGTTCCCCCGGACAGACGGGAAGACCATGACCCTCGACATCTCCAGCGCACCCATCGCCTCCGACACCACCGACCACGCGCCACCGGGCCCCAGTGCCCGGGCCCGCTGGGGGTGGGACCTCTCCGCCTCCCTGGTGGTCTTCCTGATCGCCGTGCCGTTCTCCCTCGGCATCGCGCTCGCCACCGGCGCCCCGTTCACCGCCGGTCTGGCCGCCGCGGCCGTCGGCGGCATCGTGGTCGGGCTGTTCGGCGGCACCCCGCTCCTGGTCAGCGGCCCGTCCGCCGCACTGACCGTGATCACCGCCGGGCTGATCGCCCAGTACGGCTGGCGGGCCACCTGCGCCGTCACCGCCGCCGCCGGGCTGCTCCAACTCCTGCTCGGTGCACGCCGGGTGGCCCGGACGGCACTCGCGGTCTCGCCCGCGATCGTGCACGGCATGCTGGCCGGGGTCGGGCTCACCATCGCCATCGCACAGCTGCACGTCGTCCTCGGCGGCTCCCCGCAGAGCTCGGCGATCGCCAACATCCTCGCGCTGCCGGGGCAGTTGGCCGGTCCGCACCCACCCGCGCTGCTGGCCGGCACGGTGACCGTGGCCGTGCTGCTGGGCTGGTCCCGGCTCGGCCGACTCCCCGGCCGCGCGGGCGAGTTCGGCGCCCGACTGGCCAAGGTGCCCGGCCCGCTGGTGGCGGTGGCCGTCGCGACCCTGCTCGCCCTCGCCCTGGACCTCCGGCTCGCCCACATCGAACTGCCCGCCTGGCAGCCGAGTTCGCTCGTGCCCGCGCTGCCGCACGGTCCGCTCGCGGGGGTGCTCGCCGCCGTCCTCACCGTCACCGCCGTCGCGAGCGTGGAGTCGCTGCTGTCCGCCGTGGCGGTGGACCGGATGTCCCAGCGCACCGGTGACCTCGACCGCGAGCTGCGCGGGCAGGGCCTCGCCAACCTGGTCAGCGGGCTGGTCGGCGGACTGCCGATCGCCGGCGGCGCCGTCCGCAGCACCGCCAACATCCGGGCCGGCGGGCAGACCAGGTGGGCCTCGGTGCTGCACGGCGTCTGGGTGCTCGTCGCCGCGCTGGCGCTGACCGGCGGACTGCGCCGGATCCCGCTCGCCGCGCTGGCCGCGCTGGTGCTGGTGGTCGGCCTGCAGATGGTGAGCTTCGCGCACATCCGCAACGTGCACCGGCACCGCGAGTTCCCGGTCTACCTGACCACCCTGCTCGCCGTGGTGGCCTTCGGGGTGCTGTGGGGGGTCGGCCTCGGCGCCGGCACCGCCGTGCTGCTCGCGCTGTACCGGCTGACCCGCGCCCACGTGGACGTCGAGACCGGCCCCGACGGCTCGGTCACCGTCCAGACCCACGGGCCGCTCACCTTCACCGCCGTCCCCCGGCTGAGCCGGGCGCTGACCGGGATCCCGGCGGGCGCCGAGGTCACCGTGGTGCACGACGGCTCCTTCCTGGACCACGCGGCCTACGAAACGCTGCACGACTGGCGGACGGGGCACCAGGCCGCGGGCGGGCGGGTCTCGTTGGTGACCCGGCGCCAGGACGACGAGGTGCTCGACCCCGACGGCACCGTGCGCGCCGGCAGCTCGCCGGCCCCCCACCGCTGCCGGGCCTGGACGCCCTGGGTCGGTCACCACTGCATCGAGCAGCAGGAGGATCCGCACGGCCGGCTGCTGGACGGCGTCCGGGTGTTCCAGCAGCACACCGCCCCGCTGATCAGGCCCGAGCTCGCCCGGCTGGCGCGGGAGGGGCAGTCGCCCTCCCAGCTCTTCCTGACCTGTGCGGACTCCCGGATGGTGACCAGCATGATCACCAACAGCGGCCCGGGTGACCTCTTCACCGTCCGGAACGTGGGCAACCTGGTGCCGGCCCCGTTCGAGCCCGGTGCGGCCGACGACTCCGTGGCCGCCGCGGTGCAGTACGCGGTCGAGGCGCTGGAGGTCCGCTCGATCACGGTCTGCGGCCACTCCGGCTGCGGCGCGATGAAGGCCCTGCTGGAGGGGGTGCACGAGCGCCCCGGGCCGCCCACCCCGCTGACCCGCTGGCTGCGCAACGGCCGCGGCTCGCTGGACCGGCTCCGACGGGCCCCGGCCGAGTTCGCCGACCGGCCGGTGGTCGACCTGGCGGAGCAGCTCTGCATCACCAACGTGGTCCAGCAGTTGGATCAGCTGATGGCGAACCCGGCGGTGGAGCGCCGGGTCGAGGAGGGCAGCCTACGGCTGGTCGGGATGTACTTCGACTTCGCCACCGCCCAGGCCTACGTCCTCGACCGCGCCGCCGGGACGTTCAGCCCGGTCGAGGCCCGCGCCACCGGCCGACCTGACGACGATTCGGCCGAACGGGTGAGAAACGACAGCCGGGTTTCGGTCGACGGCGGCGAGGAGGGCCCCCAGCTGGCCGCCTGAGAGCCGGGTCCGTGTCTCCGCCGGGCGGGCCGGGGCACGGGCCCACCGGCCACCGCGCGGCCTGCCGTCCCGATCGGCGGGCTGCGCGGTCGGTCGTTCGACGATCGGTCAAAGGTCTACACCAATTCCAAGGAGCCTCTTGTCAACTGGCCCGTTCGCCTGGTGAGCTTGTGCGCTGGGACACACGGGACAATCCCCACGCACGGGATCGCCCCAGATCATGAACTCGATGAGGAGTGCGCGTTGAGCAACGAGAGCCTGGCCAACCTGCTCAAGGAGGAGCGGCGTTTCGCCCCGCCGGCAGAGCTCGCCGCAGCCGCCAACGTCACCGCGGCC